>NZ_JARVTB010000003.1:0-616050 GCF_030208885.1 Arthrobacter sp. fls2-241-R2A-172 | reverse complement strand
ACCCTTCGATTAACAGTCGAATGCTCTGCCAATTGAGCTACGGAGGAATGAAGCGCCTATGACTTTAGCAAAGGTTTTACCCAATGCGAAATCGGCGCAAGATACCCACCCGGGGTATAAAAAATACCCCCGTACCGGCTGACCGGAACGGGGGTATTGCGCGCTCCTCCGACTGGACTTGAACCAGTAACCCTTCGATTAACAGTCGAATGCTCTGCCAATTGAGCTACGGAGGAATGAAGCGGTTACTAGCTTAACAGGGCCTCGCTGGAAAACGAAATCGAGCCCTCAGCCGTCCGCCCGGAGCGCCCTGCGCTCCATCTCCAGCTGCATCAGCTCCCGGTTCAGGCGCTGGAACTCCTCGGGGTTGGACGCGGCATCGAGCCGCTGGAGCTGGCCCATCTTGTCCGCTTTGATCCGGGTGATCTGGAGTTCAAAGAGCCGCGCCAGGATGTCCCGGCAATACCGCTGCATGGCCTCCGGAGTGCTGGCCGGCAACGGTGTGACTGCAAGTTCCGAGACCAACGACCGCAGCGGCTCGGGAACTTCCTGGCGGATCTGCTCCACCCACGCCACAGGATCCCCTGCGTGCGCCAGGCCCGTGGCCCTGATGGCCGCATGGACCGCACCATACGCAGGGGTGGAGAAGTGCGAGGCCTCGAAACGTTCCCACGCTCCGCCGCCCAATACCGCGGGATCCTGGAGGACGACCTCCAAAGCCTGGCGCTCCATGCCCGCAACGGGGTCCCGCGGGTCGGGACGCTGGAAAACAGGACCGGACGACGGCGGGGCTGCCGCCGTCGTCGGCTGTTCGTTGCCGCCTGGCGCGCCACTGACAGGTCCACCGCGCTTGATGGCGGCACCAACGTACCGGCTGACCTCCTCGATGGGCATCCCGAGCCAGCCCGCAAGTTCGCGGGTGTAGCCGGGCCTCGTGGCCGAGTCGCGGATCTGCGCGACCACCGGAGCAGCCTCCCGCAGTGCTGCCACGCGGCCCTCCACGGTGTCGAGGTTGTGCCGGCGCAGGGATGCCTTGATGGCGAATTCGAACAGTGGCTTGCGGCTGAGGATCAAATCCCTGACAGCGGCGTCGCCTTTGAGCTGGCGGAGGTCGCAGGGGTCGGCGCCGCTGGGTTCAACGGCAACGTAAGTTTGTGCCTGGAACCGCTGGTCCTCTTCGAAGGCCCGCAGGGCCGCTTTTTGGCCGGCCGCGTCGCCGTCGAAGGTGAACACCACTTCCCCACCGGTCCCGTCGTCGGAAATCAGGCGACGTGCGATCTTGATGTGCTCGGTACCGAAAGCAGTACCGCAGGTGGCCACCGCCGTCGCTACTCCCGACAGGTGGCAGGCCATGACGTCCGTGTAGCCTTCCACCACCACCAGTTGCCGTTCCTTGGCTACATTCTTCTTGGCGATGTCGATGCCGTACAGGACCTGGGACTTCTTGTAGAGCGCGGTTTCGGGGGTGTTCAGGTACTTGGGACCCTGGTCGTCTTCGTAGAGCTTGCGCGCACCAAAGCCGATGGTGTCCCCCGCGATATCGCGGATTGGCCAGATCAGCCGCCCGCGGAAGCGGTCATAGATACCGCGGTTGCCCTCGGAAAACATGCCGGTGAGTTTCAGCTCCGCGTCGGTGAAGCCCCGTCCACGCAAATGTTTCAGCAGCGCGTCCCAACCCTGAGGGGCGTACCCGACGCCAAAGTGCTCAGCAGCGGCGCGGTCAAAGCCGCGACCGTCCAGGAAGTTGCGGCCCTCGGCCGCCCCGGGCGTCAACAGTTGGGCACGGAAGAACTCGTCAGCGATCTTGTGGGCGTCCAGCAACCGTTGCCGCTTGCCGACTTCCTCGCGGCTGGGCCCTGTTCCGCCGTCTTCGTAGCGCAGCTCGTACCCGATCCTGGCAGCCAGTTTCTCAACGGCTTCATGGAACGAGCTGTGGTCCATCTTCTGGATGAAGGAGATGGCGTCACCGTCCTCGCCGCAGCCAAAGCAGTGGTACCGGCCCACTTGCGGTCGGACGGTAAAGGAGGGCGAACGTTCGTCGTGGAAGGGGCACAGTCCCTTGAAACTGCCCAGCCCGGCGCCCTTCAAGGTGACGTAACCGTCAACGACTTCCTTGATATCCGTGCGCTGGCGTACTTCGTCGATATCTTCACGTTTGATCAGGCCAGCCACGTCACCATCCTAGTCGCTCGGCCGTGGGCTCCCGGCTTCACCAGAGTGACGGCAGGCTGCCCACCAGGCGCTCGTACATGGCCAAGGCAGAGGCATCGGTCAGTGAGGCCACCTGGTCGATCACCACGCGAAGCCGGGCGCCGTCGTCGACGGCGTCACGCCAGTCGGACGCGAACATCGGCTCCAGGTGACGGTCGCCCGTCGCGTTCAGGACGCCCACCAGCGCGTGGAGGACCTCGCGTTGACGCTCGTACACCGGCTGGCGGTGGTCCGTGGAAATCACGAAAGTGGTGGCCAGGCCCTTGAGGACAGCGATCTCCGCCACCGTTTCATCCGGGACCATGAGTTCGGCGTCGTACCGGGTCAGGTTGGCGGGCCCGAAATGTCCGCGGGTTGTCTCCATGGCGCTCTGGCAGAACCGGCCAATCAGCTGGCTGGTCATGTCCTTCAGCGCCGCCATCGACTTCCGGCTGCCGTCGGCTTCACGGACCCACACCTTGGTGGCTTCGAGCCGGGCCAGGGCAGCGTCGATCTCCGCGGGATCGTGGTGCGGCAGGTACCACTGCTTGGTGTAGCCCACCACCCGTGCACGGTGGTCGGGGTTCTCCATCCACTTCAACTGGAAGTGGCCGGCAACGATCGCGTCCTCCACGTCGTGGACCGAGTAGGAGATGTCATCCGCGAGGTCCATGACCTGCGCTTCGATGCAGGAACGGTTTCCGGGCGCGCCCTCACGGAGCCATTCGAACACAGGAAGGTCGTCCTCGTAGGCACCAAACTTACTGGTGCGGTGGCCGTGGATGACCGGGGCGTCCACGGCTGACCACGGGTATTTGGATGCCGCGTCCAGGCTTGCGCGGGTGAGGTTCAGGCCCGCTGGGCGGCCGTCCTCGGCCAGCACCTTGGGTTCTAACCGGGTCAGTAACCGCAGCGTCTGCGCATTGCCTTCGAACCCGCCGATGGTGTGCGCCACTTCGTTGAGCGCAGACTCGCCGTTGTGGCCAAAGGGCGGGTGGCCGAGGTCGTGGCTGAGGCAGGCGGTGTCCACGACGTCGGGGTCGCACCCCAGGGAGCGCCCCAGCTCGCGGCCCACCTGTGCCACTTCGAGGCTGTGGGTCAGTCTGGTGCGCACAAAGTCGTCGGTGTCAGGAGCCACGACCTGGGTCTTGGCGCCGAGCCTGCGCAGGGCCGAGGAATGCAGGACCCTGGCCCGGTCCCGTTCGAAGTCCGAGCGGTAATTGCTCTTGCGGGGTTCTTCGACCCAACGCGCGGAATCGGCGTCGACGTAGCCGGGAATTGCCTGCACGTAATCGTGTGCGGTTCCGTTATGGCCAATCATCGCTTCGGTTCCCATGGGTATCTGCCTCCTTCAAGCGCCTGTTGTGGTGCTTCTTGAGCCAGTCTTACACGTGTGAGGCTAGCCGCCCGACACGTCCAGCTCCGCGGCCGAGATATCGGCGCTCTGTTCCGCGTTCAGCTGACGGCTTTCCAGCCAATCCTTGGGGAGGGCAGGCTTCTTGGGCGAGCCCGCCCGGCCTCGGGGGCCCTCGGAATCGACGCCAGGATAAGGCGAGTCCATGTCCAGTTCGTCGAGGTATCCGCGAAGGACTTCAAGGGTGGGGACGGTGGCGAGTTTGGTGCGCAGTTCGCTGCCCACCACATATCCCTTGAAGTACCAGGCCATGTGCTTGCGGATCTCGCGCAGGGCTTTGTATTCGTCGTTGCCGAACGTCTCAACCATCAGTTCCGCGTGCCGGTAGACACCCTCGGCAACTTCACGCAGTCCAGGGCGGTGCCGCTCTTCGCTGCCTTCAAAGGCTGCCTGCAGATCGCCGAAGAGCCAGGGCCGGCCCTGGCAACCACGGCCCACCACCACGCCGTCCACACCGGTTTCACGGACCATGCGGACGGCGTCTTCCGCTGACCAGATGTCGCCGTTGCCCAGGACCGGGATGTCGGGAAGTGCTTCGCGGAGCCGGGCGATGGCTGACCAGTCGGCCTGTCCGGAGTAGAACTGGGCGGCGGTGCGCCCGTGCAGGGCAACGGCAGCCACGCCGGAATCGCGGGCGATGCGGCCGGCGTCTAGGTACGTCAGGTGGTCATCATCGATGCCCTTGCGCATCTTGATGGTGAGCGGAATATCTCCCTTTGACGCTTCCCGGACCGCCGTCTGGACGATGGACGTGAAGAGATCAATTTTCCAGGGCAGGGCGGAACCGCCGCCTCGCCGGGTGACCTTGGGAACCGGGCAGCCAAAATTGAGGTCGATGTGGTCGGCGCGGTCTTCCTCTACCAGCATCCGGACTGCCGCGCCCACTGTCACAGGATCCACCCCGTACAGCTGCACGGAGCGGACCTTCTCGTCATCATCGTGGGAAATGATGCGCAACGATTCCGGTGTCCGTTCCACCAGGGCACGGGAGGTCACCATCTCTGCCACATACAGGCCGCCGCCGTATTCACGGCAGAGCCTGCGGAAGGCTGAGTTGGTGATCCCGGCCATCGGGGCAAGGATCACCGGGGTGTCCACGGTGATCCCGCCGAGCTTCAAAGGCGGGAGCTCGAGCTTCGGTGCGGGGGGCGTTGCTACTACAGTCACCCATCCATTGTTGCAAACGCGGGCAAATCGGGGAGGCGGGCCCTTAGAGAAGCCACCCGTTCTCATGGGCCAACCGCACGGCTTCGGCCCGCGTCCGCCCACCGGTCTTGGCCATGGCCGCCGAGAGATAGTTCCGGACCGTGCCTTCGGAAAGCATCGCGGCCTTGGAGATATCGGCCACCGTACCGCCGTCGGACGCCGCCTTCAGCACCTCCGCCTCGCGTTCGGTCAACGGACTGTCTCCCGACATCAACGACTCGGCTGCAAGCGAAGGGTCCACCACCCGCAGCCCTTGGTGCACCCGCCGAACCGCCTCGGCCAGCTGACGCGCCGGGGTGTCCTTGACCACGAACCCGGATGCTCCGGCCTGCATGGCCCTCCTGAGATATCCCGGCCTGCCGAACGTCGTGACCATCAGGACGTGGCACGACGGTGCCGCACGGCGAACGGCGGCCGCTGCGGAAATACCGTCCAGGCCCGGCATTTCGACATCCAGCATGGCCACGTCAGCCGCATGCTCCACCACGGCCGCAACCACACCGGTCCCATCCCCCAGCTCAGCCACTACTTCGATGTCCGCTTCAAGGCCCAACAAGGCAGCGAGGGCACCCCGGACCAAGGCTTGGTCGTCCGCGATCACCAATCGAATGCTCATACGTCAACGGCCAATCTGAACCCTCCCAGGTCGCTCGCACCAATACTTACCGTTCCGCCGGCCGTGGCGGCACGCTCCCGGATCCCTGCCAACCCGCTGCCGGGGACGCCCGGCCCCGGCCCCACGCCGTCGTCCTCCACCAGGACGGTCGACGCCGTCAACCGGACCCGGCACTGGACGGCGCCTGAATGCCGCACAACGTTCGTGACGCCTTCCCGCAGCACCCAGCCGAACAGTTCCCGATACTTGGCCGGCACCTGCTCCACTGTCCGGGGAAGGTCGGCTTGGATGCCGGCCGATTCCAAGGCGGTCCTCGCCGCCGCAAGTTCGGCAAGGACGTTGACCCCGCGGTATCCGGCCACCGTGGCCCGGACGTCGGCGAGCGCACCACGGGCAAGCTCCTGGACTTCGCCGATTTCCCCTGCTGCCCTGTCCTTTGCCGGGCCGCCGGGGATGGCTTCCATCAGGCGGCCCGCCAACTCCGCCTTGACGGCTATGACGGTCAGGGAATGCCCAAGGATGTCGTGCATGTCCCGGGCAACCCGGCTGCGTTCGGCGGCCACCGCGGCGTCTGCGAGTTCTGTCTGGGCGGCCCGCAGCGCAGCTGTCTGGCGGATCAGGCGCGCGAACGAGGACATCATGAAGCCGAGGGACAGGATCAGCGCCGGCTGGAAGAATGCCTGCTCCGGGCTGCCCTCTGCCAGTTCGGAGGCCAGGGAAATACCGGACAGTGCCATGATCAAGGCGAAGTCGACGCGGGGCGGCAGCGTGGTCATTCCAATGGCGCACGCAAGGAAGGGCCAGGTCCACAGTGCTTCCTTGCCCACCAGCAGGATGACGAGTCCATTCAGGGCCAGGAGGATCGTGACGCAGGCCAAACCCGTGCGGGCGTTCCGTCCCCGGCTCATCATGGGCAAGAGTGCGTAAGCCGCAAAGAAGGCCACCAACGACGCCGAGGCGAGAACCTTCCAGCTCACGGGCTCGTCGACGGACCATACGAGGTTCCAGGTGGGCCAGGCCCACAACACGATGGAGAACGCTGCGCCGATGAACCATTTTCGGGGACCTGGACCCCGGAGTGTTTCCCACAAGGACGGGCTGCTCATGGATCCCACCTTAGTCACGGCCCAGCGGCTCAGACACGGTTGGTGTCGCGACGGAAGGCCATGGCTGCCCCGCCCACGAATATCGCCAGCCAGACCAGGACGTTCACGATCCACAGGGCATCGAACTCCCCGGTGATAGGGCTTCGTGCCAGCTGTCCGATCCCGTAGGCGGGGGTGAATTTGGCGATGGCACCAAAGGTATCGCCCATGATCTCAATCGGCATGAAGAGCCCTCCGAGCATGGCCAGGATGGCCAGGGCCGGGCCCAGGATCTGCATGACGTTCTGGCTTGGCATGAGGTAACCCACGAAGAGACCGAGTGCGGCGAATACCAAGGAACCCACCCAGGCCACCAGGCCGGCGGTCAGCCATGTCTGGGCGTCCATGGTCACCCCGGCGAGGGCACCGATCACGAACTGGGCAATCACTGCAACCAAGGAGAGGGTCAGCGCGGCCGCGGCCTTGACGGCTATGTATGCACCGGGCAACAGGGGTGTGAGGCGCAACTGCCTGCTCCAGCCCTGGGCACGTTCCACGGCCACCTGGCTGCCCGCACCCGTGGCTGCGGTCATGGCCGCATAGACGGTGAGGCTGATCAGGATGTACTGCCCGTAGCTGTGTCCATTGGGCAGTTGCTGGTTCTTGTTGGACAAGCCGAAGATGAAAAAGAAGATCGCCGGCATGAGCACCGTGAACATGATGGTCCGCCGGTTGCGGAGCATGCGTTTAATCTCAATCCAGAGGAATGTGGCGTTGACGCCGCCCGCGGAGGGCTTGCGGTCCTGAATTGCTGTTCCCTGGCTCATATCCGGTCCCCTTCCATGGCCGTGGGGGCCGTGGCCGGCCCGGCCTCGTCTGCGGTGAGGGCAACGAAGGCTTCCTCAAGGTTGTTCGCGACGACCTCAAGGTCATGGGCGCCGGTATTGGTGAGCAGGAAACGGACCACGGAATCCGAGTCGGCAGAGCGGACGGTGACCCGACCGCCGTCGAACTCAACCTGATCGGCCGCAGGCAGGCCTGCCAGCAGGACTCGGTCATCGGCGGGAAGTGACGCCCGGACGGTTCTTCCGGAAGCCAGGTTCTTGATCTGGGCGGCGGTGCCGTCGGCAACCACTTTTCCTTGGCGCACCAGCACGATCCGGTCAGCGTAGGCGTCTGCTTCTTCGAGGTAGTGGGTAGCAAAAATGACTGTTCGCCCCCTCGAAGCGTCGGCGCGGATGGCTGACCAGAAGTCGCGGCGTCCGGCGACGTCCATTCCGGTGGTTGGCTCATCCAGGATCAGAAGCCCGGGGTCCGAGACCAGCGCCATGGCGAAACGTAGCCGTTGCTGTTGGCCGCCGGAGCACTTTTCAACCCGGCGATCGGCGATGTCCAGAATTCCTGCGCGGGTCAGGACCTCGTCCACGGGCCGGGCAGAATCGAACATGGCCGCCGTTAGCTGCACTGTTTCCCTGACGCTGATGTCCCGCAGCAGGCCTCCGGTCTGCATGACGGCCGCTACTTGCCCACGGGCTATGGCTCCCCGGGGCGCGTGCCCGAAGATGGACACCTCACCGGCGTCCGGAGCGCTGAGGCCCAGGATCATGTCGATGGTGGTGGTCTTGCCGGCACCGTTCGGGCCCAGGAAAGCCACCACTTCGCCTTGCTCCACGGTCAGGTCCAGGCCGCGCACCGCCTGGACCTTGCCAAAACTCTTATGCAGTCCGGCGGCGCGAACGGCCGGCACTCCCGGTGTTGTCATTGCTCTCCCTGGAATAGGTCTTGTACACCCATTCAAGCCGGGGAACCTTCCGCGCACCCGTAGCGGGTGTCATCGGTTCGGCATGACAAATGTCATCCGGTCAATCGCTGCTTCGGCGCTCCGCTTCGCGCTGCGCCCGACGACTCCCTGGCCGGGCGGTCCTGGCCACGGCAGCCGGTTCGGGGGTGGCGCCTTGCCGGACACCGGCGTCGTTCGTTTCGTCCTGCCCGGAACCGACGACGACGGCGGCCGCGGCCAGCGCGCCGGTATCCTCAAGGCCGTCGGCACTTACGGCCGGTCCCCCGGCAGCGGCAAGGCGCTTCATGCCGGTGGCTTTGACCACCAGGACACCGATGAGGGTAGTGACCGGAATCGCGAGGACCAGCCCGATGGAGCCCACCAGGGTGCGGATGACTTCCTCGGACAATTCCGCGCTGGTGAGAGCCTCTGCCAGTGGGCGGTCGTACAGCATCACAATGATCAGAATGGGAAGTGCCGCACCGGCGTAGGCAAACGCGATGGTGTAGACCGTCGAGGCGATGTGGTCCCGCCCAATCCTCATGGCAGAAGTAAACAACTTCCGGGCGCTGGTGTTGGGTGCAAGCTCGTACAGCTCCCACACCGCCGACGATTGGGTGATGGTGACGTCGTTGAGGACGCCCAGGCCGGAAATGATGAGGCCGCAGAGGATGACTCCGGAAATGGAAATCTGGGGTGACATGTTGACCAGCGTGGAAGCATCGTGGCTGCCCACACCGGCCAGGTTGGCCGCGTCAGTGGCCCACGCCGCCAGGAGCGCCGTGATCGCCAGTCCGAAAATGGTTCCCAGCAAGGCCGTGGACGTCCTCGCCGAGAACCCATGGGCAAAGTACAAGACCCCGATCATGATCACCGTGGACCCCACCAACGCCAACAAGAGCGGCGGCTTGCCCTCCACCAGACCGGGCAGGATGAAGCTGACCAGGACAAAGTAGGCTCCCACCAGGCCCAGGAGCGCACGGAAACCGCGCCAGCGGGCCACCGCAATCACCACCACGGCATACAGCACAGCCAGGGCCGCTATGGGGATGTTGCGCACGAAGTCGACGAAAACGTACGACGGCGCGCCACTGCCCGCCGTGTTGCCTTGCACGCCCGAAAGATTCAGGTACCGGATGGAGTCACCAACGTCCACGCCATGGGACATCGCAACATCAGGGTTGATGACGACTTTGACCGCCTCACCGCCCTTGTCCGGCACAGTGAAAGCGAAGGTGCACTGGGAGCCGCCGGCCTGGTTCTGGCCTGTGCTGGGCTGACCCGTGGTGGGCTGGCCCGTGTCTGGCTGCCCCGTCTGGGTACAGCTTTCCACCACAACGCTTTGTATCTTGCCGGTGTCGAACGTGACCCCCGGGGCAGCCTGGTAGGGACTTGAAAAGTTGATCCCCTCCCGGCTGCCCGAGGGCCACATGAGCACCATCGCTACCAGGGTCAATACGCCCAAGGGAACCAGGACTGCCGCCAGCAGCAGGTTGGCCCTTTTACGGGAAGCGACCGCCTGCGGGGTTGGTTCCGAACCCTCGGGATGACCGTGGGAGTGACTGTGGCCCATCAGCTGTAAAACCTCATGGGCTTAAGCCTACGTGGATCCGGTGGACTCCCGGCTCAGCTTGGCGGGATGTTCTGGTTGACGCGGAAGAGGTTGTCGGGGTCGTATTTGGCTTTGACCGATACCAACTTCTCCCAGTTGGGTCCGTAGTTGTCCGCGACCCGGTTCTGGTCCTCCGAGTCCATGAAGTTGATGTATCCACCAGCCTCCGAGTGCGGTGCCAATGCGGCCGCGTACGCGCGGGCCCAGGCGATGTTGGCTTCGTTATCTGCAGGATCGGGCCACTGGGTCGCAATGACCGGAGAGAACTTCATGTCCCGGTGGGCAAAGGCAGTGTCCTCTACGGCTACCCGGGACACAGCGCCGTCGATGGGATAGATGTGAACGGCGGTGTTCATGCTGGTCACGGTGGCCCCGAATTGGGTGTGGGCGGCGATCGCGCCGTCGTTGAGTTCGCGCAGGAAGTTGGCCTTCCAATACCCCTGCATGCCCTTTGGGTTGAGCCCGTCGAAGGCGACGTTCAGGGCCGGCTACGGCATGGGTCCCACCATGAATCCCGCCACCGGGGCGGCCTCCAGGAACGGCTGCCAGCGTGCGTCCCCTTCAGCGGGGTCTCCGGTCCACATTCCCACCACCACGCACACTGCCTTTCCGTGCCACTCTTCGGGCACACTGCCTTTCCGTGCCACTCTTCGGGGAGGAAAGGCACAGGAGGCCCTTGATGGAAGCCCAGGAATGCCCCGAGCTCTTCGGGTGCGGAAGCTATGTAGTCACGGTAGAACCTGGCCACTGCGGGAATGTTCTCCGCGCCGTAAATGATGATGCCCGCATGGACCATATCCACCGGATGGAGTGCGAACTCAAGGGATGTCACCACCCCGAAGTTGCCTCCGCCACCCCGGATCGCCCAGAACAGGTCTTCATTCTGTTCCTCGCTGGCGATCAGGAACTTGCCGTCTGCCGTCACGACATCTGCCGAGACAAGGTTGTCGCAGGAGAGCCCGTACTTCCTGGCGAGGTACCCGATCCCGCCGCCCAAGGTCAGGCCCGCCACACCCGTGGATCCAACGATTCCACCGGTGGTCGCAAGCCCGAAAGCGTGCGTGGCGTGGTTGAAGTCGGCCCAGGTCGTACCGCCTTCGGCCCGGGCCCGGGAATTTTGGGGATCCACCCGAACCCCGGTGCGATTAACGAAGTCCAACACCAGGGCGTCGTCCCACGTCCCGAAACCAGGAGCGCTGTGCCCGCCGCCCCTGATGGCCAGCGGCATGGAGTTCTCGCAGGCAAAGTTCACACCGGCGATGACGTCGGAGACCTGCGCTACACGGATGACCCCGGCAGGACGTTTGTCCACCATCGCGTTGAAAACGGCGCGTGCCGCGTCGTAGTCAGGATCTTCAGGAGTGACGAGTTGCCCACGTAACTGTTCCCGCAGCCCGTCGAGGGCGATCTTGTTCATAGTGCATACCATCGATTCAGACCTGAGACCGGACTTTCCACACGCCTCTCCCCCCGGATGTGACGGCGTGGGGGCATACGTCGATAGACCTACTCCTGAGCCTCGGCCGCGTCAAGAACCTCTGATAAGGACCAGAAAACAACGAATCCTGCCTGACCCTGGAAACAGGGCCAGACAGGATTCGCAGTGCTCCAAAGTCGTACGTGGATTCCGGTCAGTCGCTCACGATCCACGTATCTGCACCACGAACGTGGGCTTTCCCGGACTCGAACAGTGGTCCCAGGACCGAGCGCAACGCCGTCATCGATTCGTCGACTTCCAGCAGCACAGGGTGCTGGTAGGCGATCAGAGCCAAGAGGTCACGCACTGCCGCTGCCGCGTCCCCATCGGAAAGACTGGGATCGTGTCCCAGGAAGACATCCGATGGTTCATCCGAGTTGCCCTGGGCGTAGCTGATGGCAAACGCCTGGATTTTGCCCTTGCGGCTCGCCGGAACGCCCTGGCCAAAAGCACTGGCTTTCGGCGCCCGCAGGACGATCGCACCATGGGCGCCCGTGAGGTCATGCAAGAACAAGCGCTGGACCGTCGCGATGCTAAGCTCCCCCGGGCTGTCCCAGTGGTGGACGTGAGAGTAGTACTTACCCACCACGTCGCTGAGCTCCACCGAACCTGTTGCCAGGTCCTCCACGCGCTCCGACGCCGCTTCCTCGGAACCATCCCCGAAACGGGGCAGCTTCAGCGGCTCGGGTTCCACCACAACCAGTTGCGAACGCTGGATGGGGGCAAGTCCCGCTGCAGCGGCAAATGCCGCGCCGGCAGTATCCGGTTCCACTTTGCTGCGTAGCTTGGAAACGCCCGACGGCGAGTCCCCGGCTTCTCGGCGCAGCATCGCCAGGAGGGTGGAACCAACGCCGCTGCGCCGATGGTCCTTGGCAACCTCGATGTACGCCCAAAGGCGTTCCGGGTGCAGCGAAGCTTCATGGACGACGCCGGCGGCAACGGGAATGCGCCCACCGTCCACGACGTCTTCGGCCACGATGCAACGCCGCCATGGCTGATTGCTGGACGGGGCCAAGGCCGCACGGAACTGCTCAGCGGGCAGGGTTTCCGGACCACCCCAGATCTCCAGGAGGGCGAGGTCGTCGCCCTCCTTCCATTCGCGGTACTCCAAAGCCACGATCAGGCGCCGATCAGGCGTGCGGCCAGGTAGCCCTCAACCTTGTCCAGGGACACACGTTCCTGGCTCATGGTGTCGCGCTCGCGGATGGTGACGGCCTGGTCTTCGAGGGTGTCGAAGTCCACGGTGATGCAGAACGGGGTACCGATTTCGTCCTGGCGACGGTAACGGCGGCCGATGGCGCCGGCGTCGTCGAAGTCGATGTTCCAGTTCTGGCGCAGCTGCGTGCCCAGGGCCTTGGCCTTCGGGGAAAGGTCCTCGTTGCGGCTCAGCGGCAGGACGGCGGCCTTGACCGGAGCGAGGCGGGGGTCGAGCTTCAGCACGGTGCGCACGTCCACGCCGCCCTTGGCGTTGGGGGCCTCGTCCTCGGTGTAGGCATCGATCAGGAAGGCCATGAAGGAACGGGTCAAACCAGCGGCCGGCTCAATGACGTACGGGGTGTACCGCTCATTGGTGGCCTGGTTGAAGTAGCTCAGGTCCGTGCCGGAAGCCTTGGCGTGGGTGGAGAGGTCAAAGTCGGTGCGGTTGGCGATGCCCTCAAGCTCGCCCCATTCCGAGCCTTGGAAACCGAAGCGGTATTCGATGTCCGTGGTGCCCTTGGAGTAGTGGCTGAGCTTCTCCAGCGGGTGCTCGAAGAAACGCAGGTTCTCCTCACGGATGCCCAGGTTGGTGTACCAGGACATGCGCTCCTTCATCCAGTACTGGTGCCATTCTTCATCCGTGCCTGGCTCGACGAAGAATTCCATTTCCATCTGCTCGAACTCGCGGGTACGGAAAATGAAGTTGCCCGGGGTGATCTCGTTGCGGAAGGACTTGCCGATCTGGCCGATGCCGAACGGCGGCTTCTTCCGGGAAGTGGTCAGCACGTTGTTGAAGTTCACGAAAATACCCTGCGCGGTCTCCGGACGCAGGTAGTGCATGCCTTCCTCGCTGGCCACCGGACCCAGGAAGGTCTTCAGCAGGCCGGAGAATTCCTGGGGTTCGGTCCACTGGCCGCGGGTTCCGCAGTTGGCGCAGACGATGTCCGCAAGGCCGTTCTCGGCGGGGCGGCCCTTCTTTTCCTCGAACTCTTCAAGGAGGTGGTCGGCGCGGTAGCGCTTGTGGCAGGACAGGCATTCCACCAGCGGGTCGGAGAACACCTCGACATGGCCGGAGGCTTCCCATACCTGGCGGGGCAGGATGACCGAGGAGTCCAGGCCCACTACGTCTTCACGGCCGCGGACCATGCTCTGCCACCACTGGCGCTTGATGTTTTCCTTCAGCTCCGCACCCAAGGGGCCGTAATCCCACGCGGAACGGGAGCCACCATAGATTTCACCGGCCTGGAAGACAAAGCCCCTCCGCTTGGAGAGGGAAATGACCTGGTCAAGGACGGATTTTGCTGCCATGGGTAACTCCATTTGTTCTACAGGGCCGCTGGGTGCGGTCCGCGGTGGTTAGCCCCGGATTCCGGACGTGGTTGTCCGGCGGGGAGGTTGGGGAAATTGCTGTCTCCTACCCTACCGGCCTTTGGCCGCACCCCTTCGTGCGAAAGCTCCCCTGGGCCAGGGCAGGGTGGCCACGATGATCGCGGCAAGCGTCAGCACGGTTCCCAACACCGTGGGCAAGGCGACCACCGCGCCGGGACTGGGGATCACGACGTCGAGCACCAGAGAGCCCACCAGCTGGCCCGCAATCATGCCCAGCCCGGTGATCAGTACCCCGAGGCTGCGGACCAGCAGCGCTGCCAGGCCAATGAAAAGGCAGCCCATGGGACCACCGAGGTAGTACCACCACTCCGACGGAAGCGGATTTCCAGGACCGGCGACTGCCAGTTTGATGAGCCAGGCGATCCAAAGAATCGCGGAGCCCGCGATGAAGTTGACCAACGTGGCGGCGACGGGCGTCCCGTAGTGGACGGTTGCGGTTCCGTTCATGGCCTGCTGGAAGCTCATCAGGAAACCGGCGGCCAGCGGAAGCAGCACGGGCAACAGCAGCGAGGCAACATCCGCGTCAGCCCCGAACCGCGGCGAAACAGCCCACGCGACGGCGGCAACGGTCAGGACACTGCCCAGGACACGGACGCCGGTAATGGCGCGTTTCCCGCCGGGCCCGATGCCCATGCGGTCCACGAGCAGTCCGCTGAGGGTCTGCCCCGTCACTGCGGCGACAGTAAACAGTGCCACGCCGAGCAGTGCCACCGTGAAGGATTGGGCAAAAACGAACAGCGCACCGATAGCGCCTGCCATCACGTAAAAACGGGGAAAGCTGCGGTTCCGGACCGCTGGGACGATGCGCTGAAGACCGGCCCTGCCTTTGGGGGTCGCCAACGAAATCGCGCTGATGAGAATCAGGCCTGTGGTGAAGCTCACCACAGCAGCTGCTATGCCGTCGTTCAGTGTGGCGCCAAGGGCACCATTGATCCTTCCTTGAAGCGGAATGACCAGGCCCGTTGCTACTGCAATCGGGAGCCCAAGGGCAAGCGGAAAGGCGGAACGGGAAGAAGGCTGCGGCACTGTCACCACACTACTTCAGGCATCATTGCTGTATGAGCAACCCGGAAATCGAAGAGATCCCCATCCGCGACGACATGATCCGCCTTGGCCAGCTGCTGAAGCTCGCCAGCCTGGTGGAGGACGGCGTCGAGGCCGCGGAGCTCATCAAGAACGGCCTGGTCAAGGTCAACGGTGAGATCGACGAACGCCGCGGCCGCCAACTCCATCCCGGCGACACCGTGACGGTCAACGGTCAGACAGTGAAGATCACCGCCGCCTAGCCCCGGGGGTTTCTGTACAGAAACTCAAGCCGTGAGCACTTTGTGGGTGAGGAACTCCCCCACATGCCCGATCTCCTGCTGGTTGATGCCGTGCCACATCCCGGTGTAGAGGACCTTGGTGAGGTCCACGTGCTTGCGCACCCAGCCCATGGTGTATTCGATCTTGTCCGGGGTGATGACGGGATCCTGCTGGTCACGACCCCAGAACATCGGCAGGGTACCGTCCAGTTCGTCGTCACGGAATGCCGGGTCAGCGCCGGCGTCGATCACGAAACCGGAAAGCCCGACGACGGCCGCGAAGTCCGCGGGCCGGTACCGGAGCATCGTGGTGGCCATGGCCATGCCCATTGAGAACCCCAGGAGCGTCACTGAGGAATGGTTGGCCTTGACGGAGTCGAGCCACTCCAATGCGTAATCGGCAGCAAGCTTGACGGCGTCGATGGAGTAATCGATGGACGCCGTGAGCGGGAACCAGGTATAGCCGGGCCCCGTCGGCATGGGAGCGCGGAGGGCAGCCACCACGAAACCGTCCGGCAGCATCCCGGCAAGGCTGAAGAGGTCTTCCTCGTTGGAGCCGTAGCCATGCAGCAGGACCAGCAAAGGCTTTCCGGCACGTTCGGCTTCGTCGTGGGACCACAGGACAACGGGTGCGGGGAATGCGGGAGCTTCTGTCATGGGTCTATTCTTGCAGTTGCCCACAGGTAACAACTTACGGTCGCGTAGGGTCGCAGACACGAGGCAGGATATGAGCGTGAGTGACAATAATCCTTTGCTGAAGCCGGGAGTCCCGGTACAAAAACACCCCTGGAGCCGGTATGTGGCCCTGGGTGATTCCTTCACCGAGGGCATCGGCGATCCCGAGCCCCGCAACCCCGGAGGCTACCGCGGCTGGGCCGACCGTGTGGCCGAAGAGCTGGGCCGTGGGCACGACGACTTCGCCTACGCCAACCTCGCCATCAGGGGCCGTCTGCTGCAGCAGATCGTCGACGAACAAGTGGGCCCTTGCCTTGAGCTCCAGCCCGATCTCGTCTCGATCTCCGCTGGCGGCAACGACCTCATCCGGCCGGGCGGCGACCCCGACCTGCTGGCCGAAAAGCTTGACGCCGCCGTGGCTCAGCTCGGTTCAGGCGGTGCCACGGTGGTCCTCTTCAACGGCCCCGACACTGCCTCGTCTGTCTTGGGGCGCATCCGCGGAAAGGTGGCCATCTACAACGAGAACCTCCGGACAGTGGCCGCACGGCACGACGCCATCATCGCGGACATGTGGTCCCTTCGTCAGCTGTCGGATTCCCAGATGTGGGATGTGGACCGGCTGCACTTCTCCCCCTTGGGCCACCACACCATCGCCATGATGGTCCTGGACGCCCTCAACGTCGAGCACACCCTTGAGCCATTGATGCCCAAAGCCCTCCCGCCGCGGACCTGGCGCGAAGCCCGCTCTTCGGACCTCGTCTGGGCGCGTGAGTACTTTGTCCCGTGGGTCCTGCGCAGGCTTCGGCACCAGTCTTCCGGCGACGGCATAACGCCAAAGCGCCCGACGCCGGGTCCCGTCTTCGGCGCCGACGGCACCTTGCTGCCGCGCAACTAACGTGCGGCTCGCGTCCGGGGAGGACCCCAATGTCGGATGACGGTTCTCCCCTGACGGGAAAGGTCCGGCAGTTGCGAATGAGGCGCCAGCAGCTGCGTGCTCCCCACGCCGGTTCGCTGGCCGAAGCCCTCCGCAACCTGCTGGCAGTCCAGTCACAGGAATTTGCTTACGCGCGGTGGACACTCGCCCAAAGGTGCCAACCCCACGCCGGGGTTAACGCAGCCGATGTCGAGCAGGCGGTGGCGGACGGCACCGTCCTGCGCACCCACATCCTCCGTCCCACCTGGCATTTTGTTCACCGGGACGATCTCGGCTGGCTGATGGGGTTGTCCGCCGACAGGCTCCATCAGGGAAACAAAGGCATGTACCGGCAAACCGGCCTGGACCAGGAAGCCGCAGCCCGAAGCGGACACGTCCTGGCGCGTGCCGTGGAGGGCGGGGCGCACAAGACCCGGGAAGAGCTCGCCGCGATCCTCGGCGCGGCCGGTTTGCCCAGCAAGGGTTTGGCGTTCATTTACCAACTCATGCACGCGGAAATCAGCCGGATACTGGTCAGCGGCACCCCCGTCCGGTCCGCGGGTGGTGCGCTGAAACAGACATACGCCCTGTTCGACGAACGGGTCACGGGCACCGCGGATGGGCCGCTGACGGGCACGGACCGTGAACAGGCCCTCGGCCGGCTGGCCCTGCGGTACTTCGCCAGCCGTGGACCTGCCACAGTCAAGGACTGCGCGGCCTGGTCGGGCCTCACCATGAAGGACGTGAACCTGGGGCTGACCGTTGCCCGTGAGCTCTCCCCCGGAACGCTCGGGGCGGCCTCTTTCGATGGGTTGGAATTTCACCTCGCCTCCGAAGACGTCGGAGGGTTTTCCGGGCCGCCCCAAGAGACGGCACTCCCCCGCGTTGACCTCATCCAGTGCTATGACGAGTACGTGATGGGGTACTCCCAGTCCCGGCACTTTCTCGGCGGAAAGGCACCGTACTTCCCCGAGGACAACAGCCCGCTGCACGTTGTCCTGGTGGACGGGCGCCTGGCAGGGTGGTGGCGGCACGCGTTCACCAACGGCGTCTGCGAACTCGACATCAGGATGGACCGGCCCACCACGCCTGATGAAGACATCGCACTGGACGCCGAAGTGGAGCGATACGGACGCTTCCTTGGCCTCCCGACCAAAAGGGCATGAGACGTCAAGGCTAAGCTGGGAGCCACTGCTTTAGGACTGGGAAAAGAAGGCCTGGTGGAGTTGCGCGGACAGTTGACCGATTTCGGTCAGGAAGCCGTCGTGGCCAATCGGGGCTTCGATGACGTGGACCGGTACGTTCCCGGGAAGCGCGGCCGCCAATTCCCGCGATTGTGCGGGGAAGTAAAGCCTGTCACTGTCCACCGCCGCAACGAAGAACTGCGCAGTGGTCCCGGACAGTGCGTCTTGGAGTGAGCCACGCCCCCTGGTCACGTCGTGGGACATCAGGGCTTCGGTGATGGCAACGTAGCTGTTCGCGTCAAAGCGGCGGACAAGCTTGTTCCCTTGGTGGTCCAGGTAGCTCTCCACCTGGTATCGGCCCCGCTCCGCGAGGACGGCGGCAACAAGCGGCGTTTCCTGGGGCTGCGGCTGACGTCCAAACCGGTAATCCAGTTCCAGGGCCGAGCGGTAGGTGATGTGCGCAATCCGGCGTGCCAACGCCAGGCCCTCTTCGGGGGCTGGGCCGCCGTAGTAGTCGCCGTTGTTGAAGTTCGGGTCCTGCCGGATGGCAAGGGTCTGGGCCTGCGCGAACGCAATCTGCTCGGCCGTGCTGTAGGCGCCGACCGAGATCACAGCGCACCGTTCAACCCGTTCGGGAAATGTCACGGCCCATTCCAGGGCCCTGGCACCTCCCATGGATCCGCCCAGTACGGAATGCCAGGCCTTGATTCCCAAGGTGTCTGCGAGTCGCGCTTCAGCCTCCGTGCTGTCGCGCAGCGTGATCAGGGGGAACCGGGATCCCCAGGGCTGGCCGTCCGGCGCTTCGGAGGACGGGCCCGTGCTTCCATAACAGCCGCCCACGATGTTGATGGAGACCACGAAGTACTTGGTGGTATCGATGGTGGCGCCAGGTCCGACGAGTTGTTCCCACCATCCTTCCTCGTCGGTTGCTCCGCGAGCCACATGCGTGCTGCCCGTGAGCGCATGCTCGATGAGCACGGCATTGGAGGCATCCGCATTGAGCCGGCCCCACGTTTCATAGGCCAGGACAACGTCCGGAAGGAAACCACCGGCCTCGAGTTCGAGCGAACCGATGCTGGCGTACTTAACCGTGCCGTCCGCTTCTTCGGCTGTGGGTATGGCTGTTGCAGTGATGGTCATTCCTTTGACACCTATCCTCGCGCTTGCCCGTCGCCTTGCGCGCGAACGGGCCAGGTCTTCACCCGGGGCACCCCACCGCGGAGGAGGGTTGCCGGCCAGCAAGCCGGGGCTACATGCTGGCACTCGTGACCTATAGAAAGAGTGTAGGAAAAACCGGGCCACTCTGGCGAAGAATGTGACAACACTGTGACGGTTTCGGGTCACATCGTTCGCAAATGGGCGCTGTGGAGCGCCGCCCTTCGAATATTCGACGGCGCGGGGCGGCGCTGCACAGAAGGTGTTCGTTACTGGATCAGGCGGGCCACTAAGCTCCCTTGGCCGCCCTGAAGCCTGCTTCGAGGTCGGCGATGATGTCGTCCACGTGCTCGATGCCAACAGACAGGCGCACCAGGCCTGGTTTCACGCCGGCGATCTCCTGCTGCTCTGCGGTCAACTGGCTGTGCGTGGTGGAGGCCGGGTGGATGACCAGCGAACGCACATCGCCGATGTTTGCCACGTGTGAGTGAAGCTCCAGCCCGTCCACGAAGCGCTTGCCGGCTTCGACGCCGCCCTTGATGTTGAAGGCGACGATGGCGCCGGTGCCGTTGGGGCCATACTTCTTGCCGCGCTGGTACCACGGGCTGGACGGCAGACCCGCGTAGGCGACCGATTCGACGTCGTCGTGCGCTTCAAGCCATTCCGCCACTTTGGTGGCGTTGGCGACGTGGCGTTCCACGCGAAGGCTCAAGGTTTCCAGCCCCTGGGCGATCAGGAAGGCATTGAAAGGCGCGACGGCGGAGCCCAGGTCCCGGAGCAACTGGACGCGGGCCTTGAGGATGTAGGAGAGGTTTGCGCCGAGCGCCCCGTCCTTGCCGAGGTCGCGGGCATAGACCAGGCCGTTGTAGCTGGGATCGGGGGTGTTGAAGCCCGGGAACCGCTCGGGGTCCTTGCCGAAGTCGAAGTTCCCCGAATCCACGATCACGCCGGCAATTGCCGAGCCGTGTCCGCCGAGGTACTTGGTGGCGGAGTGCACCACGATGTCGGCGCCCCATTCGATGGGACGGATCAGGTAGGGAGTGGACAGGGTGTTGTCGACAATGAGCGGCACCCCGGCCTGGTGCGCGACCCCTGCGATACCTTCGATGTCCAGGACGTCCTGGCGCGGATTGGACACCACTTCGCCGAAGAAGAGTTTGGTGTTCGGCTGCACGGCGTCACGCCACTGGTCCAGGTTGTCCGGGTCTGCGACGAAGGTAACCGAAATACCGAACTTCTTCAGGGTATGCGCGAGCAGGTTGTAGGTCCCGCCGTAGAGGCTGGGGCTGGCCACAACGTGGTCACCTGCCTCGGCGATGTTCAGGATGGCGAAGGTCTCCGCCGCTTGTCCGGAGCTGAGCAGGAGCGCGCCGAGGCCCCCTTCAAGGCTGGCGATCCGCTGTTCAACGGCATCCTGGGTTGGGTTTCCGATGCGGGTGTAGATCGGCGCGAGCTCAGCCAGTGCGAAGCGGTTGGCTGCGCTTTCGGCGCTGGGGAACACGAAGGACGTGGTCTGGTAGATCGGCAGCGAACGAGCACCGGTGGCGGCGTCGGGCTCTTGACCTGCATGGATCTGGCGGGTTTCGAAAGACCATCCTTGGGACATGGAGTTCTCCTGTTCGTGGCACATGGTTTCAACGGAATTGATGGAGTGGTGTGAACTGGGGCCAGTCTAGGAACACCCTGCGGGCCTTGGACAGCTTTGTGACGCCGGTGGAATGATTCGGTCCCCCGGCGTACGTTTGTGACACTGTTGCACCCTTGTGCAATAACATCCCATGTTGGTAAGGCTTGGCTTAGCTGAGACGCCGATCACAAAGTGCCAAGATGATGCCATGCGCATGGATCACGTCTCTTACGCCTGTGAACGAGATGGCCTTTTGGCCACTACCGAACGAATTTCCGCGGCATTGGGAGTGGACGCAGTCCGGGGCGGAGTGCACCCGCGCTTCGGAACCCGGAACATGATCATTCCCCTCGCGGATAACAAGTACCTGGAAGTCGTGGAGGTCCTGGACCACCCGGCTTCCGACAAGGCCCCCTTTGGCCAGGCAGTGCGTGCCCGCTCGGCTGCCGGTGGTGGCTGGATGGGCTGGTGCGTCGCCGTTGACGACCTCGCCCCCTTCGAGGAGCGCCTCGGCCGCGCCGCCGTACCCGGTAACCGCAAGTTCCCTGACGGCCGCGAGCTGGTGTGGCAGCAGATCGGCATCCTTGGCCTGATTGCCGATCCCCAGGTCCCCTACCTCCTCAAGTGGGAGGGCGACCCCACCCTGCATCCTTCAAAGGTCTACGAAAGTGACGTGAAGATGTCCAGCCTCACCATTGCGGGCTCGGCGGAACGTGTGACCGAGTGGTTGGGCGAACCCGTTGAAAAGCCGCTGGAGGACGTAGCCGTCCAGTGGATCGCACCGCGGGGCACTCCGGGCATCATGGCTGTGACCTTCGAAACAGCCTCCGGGGCCGTTACCATCTGACCGTTCCACAAAAAGCTTCGGCCGCCATCAGCGGGTGCCAATGACGTCACCCACCGATGGCGGCCGGATATTTTTAACGGCCGCCTACCCCAGCCCCACTGCCTTCCCGAAGAGGCTGAACCCAACGAACGCCACGATGTCCAGCAACGCATGGGCGATGACCAAGGGCATCACCCGCTTGGTCTTCGTGTAGATCCAGGCGAAGACCAAGCCCATCACGACGTTGCCAATGAAGGGCCCAAAGCCCTGGTAAAGGTGGTAACTCCCCCGCAGGACTGCGCTGACCGCGATGGCCACCGGCGTGCTCCACCCGAACTTGCCGAAGCGGTCCATCAGGTAACCGACCACGATCACTTCCTCCACGATCCCGTGCCGGATCGCGGACAGGATCAGCACAGGCACCGTCCACCAGTACGCGTCCAGGCCACTTGGCACAATCGCCGTGGTGATGCCCAGTGCCCTTCCTGCCGCGTAAAGGCCCAACGAAGGAATGCCGATGGCTGCTGCCAGTCCCAGGCCGTGGAGCAGGTCCTTGCCGGGCCGGGCAAAATTGAACCCCAGCCGGGCGAACGCTGATCCGTTGTCGCCATTCCGGTTTGCCTGGACATGCGTGGACAGGAAGTAGAACACCAGAGCCACAGGCACCAAGGCAAACACGATGTCCAGCAACTGGTACGTGAGGTCGAAGTATTCGCGGGTGCTTTGGGACCTGTTCAAGGTCGAGGTCGCATCCGCCAACGGCGCCCGGGTCATCTTGTCCAGCAGCTGCACCACCGAATAGACGGCCGACTGCCCCAGGGAAAGACCAAGCACAATCAGCACTTCGGCGCGCAGCCGGCGTTGGGAGGCAAGGAACATGTACCTATCTTGCCTGCAGTTCCTGCCACTTTGCCGGGAACCGCCGCCCTATGCTTGGTGGGATGGGTGCCCCTGGGAGAATTTTCATGATTCGGCACGGCCAGTCCGCCGCGAATGCCGACACGTCCATCTACAACCGTGTGCCGGACTATCGGATCCCCCTGACGGACCAAGGTCTGCAGGAGGCACGGATCGCCGGTGAGGACCTTCGCCGGAGGCTCGACGGCGAGCAGGTCTGCGTCTACGTTTCACCGTACCTGCGGGCGTATCAGACTCTTGAAGCCATGAACCTTGGCCCGCTGGTGGAGCGGGTGGTCGAGGAGCCCCGGCTGCGGGAACAGGACTGGGCCAACTTCCAGATAGCCGGAGACATCGAGGACCAAAAGGAGCTCCGCAACCTCTACGGCCATTTCTTCTATCGCTTCCGCGAGGGCGAGTCAGGCTCGGACGTGTACGACCGCGTGTCCTCGTTCATGGAAACGCTGTACCGCCACTGGCAAAAGCCCACCTATGCACCGAACACGCTGCTCGTGACGCACGGCCTGACAATGCGCCTGTTTTGCATGCGCTGGTTCCACTGGACGGTGGAGTACTTCGAGTCGCTGAACAACCCGGAGAACGCCGAGTTACGCACGCTGATCAAGAACGACGGCGACCAGTACAGTTTGGACCTGCCGTTCACCCAGTGGGTGCCCAGGGACGTGGACGACTCTGTGCTGCACGCGCCAAGGATGCGGTTCTAGCAGCAGACCCTAGCCGGCAGGGGCAACGATGACCTCGGTGCCCTTGGCCTCAAACGCGGCTTTGTCCTCGGCGCTGATGCCCGAGTCGGTGATGAGGTGCCGGAAGTCGTAGCCGGACATGGCCGCGAAAGAGCGCCGGCCCACTTTGGAGGAGTCGGCCACGACGTAGGACTCCGTGGCCCGGCGTGCCATCACTGTGTTGACCATGGCTTCGCCTTCATCGGTGATGGTAGGGCCGAGGTCCGGATCCACGCCATTGACGCCGATGAAGGCGATGTCCAGCGCCACCTTCTGCATGATGACATCCGTGTAGGGGCCCACGAGTTCGTAGGAGCGGGGATTCAGGATCCCGCCGGTCACCATGATTTTGATATTGGGCCGGACTGCCAGTTGGGAGGCGATGTTGATGGCGTTGGTCACGACGGTCAACGTAGGCCTGTTTGACGGCGCGTTCAGGTCCTCGCGGGTGGAGAGAAGCTGGGCCAGGGCCGTGTTGGTGGTTCCACCGCTGAGGCCGATCACGGCTCCGGGGCGGATCAACGACGACGCGGCCAACGCGATTTCCTGCTTGGCTTCGGCATGATCGTCCCGGTTGTACCGCCCGGGGAGGTCGTAGGCAACGGACCCGGTGGTGGCGCCTCCCCTGGTTCGGCTGAGCAGCCGCTGCTTGGCGAGGCTGTCGAGATCCCGCCGGGCCGTTGCAGGCGACACGCCCAAACGCGTCACGATGTCCTCGACTTCCACATGGCCGGACTCGGCCAGGAGATCGAGGATGGCGGTCAGCCGATCGGTGCGGGTCATGACGAGCCTTTCGCGGGTTCCTTGCTATTTCGCTTTGGCGAACAGCGTCAGCATACGTGCGGACTCCAGCACCAGGGCATCCCGGCCGGCCTTGATGTACTTCCGGGAATCCACCACTGCAGGGTTGGCATCGAGGTACTCACGGACGGCGCGGGTAAAGAACCCGTTCAAATGTGTGGATACGTTGATTTTAGTCATACCCGCGGCGATAGCAGCTACGAGCACCTCGTCTGTGACGCCGGAGGAGCCATGGAGGACCAATGGCTTGCCTACCGCTGACTTCAACCGGGAGATCAGGTGCAGGTCCAAGGCGGCGCTGCGTTCGGTCATGGCATGGGACGAGCCGACAGCCACGGCCAGGGCATCCACACCAGTAGCTTCAACGAATGCATGGGCTTCTGCAGGGTCGGTCCGGACGCCTGGCGCGTGGGCTCCGTCCTTGCCCCCGACTTTCCCGAGCTCGGCCTCAACGTAGACGCCCTTTGCGTGGGCGTATGTGGCAACGCGCTGGGTAACTTCGACATTCCACTCATACGGAAGGTGCGCGCCGTCGTACATCACCGAACCGAAGCCAAGATCGACCGCGGCGAGCGCGAGGTCCTCGGACTCGGCATGGTCCAGGTGGAGGGCGACGGGAACGGCAGCAGAACGGGCGATTGCAAGGGCCGCTGTCGCGATGGGTTCCAGGCCGCCGTGATACTTCGCGCAGTTTTCGGAAATCTGCAGGATGAGCGGGACCCCCGCCGCCTCCGCGCCGGCGACCAGGCCCTCGGCTGTCTCGATGTGGATGATGTTGAATGCGCCTTGGCCCGTGCCGCTGGCTGCGGCTGAGTCCATCAGCTCCCGTGTGTTGACCAGGGTCACTGGGTCTCCTTCCATGTCACGATCAGTTGGTCTTGAAGTTCCTGGTAGCGCGGCGAGATTTCGCCCGCTGCGGGCATGAGAACCGCCGCGGCGGACCAGGCTGTGGCCCGGCGAAGGATTTCGCGTGGTTCAGCGACGCCTTCGGCGAGTGCGACGGCGGCCGCCGCCACACCGGCGTCGCCCGCCCCTGTGGGGTTGCCGCTGAGCGCCTCAGGCAAGCGGGCGCTCCAGTAGCCGCCCGGGGCCGCATGGTCGAAGGCGAGCATGCCGTCCGCGCCGGCGCTGACCAGCACCGTGCGGGCACCCATGGCAATCAGCGACAAGGCAGCCGCTTCAAGGCTGGACTCGCCGGTCGCCTCGGCAAGTTCGTGGTGATTCGGTTTCAGGATGTCGGCACCGGCTTTGGCGGCAGCGATGATCCCGGGACCGGAGGTGTCGATGATGGCCGGTATACCGGCGTCGTGGGCCAACCGCACCAACTCCGGGTAGAAATCAGCAGGCGCGCCCGGCGGCAGGCTGCCCGAGCCGACCAGCACCGAGGCGGGAAGGTTTCGGTTGCCACTCACGGCTTCCACCACCGCAATCCGGAGCGAGCGCCAATCGTCGGGCAGCAGCGCTTGGCCCTCCTCATTGAAGATCGAGGTTTCCCCGGCGACGGTGTCCACCAGTGCGATGCTTCGCCGCGTCTCGGCGGCAACTCCCACAAGGGTGTGCGGAACCCCGCTGGTCCAGAGTTCAGCGGCGAGGGTTTGCCCCGCCGCGCCACCGGTCGGGGCGATCGCGAGGACCGGATATCCGAGCTGGTGGGTCACGCGGGCCACGTTGATGCCTTTGCCTCCTGCCCTGCTCAAGGGGGTCGGGACGCGATGGCTGGCCCCCTCGGTGATGCCCTGCACGGTGTAGGTCATGTCGATGGCCGGGTTGGGCGTGACGGTTATGATGCGGTTCACGGTGGCGCGGTTCACTGTTTGCCTCCCAAGAGAGCCCTGGCGTTCAGGGCCGCACCCAACAGGCCGGCGTCCTGTCCCAATTGGGCTCGGATCAGTTGTGGACGTCGCTGGAAATCGAGGATGTGGTCCACACGGGCGCGGAGGGGCTCCAGCAGCTCCTCGCCCGCTTCGGCGAGCCCACCGCCGATCACGACGGCCTCGGTTCCGATGATGTTGACGCATTGGCAGATGGTGAAGGCAAGGGCGTCCACGGCGTCGGCCCAGATACGGGCCGCCAGCTGGTCGCCGTCGTTTGCGCGGAGCAGCACACCGCGTGCTCCGTTCACCCTGGTTCCCGAGGCGCGGTGGTAGCGCTTGGCGATGGCTCCGGCCGAGCCGACGGCTTCGAGGATCGTAGAACCCGCGGTCCCGGGGGAAGCATCAGGGTCCGGGACCTGGGCGTGGCCCAGCTCCCCTGCGAACCCGCCCGCTGTCACCGGCTTGCCGCCAGAGAAGACAGCGGCGGCGATGCCGGTTCCCACCACCATCACCACAACGTCGTTGAACTCCCTGGACCCACCCAGGCTGTGTTCCACGGCAGCGGCGGATCGAACATCGTGATCGAAAGCGACGGGGATGCCCAGCCGCTTCTCGGCTTCGGCAGTGAAGGGGAAGTCGCGCCAGCCAAGGTTGGCGGAGTAGACACCAACACCGGCCGCCGAGTCGACAATGCCTGGAACAATGATTCCGGCTGCCCGGGCGGGTGATCCCGGGAACTCGGCAGCCAACTCGGCAGCAAGCTCAGCGAGCCGGTCCAGCACCGCCTCGCCCGGCCGGGAGGAGTCCAGTGGCGTAGGGACCCGGCGCATGCCAAGGACTTCACCCCGCGCATCCACCAAACCAGCTTTGATGTCGGTCCCGCCAACGTCGAAGGACAGGACAGGTGATTCCGCGGCTCCGAGAACCATGCCGGTTGCCTAGGCTGATGCGTCGAGAATGACGGAGCGTGTCAGGTTGCGGGGCAGATCAGGATTGAGTCCGCGGACGCGTGCGCGTTCCAGGGTGACCTTATGTACCCGGGCCAATTCGGCCAGGGGGTGCTTGTCTGTGTGGACGTACAGGGCACCGGTTACTGCCATGTCATTGTCGAGGCCCTCGGGCTGGGCACCGAACAACCAGGTGACACGACCGGGGGCAGCGATGGAGATGGGGCCGTGGCGATACTCCATGGCGGGGTACGACTCGGTCCAGCCTTGGACTGCCTCGCGCATTTTCAAGCCGGCCTCGTGGGCCAGGCCGACTGTCCAGCCAGTGCCAAGGAAGGTGAACTGCTCCGCGTCCAACAGTTCCTGGGAGACAGGAGCGCTGACGGCGTCACGGGCGTCCTCGATGGCCCGCTGCACGTCGATCCCGAGGCTGCTGAGCAGGTAGACCAAAGCCGTGGTGGCGAACCGGGTCTGGACCACGGATCGCTCATCGGCGTATTGCAGGCCAATCACAGTGTCCGCCAGGTCAATGATCGGAGACGTTGTGTCACCAATGATCGCAACGGTGGGGACGATCCCCTTCAAATCGGCCAGGATCTCAAGTACCTCAGTGGTGGTGCCGGAGCGCGTAATGGCCACAACGGCGTCGTACTGGCGATCGGCGCTGTTGTGGTTCAGGAAAGCCTCGGAGGCAGCGAACGCATCGGTCACGCCCTTGCCGGCAGATTCGCGGGCAGCCGCGTAGCTCTGGGCCATGAACCAGGATGTTCCACAGCCGATGACGGCGATGCGCTGGCCGTCGGCGGGGAGCTGTTGCTCCGATCCCGCCTGTTCAACGGCCCGCTGCCAAACGTCGGGCTGGGAAACCAGCTCTTCCTCCATGAAGGCGCCCAGTGTGTTCTCGCTCATCGTGTTCCCGTTCCCACTCAAGTTAATGACGTTTTCTGATCTATAGAAACACTAAACGATCATTTTCGATCTCACAAGGATCATCCGTGGGAGAAGACTGCTCATGAACCGCGCATTGGTGCGACCCGTGCCGGTCATGGGGAATCATGTGTCTTCGTGTGCATTTTAGTTAACTGCTTGTTAACTCTTGTCAACTTCTGTCCGATGCAGCAGTCTTGGTTGAGTCCGCAAGAACATGACTGTTAATAGCTTGGAAAAATCAAGAAGGAGCATCATGCCCCGCTTGTCATCCCCCGGACGGCTCGCCTCGCTCAGCTTGGCGTGCGTCGTCGCCTCATCATCGCTGGGCCTCATGGCCCTCCCACCCGCAGCGGCCTCCGCCGCCACCCAACCCTCCGAAACCATCAGCGCGTCCGACACCGCCACCATCACCTCCGGACAACTCCGGGTGGACGTGGCCACCACCTTTCCGCAAGTCCTTGGCTACACCGACACAGCCACCAAGGCCCGCCTGGACGGAACCACCGCACGGCTTGCCACCATCACCATCAACGGCACGGAGTACAGCGTCAGCGGCACATCGACTGTCTCGGGCAAAGATGCAAGGGACTACGTCCTCACCGTGCCCGGGTTCGGCAATACCGTGATCAAAGCCCGGCTGTCCGTGAAGAAGAACGTGGTCTCGTTCAACGTCACGGAGATCAAGGACACGGCGGAGCACCAAGTAAAAACACTGCAACTCCCCCGGCTGAACCTGGTGGCCGTCAGCTCCACGCAGCCAGGCGCCCAGGTGTCCACGGCAAACCTCTCCGTGGACCGGAGCGTCACCGGCGATGAGTTCACACCCATCACCGCCTCGACCCCTCTTGATACTGCAGCCAAGAGCTCCGCATATGCGCTGGCCAACACCGCATCCTTGGGCGCCGCCGTTGAATCCAACGCCCTCTACGACACATCGTCCGGGCCGGGCGCCAAAGACCGCGGACGCTTTTGGCGCCAGGCAGTGAGCGACGGCGCCGGCGGGGTTTCCATGGGCTTGGCGAGTGGCCAATGGCTCTACCGGGCCGAAGGCTCCGACAGTACCGAGGAACTGCCGTGGACCCGGGTGGCGATCACAGCCGACGCCAACGCGGACGGTGGCGTGGACTGGCAGGACGCGGCCATCGCCATGAGATCCATCCAAGTCAGTCCCAACAAAGGCGAACAGACCCCGGACAACGTGATCACCCACATCCCCTTCAACTTCGCCTCCCAGGCAACCCACCCGTTCCTCCGCACCCTTGACGACGTCAAACGCATCTCCCTGGCAACAGACGGCCTGGGGCAGGTGGCGATGCTCAAGGGCTACACCAGCGAGGGCCACGACTCGGCCAACACGGACTACGGCAACAACTTCAACACCCGGGCCGGTGGGCTTGAGGACCTCAACAAGCTGGTCAAGGAAGGCAAGGACTGGAACGCCAGCTTCGGTGTCCACATCAATGCCACGGAAATCTACCCCGAAGCTAAATCCTTCAGCGAAGACCTCCTGAGGGCGGACAAGGGCCTCGGCTGGAACTGGCTGGACCAGTCCTACTACATCAACCAGCGCCAGGACATCAACTCCGGCAAGCTCGCCCAACGCATCAAAGAACTGCGCGACGCCACCGACAAAAACCTGGACTTCGTCTACGTGGACGTCTACTACGAGTTCGGTTGGCTCGCCGAACGGCTGCAGCAGGAACTCGTCAAGAATGGCTTCCGGGTGGGCTCCGAATGGGCGGACCACCTGTCCAGGAACAACACGTGGTCGCACTGGGCCAACGACGAGAAATACGGCGGCTCCACCAACAAGGGCATCAATTCCCAAATCCTGCGCTTCATCAACAACACCCAATCAGACGTGTGGAACCCGGACCCCAAGCTCGGTGTGAGCCACATTGTGGAGTTCGAAGGGTGGACCGGGCAGAACGACTTCAATGCGTTCAGCGAGAACGTGTGGACGGCCAACCTGCCGGCCAAATTCCTGCAGCATCACCAGATCACCAAGTGGACGCCCGACCGCATCGATCTTGCCGATGGCGTGGCCGTGACTGGAAACACCGCTGCCGAGCGCACCATCACCGTTGGCGGCGCATCGGTCCTCCAGGGTGGAACGTACCTTCTGCCGTGGGCTTCCAAGGAGGACGGCAAGGCAGACAAGCTTTACCACTACAACCCCGCAGGCGGAGCCAGCACGTGGACCCTGACCAAGGAGTTCGCCAAGTCCCGCACGCTTGAGCTGTTCAAACTGACCGACAACGGCCGCGTCAAGGTTGCCGATGTCCCGGTGGTCAACGGCCAGGTCAGCGTCACGGCCGATGCCAAGCAGCCCTACGTCCTCACCGCCAAGGACAACGCACTTCCCAAGAAGGCGGACTTTGGTGAAGGCACATCCTTCAACGACCCCGGTTTCAACGGCGCAGACCTCTCCCCGTGGAATCCCACCGGCACCGTCACGCAGGTCCGCGACGACAAGGGCCGCCGCTTCGCCGCATTGGGGGCAACGCCGTCGTCGATCAGCCAGGAAGTGAAGCTGGACGCCGGAACCCAGTCCGTGAGCGCCTGGGTGGAAATTGAACCCGGCAAAACCCGCCCCACGACGCTCTCAGTCACTGTTGGAGGGACAACGGAAAAGACCACCATCGATTCCTCCAACGCCGAGAACTTCGTGGCCGGCGACGAGAAACACGGGACCTCGTTCCAGCGCATCCGCGTGCTGGTGGACGTTCCCCACAACAACACCAAAGCCACCGTCAGCATCATGGCGGCCGACGGCGATGCAACAGTCCGCGTCGACGACTTCCGGGCGGTGAAGACCACCCGGGTGACCACAACAGGCGTGCTCAGCGAGGACTTCGAAAACGTAGACCAAGGCTGGGGACCGTTCGTGAAGGGCGACGCCGGCGGCTCCACGGACCCGCGAACCCACATCACCGAGCGCCACGAACCCTTCACCCAAAAGGGCTGGAACACCAACGTGATCGACGAAGTACTGGGCGGAAACTGGTCACTGATCGCCCATGACGAAAACCTTGGCCCGGACGGTGGACCGGGCCTGGTGTACCGCACCACCGAGGCAACCATGCCGTTCCAGGCCGGCCACAAGTACAAGGTGTCGTTCGATTACCAGAACTCCAAGGCCGGGCAGTACGCCTGGGTTTCGGGCTACGACTCGCAAGCCGGCCCGGCAGTGACGGGCAGCCAGGCGATCGGCGCCGCCACGTCCACCACCCGGTTCGAGCAGACCCTGGACACCGGCTTCTGCGGGGACTACTTCGTCGGTTTGCAGCGAACGGGCAGCTCCAACGGTTCGGACTTCAGCCTGGACAACCTCCTGGTGGAAGACCTCGGAGCCTCCGAATCGGTCCCGGCCTGCGCGCAACTCTCAGCGGCCCTTCAAGGCGACGTGATCCAGCAGGGCAAGGCCCAGGACTTCGTCACCACCTTCACCTCGGATGAACCGGCCCCCATCAACGGGCTGGATATCTCCCTTGCGCTGCCCGACGGGTGGACGGCAACCCCGGCCACTCCCGCCACGGCTGCAACCCTGCCCGCCGGAGGTACGTTGACCACCACGTGGAAGATCACCGCACCGGCTTCGGCGGACGGCGACTACCCCATCACCGCGAGCGCCAAGTATTCAACCACCACAGAGCCAGCAGGGACCCGTGCCCTCAGCACCACCACCACGGTGCGGACTTTACCTAAACCTCCCCAGGCCACGGTGTACGCCAGCGACCATCCTTGGGTCAGCGCCACCAACGGTTGGGGACCCGTGGAGAAGGACCAGTCCAACGGCGGGACCGGGGCCGGCGACGGGACGCCGCTCACCCTGAACGGCACCGTTTATGCCAAGGGCCTCGGTGCCCACGCCAACGGTAACGTCCGGTACTACCTTGGCGGCTACTGCACTGCCTTCACCGCGATCGTGGGCATCGATGATGCGCAAGCGACGCGGGGCAGCGTGAAGTTCTCCGTGGTGGCTGACGGCACCACCAAGGTCACTACCCCGGTGCTGGGAGCCACAAGTGCTCCCCTGCCGCTCACCGTGGACGTCACCGGCGCCCAGTACGTGGAACTGGTGGCCAACGACGCCGGTGATTCCAACGGCAACGACCACGCGGACTGGGCAGATGCAAAGTTCACGTGTTCCTCCACCGCACAGGAGCCCCCGGCACCCGTGTTGTCGGGCACCGTGTTCGCCTCCGACCTGCCATGGACCGGCAGCACCAACGGTTGGGGACCTGCGGAACGGAACCGGGCGAATGGTGAGCAGAACGCTGGCGACGGGCCAGCGCTGCGGCTCGACGGCGTCGTGTACTCCAAGGGAATCGGCGTCCATGCCGATTCGAAGATCAGCATCGCCACGGAAGCCAAGTGCAACGCTTTCACCGCCGTGGTGGGAGTCGACGACACCAAGCTGAACAAGGGCCTGCACGGCTCAGTGGTGTTCATCGTGAAGGGCGACGGGCGGGAGCTTCTGCGCACCCCCGTCCTCAGCGCCGACTCGACAGCACTGCCCCTGAACGTGGACATCACAGGTGTTCGCACTATCGAGTTGATCGCCGACAAGAACGGCGACGACGCAGGCGATGACTGGGGCGACTGGGCCGACGCCAAGTTCAGCTGCGCATAGGCCCAACGCGGGGTCACTTATAGCCCATCCGGACCTTCGGAAGGGGCCGTAAGTGACCCCGCGCTTCTTTTAAGAATCAGACGGCGCGTATGCCCGCCCGCCACACCGAGTGTGTCAGCGGGATGCCGGGACGATACGCCAAGTGCGTGGCCGACGGCGCCTTGAGCATGTGCAGGTCAGCGCGATGGCCGACGGCGAGCGAACCCACCGCCCGTTCGCCGTCGGCGTCGTTCCCTGACTCCGTGCCCAGCGCCAAGGCGCCGCCATACGTTGCCGCGCGGACGGCTTCATGGACGCTCAGGTGCATCTGGAGCACGGCCGTGGTGACGCAGAACGCCATGGAACTGGTGTAGGAGGTGCCGGGATTGCAGTTGGCCGCCAGCGCGATCTGCACGCCGGCATCGATCAGCCCGCGGCCGGGTGCCAGTGGTTGGCGGGTGGACAGGTCGCAGGCGGGGAGGCAGGTTGCCACCGTCCCCTTCGTCCCCTGTCCCGTCGCCGGATCCCAGCCGGCCCATGTTTCCGCGAGCGCTTTCACGTCCTTGTCCGAAAGGTAGTTGACGTGGTCGACGCTCGCAGCCGCGAACTCGACAGCCAGGGCAACGCCGGGGCCCTCGCCCAGCTGGTTGCCGTGCACCCGGAGGCCCAGGCCGGCATCGCGGGCGCTAGTCAGGACGCGGCGGGACTGGTCCTCCGTGAAGGCACCCCGCTCGCAGAAAACGTCGGCCCACCGGACGTACGGCAGGACGGCGTCGAGCATGGGACCACAGACCAGGTCCGTGTACTCCTCCGGGTCGGACCCTTTCGGGACCAGGTGCGCGCCGAGATAGGTGACTTCATCGACTTCCGCAGCCGCGATTCGGGCGCTGCGGGCCTCGTTTTCCACGTCCAGCCCGTAACCGGTCTTGCTTTCCAGGTAGGTGGTGCCTTGGGAGACTGCCTCGGCCACGCGGTCCCGCACAAGGCGGGTCAGTTCGTCGTCGCTGGCTGATCGTGTGGCGCCGGTGGTGACGGCAATTCCGCCCGCGCTGTAGCTTTCGCCGGCCATGCGGGCCTCGAACTCGGCAGTGCGGTCACCTGCGAAGACCAGGTGCGAGTGCGAATCCACCCAGCCGGGCAGGACGGCGCGGCCCTCGGCGTCGATCAGCTCGTCAGCCGACGGGGCATCCGTGCTGGACCCCAGCCATGCGATGCGCTCACCTTCGATGACGATTGCCGCATCCTTGAGGACCCGGCGCTCCAGGTCCTGGGTCATCAGCTCGCCGATGTTGGTGATGAGTGTGCTGCCGCTGTTCCTGTTTCCGCTCATGACCCTATTGTTCAGCGCCGGATGGACCAGCGTACTGCCGCAAGTTGCTCCGCTGTCCGGGATTCCGGACTGTCGGCTTCAACGTCCCCCAGGATGAGTGCTGCCGCCAGCTGCGCTATGGCGGACGATGTCTGGAAACCGTAGCCGCCCTGTCCGGCGAGCCAGAAGAAGCCAGGCGCTTCGGCGTCGAATCCCACCACCGGGATTCCGTCCGCGGCTTCGGTCCTCAGCCCCGTCCAGGCGCGGTCCACGGACCGGATTCCCAACGACGTCACGGCGTTGAGCCTGGTGATCAAAGCCTCCACGTCACCAGGGTACGGCTTGGCATCTTCGGCACCGCTCGGCACCGTTTCCGACGGCGAAATCAGGACCTGCCGGCCCTCGGCCCGGAAATAGAAGGAATCGTCCGCGGCGCAAACCATGGGCGTTTCCGGCGTCAGCGGATGGTCGACGTTGACGATCGCCGCCGTCCGGCGGTACGGCTGAAGCCCCAGCTTCTCCACACCGCTGATGACGGCCAGCTCGTCCGCCCACGCACCGGCCGCATTAACCACGACGCCGGACTGGAACCCCTCGGTTCCTGCCCCCACCTGCCAGCCACTGCCCAGCCGCTGTGCCGAATGCACCCTGGCCCCGGTGATGATGTCCACTCCGGCAGCTTCGGCCGTACGGCGGTGTTCCTCAAGAAGGAGCGGGGCGTTGCAGCCGAACGACCCGTTATCCAGGCCCGCGGCCGTGAAGGAATCAGGGTTAAGGGCCGGGCACAGCTGCATGGCCTGATCGTGGGAAATAGGGTGCATGTTGCCGCTGGCTTCAGCCCGTACGGTCTCCTCATCCCCCACCAGCATGAAGCCCCGGGGCGTGAGGATCGGTTCCGCTGACTGCGCGTCCCTCTCCCCCAGCATCTCCAGTGTTCGGACGGTCAGGTCCTGCACCACGGCCGGACCATAGCTGGGGATGAGTTGCCTTGCGGAACGCGAAGACGTGTGAAAAGCCAAGGACTGTTCGGCCTCAACCAATGCAACCGTGCATTTGCCTGCCAGTGCCGCGGCCAGGGAAAGCCCCCCGATGCCGCCGCCAACGATTACCACGTCATAATTCGAAGCCATGGCTCCATCCTGTCAGAACAGATCCTCTCTCACATCCCACCCACAAAACCCAAACCCTCACGCACTTTCCTGAAGGACGTGAGAGAGCGTCGGGCCCAAACAGGCTGGACGTGAGAGAGCGTTGGGCCCAAACGGGCGGGACGTGAGAGAGCGTCGGGCTTAGGCGACCGCGGCGCGACTCTTGACGAACGCCTGGACGCACGCTTCGACGTCGTCCGCGCTGTGGGCAGCCGAAAGCTGAACGCGGATCCGGGCGGCGCCCCTGGGCACGACGGGGAAGCTGAAAGCGGTGACGAAAACGCCGTGCTGGAGCATCTGGTCCGCCACCCGTGCCGCCATGACGGCGTCGCCGAACATGACCGGGATGATGGCGTGTTCGCCGTCGAGCAGTTCGAAGCCTTCCTCGCTCATGCGGCGGCGGAACAGGGCAGCGTTCTCGAAGAGGCGGGTGCGCAGTTCGCCGGATTCCTGGACCAGTTCGATCGCCTTGATGGTCGCGGCAACAATGGCCGGGGCAAGGGAGTTGGAGAACAGGTACGGGCGTGCCTTCTGGCGGAGCATGGCAACGATCTCGCCGCGGCCGGAAACGTAGCCGCCGGAGGCGCCGCCGAGGGCTTTGCCGAAGGTACCCGTGTAAATGTCCACCCTTTCTGAAACGCCGGCGTGCTCGGGGGTGCCGGCACCGGTGGGTCCCATGAAGCCAACGGCGTGCGAGTCGTCCACCATGACCAGGGCGTCGTGCTTTTCGGCGAGGTCGCAAATGGCTTCGAGGGGTGCCAGGTAGCCGTCCATGGAGAAGACGCCGTCGGTGACGATGATCTTGCGTCGTGAACCGGAGGCCTCAACGAGCTTCGCTTCCAGGTCAGCCATGTCCTGGTTGGCGTAGCGGAAGCGCTTGGCCTTGCTCAGGCGGATGCCGTCAATGATGGAGGCATGGTTCAGGGAGTCGGAGATGATGGCGTCTTCCGGACCGAACAGCGACTCAAAAACACCCCCGTTGGCGTCGAAGCAGCTGGAGAACAGGATGGTGTCCTCGGTGCCCAGGAACGCCGAAACGCGGGCCTCCAGTTCCAGGTGGAGGTCCTGGGTACCGCAAATGAAACGTACGGAAGCCATGCCGAAGCCGCGCTCGTCCATGGCGGACTTGGCCGCGGCGATGATGTCCGGGTGGTCGGCCAGGCCCAGGTAGTTGTTCGCGCAGAAGTTCAGGACCTTGTTGGCGGGCTGGCCGAGTTGGCCGGCAGCGATGTGGCTGGCCTGCGGGGAGTCGATGTGGCGTTCGGTCTTGAAGAGTCCGGCGCTGCGGATCTCGTCGAGTTCGCCCTGCAGTTGGTCTTTGATGGCTGAGTACATGGGTGTTCCTAAGGGTGAGGGGAATTCGGTCCGGTTAGAGTTCGGTCCAGTCGAGGACCACTTTTCCGCCGGTACCGTTGCGGGCGATGTCGAAGCCCTTTTCCCAGTCGGATGCGGAGAGCTTGTCGGTGACCACTGCGGAGATACTGCGGTGGAGCACCGGGTTGGAGGAGAGCATGGCACTCATGGCGTACCAGGTCTCGAACATTTCACGGCCATAGATGCCCTTCAGGGTGAGCATGTGGGTGACAACCTTGCCCCAGTCGATGTCGATGGACTGGCTGGGCAGGCCCAGCATGGCGATGCGTCCGCCGTGGTTCATGTTGTCGATCATCTCAGGCAGTGCCGTGGGGTGTCCGGACATTTCCAGTCCAATGTCGAACCCTTCACGCATGCCCAGTTCCTGCTGCGCGTCGCGGACACGCATCTTGGACACGTCAACCGCGAGGTCCACGCCCATCTGCCGGGCGAGTTCCAGGCGGGGCGCGGAAACGTCGGTGATGGCAATCTTGCGGGCGCCGGCGTGGCGGGCGACGGCGATGGCCATCAGTCCGATGGGTCCGGCACCGGTAATGAGCACATCTTCGCCGACCAGCGGGAAGCTCAATGCGGTGTGCACGGCGTTGCCGAAGGGGTCGAAGATGGCGCCGAGTTCCGGGGTAACGGATTCGTCGTGGTGGACCCACACGTTGGTTTCCGGGATCACAACGTACTCTGCAAACGCGCCATCGCGCTGCACGCCGACGGAGACGGTGTGGATACACATCTGGCGGCGTCCGGCACGGCAGTTGCGGCAAATTCCGCAGACCACGTGGCCTTCACCGGAGACCCGGTCCCCTACCTTGACGTCGCGGACGTCCTCGCCGATTTCCACCACTTCACCGTAGAACTCGTGGCCCGCGATGAGGGGTGCCTCGATGATCCCCTGCGCCCAGGCGTCCCAGCTTTGGATGTGGAGGTCGGTGCCGCAGATGCCGGTGGTCATGACCCGGATCTTGACGTCGCCGGGGCCGGCTTCGGGCTCGGGACGGTCGACGAGTTCAAACCCTGCGTGGGGTCCGGATTTGTAGAGAGCCTTCATGGGATTCCTCACTGGCTTAGGGCTGCTTCGCTGCTGCTGAGTCCATTGAAGCTCCGCCAACGATTTAGCACAACTAGATTCTTCTCAATCAACGATTTAGGATTTGCTAATGGAAATTCATCAGCTGCAGATGCTTCGCGAACTTGGGGACCTCGGCAGCGTGAAGGCCGTGGCGGAGACCCTCATGGTCACCCCGTCCGCCGTGTCCCAACAGCTCGCGCTCCTGCAGAGGTCGGTGGATGTGCCCCTAACCCGCAAGGAGGGCAGGGCTTTGGTACTGACCGACGCCGGCCGCGTCCTCGCGGAAGCGGGTGCTGCCGTCGTCAACGCCATGGCAGATGCGCGGGCCGCGATCGGCGCCTACCACGACGCTCCGGACGCGCCTGTCAGCGTGAGCGCCTTCCACAGTGCCGGGCAAGCATTGTTCGCGCCCTTGGCCGCACTGCTGGCAGCAGAAAAAGCGTCCGACGGCGGGATGTCACCACGACTGCGGCTGTCCGACGAAGACGTGGCCCAGGAGGATTTCCCGGGGTTGGCCGCGCGGTATGACCTTGTCCTGGCGCACCGGATGGACAACAGCCCGCCCTGGCCCGAAGACAAGGTCGCGGTGATTCCATTGGCCGACGAGCCGTTGGACATCGCGCTCCCCGCGCATCACCCTTTGGCGGGCCGGACCGAGTTGGAGCCCTCCGACGTCGTCGATGAAACCTGGGTGACCAGCCGCGATGGCTACTCCCCCGCGGATGTCTTGGCCGCCGTCGTGGCCGTGAGCGGGCGCCCCGCGGAGGTGCTGCACCGCATCAATGACTATTCCACCGTTGCGGCGCTGGTCTCGGCCGGTGGTGCAATTGGGTTGCTGCCCAGGTTTACGGCCCGACGCGTGCTGGACGCAGGCGTGGTGCTGCGCCCGCTGGCCGGAGTGAATTCCGTCCGCAAAATCGACATCCTCGCCCGGCCTGAGGCTCTCAAAAGAAAATCGGTCATGACGGTTTGCGAGTCACTTCAAACCGTCATGACCGAGCTCATCGAACTGTCCAGTCCCCGCTAGCTCAGTCGCGGACCAGGGCGGGCTGGCCGGCGTCGAAATATTCCACCAGCTCGGCCGGGAGTTCCGGCACTTCCTGTGCGGAGCCATCGCCACGCAGGGACTCGGCTGCCAGGATGCCCGCCACCACGGCTTGCCGCGCGGCGATCGGGCTGGTCTGTGTTTGGCCGCCATCGGAGGCAAACCGCAGGAATTCATCGATGAGGCGCGGATCGGCACCGCCGTGGCCGCCTTCGCCGTCCTGAATGGTGATGACTTCATCCGGCGCGGCATAGCCGTACGACCGGCTGGTCCACACGTTGATGGTCTCCCCCGGCCCATCGCCCAGGTTCTCGATCCGGCCCTTAGTGCCGATCACCGTGTAGTTCCGCCAGTAGTCGGGCGTGAAGTGGCACTGCTGGTAGGAGGCCAGGACGCCGTTGTCCAGCACCATGTTCATCATGGAAATGTCCTCGACGTCGATCACCTCCGCCAGGTCCTTCTGCTCCGTGGGCGGCCAGTTGTCCATGGAGAACCAGTCGCCCATGCGCTTTCCGGCGTTGTCGCTTCGATTCGGCACGTCGCCGTAGACTGCAAGATCGCCGACGGCGGCAACCCGCTTGGTGTACCCGCCGGCCAGCCAGTGGATCACGTCAATGTCGTGGGCACCCTTTTGGAGCAACAGCGACGTGACGTTGGCCCGCTGCGCGTGCCAGTCCTTGAAGTAGTAGTCACCGCCGTGGCCCACGAAGTGCCGGCACCACACCGCCTTAACGTCACCGATCCTGCCGTCCTCGATGAGCTGGCGCATCTGGACCACCACCGGCATGTGGCGCATGTTGTGGCCGACGTAGAGCCGGGTACCGGTTTGGTAAGCAGTCTTCAGGATCAGGTCCGCGGCCTCCACGGTAATGTCCAGCGGCTTCTCGCAGAAGGTGGGGATGCCCGCCTTGAGCGTACGGACGGCGACGGCGGCGTGCTGGTTATCGGGGGTCAGGACCAGTACGGCGTCCAGGCCGCTGGCCAGCAGCTCCTCAAGATCATCCGTGATCTGCGCGGTGGGGATGCGTTCAGCAGCGTCTGCGCGGCCGCGTTCGCTGAGGTCGCAAACGATGGTGACTTCAGAGCCTTCGCCCGGCTTGTGGGCATGCTTCCAAAGCCCCGACCGCAGGCCAAAACCTACGATGCCGACCTTCAAATCCTTTTCCATGGTGTGAAATTTCCTTCTGCTGATTCATTAGTAAAGTCTGGTTGCGGCGCTGCGATGCGGCGCCGATTCGCGCACGAACAAGTGCCAGGGGAAGTCCAGGACACCCGGCTCCTTTGCGGCACCTCCGGCAGAGTCTCCGGTCTGGCCGGTGGCACGTCGCAGGAGCAGCCGGGCCAGCTTGTCGAAAAAGTCCACTGGGCCAACAGTGCTCAGCGACGGCGACATCCGTTCACCTTCTACCGTGTTGCCGACGCCGATGATGTCTACATCGGTGCCCACGGCCAGCCCCAGGCGTTGGGCGGCGTTGATGGCGCTGACTGCGGCGAAATCCGTGGTGGCGTAGATAGCAGTAGGCCGGTCCGGCATGCTGAGTACCCGCGTTGCCGCAGCGTAGGCCCCGGCGCTGGTGCCATCGAACAAGCCCACGTAGTCTTCCCGTTCCGCAATTCCGGCGGCTGCGAGCGCTTCGGAGTAGGCCCTGTAGCGTGCCCCACCGGAGGTTCCCTGGGCCGTGGCCGGAGTCAGGCAAGCGATCTTCCGATGGCCGTGGAGCAGGTGCTCCACGGCCATGCGGCAGCCAGGCCCGGCAATGGAACGGATAACGTCGAACCCTTCCGCGTCCAACCCTTCGTCGAAGACCACCAGGGTGGTTCCGTGCTCGGCGAGCTTACGAAGTTCATCCCGCTGGCCCTTGCTGACAGCGTCCACGAACACGGCGTCGGCGTTATGCGTGCCCAGGACCTTCACCCAGTCCGCATCTCCGAGGATCATCGGTGTGATGCCCAGCGGGGCGGCCGCCTTCTGGACGGCCTCAATGACGGACAGGGACCAGGGATCGGACAGCATGGTCAGCGACAGGATCACTGTGTTGGTACGGCCGGTCCGGATGGCACGGGCCGCCTGATTGGGGCGGTAGCCGAGCCGCTCCGCAGCGGCCTTGACCTTTTCCGCCGTCGGGTCCGAAACACCTGGTCCGCCATCACCGCGGCGACCCGAGAGGACATAGGAAACCGTGGCCGTGGAGACGCCCGCCAATTCGGCCACCATACGGATGGTGGGTCGGACTCCGGTGCTGCTTGTTTTTGCCATGGTTCCCCCTGCTGGTACGTGCTTGTTTTCTTCGTTGTTGGTCTGAGGCTAGCTCCTGAAGACCGGGGCGTTGGGGTCCAACGCGGCCTGGTACTCGTCGCGCATCTTGTCGCCGCCCTCGCTCTTCCAGCGCTTCACGGCGTCCTTGAGTTCGTCGATCTTGGCGCGGCCGGTGATGATATCCACTACCTTGTCGCGCAGTTGCTTGGTGATCTTTGCTCCCACCTTGGCGTTGGTGTCCGAGTAGGAACCGTTGGTGGGGTTGCGCCACGCGAATTCGAGGAGCTTTTCTTCCTGCTTGCTGACGTAGCGTGTGTCGTCGTCGAAGCCCGGGTTGAAAATGACGTTTTCCGGACTGGCCATGATGTTCAACGCGGATACCAGGCCGGGGGCGTTGGTGGTGCCGGTTTCGGTGCGTGCCGGGGTTCCGGAGGCGTCGATGGTGTAGTCCTGGCCGAGCTCGCCGAAGTTCTTTTGCATGTATTCCACGGTGCCGAACGGCGCCGACAGGTAGTTGATCAGCGCGAGGAGCTCGCGGATCTTGCCCTCGTCCGCCTTCTTGAATGGTGTGAAACCGACTGTTCCGTACCCCATGTCGTAGACGGGCTTGACCTTGCCGTCGGCACTGAAGGGGATCAAAATGTCGAACTGGGCGTCCTTGTTCAGCGAGCGGTAGCTGCGGATGTCGTGCGGACCAACCACCACCTGGGCTGCGACGCTGCCATTGGCTACGCGGGAACGGATGTCGGTGGCTTTGGAGTCCGGGTAGAAGACACCGGCGGCGAACATTTTGGCCGTGAACTCCACACCGGCCAGGTATTCGTCGGTTTCGTAGAGGTGCGTCAACGTGCGGTCCTTGTTCACTGCCCAGCTGTTCGGGGCACCGAACCACTCCGTGACCATGTGCAGGGCGTTGATGTAGGCGGGCTCCAACGCGTACTTCTGCTCACCGGGACGCGTCAGTTCCTTGGCCTTGTCCAGGAACTCATCAGCGCTGCCGGCCTCAAAGCCCCCTACCTGCTCCCACACTGCATGATTGCCCACATAGACCTGGCCGAACGGGGTGCTCGGGATGGGAGCTCCCCAGATCTTGCCATTGACGACGGCGGTCTTCCAGGAATCGGGCTTGAGGGCCGCGAGGTTGGGGTACTCAAGGACGGCGTCGCCCGAGAGGTAGGGCGTCAGGTCCTGGAACTTGGCTTCCAGCATGGGGCCGACGTTGGGAATGCCCTGGTTCGGCGGAACCCACATCATGTCCGGGAGGTCGTTGCTGGCAAGGACGGTGGCGAACTTCGCCGGGTAGCCGTCGCCAATGTCCTCTGCGATCTGCAGCTCCAGGTCGCCGCCGAGCTTGGCGTTGAGACGCTGCCAGAACGGGTTGTCCTTCAGCCCGGGGCTCATGGTGTCGAAGGTTTCGGTCAGCCCGGTCACTTTGCCTTTGAGGGGCGGAGTCTTCACGGACTGCACGGCGGTGGGCAGCTTGAAGTACCCGGCCTGGAGGCCCTTGGCATTGCCCGCAATATCGGGGGTGACTCCGGTAAATTCCTTGTACGTGGGCAGTTTGACCGAGGCTGAGGCGGCGGCGCCTCCGTTGCCTGCAGACCCGCCACCACCGCAGGCGGACAGGCCGACGGCGGTCACGGCCAGGCCTGCGAGGCCAAGGAAACCGCGGCGGCTGAATCCAGCCTGTGAGGTAGTGCTCGTCATGGCATAACCCTTTCTGGTTACTTGCTTCATGGTGTGTTGTGTCAGTTCTTTGGCGGGTCCGCGGATGCGGTCAGCCCTTCACTGCGCCGGTGATGACGCCCTTGGCGAAGTGCTTTTGGAGGAACGGGTAGACCATCAGGATGGGGACCAGGGCAACCACGACGACGGCCATCTGGATGGACTGCGGCGGAGGCGTTGTGGTGATTCCGAGCTGATCTGCGGCACCGCTGCCCTGGACTACGAAGTTGCGGAGCAACAACTGAATCGGCCACTTGGAGTGGTCGTTGATGTAGAGCAATGCATTGAAGAAGGAGTTCCAGAAACCAACCGCGTAGAACAGCCCGACGACGGCGATCACGGCTTTGGACAGCGGCATGACGATCCGCCACAGAATCTGCCAGTCGTTGGCGCCGTCGATCCTGGCGCTTTCAATCAGTTCCCCGGGGATGTTCATGAAGAAGGACCGCATGACCACAAAGTTGAAGGCACCGAAAATGCCGGGAAGGATCAGCGACCACAGCGAGTCCAGCAGCCCCAGCTGACGGATCATGAGGAAGGACGGAATCAGGCCCGGTGCAAAAAGCAGCGTGAACAGCACTGCCAGGATCACCGGCCGGCCGAAGAGGACAGTGCGGCTGGTGGCGTAGGCCATGGTGATGGTCACGAACAGCGCCAGGATGGTGCCTACTGCCGTGATCAGCATGCTCACGCCCAGCGACTGCAGGACCATGGGGCCTTTGAAGATGGTGGCATAGGCTTCGAACGTGGGTCGCTCCGGCCAGAGGACGAACCCGCCTGCCTTGACGAGCTGCTCCGTATCCGCAAGGGACGTCGAAACCACCAACAGGATGGGGGTCAGGATGGAGATACTGAAGACGATCAGGACGACTGCTTTGACCGTTTGGTAGAGCGCGGAAGGTTTTTCCTTCCACACCGGGCGTTTGGGGTTGTACGTCAGTTCCCGGGGTTTCCTGGTGAAAAGTGTTGTTGCCATGGGTTCTCCTTGTGCGGCTGCCGCGCGGGCCTGCGTGGCTCTCAGCGCGCTTGTTTTGCGAAGATTCCGTCTTCTCCGAAACGGTGGGCAAGTTTGTTGGCGCCGTAGATCAGCAGGGCGCTGACCACACCTTTGGCGAGCCCGGCTGCTGCGCCGGAGCTCCAACCGCCGCCCACTACGCCGGTGTAATAGGTGAAGGTGTCCAGCACTTCCGCAGCTCCGGCCCCTACTGCGTCACGCTGCAGGATGAACTGCTCAAAGCCGACGGACAGGATGTCGCCGATCCGAAGGATCAGCAGCAGAACGATCACCGGCCGGAGCCCGGGGAGGGTGATGTGCCACATCCGGCGCCAGCGCCCTGCACCATCTGCCGCGGCTGCTTCGTAGAGTGACGCGTCAATGCTGGCAAGGGCTGCCAGGAAGATGATCATGGCCCAGCCGGCGTCCTTCCAGATCATCTGGACCACCACCATGAGAGGGAAGGTCTCGGGGTTGGTCATGAACGGAATCGGGTCCATGCCCCAATCACGGAGCAGGTTGTTGACGAATCCCGCACCACCCAGCATTTGCTGGAAGAACGCAATTACCAGGACCCAGGACAGGAAGTGCGGCAGGTAGGCGATGCTCTGGAAGATCTTGCGGACCCGGGTACTGATCAGCGAGTCGACAATCAGGGCCAGCACCAGGGGCACCGGGAACAGGAAGACCAGTTGCCAGGCTGCCAGGTACAGGGTGTTCCAGAAAGCGTGGAGGAAGTCCGGGTTTCCGAACAGTTCCACGAAGTTCTGCCAGCCAACCCACAGGCTGTCACCGATGCCCAAGTAGGGCTGGTAGTCCTGGAACGCGATGACGTTGCCGAGGATGGGAATGTAGAAGAAGAGCAGCAGAAAGGCCACGCCCGGCACCATCATGAGCAGCATCTGCTTGTCTCGACGCAGGCGTGACCGGAAGCTTTGCTGCGGAGCCTTGCCCTTCCGCTTCTTTGGGCCGGTTCCGGGTGGCTTGCTGCCCGCCCTGGCCGGGACTCGGCGAGCTTCGGGCAATGCCGGAGCCTGTTCCGTCGTCGAGTTCATGCTGTCTCCTCAAGTGCTGAGCCCAAATCATCAATGTGATTCAGGCCACGCTCGTTAACCGTTTAACAAACGATAAGTGACGCTTTCCACTTTTGCAAGAACATGATTGAAACTGATCACAGAAATCACTTTCCATCACTTTGTTGGTGCAGGGTGGCGCTTCCGTGGCGGCGCTCCGCACCTGCACGCGCCATTCGCCCCCGTAAGTGCTGGTGCGCAGGGCGGCAAGGGGTGCGTGCCAGGGGTGTACGGGGTGCGCTGGGCGGTAACGGGTGCGGACCAAGGGTGCGGACAAGGGGTGCTAGGGGTGCGAGGGGTGTACGGGGTGCGCTGGGCGCGGGTGCAACAGGCGCAACAGGCGCGGGCCAAGCCTCCGGCACCGCTAAAGTACTAGCAGGCGGAGTTCAGACAGAGAGTTCACATGGCAGATTGCTGCAGCCCAGGCGCCCGGACGCATACCCATCAGGGCAGATCCCTCGAGCAGGGCCGGCCCCTCCCCCTGCACACCATAGGTGTTCGAGCCATGGCGGGCGACGCCGTCGAAAAAGCTGCGGGCACCGCCGTCGAAAGTGCGGCACGCTCAACCGGAGCATCCGAAACATCCGACGTCGACATTCCGGCCGGCACCTTCGCCATGGGTGATCCGTTCGGCGAAGGCTACGACGGAGACGGCGAAACTCCCGTGCACGAGGTACAGGTGTCGGCGTTCCGAATCAGCGCCACCACGGTAACCAATGAGCAATTTGCCGGCTTTGTCGACGCCACCGGGCACCGCACCGAGTCCGAGCTCTACGGGACCTCGGCGGTGTTCCACCTGGCCGTGAAAGCCCGGCCGGAGGACATTCTGAACCGGGTCAGCCCGGTCCCCTGGTGGCTCAATGTCCGCGGAGCTGACTGGGCGCACCCTGCGGGGCCGCTCTCGCACTGGACAGACATCCCCGACCACCCCGTGACCCACGTGTCCTACAACGATGCCCTGGCTTACTGTGCGTGGGCGTCCCGCAGGCTCCCCACGGAAGCCGAATGGGAATACGCCGCGCGCGGTGGCCTGGCCGGGCAACGCTACCCGTGGGGCAACGAACTCCACAACGGAACTCTGGGCCAGGACGCCCACAACTGCAATATCTGGCAAGGCAATTTCCCGGTCCGCAACGACCTCGACGACGGCTACCTCACCACCGCGCCGGTCCGTTCATACAGCCCCAACGGCTACGGGCTCTACCAAACCAGCGGAAACGTCTGGGAATGGTGCAGCGACTGGTTCCTGCCCAAGTACTACAGGACGTGCCAGGCTCAGGGCACGGTGGTGAACCCGCCAGGCCCGACGATCGGCAGCGGGCGGGTCATGCGCGGAGGCTCATACCTTTGCCACGATTCGTACTGCAACCGCTACCGACTGTCCGCGCGCAGTTCCAACACGCCCGACTCAGCCAGCGCCAACCTGGGTTTCCGGACAGTGGCCCTCTGACTCAGGCGCAGGCCTCTGACTCAGGCGCGGCCGTGGGCCCGATGCCCGAGCTTCCCTTTGGGTCCTGCCGGAAGTTCGCCTGACACGATCCGCGTCGCGGTCACCGCAGTGCCGTCCTTGATCCCGCTGGCGTGCACGGTGTCACCGGCCTTCAGCTCAGCAACCGTGGCCGAGGGCAGCATGGGCTTGCCCTTTCCGTTCCGGAGCTGCGACAGGTCCGTCGGGATCTTGGTGATGCGGGTTTCGGCGTTGATGGCATACCGCTGGGTGAAGCCGTCTTCGCTCTTGACCGTGACCTCCGAGTCGCTCACCGATTCAATGGTTCCGGCCTGGGTGACCACGGTGCGGTAGCTGCCATCCTGTTGTTTCACGACGTGCTCGCCGTGGATACCTTTTCCGCGTCCCTCCGCGGCCTTGGTGTCCGCTGAGGTGGTCGGGCTTGGTGAGGCGGTGGAGCTCGACGGCGAAGGGCTCGGTTGGGTGCCCGCCCACACTGCGGCGGTCCCACCTCCGGTCAACGCGACGGCGATCCCACCGGCAAGGAGGACCTTTCGAAATCCTGGTGTGATGGTGCCCATGCATCCATTGTGCGCGCGTCAGGACAAAAAAGTAGCCCGCCGTGGTGGCGTTCCGGATGGGAACGGGCACCACAGCGGGCTACTTGCGGGTCAAGCCAAGGGATCAGCCCTCGACGCCGAGCTTCTGCAGGATCAGCTCGCGGACACGGCCGGCGTCGGCCTGGCCACGGGTGGCCTTCATGACGCCACCAACGATCGCGCCGATGGCCTGGACCTTGCCGCCTCGGATCTTCTCCGCGACATCCGGCTGCGCGGCGAGTGCGGCGTCGATGGCTTCCAGGAGGGGGCCGTCGTCGGACACCACGGCCAAGCCGCGCTTCTCGACGATCTCAGCCGGAGTTCCTTCGCCGGCGAGCACGCCGTCCAGGACCTGGGTGGCCATCTTGTTGTTGATCTTGCCGTCTTCAACCAGCTTGTTCAGCTCCACGATGACCTGTGGGGTGACACCCAGCTCGGAAGGATCGACGTCGGCAACCTTGGCGCGGCCAACGATCTCGCCCATCCACCACTTGCGGGCAACGTCAGCAGACGCTCCTGCTGCGATGGTTTCCTCGATGGAATCCATGACGCCGGCGTTCACCACATCGCGGAACTCGAGATCCGAGTAGCCCCAGGCTTCCTTGAGGCGCTTACGGCGTTCCGCCGGGGGCTCCGGGAGGGTAGCGCGAAGCTCCTCCACCCACTCACGGGAAGCAACGACGGGAACCAGGTCCGGCTCCGGGAAGTAGCGGTAATCGTCGGCGTCGGACTTGGGGCGACCGGACGTCGTCGACCGCGTATCCTCGTGCCAGTGGCGTGTCTCCTGGATGACCGGCTCGCCGGATTCCAGGACGGCAGCATGGCGCTGGATCTCGTAACGGACGGCGTGCTCGACGGCGCGCAGGGAGTTCACGTTCTTGGTTTCCGAACGGATACCGAAGCGCTCCCGGCCGTGCGGCCGCAACGAAACGTTGGCGTCGCAACGGACGTTGCCGCGCTCCATCCTGGCATCGGAAACACCGAGGTTCTTGACGATCTCGCGGATTGCCGCGACGTAAGCCTTGGCCAGTTCCGGTGCGCGGCTGCCCGCGCCCTCGATCGGCTTGGTGACGATTTCCACCAGTGGCACACCCGAACGGTTGTAGTCCACCAATGAGTAGTCGGCACCCTGGATACGGCCGGCAGCGCCACCCATGTGGGTGAGCTTTCCGGCGTCTTCCTCCATGTGTGCGCGTTCGATCTCCACGCGGAACACCGTGCCGTCTTCCAGCTCGATGTCGAGGTAGCCGTCATACGCGATCGGCTCGTCGTACTGGGACGTCTGGAAGTTCTTGGGGGTGTCCGGGTAGAAGTAGTTCTTCCGGGCAAAACGGCATGATTCGGCGATCTTGCAGTTCAGGGCAAGGCCGATCTTGATGGATGACTCCACCGCCGTCTTGTTCACCACGGGAAGGACACCGGGCATGCCGAGGTCTACTTCGTTGACGTTGGTGTTCGGCTCGTCACCGAAAACGTTCGGAGCGGAGGAAAACATCTTGGTCTTGGTGTTGAGCTCCACGTGGACCTCGAACCCCAGGACGGGATCGTACTTCTCCATGGCCTCTTCGAAGCTCAGGGTTGCGTCGACGGACATTAGTTGGAACCTCCGGCGGTAGTTGCGGCAGCGCCAAGTGCTGGTGCCTGCGCGAGCATCGGGCCGCCCCACTTCTCTTCAAGGATGGATTCAAGGACAGCACCCACGCGGTACAGGCGGGCATCCTCGCGGGCCGGAGCCAGCAGCTGGATGCCGACCGGCAGGCCGTCTTCGTCGGCCAGGCCGCCCGGCAACGACAACCCCGGAATGCCGGCAAGGTTGGCCGGAATCGTCGCGACGTCGTTCAAGTACATGGCCAGCGGATCGTCGAGCTTCTCGCCGAGCTTGAACGCCGTGGTGGGCGCCGTCGGAGAAATCAGGACATCGGCCTGGGCGAAAGCGGCATCGAAGTCGCGTTGGATCAGGGTGCGAACCTTCTGGGCCGAGCCGTAGTAGGCGTCGTAGTATCCGGCACTTAGTGCGTACGTGCCCAGGATGATGCGGCGCTTGGCCTCGTCACCGAAACCTGCCGCGCGGGTGGCTGCCATGACACGCTCAATGGTCATGGGGCCGTCCTTGGGCAGGACGCGCAAGCCAAACCGCACGCCGTCGAATTTGGCCAGGTTGCTGGACACCTCGGACGGCATGATCAGGTAGTAGGCACCCAGGGCGTACTTCAGGTTGGGGCAGGAAACCTCAACGATTTCAGCTCCGGCATCCTTGAGGATCTGGAGGGACTCGTTGAAACGGTTCTCGACGCCGGCCTGGTAGCCCTCGCCGTGGAGTTCCTTCACAATACCGATCTTCATCCCGGCTACGTTGCCCATGCGGGCAGCGGCCACCAGGTTGGTGAACGGGTCGGTCAGGGACGTGGAATCGAAAGGATCGTGCCCGCCGATGACTTCCTGCAGCAAAGCGGAGTCCAGCACCGTACGGGAAACCGGGCCGATCTGGTCCAGCGACGACGCCATGGCAATGGCGCCGTAACGGGACACTGCGCCATACGTCGGCTTGACGCCCACGGTTCCGGTGACAGCGCCAGGCTGGCGGATGGAACCGCCCGTATCGGTGCCCAGTGCCAACGGGGCCTCAAAAGCGGCGACGGCGGCCGCGGAGCCACCGCCTGAACCACCAGGAATGCGGTCCAGGTCCCAGGGGTTGCGGGTGGGACCGAATGCCGAGTGTTCCGTGGAAGAACCCATGGCGAATTCATCCAGGTTGGTCTTGCCCAGGATCGGCATCTTGGCTGCGCGCAGCTTCTTGACCACGGTTGCGTCGTACGGGCTGTGCCAGCCCTCAAGGATCTTCGAACCAGCTGTAGTCGGCTGGCCAATGGTGACAATGAGGTCCTTGACGGCGATGGGCACGCCGGCAAGGGCGTGCAGTTCCTCGGCGGCGGATCCCCCGGCGGCGCGGGCAGCGTCAACCTCGGCGGCTACGGCGAGCGCTTCTTCCGTGTTGACGTGCAGGAAGGCATGTACCTGGCCATCGACGTCGGCGATCCGGTCGAGGTGCGCCTGTGTCACCTCGACAGCGGATACGTCGCCGGAGGCCAGCTTGGCTGCGAGATCAGCAGCGGAGTGGCGGATGAGTTCGTTCTTCAGTTCAGTCATCAGTAATTAGTCCTCATCCAGGATTGCCGGGACCTTGAAACGGTTCTCGTACGCATCCGGAGCGCCGGACAACGCCTGCTCAGCCGTGAACGTGTGACCCACGACGTCCTCACGGAACACGTTGGTCAGCGGAATCGGGTGCGACGTGGCCGGCACGTCCTCTCCCGCGGCTTCGCTGACGGACTTCACCGAATCAACGATGACGGCGAGCTCGCCAGCCATCCTGTCCAGTTCTTCGGCACTCATTTCAATGTGAGCCAGACGCGCAAGATGCGCGACGTCGTCACGGTTGATCGCAGCCATGGATCTCCCCTGCAAAGTTCAAATGGTTTTCCGAACCAGTCTACTTGGCCGGGCACGCGCCTCGGTCAGCCCTCAGCCGCAACTGCTTCAGCGTCCGGTCCGGGTTCAGGTTCCTGATCCGGTTCCGGCCCGGACAGCGTCTTGAAGACGGTCCATCCGACGGCGGTGACAGGAACGGCGAGCAGTGCACCCACGATTCCGGCGATCATGGTGCCGGCAGCCAGGGCCAGCAGGATCGCCAATCCGTGAATGCTGAGGACCCTGCCCATCAGGAGGGGTTGCAGGAGGTGGTGTTCCAGCTGGTTTGCACCGACGACGACGGCCAGCACAATCAGGGCCGTCACAGGACCATTGGAGATCAGGGCGACGGCGACCGCCAAGGTTCCCGCGGCCGTAGCGCCGATGATCGGGATAAACCCTCCAATGAAGACGAAGGCGCCCAGCGGCAACGCCAAGGGAACGCCCAGGATGGCCAAGGCCACCCCAACGATGATTCCGTCCGTTGCGGCAACGATGGCAGTTCCGCGGACGTAGCCGCCCAGGACGACCGCGCTGCGTTCGATGGCCATGTGCGCTTTGGGGCGGCGTTCGGCGGGCAGGAAGCCGATCAGGAAGTTGCGGATCTTGTGCCCGTCCTTGAGGAAGAAGAACAGGATCACAGCCATCAGCACCATTCCGGCCAGGATTTCCCCCAATGTCCGTGCCCCGGTCAGTGCTTCCGTACCAAACGAGCTGGAGGTGAAGAACCGCTGTACCGATTCGCGGGTGTCGTTGATTTGGGCGTCGCTCACCGGGATTGGTCCGGAGGTCAGGAAATCGTGGAGGTGGTCGAGGCCGGCAACCGCCTTCGCTGTCAGGTCTTTCGACTGTGCCCGGATGAGGAACACGATCCCCGTCACAATCCCGCCGAACACCACAAGGATTCCCACGAACGAGGCCAGTACGGCGAGGGCGCGCGGCCAGCCGTGCCGGTCAAGCCAACGCACCAGCGGCGCGATCGCAGCGGCCAGGATCAGCGCGATCGTGAGCGGGATCAACACCAGTGGGACACGGGTCAGCGCCCAGATGACAGCCCAGGCCAGCGCCCCTACGGTCAGGGCCTGGATGGAGCGGATGCTGGCACGTCCCAGACCGTCGGCCCATATCGCGGGCAGGCCGGCGCGAAGGTCAGGCATGGCGATCTCCTTCTCAGCGCCCTCGAAGATGTTGGGCGTTCAGTTCTTCCAGTTGCTCGTCGGTCAGGTCGTCGAAGCCCCGGGCCTCACGCTTGTCGCTGCGCGAAAACCGGATGAACATCAGGATGATGAGCGGCAGGTCCACGATTTCACAGATGAACCACAAAGCATCCCCCGCCAACTGCTGGTCACGCAAGGGATCCGGGAACCAGCCCAAGGCCGCTTGCGTCGTCATCACGTGATCGAGCACCTGCCCGTTAAGGCGGAGCAGGATGCCGGGGACCGCATCGACCAGGAGCTCGATGAAGACGAAGACGAACTCCAGGGTGATGTAGGCACTGGACCGCTGGAAATCGGCTTCCTCGATGATGGGCAGTGCCATGAGAAGGCCCAGCAACGGAATCAGGATGGTCAGGAGAGCCTGCGCCAAAGGATCGGCCCGCAGGGTGTGGAAGGCAGGGGTCAGGAAGGTGGAGAACAGCGCCAACCCCAGTAGCGGCGCGGCGAGCGAATTGCTGACCAATCGCACGGCGGGATGGGCCAGGACGGTGTTCAGCCTCTCGATGCCGGAGGGAGGCAAGGCGGCACGGGCCAGTGAGATCGGCCTGCCCAATCCGATCAGGAGCGGCACCACGAACAGGAGCAGGGAAACCTTGACTGTGAAGGCCCACCGCAGGTCTGAGCTATAGACTCCGAGGAACCCGCAGGTAAGCACAGCCAAGGATCCGAGGCCCAGGACATAGAACGCGACGGTTCGCCAGAGGGGCCAGCTGTGGCCATTGGCGGCGGCAGACTTCAGTCCAAGACCATAGAGCACGCCGAAAGCGCTGATCATGATCACAGCTGCCCAGTCGATCTGCCAGGCGCTGACGAGGACATCAAAGGGCGGCACAGAGCAATGATAGGCACCTGTGGGCGCCCTTGGGTATTTCCCAGAATCGCTCAGTAGCATAGGCCCGCCCCCACCCAGAGGAAAGGCCAGTGCCGTGATCGGTCGCCACGAACGCCCCGCCCCCAACTCACCGGATGGTGATTCTCCCCGCTACCCCGGACAAGGAAGCCTTGTCGAGGAAAGTACCGGCTCACCGCGCCGCAGACGCCCCCGCTGGCCCCGGATTGGGGTCATTGTGGTTGCTGCTGCAGTCGTTGGAGTCCTTTGCTTTGGCGGCTACTGGCTGTGGCGGCTTCAATCGAATATCTCCACCACTTCCCTTGGAGCAGGCGGCCAGCGAAGTGAAGGTCCGGTTGATGACAGGAAGGACCGCCTCCAGATCCTGGTGCTGGGCAGTGATACCCGAAGTGGTAAGAACAGCCAGTACGGAACGGCGGACCAGTCCTCCGGCTACGGGCAGTCCGATGTCATGATGCTGGTGGACATCTCCGCGGACAACAACCACGTGAACGTCATCAGCTTCCCCCGGGACCTCCTGGTGGACGTCCCCGCCTGCAAGGACCAGGCAAGCAACGAGCAGCACGACGCCCGCCCGGGCGTGATGATCAACAGCGCCATGGCCGAGGCAGGAATCGGCTGCGCTGTTGACACCGTCAACAAACTCACCGGGCTGGAAGTGGACCATTTCATGATGGCCGATTTCAACGCAGTCAAAGAGCTGACCACCACGGTGGGCGGGGTGGACGTGTGCGTCAATTCCGCCGTCAACGATTCCGACTCGGGCCTTCACCTCCCCAAGGGAACCTCCCAAGTGCAAGGCGACCAGGCCCTGGCGTTCCTCCGGACACGCCACGCTTTTGCCGACGGCGGCGACCTGGGCCGCATCAAGGCCCAGCAGTCCTTCCTGGGCTCCCTCACCAGGAAACTGAAGTCGGAGGGGACGCTCAGCGACCCCCAAAAGCTGCTGGGCATCGCCGATACGATGACCAAGAACCTGACGGTGGACACTGGCCTGGCCTCGGTTCCTGCCTTGCTGACCATTGGCGACCGGCTCAAGAACATCGACCCCGCCAAGGTGAACTTCATCACCGTGCCCACCGTCCCGGCCCCGTCAGATCCCAACAGGCTCGGACTGGATGAACCCGCAGCCTCGAATCTCTTTGCTGCCCTCAGGAACAGCGCGGACCTTACACAAGCCGGAACCCCCTCCCCCGCGCCGTCAAGCTCCGAAGCCAAACCCGCCTTTGACAAAGCACTCCAGCCCATCAGCATTGCCAACGGAACCGGTGTTACCGGCAGAAGCAACGCAATCGCGGCCTTGGTCACGGCTGCGGGCTACACCAAGACCGTCCGGCTGCAGGGCCAACCCCGCGCCCAAACCATGGTGTACTACCAGGCCGGCTTCGCCGACGTGGCGGCGGACATCGCCGGGACGTTCGGCCTCCCGGCAGCAAACGTCCAGGAGGTGACGGGTATCCAAGGCGTGCAGCTCTACGCCGGTGAAGACTTCGTTTCCGGCGACAAGCCAGCTCAAAGCACTACGCAGGGCAACATCCCCACACAAACGGCAAATGACCAGACCTGCCAGGCTACGAACCCGGTGGGCTGATCATTTGCCGTCAGTGTGGGGGCCGGGCACTCCTGCCACCCACGTCGGTCAGCCGATGCCGATGGCTCCGGTCAGGACTCCGACGGCCAGCATCACAATCGAGATGACTGCGGTCCGCCACAGGACCTTCTTGTGGTGGTCACCCAGTTCCACCTTGGCCAGGGACACCAGCAGCAGGATGGCGGGGACCAGCGGGCTCTGCAGGTGGAACGGCTGGCCGGTGATGGAGGCGCGGGCCATGTCCGCTGCACCAACACCGTAGTGCGCTGCGGTTTCGCTGAGGACGGGCAGGACGCCGAAGTAGAACGCGTCGTTGCTCATGAAGAACGTCATGGGGATGCTCAGGACGCCCGTGATGATGGCCATGAACGGACCCATCTCGGCAGGGATGATCTGGACCAGCCACTCGGACATTGCCTTCACCATGCCCGTGCCGTTCAGGACACCGGTGAGCACAGCGGCGGCCATGACCATGCTGACAACGGCGACGATGGATGGTGCGTGGGCGATCAGCTGTGCACCCTGGTCCTTGACCTTGGGGAAGTTGACCAGCAAGGCGATCGCGGAACCGACCATGAAGACGAACGGCAACGGAACAATGTTGGCGACCAGGGTGACCATGACAGCCACGGTGAGGACCAGGTTGAACCAGAAAAGCTTTGGACGCAGGGTCTTGCGGTTGGGGTCCAGCGCGGTGTCGGCCATGGCGGTGTCGTGGTCGTCCACCAGTGCTTCGGTACGTTCCAGGACCGCGACGCCGGAACCTCCGCCGGTGCCCGGCTTGCCGACGAGAGCAGTTGAGCCGGTACGGCCGAATCCGAAGCGTCCCTTGCCGGAGCCGGAGCCGCCGGCGACAGAACCGCCGCGGCCGGTGCCGCCGTCGAACGCGTCAGCAGGATCGGCGACGTCGCCCCAGATCTCCGGAGCGACTGAGCGGAGGCGGTTGCGTTCCTGCAGGCCGAGCAGCCAGGAGAAGACCAGCACGACGATCAGCCCAACAATGAGCGAGGGGACCATGGGCACGAAGACGTCGTTGACGTCGAGCTTGAGCGCAGTGGCAGCGCGGGCAGTGGGGCCACCCCACGGCAGGATGTTCATGGTTCCGTTGGCGAGGCCGGCGACGCAGGTCAGTACCACGGGGCTCATCTTGAGGCGCAGGTAGACGGGGAGCATCGCGGCGGTGGTGAGGATGAACGTGGTGGAACCGTCCCCATCGAGGGAGACCGCTGCTGCCAGGATCGCGGTGCCCAGCACAACCTTGGCCGGGTCGTTGCCCAGCTTGCGAAGGATGAACTTGACCAGCGGGTCGAAGAGTCCGACGTCGATCATCAAGCCGAAGTAGATGATGGCGAACATCAGGAGCGCGGCCGTTGACGTCATGGACTTCATCGAATCCATGACCATGGGTCCGATGCCCAGGCCTGCCCCTGCGAAGAGACCGAAGATGGTGGGGACGATGATCAGCGCCAGAACCGGCGTCAACTTTTTGGTCATGATCAGGACCATGAATACCGCAATCATTGCGAATCCAAGCAAAACCAGCATGGCCGGCTCCTTTACTACTGTGAAGGGCACCACATCGATGTGATGCGCACTACAGACAATAGGGTGGCGTCGATCACGGACCGGGGTTTCAGGGAATTGTTCAGGATAGTGCTCGTTGCGCACGTTTTGCGCATTGTGCTCAGTGCTTCAATGGAGCAGGAGGAAAGGAGCAAAGGTGCCTGTTTTCAGCAAGGTGGGTATGCGGTTCTCCACCCAGACCCTCCTCCTCCAGCTCGGAGTGGTCCTGCTGGTGGTCCTGCTCAGCGGCGCCGTCCATGCCTGGTTGGTGTACGGACGGATCGGTGACGAAGCCGAAAACCAGGCCCTCACCCTGGCCAGGACAGTCGCGGCAGATCCGGACATCAGGACCGGCGTCCAGGAAATCAGCAAGGAAGAGGGGACCCCGCCGGCGGATGTGCTGGCAGTCGGCCCACTCCAGGCCGCGGCCGAAGCCGTCCGAGCGCGCACCGGAGCCCTCTTCGTCGTCATCACGGACGAAACAGGCCTGCGCCTGGCCCACCCCGACCTTGCCCGGCTCGGCGAACGTGTGAGCACCGACCCCTCCGTAGCCCTCGCCGGGAAGGAAATCACCACCCGGAATACCGGCACGCTGGGCCCCTCAGCCGGCGCCAAGGTCCCCGTATACTCCCCCGATGCCGCCGGCACCATCGTGGGTGAGGTCAGCGTGGGCTATTCCGTGGAGTCCCTCAGCAACAGCCTGGCACGCGACATTGTGCCCATTGCGTTCACCGCCGGCGGCGCGCTCCTCGCAGGCGTGCTGGCCTCCTTCCTCCTTCGCCGCAGGCTGCAGCGGCTCACGCTTGGCTTGGAACCGGAAGAGATCAGCACCCTCGTCCACGACCAGGTGGCTGTGCTCCAGGGGGTGGACGACGGCGTGATCGGCATAGCCGCCGACGGCAGGATCTCCGTCTTCAACGCAGCCGCCTCCCGGCTGCTGGACCTGCCCGATGCCACCGGCCAGGACTGGGCAACTGCGGGCGTCCCCGAACAGCTCAAGCAGCTGACGCAGCCTGCGGCCCGGGATGCAGAGCCCGTCGAACTTGTGGCCGGCGGCCGGGTTTTGGTGGCCAGCGCGCGGAAAGCATGGCATCGGAAAGAGGATCTCGGCTGGGTTGTCATGCTCCGTGACCGCACCGAGCTGCAGCAGCTGACACGCCAGCTGGACGCTGTCGGGACAATGTCCACGGCCCTGCGCGCCCAACGCCACGAGTTCGCCAACCAGCTCCACACCATCGCCGGTTTCATGAGCATCGGACAATACGATTCCGCGAAGGAATACCTCGCCCGGATTTCCGCCACCGGTCCCCTGAAATTTCCCGTTGAGCAGGCCGAACTGCTCCAGGACGCCTACCTTCAGGCCTTCATCGGCGCCAAGGGAGTGGAGGCCTCCGAGCGCGGTGTGAGCCTGCGCGTCGGGCCGGAGACCATGGTCCGTGGCCACGTCGCCGATCCGCAGGACGTCACCACCGTGCTCGGCAACCTCATAGACAATGCGGTCAGTGCCGCCGTCGCCGGTTCCGCCGCGGACCGTTGGGTGGAAGTGGAACTGCTGGACGACGCCGGACGCCTGCACCTTGTAGTGGGCGACTCCGGAGACGGGCTGGGTGCCGCGGACCCGGAGGACATCTTCACCGAAGGATTCACGACGTCGGCGCAACCGGTACGCTCGGGGGCTGGACAAGGATTGGGGCTGGCTTTGGTGCGGCAACTGGCACGCAGGCGCGGAGGTGATGTCCGCGTCCTGGAACACGGCAGCGAGGGTGGCCCGGGCGCGGTGTTCATGGCCACCATTCCCGGGGTCATGGATGAAGGGCCCACAAGCTCAACGGAGAGGGAGGACCGCAGTGGTTGAGGATCTGAGGGTGCTGATCGTCGATGACGACTTCCACGTCGCACGGCTGCATGCGGCGTACGTCGATTCGGTGGCGGGCTTCATGGCCTTGGCGCCTGCGGGGTCGGTATCCCAGGCTTTGCAGGCGATCCACAGCCTGCGCCCGGACCTGGTGCTGCTGGACGTGTACCTGCCCGACGGTTCCGGACTGGACCTGCTGGGGCAGCTGGATGTTGATGCTGTGATGCTGACTGCCGCCTCTGACGCGCAGTCCGTCCGCGTTGCCCTGCGGCGGGGCGCCTTGGGCTACATGCTCAAACCCTTCACCGCCGAAACCTTGTCCCAGCAGCTCCGGTCCTACGCGCGCTACCGCAGGATCCTCGGCCAACAGCCCAACATTGACCAGGGCACCATCGAACGGGCCAAACGCTCACTCATTCCAGGGGATGTATCGCCGGCGGCCAAGCCCCGGTCCGCCACCGAAGCCGCGGTCCTGGAATCCTTGCTTCCCGGCGAACAGTACTCCGCTGCCGAAGTCGCGGAACGGGTTGGCGTTTCCCGCGCAACAGCGCAAAGGTACCTGTCGTCGCTTGCTGATGATGGCGCCGTCGAAATTCAACTGCGGTACGGAACCACGGGTCGCCCGGAACACCGGTACGGCATCCCGGGCTGACCCAAATATTCGGCTGCTACGCGGACTTCTGCGCTACGAGCTCGATCTCCACCAGCATCTGCGGGTCCAGGAACGGCAGGACGTGGACCAGGGACAACGTGGGCCGGATCTCGCCGAATACTTCTCCGTGGGCACGGCCGGCGTCCTCCCACTTGCTGATGTCGGTCAGGTACAGCTTGGACTGGACGACGTCCTCATAGGAGAAGCCGGCATCTTCGAGGACAGAGCCAAGCTTTTCGAGGATGAACCTGGTCTGGGAGTAGAAATCATCGCCGACAATGCCGTTTTCGCCGGAAGCTGCCGTAGCGGAAATGAAGAGGGTGTTATCCACCTGGACCGCGCGGGAGTAGCCAAGGGTCTGTTCCCAGACCGAACCCGTGCCGAATGTCTTGCGCATGCCGCGCCTTCCTGTCGTTGCGCCCGGCCCGGTGACCGGCGCTTCGAAGGAAACTTTATTGCTGTCTGAGCTCGAGCCTGTAAACGAACAGTTTTATGTCGGTGCCGGGCACGAACCAGTCCCTGTGCGGGGCGCGGTCAAAGCCGGTCCGCGAGTAAAGGGCATTGGCGCTCTCCCACGTGGCACCCGTGGTCAGGGATACTGCGTTGATCCCGGTCATCGCCTTGGCTTTGTCCACGACAGCCTGGACCAGCGCGCGGCCAGCCCCGGAGCGCTGGACTGCCGGATCCACCACGAGGGTGCGAAGTTCCAGTTCGTCGTCCAAGCCGATGTCCGAGAAGCCGCCACCGGCCGGTGCCGCGGTCACGGATCCGATAACCTCGCCGTCACGCTCAGCCACCAGCACGTCGGCGTGCTCTGCCCGGCCGGCCACATCCTGGAGCTTCTGCAGGTACGGGTGGTTGGCGTCACCGTAGTACCCCGCAGTGACGTAGGAGTCCTGCGTGATGCGGGCAACGTCGTCGTAGTCTTCGGGCAGGGCGGGACGGACGGTAATCGGGGAAAGCACCTACCAATGGTAGTCGCCGTCCCGGTGCCGGAACCGCCAAATAGCGCTTTCCGTGATGGAACTATCAGTCATGAACAGTAGTCACGACGCCGGTTGTCCGGGTTGCGTCCGCACTTTTTGTGTTGCTTTCCGTGGCGTCGAATTGAGCCGGGTTGCGTGCCGTGAACCCCGGTTTCGCGCTGTTGCGGGCACATGTCGGAGCGCTGGCGGTGTCCGTGAGGGGCGTGTTTGAGTTGCCCCACACCACAGCTTGCCTCCCCCATCAGGTATGAACCGAGGAGAACCCCCATGACCGAACCACAGCGCCACCTCCACCTCAACGCCTTCCTCATGAGCACTGGCCACCACGAAGCATCCTGGCGCCTGCCGGAGAGCGATCCGTTGGCCGTCACCAAGGTGGAGCACTACCAGCAGCTGGCCCGAACAGCCGAACGCGGGAAGCTGGACTCCATCTTCTTCGCCGATTCCCCGGTCCTGTTTGGTGAAGTGGGCCGCCGTCCCGCCGGCAAACTGGAGCCCACAGTATTGCTGACCGCCATCGCGGCAGCGACGCAGAAGATCGGGCTCATCGCCACCGCCTCCACCACCTACAACGACCCCTTCAACCTGGCACGCCGTTTCGCGTCAGTGGATTGGGTCAGCGGAGGCCGGGCAGGCTGGAACGTGGTCACTACTGCCGGACCCGACGCCGCCCGCAACTTCGGCGTGGACGACCAACCCGCCCACGCTGTCCGCTACGAACGGGCAGCGGAATTCATCGAGGTGGCCCGGAAACTCTGGGACAGCTGGGACGATGACGCCGTGCTCGCCGACAAAGCCGCCGGTGTGTGGGGCGACGACACAAAAATCCGCGTCATCGACCACGAGGGCAAGCATTTCCGGGTCCGCGGGCCGCTGAATGTACCGCGCTCCCCCCAAGGCCACCCCCTGATCGTCCAGGCCGGATCCTCGGAAAACGGCAAAAACCTCGCGGCACAATACGCAGAAGCAGTCTTCACCGCCCATCAAACCCTCGCCGACGCGCAGGCGTTCTACACGGACCTCAAAGCACGCACCGCTGCCGTGGGCCGTAACCCGGAGGGTATCAAGATCCTGCCGGGCATCGTCCCGGTGATTGGCTCCACGGAGGAAGAAGCGCTGAAGCTGGAGCGCGAACTCGACCAGCTGATCAAGCCTGAATACGCTCGGGAGCAACTCGCCAAGACCCTGCGGCTCTCCCCCGAAGACCTTCCGTTGGACCGTCAGCTGCCCGCGGACCTTCCCTCGGAAGACGAAATCGAGGGGGCCAAAAGCCGGTACACCTTGATTGTGGAACTGGCCCGCCGCGAGAAACTCACCGTCCGGCAACTGATCGGCCGTTTGGGTGGTGGCCGTGGACACCGCACCTTCTCCGGCACTCCGGAACAGGTAGCAGACGCCCTCCAGGATTGGTTCTTCGCCGGGGCTGCCGACGGTTTCAACATCATGCCGCCAGTCCTTCCCTCGGGTTTGGAAGTGTTCGTGGACCAGGTAGTGCCGATCCTTCAGCAACGCGGTCTCTTCCGCACCGACTACACGGCCTCCACGTTGCGCGGTCACTACGGTCTGGAGCGGCCCGTGAGCCAGTACGCCCACGCCGAAGCCAAGGAGCTCACCTCCATCGGCTCAGCGTTCTAGCCCCTAGCGCCTGGGCCAGCTCCACGACGGACCCTCGAGGGACCCCAGGCCCTTGATCCTGGTTTCGCCCATGTCCTTGTACAGCTCATGCTCATGCGCCGCGCCGCTCTCGCGAAGCGCCTTGAGCAATGCCTCTGAATGGGTCACGACGATCATCTGGCTGCTGGCACTGGCTTGGACAATCAATCCAGCCAGTGCCGGCATCAGGTCCACATGCAGGCTGGTCTCCGGTTCGTTGAGCACCATCAATTCCGGCGGCCGGGGCGTTAGGAGCGCAGCAGTCAGGAGTAGGAACCGCAACGTACCGTCTGAAAGCTCTGCGGCTTTCATGGGCCGCAGCATTCCGGGTTGGCGAAGCTCCACGCTGAACCTGCCGTCGTTGACCGCGACCTCCAGCCGGCTTCCGGGAAAGGCGTGGTCGACGGCGGCATCCAACTGCCGCTCGAAGCCCACCTCCCGCAGCGTCTGGAGGGCCGCCGCCAGGTCCCTTCCGCTGTGGTGCAACACGGGGGTCCGCGTCCCGATCTGGGCTTGCCGGGCAGGAGCATCTGCGTCCGTGCGGAAATGGTCGTAAAACCGCCAGGACCGAACCGAATCCCGCACACGTAATACTTCCGGGGCCCGGTCCTGGTCCGAGACTTCCGTCAGCATGCTCTGGAATGTGTCCAGCCGCCGGGAGAGCTCAGTCCAGTCCCCGCCCGGTTCCCGCAGTTTGGCGAGGCTTCCCTTGCGATCCACCAATAGCGAACCCGGCCGGGCCACTGGTCCCGAAAAGATCTGCTCTCTCTTGATCTCGGGGTCCAGGCTGAAGGCGGAGCGGCGGGGCCTGCCCGTGGCTTCGTCAAAACCGGCACCGCTGGCAACCGGCATCCCGAGGTCCACCAAGTATCCGAAGTCGTCACCGGAGTAGCCCAGTTTCAGGTTCACGGATTCCCGCCGGACCGTTCCTTGGACGGGGACGTCGCCGCGCCGCATGGCCTCACTGATGGACTCCGGACCGGCCCACAAAGTGGACGACAAACCGCCGTCCCTGGCCAGGGAGCCCACCACGTTTCCGGAATCCCCGCCTGCGCACTCGGCCAACAGCCGCAAGGCTCGGTACAACGAGGACTTGCCGCTGCCATTGGCCCCCGTCACGACATCCAGGCCGTGCAACTCCATGGCGAGGTCCCGGATGGAACGGTAGTTGGCGATGGCGAGTGTGGTGATCACAGGGCCGTGGTCACAAGGGGAATTTGCCGGACAGTTCCAACGCCCCGGCGCACATCCACGCCGCCAAGCGGTCTTCGGTGCTCGGCCCGCCGTCGAGCGGGCTCCGAAGCCGTGGCCGGCGAACCCAGCAGCCGGCCTCTTCCGCGATCAGCGCTCCCGCGGAAAAATCGTGCTCGTTCAGTCCACGTTCCCCATAGGCGTCAAAGGTGCCATCGGCCACCATGCAAAGATCCAACGCCGCCGAGCCCAGGCGCCGGACGTCGGCGAAGCCGTCCATCACCTCACCCAGACCCTGCAGTTGGCTTGCGCGGGTGGCGGGGTCGTAGCTGAAGCCCGTCGCCAGGATCAACCCCTTCCGCCCGGGAACCGGCCCTTCGAGGCGTGTTGACTGCCCGGCAGCTTCAACCCAGGCGCCGTGTCCACGGGCGGCCGAGTAGACGCGGCCCAGCGCCGGCGCGTGCACCACCCCAGCCAGCCACACGCCGTCGGAGTCCGCCACGGCAACGGACGTTGCGTAGTAGACGATGTTGCGGATGAAGTTGGTGGTCCCGTCCAGCGGATCAATGGACCAGCGATACCCTGAATGGTCTTCGGGCCGGGTGGTTCCGTGTTCTTCCCCGGTGAGCGCATCATGCGGGCGTTCGGCCAGGATTGCGTCGCGGACTGCGTTCTCCGCCGCGACATCGAAGGCGGTGACCCAGTCGCCCGCTTCCCCTTTATTGGTGGTTTCCAGGCCCTCCCCGGCGGTTCCGCTGACGGACCGGCGGGCAAGAACAGCTGCGCCGGCAGCGGCGGCACGCTTGGCAACTGCAAGCAACTCCAATGGATCGGTCATTCGGATGCTGCCTCCGCTACGGGGTCAGCAACCGCGGCCGCCTCTTTGCCCTCGGCGGAGTCCTTGGCCGCAGGTCCGTTGGCCAACAGCTCACGGAAGCCGTCCTCGTCCAGCACGGGAATGCCCAGCTGTTCAGCCTTGTCCAGCTTGGTCCCTGCGCTTTCGCCGGCCACGAGGTAGCTGGTGTTCTTGGAGACTGACCCCGAGGCCTTGCCGCCGCGGATGATGATGGCTTCCTTGGCTTCGTCCCGGCTGAAGTTCGGAAGCGTTCCCGTGACCACCACGGTCAGGCCTTCAAGTGTCCGGGGCATTGAGGAGTCGCGCTCGTCCTCCATCCGAACCCCCGCAGCAGCCCAGCTGTCCACGATCTCGTTGTGCCAGTCCACGGCAAACCATTCCTTAAGGGCCACGGCAATGGTGGGGCCAACGCCGTCCACGTGCGCCATTTGCTCTTCGGTGGCGTTCCGGATGGCGTCCATGCTGCCGAACGCCGTAGCCAGTGCACGGGAAGCCGTGGGGCCGACGTGCCGGATGGAGAGCGCCACCAGCACCCGCCACAAGGGCTGCTTCTTGGCTTTCTCCAGTTCCGCAAAGAGTTTCTCGGTGGTCGCCGTCGGCTTGGACGGGGTTTTGGCGGTTCCCTTGGTGTAGAAGTACGGGACGAGTTCGAACTCCCCCGTGCCCACGCCCTTGGAGCGCTTTTCCCGGCGGATCAGGACATTGGCAAGGTCCTCCCGCGTCAGGCTGAACAGTCCGGCCTCGCTGGTAAGGGGTGGGGTTTCCGGCTCCGCAGGCTGTGTCAGTGCAACGGCCGCTTCCCAGCCCAGCGCTTCAATATCGAACGCGCCCCTGCTGGCGACGTGGAACACGCGCTCCCGCAACTGGGACGGGCAGGACTTGGCGTTGGGGCAGCGGATATCCACGTCCCCTTCCTTGGACGGGGCCAAAGGCGTGCCGCAGGAGGGACATTCGGTGGGCATCACGAACTCGCGGACCGGTGGGTCCTGTTTGTCCCGCAAGGCCAGGACCGGCCCGACAATTTCAGGGATGACATCGCCGGCTTTCCGCAGGATCACGATGTCCCCGATCATGACGCCCTTGGCCTTCACCACATCCTGGTTGTGCAGCGTAGCCATGCCCACGGTGGAACCGGCAACCTTTACCGGCTCCATCAGGCCGAACGGGGTGACCCGCCCTGTCCGGCCGACGTTGACCATGATGTCCAGGAGCTTGGTGTGCACTTCTTCCGGCGGGTATTTGTAGGCCGCTGCCCACCTGGGCACCCTGGAGGTGTAGCCCAGGGCGCGTTGCGTCGCGAAATCATCGATCTTGACCACGATGCCGTCGATCTCGTGGAGGAGGTCATGGCGGTGCTCGCCGTAGTGCGCGATGAATTCGAGGACGCCTTCGTAGGTGTCCAGCACTTTCGAGTAGGGACTGACCGGCAGCCCCCATTCGGCGAGCAATTGGTACGTTTCCGATTGGCTGGTGGCCTCCAGTCCCTCACGGGCGCCGATGCCGTGGACGAACATGCTCAATGGACGCTTCGCCGTTTCGGCCGGATCCTTCTGACGCAGGGAGCCCGCTGCCGCGTTGCGGGGGTTGGCGAGGGGCGCTTTTCCTGCAGCCACCAGGCTCTGGTTGAACTCAGTGAACGCCTTGGACGGGATGAAGACCTCGCCCCTGATTTCGACTTCGGTGGGATAACCGGAGCCGCTGAGTTCCCGCGGGATTTCCTTGATGGTGAGGACATTGTGGGTGATGTCTTCCCCGGTGGTGCCATCCCCGCGTGTGGCCGCGCGCACCAGTTTGCCGTCACGGTAGAGGAGGTTCACGGCGAGGCCATCGATTTTCAGTTCGGTCAGCCACTGAATAGGCGGCACCCTGTCACCCAGCTTCGCGACGGATGCTTCGGCCTTGCGGACCCAGGCTTTGAGTTCGTCCAGCGAAAAGACGTCGTCAAGGCTGTACATCCGCTGCAGGTGCGCCACTGCGGCGAACGCCGATGAGACTTCCCCGCCGACTTCCTGCGTCGGGGAATCGTTGGAGACGAGCTCCGGATGAAGCGCTTCCAGCTCCTCCAGGCGACGGTAGAGTTCATCAAACTCGGCGTCCGAGACCGTAGGCGAGTCTTCCTGGTAGTAGGCATACCGGTACTTGCGGACGAGGTCGGCCAATTGCTCATACTCGTCCCGCAACGACCCTGAAGGCGGGGTCCCTTCCGCTTCGACGACGGCGGCCGCCGCACCTTCACCTGTGGTTTCTACCGGATTCGCAATTTCTGGTGTGCTCACAGGTCTATCTTGCCGCAAGCCACCGACATTAAAGCGCTGTTAGTGGGAGGAGAGCCGGTTCTTACTCCAGAGGGCGAACCCCAATCCACCCAACCCCACCAGCAGCACGCCTCCCAGGATGCCGAACAAGCCCATCAGGTTGGGCCCTGTAAAGGAGTTCGATGCCAGCACCGCGGCCTGCGTTGGGTGGCCCTTGTCCACGGGCGTGTTCCAGTTGGAGGACTTGGTGGGACTCGGGCTTGCAGTGCTGGGTGTCGCTGATGGAGTCGCCGACGGCGTTGCCGACGCCGCCGTGGTTTCCGGGGCCTGGGTTGGCTCCGGGGTGCTTTGTGCCGGATTGGCCACCTGGGGTGCCACGGTGACGAACTGCGTTACGGCCGGCTGTTGTGGAACCTGCACGGGAGGGGCCGGCGCAACCGGTGCCGGTGCGGGCTGGGTTTCCCGTACACGGGTGGGTTCCGGCTTCGGTGCGGGCTTCTGGTCGAGTTCCGGCGCCAGCCCCGGCTGGGTCGGTGAAGGGTTCACTGCTCCCTCGGTGGGGGCGCAGGCCAGCTTGCCTCCGCAGGGGACGGCTTGGGCAGCGGCGGCGGGCGCAAGCAGCAAGCCAGCGGCCAGGAAAACGGCAGGGACAACAGAGTGTCGCATGAAAGTAACCTCAGCTGGGGCGTTGGGGCGCCCCGAAATTGGGGGTGTTTCGAGAAATCCTCCTACATTCTCCCGCGTGGCGGCAAATCCTAGCTGCGGTTCTCGGGCGGCATGGCGATCTGAAGCTTGCGTACTTTTCCGCGCCCCACGATGTACCCGCGTCCTGGAATGAAGTCCGTGCTGACCCGCCCAAGCGAGGTGTTGAGCAAGGAATCACCCTCGACGTCTCCTGGATTCAGCAACAGCCCGCGACGCCCGGATTTGAAAGGCTGGGCGAGGGACCAAGCCTGCGACCAGGTCGACGTTTCGGACTCACCCACCACCCATTGGTCGGCCTTGATCGCTGCCGTGACCAACCGGCCGACGCCGGACTCGGCCAACGTATCGGTGAACTCTGTCAGTCCCTCGATGAATATGGCCATGGTGCCCGGATTATCCGATGCCTTGTCGATCAGGTCATCAACCACATCCGAGACCTCGTCCGGTCCCACCAGGGACCTGCTCCAAATGTTCAGGTCCGCGACCGCCGAGCGCCGCGACCCGATGTAGATGAGGTCGGTCCGGGGATTGGACCGGCGCAGCGCGTACGCCAGGGTGACCAGTGCCACCGTTCGCCCGGCGCCCGGGGGGCCTGCGAGCAGGAGCGAACCCTTGGCCGCAATGGCAGCCGGGCCGAGGGTTTCGTCGTCGACGCCGATGACCGGGTTGTCCGGCGCGCCGCCGGGCAGGATGTCCAGGTCCACCAGTTCGGGGAGCCGCTGGATCTGGGGTGCCTGTTCGAGGCCCTGGCGGATCATTGCCTGGCTGAGCTTGGCCACTTCCCTCGCCTGAAGGGCAAGGTTGGAGTTGCCGCCCAGCACGGCGAGCTGGACCTCGAGTCCGTCCAGCAGTCCACGCCCGGGAGGCGAAGCTGCATTGAGGACGTCCTTGGGAACGTCAAGGGTCATGTAGTCGTCCTCGGAGCTGAGGCGAAGAACCAACCGTTTCTGGATGGATGCAAGGAGCGACGCCGGGACGGAGTTGGTGCGGTCACCGCTCACTACCAGGTGGATGCCCAAGGGACGACCGTCCGTGGCCAGGGTCAGGAAGATGTCCCAGAGCGCGGACAGCTTGCTGTACTCGTACCCTTCCCGGAACGCCGACATACCGTCCACCAGGATGAAGATGCGCTTTTCGTCCGGTTTGTTGGCCAGTTCCCGGTATTCGACGATCGTTGAGGCCCGGACCTCCGCAAACCGTGCTGCCCGGTCATCAGCGACGTCCTTGAGCCAGCGGAGCAGCCTGCCGACTCTTTCGACGTCGTCGCCGTTGATGATTTCGCCGACGTGCGGAAGACCCTCGAGCATCTTCAAGCCGTTGGAACCACAGTCGATGCCATAAACGTGCACGGGCCCGCCACGGGGTGTGACGGCCGCGGCGATGGCGATGCTGCGCAAGGCTGCCGATTTGCCGGATCCACCCGTGCCGTAGACGGCCATGTTGCCGTCCTTGTCCGGCTCGTAGAAAACGGTCGGCTGGTCCTGGTGGGCGGGGTCGTCGGCCACTCCGAGCAGAAGGCGCTCATCGCTTCGCGGGTTCGGGAGCTTGGAGAAATCGTAGGTGGTGGCCAGTTCGTTGAGCCACGGCTTCCTGGGCGGCTCAATCGACAGGACGTCAGCTGCCCGGATGATGTTTCCGGTCATCCTGGCAATGTCGTTGGGACCGGCAGGTTCTTCCTCTCCATGCTGGTCCAGGGGCGGTTCCCACGCAGGTCCGGATCCGAAGGCCATCTCCACAATGTCGATGCGGGGACGCTGGGGTTTGTCCGTGGTCCAACCACCGGCATAGCCGGTCTGGAAACCCTGGATGCGTCCCGGGCCGGTCTTCGCGGCACCGCGGCCTGGAATGGACGGGTCAAAGTACGCTGCAGTGGGAACGCCGAGGATGTCCACCGCGTCCACTTCGTCGGCCATGCGCAACGCAACCCGGAGATTGGTGTTGGCGCGCAGGTTGTCCTTGATGACCCCGGCGGGCCGTTGAGTGGCGAGGATCAGGTGCAGGCCCAAGGATCGGCCACGGGCTGCGACGTCCACAACGCCATCGACGAACTCCGGAACCTCGGTGGCGAGTGCGGCGAATTCGTCCACGATGATGATGAGGTACGGCGGCGCTTCGGGATCCGCTTCGCGTTGGAGTGCCAGCAGGTCCTTTGCCTTCTTCCGGTTAAGGAGGCGTTCGCGGTAGTGCAGCTCGGCGCGCAGGGATGTCAGTGCCCGGCGGACCAGGTGCGGCGAAAGGTCGGTGACGAGGCCTACGGTGTGCGGCAGGTGCAGGCAGTCCGCGAACGCTGCACCGCCCTTGTAGTCGACGAAGAGGAAACTGACGCGGTCCGGACTGTAGGCGGCGGCCATGCCCATGACCCAGGACTGCAGGAACTCGGACTTGCCCGCACCGGTGGTTCCGCCCACCAGCGCGTGCGGTCCCTCGTTCTTGAGGTCCAGGTAGAACGGCTCCACGCCCTTGGAGCCCACCAGGGCCCGGAGGCTGCCGTTGTCTTTGCGGTTGGGCACGGCCGTGGCGTGGACGGAGTTGTTCTCCTGCCACCGCTCGGCAACGGCCTGCGGGTTGTCCATCAGCTCCTTGCCGATCAACGTGGCGTAGGAGACAGCACGCGGAAGGTCGGAGTCGTCCTCGAGCGGGTTTCCGACATCCACCAGGGGTGACATCATGCGAGCGAGTTGCGTCGCCAGCTCCGCATCGACGCTTTCGCAACTGACCGGATACGTGTGGCGGCCCAGGCGCACCTGGCCCGTGGTTGTGCCGTGATCGCCGTCGACCGACAGGAAATCGCGGCAGGCTGCCGGCAAGGACTGGACATTCGCGGCCACCCACATGATGTGGACGCCGTAGTCGGGGCCCCTCTCCACCAGGCGGGTGAGGCGTCCGCGGTCCACGGGAGCATCGTCCTCGACGACCACCAGGACCGCGGGAACAACGGGGCCAGGAAGCTCTTCGTGTTCGTCCTTAAGCCCGGGACGCAGCTGCGGACCCGGTTCCTTGGCCATGGACTCGCGTTCTTCCACGAGGTTCTCGAGACGGGACAACAGTGCTGCACCTGCCCCGGGACCGGCCGCCAGATGGTCCCCTGACAGGGGGCTGTGGCCCGAGCCCACGTGCGGGAGCCATTGCAGCCAGTCCCAGCGTTCCCGTGACCTGGCCGAGGTCAGCGCCGCCAAGACCACTTCCGCCGGTGAGTGGAGGCCTACCAGTTGAAGTACCACGCCGCGGGCGACGTCGTCCACCACACTGCGGTCACCGGCCACCCCGAAGGAACCCGAGGTGCGCAACTGCGAAACAATCGGTACACCCTCGATGACGCGGACCTGCTGCAGGCACTCTTGGATTTCGCGCATGTACCGGGGTTCGGTTTCGTTTGCACCCGGTTCCTCGAACTGGATCCGCGACGGCGCGGAGCCGAGCCCGAACCGCACCCCGAGGAAGTGCTCGTGCTCTGGACGCTTGGTCCACAGGAGCGGCCCGAGCTTGTAGATCGCGTCCACGGTGTCACTGACGGACGGCGCTTCCTGCAGCCTGACCGCCCGTTCGATGTTTTGCTGCCGGTCGATGTCCTCGCGGAAAGCCAGCATGGCAGCCGTGAACTGTTTGTGGCCTTCCTTGGCCTGGCGCTTGCTCTGCATCTTGTGGTCCACATAGTGGCCGACGATGAAGAGCGGCATCATGGCAATGAACAGCACTGAGAGCAGGTTCTGGGTGACGGCGAAAAGCACGCCACCCATCAGCAGCGGTGCCACCAGCATGATGTACGGGAACGGCTGGTGCTCGGGACGTTTCGGACCGGCCGGAGGGACCCGCTTGGGCGATTCGAACCTGGGGAGCACACGCGGCGAGCGGTTGAAGTCCACCAGCGGCGAGGACGGTCCACCACTGTGGTTCCGCGAGAGGGCAACCACGCCCACGGTGGTGTCACCCAGCGTCACCGTATCGGAGGAACCAAGGGTTGCCCGCGTCACGGGCAACCCGTCCATGAGCAGGCCGTTGGCCGAATTCGTGTCAACGATCTCGACGGTTTCGCCCACTGTGACCCGCGCATGGCGCTTCGAGGTGAGCGGATCCGAAAGGCGGATGTCCACGTCCCGGTCCCGGCCGATGTAGCTGGTACCGAAAGGCAGCGAAAATTCGCGGCCGACGTCGGGCCCTGACAAGACGCGCAGGGTCGCCGCCGCAGGACCCCTGTTGTTGCCGTCGGCGTGGCCGTTCGAGGCGAATTGCTCACTTACCTGCGCGAGGGAGACTTTGGAACCGGGCCGGAGTCCCGACTCCAGCAGGTTGTCCGTTGGCCGGAGGACGTGCCCGGAAAGCCCGCCACCGACGAACGCTTCGTCGACGCTGATGGACAGGTTCGACGGCGGTTCGGTCCCCTTACGCGCGGGGTCCGCCACCCAGAGCTCGGTGGCGATGTCCGCGACGGTGGCGCGGCCATCAACTGTGACGGCGAGGTCCTTGGCTTCAGCCGGATCGCGCCGCAGGGTCAGGCGGAACTTCATGCTTCGTCTGCTCCAGTCATGGCTTCAAGGAGGTGCAGGTCTGCCGCTGTCACCAGATGCGAGGTCACGGCGTGCTCAACCAGGCGGGCACGGCGGTTGGTGGCGAGTTTTCCGGCTCCCCCACGCAGCCCAACCACGCCTACGCGGTCCAGTTTGTCGCACACATTGTCCAACTTGCGGTTGAATCGGGTCAGCGCCCATCCCAGCCTTTTTGCGGCCTCAGCGGACGACGGAATTGCGCTGAAACCGGTGCCGTCACGCCGGAGCATGGGCTCGGCCAGCGCGACAATCAGCGCCTTCTGCGAATCGGTGAAAACCACGGGCCCAATGGTGGTGTCGCCTGCCTGGTCCTCATCGCGTGCTTCGTGGCGGAACGAAGGGGTTTTCAAATGCACCGCGAACTCGTAGGTGGTGGGACCGGCCGTGAAAATCACGTTGGTGTGGCTGAAGACCAGCGGAATCCGGGCCCCGGGAGCCAGCCAGGCCTGCATCCCGCCGGAACCGTCGGCGATGGTGGCGGACAGCATGCTGCCCACGTTGCTGAGCCACCAGATGCCGTCGTAACGGGCAATCTGCAGGAAGCGCCGGTGCAAGTAAGGGTTGTCATCTACCTCAAGGTCGCCTTCGCGGCCGATGTCGAACACGTCCTCATCGGATGGTTCGTACCATTCCCCACAGAAATCTATTGCTAGATCCCCCATGATCTGTGCCTCCTCAGTGGGCAGTGAATTTGTTGCATAAGCCGTCTACTTGTCCAGGCAAGCGATGGAATCGGGTCCTCCGGGCGACGCTGATCCGTCAGCCCTGACCAGGATGACCTGGATACACACCGGTGGTGCTGTGTTACCCGACACCACTGCGTTGGTGGCGAGCGTCGACTCGTAGGGACCATCGGACTTGGCCGACTTGGTCCTCCATTTGAACGTGTCCCCGGGCTTCATCTCGACGTAATCCCACCGGAAAATAATGAGTGGAGGTCCCATGCCGCCGGACTGCTGTTCTGCGTGCAAACCGGTCACTTCAGGAACGCCGCCATCACCCAGCGCGTCCACGGGTGGCTTGCTGCTGCTCTCGGTGGGAGCTGCCTTGGGTTGGGCATTTGCCCCCAGGACCACGCCCACCACAATGGCTACCACCAGGACAGCTGCCCCGGTTGCCGCCAACCACAGGTTTCGTTTGCCGTGGTCGGCCGGCTGCGGCTCAACCGGCGAGGCACCCGATGGCGCGCCGGAGCGGCTGACCGTGGCGTCGACGTCGTCGTTTTTGCCGGAAGGCTGCCAGCCGCGCAGGACCGTGGACTCGGCGGTGTCCGGCTCCGCGGGCGCGCGGTTGGCCGTGTGGTCCGGCATCCGGAATTGCGGCGGTGCCTGGAACTGGGCAGGCGTCTGCACCGTTTGTGGCGGGTTCTTGGGCTGCACAGGCTGCGGACTTGTACCTGGAACCGTGGACGGGAACGTGCGTGCCGGGAACGTCGGGGCGGACCCGGTCGTGGCGGTTCCGGAAGCGTCGGGGTCGATGGAGGCGATGCTCCGGACGCGGGTTTCCTCGACGTCGTCGTCCGGGTGCTCGTCGCCATGGCCCGGTTCTTCGAGCACTTCGAAGGGCGTGACGGAGAGGTTGAGCTCGGTCTGGATCCGCTGCAGCGCCAGGGCGAAAGCATGCGCTGAGGAGTAGCGGGATTCGGGCGACTTCGCCATGGCCGTAGCCAAAACCAGCTCGAGGGATTCGGGGACATCGGCCCGGCCCAAGCGCGGAAGTGCCGAGTTGGTGATCCTCGAAATCAGTTCACGCTGTGAGTTGTCCTGCCCCGGAAGAACGAAGGGCGAACGGCCGGCCAGCAGCGTGTACAGGGTGGCACCCAAAGCCCAGATGTCCACGGGGACACCTTCTACTGGCCCTCCCCGGAACTGCTCCGGCGGCGACCACGGAATGGACATGCCGGCGTCGTCCTCGGTGTCGGCGCCGATGGTGCCGGAAATGCCAAAGTCCGTCAGCGCAGGCCTGTTGTAGTCCGTGACCAGGATGTTGGCGGGCTTGATGTCGCGGTGCACGATTCCGGCGCGGTGCGCGGTCTCGACGGCGGACGCCACCTGGATCCCGATGGCGAGGACCTCGTCCACGCTGAAGCGCTGACGACGGTAGCGGACGTCCAGGCTTGGCCTGGAGCAGTATTCCATGGCGAGGTAGGAGTGACCGTTTTCGGTGATCTCCGCCTCGAAGATCGTCACGATGTACGGGTGTGACGACAACTGCGCCATCAGGTTCGCCTCAGACTCGAAGCGGCGGCGCGCCCCTTCGGTCTTCAGGTCCGACAACAGCACCTTCACAGCCACTTTTCGTCTCGGCCTGTCCTGCTCGTACAAGTAAACATCCGAGAAGCCACCGGAACCCAGCAGGCTGATGTATTTGAAACCCGGGATGGGTGGAGGCGGCGCGGGGGGCCTCTTGGAACTCAAAGAATCTCCTCGAAACGCAATGAAATATCGTCACCCAGTTCGGCGATGTCGCCGTCCAGCAGGATAGCCATCTCGTTCTGGGCGAGCCGGCGTGGCGCTTGCCCTTCCCTGATGAGCACGGTGCCATTAGTGGCCTTCAAGTCACACAACATGACATGCCAGCCCTCCAGCCGCACCTCGACATGCGAGCGCGAAATATCCCCGCCAGGGCTCTCCACCTGAACCAAACGCGGCATGGTGCCACCCTGAACACGGGAAACCGAAGGCTGCCGGCCAATAATCAGCGACTGGTCAAGGTCGATCAGCTCACCTGTGGAAAGCCGCATGCGGCCAAGCCTGGGGCGCGGGACGTGGACGGCGTCCCCGGACAGTGCCATACCGCACACGGAGCATTGCGGGTAGGTTGGCGGATTGGCATGTCCTGCTGGGCAGACACGCGCCAGGACACTCGGCCCATTGACGGGTGCCGTTCCTGCAGCTGCTCCGGGCTGCTGGGCGGCTGCGTCGTTACCGACGGGAAGACTGCTCTTCATGATGGTTTCGCCGTCGTGGTCCGGGTCCGCTTCTCCGGGCGTCGCCGACGGCGGGGGCGGTGGCAAGGCAGGCGACCAACCCGTTGGCATTTGGGGTGCGGGTTCGGCCACTTGCTCCGCGGCCTGAACCGCCGGCGCAGCAGACTGGCTGCCGACCGCAGTTGACGTGCCGGAGCTGCTTCGGAGCCACGGAACCGAATCGATGAGGCCCGTGGCCGGTACAGCCTGGACCTGCCCGACGGCGGACTCGGCCGGAGCGGGCCCGCTCGCTGCCGCTCTGGTTTCCGCGGCCGGTGGTTCTTGCGGGGTTGGCGCAGCCGGAGGGGCTGGTGCTTCGTGTGGGTGCTCGGCTTCATCGTCGATGCGGACGGCGGCGTCCTCGATGTTCCGCATCACCGTCTTATCCCAGAGGTGGTCGTAGTTGGTGGTGTTCTCCAGCGACGGGACCAAGGGATCGGTGGTGCTGGGGTGGCCGGGACGTTCGGCTGCTTCTTCTGGCTCCGGTTCGGGTTCGGGCTTGGGCTCCGCTTCGGGCTCCGCTTCGGGCTCCGGATCGGGCTCCGGATCGGGTTCCGGATCGGGCTCCGGGAAGCCGATCATGGTTTCGTCGGACACCGGTTCGGAGACAGGGGTCCCGGTCGCTGCGGTTTCAGGAACGGCTATGGCTACGGCTTCAGCGTCAGCCTCGGCCACAGCGCGGCCTGCCCCGGTACCCAACTGGACGTCAAGGGATGCCAGCAGCACCACGCCTTCGGCCAAGGGAAAGCTGTTCAGGGCAGCCCCGCTCAACGAAGACTGGTCCAATGGCCCGGTGCTGCTGTCGATGCGGAGACTGTAACCCCGGGCATCCGCGATCCGACGTTCGGTCCAGGTGGTCACGTCCCGCCCGGTGATCCGTTCCTGGCCGTCCTCCAAGTGCACCAGCAATTCGAGCTCCCCGCGGAGGAAAACACGCAGGGCATCCGTGGCGGCGATGATCCCGAACGGAGGGATGCGGCTGAGCGAGACCCCGAAGGCCTCCGTCACTTCGTGCAGCACCTCATGGGCCTCGGGCGCAGATGCCAGCAGCTCCCACACTGTATCGATGAGTGCGTGTGGCGTGTCAGGGCCCAGGAGAACAACTGTCCCCCCACGGACCACGCCGAACCACTCACCGTGCTGGTATCGGGCCGGCGAGCGGTGGTTACTGCTTGCCATCGGCGCCTTCCTGCTGGTCAGTTCCATTCACCCAAGCCCTGGGAAGGGTGTCTTCCTCCACCTCGGACGCGACCTCAGGCCTCGGCGCGGTAGTTGCGATGCCGGCGTCGTTCAACACGTTCTTGGCGTCAACCACAATCACGGTGACGTTGTCCCGGCCCCCGCTCCGCAGAGCCGCCTGGATCAGCGCGTCCACCGCGTCCTGCGGGTGGGCCACTGTGCTGAGGATGCGGAACATGTGCTCATCGCCGAGTTCGCCGTTGAGGCCGTCAGAGCAGACCATGATCCGGTCGCCTTCCTGGATTGGAAGCAACCAGAAGTCGGCCTCGGTTTCATCTCCCGTACCCAAGGCGCGCGTGACCACATGGCGCCGAGGATGGACTGCCGCCTGTTCGGCAGTGATGTCACCGGAGTCCACCAGTTCCTGCACTTCGGAGTGGTCCACGCTGATCTGGGCGAACTCGCCCTGGCTCAGGCGGTAGGTCCTGGAGTCTCCGATGTTCATCACCAGCCAGTAGGGCAGGCCCATCTGTTCCACCACCACGACGCCGGACAGGGTTGTCCCTGCCCGGGCTCCGGTGGCAGCCCGGATGGCTGCGTCGGCGTTCAGCAGGCAGGCCTGCAGCTCCGCCGCAGAGGCGGTGCGGACGCCCGACGCGAGTTCGGGTGAGCTCCCCAACGTCCGCACGCACATGCCGCTGGCTATTTCGCCGGCCTCGTGGCCGCCCATGCCGTCAGCCACGGCAAAAACGGGGTCGGCCGCGATGAACGAATCCTCGTTCAGCTCGCGCCGGAGACCACGATCGGTCCCGTACCCGTAACTCAGGCGGAAGGTGGACGGTGCTGATGCCTGGCCGGCGTCAGCGGGCGTGGACGGCTGTGGATTCATGCTTGTCCTAGGTGGAAGGAGCGGTCGCCAAAGTGGACTGTCGAACCGGGACGGACCAGTATGGCGTCGCCGGGGTGGAGCCTGGTCTGAATGCCGTCAGGCGTGGTGACTGCACTCCCGTTGGTGGAATTCCGGTCGGTGACCCACACGCCGTCGCCATCAACCCGGAGGTGCAGATGGGTTTTGGAGATGGACCTGCCGGGGTCCGACACCGGCAGCAATTGCTCCACGGTTTCCCCTGGCTGGGGTGCAGGGTTCCGCCCAAGCAGGACCGAGCCGCCGAGCTGAACATCCTGGCCGTCGTCGACCGTAATCCTCAGTACCGCCTGGGCCCGGCGGGCCCCGGGCCGCATTTGGGTCCGTTCGACGTCGTCATCCGGGTGGGCAGCAAAACCGTGCTGCTTGGCAGGTTCAGGCCGCGGTGCGGCATGGGCCTCTTGGGGGACGACGGCGGTGGCTTCCGGGTTCACGGTCGGTTGCAGTCCCGCTACGGTTACGGGGCGCGGGGCTGTGGGTGGCCGCCATTGATTGGGGTCGTGCGATGGCTGCACGGACGGCGCCGGGCTTGGGCCGGGCGCGGCCTGCGACGGTGAAACCTGCGTCGGGGCACCCTGCGCACGTTGGGTGGGCCTGCCGCCCGGGACCGGCGAGGTCACAGGCTGCACCGGCGGGAGGTTCATCGGCGCGAAACTGTAGGGACCCTGGATGCCGCCGGTGGTCACGGGATTGCGCCCTGCACCAACATCGAAGGCCAATGTCTTCGCGGCCTTGTCGTGCCAGCCACGCAGCTTGCCGTCCTTGTCCCATGCGTTGGAGACGACGACCAGGATGGCCCACACCGCGCCCAGCACCACCAGCGGCAATCCAATCCACAGGACCGGACCAATGAGGCCAAGGGCAGAGAGGATCACCGAGGCGAGTGCGCCGAGGAACAGGACACACCCGGTCACGATGCCCCTAACAAAGACCGCACCTGCGCCGGGTGCGTAGCCGTCGGAGTCCGTGCTCCGGATACCCATCAGCTTGTTCCCAATGGTGTTCCCGGTTCTGGCTTCCAATCCCAGGAGCACAAACGCGTAAACCACTGTCACTCCCAGGCCTATGCTGCCCAGGAGGACCAACAGCCCGGTGTCATAGACAATGAAGCCGTTCCTACGGGTCTGGGTGATGCCGGCAATGCCAATGGCGAAGGTGGTGGCCAGGACGGCGATGGGACCAAGCCAGTCCAGAACCGCCGCACCGAGCCGCTTCCCGGTGGATGCAGGCACCAACTCCAGCTTGCTGGTCATTGTTGCCCCTCCCCCTGGTCCCGGTCCTGCGTCCGGCGTCGTTGTTGTTCCCGCCTGCGCATGGTGCACCGGCGATGACACTACCGAGATACTACCGGGATCGGTGGGGCCTTGCCGGGCGGAAGACTCCAGAGCAGCCATTTGGGCGTGGTTGATGTTGCCCTCCTTGCGTGCTCCACGATTGCTCAGGGGAGATCCGCACTGCGTACAGAATGTGGCCCCCGGACGGACCGGGTGACGGCAAGCCGGACAAAGTTCTGGCTGGCTACTGTTCATCAGTGGAGTCCTTCATGCGCTTCAAACGAAACCGCCGGCGGCCGGCAGTGGTTGATGACTGTTCGCGACGGCGGAGCGCTGCCCTTCCGTCCGACAACAGCGACCGCGGTGAGAACCTCGCCTGCTGCCGTTTCCAGAAGCCAACGCTCCCCGTGATATCGGTCAGGGACGAATCCACGATCTTCCAGTACTCCTTCACCTCTTCCTCGCTGGGCTGTCCGGCCCCGAAAACGGCCGCATCGGCCCGGTGGGCGAGCATGGTGGTGGTGCTCCCTGTGGACGGGAACGCATCCGCGATGACCGTGGCGGACTCGCGGCGGGTGGACTTGGTATCGATGGAAGCACCCAGGTCAGTTGCGAGGCTCAGTACTTCGTTCCAGCCACCGCCCACACGCTGGGCCGGATGGCCATCACGGAAGCGTGCCTTACGGCGTCGTGATTTCAGCAGGAGGATCAGCAACAGCGGAATGGCCAGGATCCCCAGTGGAATCAGCGCAACCCCGATGGCAGCGAGCAACGGACCCCAGAAGAGCCAGGGGTTGTTCTTCTTCTCGTCCGCGTCCAACGCGTCAGGAGTGGAGTCCGGCGGCAGATCCGCAGGTTCCTGGGGCGGGGGTGGCGGCTGCAGCACCTGCGGCTTGGGCTTTGACTTGTTCTCCGGGTCCGGCGGGATCGGCACGTTGTCCTTGGGCGGCGTGGGATCGAACGACACCCACCCTACCCGGTCGAAGGCCACCTCCACCCAGGCGTGTACGTCCTTGCCCGTGATCTTGATATCGCCTGCACCGTTCTCGGGGCTCTTGGGATCAGGATAGAAACCCATGACGACGCGGGACGGAATCCCCAGGTGGCGAAGCATGAGCGACATGGAAACGGCATACTGCTCGTCGTCGCCCAGCATCTGCTTGGCCGAAAGCATGTTCCTGATGCGCGCAGCACTGTGGCCGGGAAGGCTGGGAAGCTGGCCGTCGGCTACCAACCCGTTGCTGAATGCCCCGCTCTTTTGGAAATGGGCCTCGATCTGGCGGACACGATCAATGGCGGTGGGCGCGTCGGCAGAAATTTCGTTGGCCTGCGACGCCACGATCGGCGGAACGTCCTGGGCATCAGGCAGGGTCATCTTCGCAAAGTCGTACTGCGTCAGCTGGCCGTGCTCCAAGGTGCCCGGATCGGAGACCTGGACCGTATAGGTGTCGCCCTTGGCCATGCCATTGGTGGTCACGGCGGTGTCTGTTCCGGAGTTGAAATAGAGACCGGAGGCGGCGCCCGAAGCATCAGCGAAACTCATGCCGGTGGTGTGGCGGCCACCCGGGACGAAGTATCCCTGATAGTCCTCAATGCTGATGTCCAGGGTGTAGTTGGTGGCCTTGACCGGGCTGCCGGCGTCAGCCAATGTGTTCAACGACTTGGCATCTCCCACTTTGCTGAAGTTTCCGGAGCTGTTCGGGTCCATGGTGTAGTTCGTGCCGTTGAAGGCGTCCAGTGCCGCGAGCCGGACCCGGGCATCCTTGGGCAGGCCCTTCACCGTAAAGAGGGTGTGGTCCTTCTCGTCCTTGACGAAATTCCGGAAGCTCGCCAGCGGCGTGATGTAGTCCCGGGGGTCGAAGGGGGGCACGATCGTGTTGCGGAGGACCTTCCGGTCGTCGCTGGCGGTCACCAGGGGTGATGCGAGCGCGGTGACGCCAACCGCAACGGCGATCACGGCTGCAGCAGTCCCCAGGCGGCGGAGCTGTCCGCGGCGGGCCGCACCGGCGTCGGAATTGGGCCTGTTGGCCGAAACGGTCCTGGTGCTGCTCTGGCGCAGGACGTCGCGGCGGAACGTCGCCCAAACGATTGACACGATGGTCAGCGAGACGCCGCGCTCCACGTTGAGGAACCCGGCGTTGGTGCTGAACGCGATACCGGTAACGAACAGTACAAGCACTGGAAGCAGCGGCCAGTAAGGGCTTTTCAGCCGCCATGTCAGGAGTCCCGCGGCCAGGGCCGTGAGCAGCGAGCTCAGGAACGGCACGATCAGCGTGCCGTTCGCGGTCCCCACGGGAACCCCGACGGTCAACATGTCTTTCCAGGCGAAGACAACGCCCAGGAGCAAGGTCCTCAGCGACTCCAGGCTTGGCAGGACGCCGAATGCCGCAGAGTCCGGGACCGCCAGCGCCGGGCCGAGCAGCAGGTAGGCGCCAAGGGCCAAAGCGGTAGTGATGAGCATCCCCAGGCGCAAGTGCGCGTTCAGTACCGCAATACCCAGTCCCAGGAGCACACCTCCCAGGCCTGCGATGAAATAACGGGGGTCTCCCCCGAAGCTGAGGCTGAAGCCAAGAACGCCGAGCAGCAGCAACACTGTCAAAGAGGCGAAGTCGACGGCGAAATGCCACAGGGGGCGGCCTGCACCGAATGGCGATCCCCCGCCGGTATTCCTGGTCCGGCCCGCAGACCTGGCCGCACGGGGCCGGACGCGAACGTTGGGCGCGGAGCTCATGCTGCCGCCTTTCGAAGAACAATGGCGAGATCGTCCAGGTCGCCAACGGTGAGGACGGTCAGGTCCGCGATGTTGGCCCTGGACGCCGCGGCCCCGGGTTGAACCCGCACGGCCAGGCTTCGCACGCCCGGCGGAACGGAGGCTGCCGAGGTACGGAGCTGGGTCGCTGTGACGTGGCTGCCGACGACGAAGAACACCACGGAGGCGTTCGGGACAGCGTCTGCAAGATTCCGGGCGAGGTCGACGGCGGTCTTTCGCATGGGTGCCCCGACAATCCGGGTGGTGTCGTCCAACAGGTTGCGGCCAGTTTCACAGCGAAGCGGCCCCTTTTGGGTCAGGACGTCCAGGTCACGCTGTTCGCGGATGGCTTGGCGGCCGATGGACGCCGCAACCGAAATTGCCATTTCGAACTCCGCCTCGGAGTCGTATTCGTCGGTGTTGATCGACAACGCAATGGCGAGGTGCGCGCGGCGCGTCTCCTCGAACTGGCGGACCATGAGCTTGTTGGTGCGCGCGGTGGTCTTCCAATGGATATGGCGACGATCATCACCGGGGACGTAATCGCGCAGGGCATGGAAGGAGACGTCGGCGCTTGAGAGCTCGGTGGTCGGCATGCCCTCGAGGTCGCGGATGAATCCAGCGGCGGAACTGCCCAAAGACACCGTCCGCGGGTGCACGAACAAATCCACGGGCTCGGTCCACAGCACCCTGCGACGCAGGAGGTGCAGGGGGTCGGCCCGAACCGAACGGACAGGCCCCACCACTATCACTGCCCGGCGGGCTGTGGGGATGGTGAAGAGGTCCTCATGGACCTGGGCGGGTTTCATGCGCGGCAAGTGGAAGATCGCGGTGTTGGCGCCCACGGGCAATTCAAGCGCCGCAGGCAGGAGGGGCCGGGTGGAAACGTTGGATACGGCGATGCTGCCCACCGCGTCGTCTCCAACAGCTACACGGGTGCGGGCAAGGTCCAGGACCACACCGTATGCGGAGCGGCCAACAATGAACGCAATCGCGAGGACAAACAGGAGGAAAGCGACCAACGCCGCGGACTTGGCCTCCTGCCACCCCCACGCCGCTCCGGCCCACCACAGGCCAATGGCAGCAGCCAGGACAACCCAGCCCAGGAGGCTGACCACGGCAAGAACGGGCCAGGCATACGTCAACCAGGCTTTCCGGACTGCACGCCAGGCCGGGAGCAGGACCTCACCGGCCGTTCCAGCCGCTTCAGCCCAGAGCGACGCCGGGTGGAGCTTGCTTGCCTTGCTGGTTCGGCCACCCCGGTCGGGGCGGTTGCCCGAGGGATCGGCCGAACCGCGGAGGCCGCGGACGGCGCCGCCAAGCGACGAGGCAGCGCGCTTGAGCGAATCAGCAGCCCTGTTCAGGGGTGTGCTGGAGGACATGTGGGGACCTTTGTTCGTGCCGGAGTTGTTCGTGCCGGACTGCAGGTCCGGGGTCGGTTTGGAGTACCGGCTACGCCGTGGCGCGCTGCTGTGGTGCAGCGACATCGGCGAGGACGCGGTTGAGCACCACTTCCGGTGTGGCACCGGAGAACTCGGCTTCCGGATCCATCACCAATCGGTGCGTCCACACCACCGGCGCCAGTTCCTTGATGTCATCCGGCAACACGAAGTTCCGGCCTTGCCCGGCTGCCCACACTTTGGCAGCCCGAACCATGGCCAGTGCGCCACGGACGGACACACCGAGGCGGGTCTCGGAGGCGTTGCGGGTCTCCTCACACAGGCGGGAAATGTACTCAAGCACGGCCGTGTCCACGTGGGTTGTGGCTGCGAGGTCCGCCATATCAGCCACAGCCTGGGTGGTGATAAGCGGGGTGAGCTCCTTTGAACGGTCCTTCAGGTTGGCCCCACCCAGCAACCGAACCGTGGACGCGTGGTCCGGGTAGCCGATGGAGGTCTTGATCAGGAAGCGGTCAAGCTGGGCCTCGGGCAGCCGGTAGGTGCCTGCCTGCTCGATCGGGTTCTGGGTTGCCAGGACCATGAACGGGCGGCCGGCGTCGTAGGTGGTGCCGTCCACGGTCACCCGGGACTCCTCCATGACTTCGAGCAACGCGGACTGCGTCTTCGGCGAGGCACGGTTAATCTCATCAGCCAGGACGATGTTGTTGAACACCGGACCCTTGTGGAACTCGAACTTCTGGGTCTTCTGGTCATAGATGGTCACACCAGTCACGTCCGACGGCAGGAGGTCCGGGGTGAACTGAATGCGGTTGTGCGAACCCTGGACCGTCGCGGCAAGTGCCCGGGCCAGCGACGTTTTACCGGTGCCTGGAGCGTCCTCGAACAGGACGTGCCCTTCGGCCAGCATCGCCGTGAAGGTCAGCCGGATGACGTGTTCCTTGCCCAGTACGGCCTGGCCCACGTTGGCAACGAGCTTCTCGAACGTCTCTGCAAACCACGCGGCTTGCTCGTTTGTCATGGTCATCGGTTGATCCTGTTCGTTGTGAAGGGGGTGTTGGGGTGACGGTGTTGCCCAGCGTCGTAGGCCGGGTTCAGCACGGCGGAGGGACGGGGCCATAAAGGTCCACCGTGATGGGCTTGACGAACCAGCCATCCTTCGGTGATCCCTTGAGCTTGTACCAAGCCGTGCCGTTGCGGTAGATGTCCTGCCTGCAGGTGACATCAATCCGGCCCCACGAGCGTTCCACCCAGCCAACTCCACACGTGGGACCGCTCGGGTTGTACGTGTCAGCCTGACCCGGCTTGCCGGGGCACGTGCTGTTGTGCGCCTGGATCTGGGATGGTGTTGGAGGCGGAGGCGGAGGGGTCGGATCGACACCGGACGTGGATGCGACGTTTCCACTGCCTGGTCCTGCGACTACCGTGACGGCGCGGACCTTCAGCTGCCGGGTCTTGTCCCAACCGCCACCGGGCGCGTCATAGCTGTTTGCCTTGCCCACTCCAGTCCAGCCGCCGTTGTCGAGGCTGACCTCGTAGTGGTCCAGTGGCCGGCCGTTCATGTTCGGGTTGTTCCACGTCCAGTGGACCTGGCCGTCGCCCTTGGCGGATTTGCCGCCGCTGACGTTCGGTGCATTGGGCGGGCCGTACGGGTTACCCGAGCCGATGTTCTTGCCGTCGCCGGCCATACCGTTCTTGACCGACGTCGCGATGATGTTGACCGCAACATTGGTGCCGTTGGGTTGCCCCCCGATGTCACCGCCACCGCGCCCGATGGGACCGGAGCCGTTGGCCGTCTGCCAGCGGTAGGTGATTTCGTTGTCTTGGGAACCGTTCCGTTCGGCGGCGGTAAGCGGCGTGAACGCCACCCGAAGCTGACCACTGGTTCCTGTCGCCGTGACCGAGCCGCTTCCAACGGTTCCCGGCTTGCCTGCGGCTCGGATGCCGGCCGACTGCTGGCTAACCCCACTGACACCCGCCTTGTTCGTGGCCGAAACAGTGAAGGTGTAGTCAGCCTCGGCATTGGCTACGGTGACGTTCTGCGACGTCGCGGCCACAGACTGGGTGCCGACGACGGCTCCACCACGGTAAGTGGTCAACGTATAGGCAGAGATGGCGTCACCGTTGTTGTTGGGTGCCTTCCAGCTGACCTGCAACTGGCTCTGAGTTCCTACGGACCCGGCACCGGAAACGGTCGGCGCCGCAGGTGTGGCCGGAATGCCCGCAGGAGTTTCCGCGGCGGAATAGGGGCTCCACTCCGAAGGCTCCTTGGCATCATTCCGGGCAAGCACCCGCACCTTGTACGCCACGCCGTTGGTCAGGCCCGACCATACATGGCTGGAGCCGGTGAGGTTTTGGATCTGCGGGTTCTGACCGGCCGGAGCCGGTGAGATTTCCAGATCGTAGGACTTCACGGGTGAGCCCTTGCTGGCCGGCGGAACCCACGCCACGGAGAGCTGCTTGTCGCCGAACTTCAGGGTGGGCGCAACAGGTGTGTCCGGTTTGACGTCGGGACGGACCTCGGCCGATACCGGTGAACGTTCGGACTCTTTGATGGCATTGGTGGCTGTCACGGCAAAGTGGTACTTCACGTTGTTGGTCAGGCCCGTCAGGGTGCAGGTGTTGGCCGGGCAGTCCTGCTTGAATCCGCCCTCGCCGTACACGGTGTACTTGGTAATGGGCGATCCCCGGTCGGCGGGGGCATTCCAAGTCAGCAGGGCCGTTTGATCCCCGACGCTTTGGGCCAGCGGAGTGGTGGGGGCCTCGGGTTTGTCCTTAACCGTGAGGCGCACACGTGCCGTGGCGTAGCGGGACAACTCACCCGTCTTGTCTGAAACGGTGTAGGCAACAACCATGGTGCCGGTGAATCCACCACCGGGCGTCACCGTGACGCTGTCTCCCGCAGGCTCAGCCGAACCTTGGCCGGTCTCCACCACGGCCGAAACGATCTTCAGGGCCGTGTCCGGGAACGGATTCGAATCGTTCGCGAGGACGTTGACGGTCACCGGTTTCCCGGACTGCGCATCCGGTTCCACGTCATCATTGGCTACCGGTTTGGGCCTGTTGGACGCGCTCAACGACAACTTGTAGGTAGCCAGCGCTTCCAGCCCGCGGGGATCCTTTGCCTTGACCTGGACAGCGCCGCCCTGTCCGATCTGCACCGAATCATCAGCGGAGACCTTCAACGACTTGCCGTCGACATTGACCCTGAAGCCATTCGGGGCCGCGCCCACCAGCTCATATTTCATGTTTTGGACGTCGTCAGCATCCGGGTCGGAGGTGAGCTTGCCGAGGTCCAGGCTGGCAGAGTCACCCTTGGGTACCTCAAGTTCACTGCCGAGCAGCACGGGCGGGTTGTTCTTGTTCGGATCCGGCAGCACCTTGGTGCGGATGCTCAGCGTCGATTTCAGGCCGTTGGGGTCGTCGGGACCAGTACCATCGGTGACTTCGAAGCTGATCGAACCGGGACCAACGTACTCCGCGCCGGCGGTGTATTTGATGGACGTTCCGTTGTTCGCCACGGGGTCGCTGCCATCGGCACCAATGAGCTTGATGCGGTCCACCTGCGTCAGGCGCGGCGAGCGTCCTTCACGGACCTTCACCCACTCGGCGAGATCAACGGTCGCGGACTGGCCCGAGATCAACTCCACTACGTCATCCTTGGCGAGCGTGGGAACCTGCTGGCCGATGCCCGGAACCCAGATGATGGCGGTGGACTTTTGGCCGTCCACATCTTCCACGGTGTAGGGCACCAGTTGCGGCTGCTCGGTGAGGTCCACCACCACGTTGCCGTCGGATCCTGGCCGGGCCGTTTCCAGGCCGGTAGAGATCTTCAGGTTCTCGCCTACGCCGTCGGGGTCCTCGTCGTTCTTCAGGACCGGTACGTCCACGGCCGTCTTTCCGAGGGTCTGCGCAGACGTTACACGATCATCCCGTGCGATCGGTGCCTGCAGCGGGATGTCGTTCTTGACGATCACACGGATGGTGGCGTTACCCACGGCATCTCGATCATCAGCCACCGAGTAGCGCACGTTGATGGTGCCCTCGACGGCCGGGGCTGTCACCAGGACACGGCCACTGGTCTTGCTGACTTGGGCATCCACGCCCTGTTCAGCTTCGATGCTGTCCGTCAGGATACGGATGATGTCGCCATCGGGGTCGGTGTCATTGGCGGTGGCGTCCACGGCGATCTGCCGGCCTGGACGGACCTTGACCTCGTCATCCACCGGTGCCGGTTTCTGGTTGTTTTCCCCACGGGGTGCGACGCCTACCGTCACCGTTCCGGTGTTGACTGCGCCTTGCCGGTCGATCACTTTGTATCGGAACGTATCGGTGCCGGCGCCGTCACCGGCGGCAACGAAGTCGATAAAGCTGCTGCCCGCCGTCGCCGTTCCCATAGTGGGCGTGCTGTCGATACCGGTGAGCTGGACTGAATCGCCGTCGGGGTCTATGCCGTCCAATGGCACCGGAATCCGGACACTGCCACCAGCCACCACCCGGGCCGTCAGGTTTTGCGGCTGTGGGCGCGAGTTCTGTGTGTCCTCCAACGGCAGGATGTGGATGGTGACGGCGGCGGCGCTCTTTTGCCCTTGCGGGTCCACCGCGTTGTAGATTGCCCGCACCGTCTTAGGGGTCGGTCCTGCGATGAAACGGAGGGTCTTCTCGGAAATGAACGCCTTGCCGTCTTCCTCCGGTATCCCCTGGGCCAGCACCGGGTCCACGGACAGCTCTTCACCCTGCGGGTGGGTGTCGTTGTCCAGGACAGGAATGGTCACGACGTCGTTGACGCGGACGTTGACTTCGTCAGGTTTCGGCTGCGGAGCTTCGACGACGGCGGGAGCCGGCACCGGGACGACGCCCACCGTACCTGTGGCTGAGGCGCGACCGTTGGACATGGTGTAGCTGAAAACGAAGGGTTCCTTCGCGCCCAGGACGTCCGTGACACGCAGGACGCTGTGGTCAATGACGCTCACAGAAGCGGACGAGCCATCCGGGACGGTCACAGACTGCAGGACCAGCACGCCTCCGGAAGGATCCGAGTCGTTGGCCAAGGGGTCCACCAGAACGCTTCCTCCGACGGGTAGCAGCGCGACGTCGTGGACGGCCACCGGGGCGCCGGCGTCCTTGCCGGACTCCACGTCCACACGGATCAGGCCTTGGCTGCTCTGGGGGCCATTGCTGGCAATGTACGTCAAGTAGACCGGGCCCGGGGTGTTGCTCCGGAAGGTGAACGTCCCGCCGTCGGTCACCGGGCCGAGCTCCGCTTGACCGGCAGCCTCGACATGCGCCACCCGCAGGGCACCACCGTTGGGATCAACGTCGTTCTTCAACGGTGCGATCACCAGGTCCTGGCCCACCACCGCAGTGACGTGGTCCGCGTTGACCACCGGGGCGAGGGCACCTGGGGGCTGCACGTTGACCACCACGCGGCCGGTGGTGGTGGCACGCCCGTCCCACACGGTGATGGATACGTTTTTCTTACCCGGAGCGGCCCCGGAATCCTGGTAGGTGAGGAGGCCGTCGCGGCGCACCTTTACCTGGTCCTGGTCGTTATCCGACTTTGCGTCCAGGAGGACCAGGTCGTCCCCGTCCGGGTCCATCCAGTCAGTCAGGATGTTCTGGCTCACCGATTTGCCTTGTTCCACCAGCATGGTGGTGGGCTCGCCGCGTTTGAAGAAGGGCGGCTTGTTCTCGTCCGGCCCCACCACATGAAGTGTCACTTGGCCGCCGGCTGACAGGCCCCTGCCATCGGAGGCGTTGTAGTCGAAGACTTCCGTTCCCGGTTTCGCTTCGGCCGGGACCTTGATTTGGAAGGCCGAGCCACCGTAGATGTTCTCCAGCGCGCCCGCCTTCGGGCCGTTGGCCCCCACAGCAGCGGTAAGGACATCGCCGTCGGGATCTGAATCGTTGTCCAGAACGCTCAGGATGGATGTCCGGCCCGGGCGGACACCGAACTCATCAGGTTTGGTCTCCGGTGGGCGGTTCGGCTTGGTGCGGTCCGGGAGGACGTTGATGGTGTTGTTGTCCGCCGACTCCTGGTCCTGGTCATCAGACTGGTTCTTGGGAGGGACAACGTCGTCCCAGTTGTTGACGAGCTGCATGTTCTGGTTGACCAGCCACACGCTGCCCGAATTCACATCGTTGAGGACCACGAGATCGCGGTTGACGCGGAACACGTAGCTCGGCGAGGCACTTGCCTTGGGAACATTGTTTTTCTTGTCATCGGCGTCGTTATCGCAATCGCGTACGTACTTGTTGGCTCCCGCCCAAGCTGCGTGAACGCACTTACTGACCTGAACCGGCGCTGCCGGAACGCCCTCGCCGTCGGCGCTGACGGTAGCAGCAGTCCCTCCGTCCAGCGGTTGCTTCAAAAGGGCCTTGCGCGTAGCGATGGCCACGTAACTGCTGCCTTCGCTGCTCTGCTGCAGCTTCGCCTCGCGGGCGTCCTGCAGTTGGAGCTTGCGGCCGCCCGGGAGGAAGAGATTCCCCGAATTGGCGTCCAGGAGCACTGGCTTGTCCCCCACCACAGCGATCTGCAGGTCGCCCGCTCCCTTGAGCCCGTCCACGCTGGTGACCTCGGAGTTGGCGCGCACCCCATCGGCGTCAACCGTAGTCACGGTGACCTCACCCTTGCCGGGATCGGCGGTGTAGATGCGGTTGTCAGCCCCGACGGCCGACACGAGGCCCTGGTTTCCCGTCAACACGGGCTCGGTGCCCTCTTCGTCGAAGCCGTTGACGGTGGACGGCGACAAAGCCCACACCTTGCCGCGGGCAGGGTCTGTCACGGAAAGGACGGTTGAACCGTAGCTGACTTGCGAGGACGACGGCAGTTGCTTGTCGCCGCCGAGCTTGAGGTTGGCGGCCGACACCTGGTTGATCGTGGAACCGGATTCGTCGTCCACAAAGACGTTTCCGTCGTGCTGCAGGACATCGAACGTCGTGGTGGCCGGAGTGACGGCACCGTCGAGGACGCGGGACGGATAGTTCAGCCGACCCACGGCATTCTTGGTCTTGCTCACCACCCAGACGCCGCCGTCGTTCAAGTCCACCTCAGTGGTTTTGAACCCCGGATACAACACAGCGCCGGCCACCAGGACTGCGCCCGCAGCAGTGCCCGCAATGCCCGAAATAAGCTTCCTGTTTTGACGCTTTTTCAGCCCCAGCTTGGCGAAGAAAGTTGTCACAGCCCCAAAATTCCCTTTGTGTACAGCCGCCCACACGCAGCGACTTCCAGGCCAACCGGCATGTGCCGGCAGCCGTGCATTCCGCAGTACCCCCATACGGCGGCGGAATTTTCAGTCCCTAAGACTATCCCACGCACCCCACGGCCAACGGAGGAGACCCGAGACCCGGCTATCCATTGGCTTTGACAGCCTACGGCCTCGGCATGCCGTTGCGCGATGGGGACAACTGCCCGGTCTTCCGCCATCATCACGGTCAGCAGAATCAACGCACAGCCTACCGGGTTAATCCATCGAATAGCCAAGCTGTGACTTGAAACGCACCGTCCGAACCGCTAGCTGCCCCACCCTCTCGCACATCCCACCCCCTTACACCGGAACGCTCTCCCACTTTCTTCAAGGAAGTGAGAGAGCGTCCGGCGGAATACGGCGGGATGTGAGAGAGCGTCCGGGGTGGGTGGTCGGAGGGCCGCGGGGGCTTACCGTCGGGCCCTAGTCCAGGACCAGGCCCTTACCCCGGCCACGGGCCAGCATGACGGGATGGATCTCGCCGAAGCCACGGACATTCTCGGACTTCTGGGGAACCAGGACAAAGCGGTCGTCCTGCCCCAGTGCCGCAGCCGTCATGGCATCCACCAAAACCGTTCCGGGCTGGGCCAGGGTGGTGAGCCGTGCAGCAAGGTTAACCGTAGGCCCGTAGATGTCGCCGAGCCGGGAAAGGATGCGGCCCCACACCATGGACACACGGCATTGGGGCAGGATCTCGTCTTCCGTGAAGGCCTGGGCGAGCGCCAGCGAAATTTCGGCTCCGGCCGCAGGCGTTTCGGCAATGTAGAGGACTTCGTCACCGACAGTCTTAACCAAGCGGCCACCGCCGACGGAGATGATTTCCGCACACTTGTTCTCAAAGCGCTGTACCAGTTGCGCCAGCGTCTTCTCATTCATCCGGCGCGAAAGGCTGGTGTAAGAGACCAAGTCCGCGAACCCAACGGCCCGGGCCAGGGGCAACGGCGAATCGTCCTCATCGCCCTCGCGGCCTTCTTCGCTGGCCTGCAAGCCGGCTTCGGCGCGAACGGCCAGCCGCTGAACGCCGGCGTTGAGTTGGCGGCGGTAGGAGTAGACAAGGATCTCTTCGAGCGAGTCAACAAGGGCAGGCAGCTGGGCCACCAATTTCTTGCGGGCGACGGCGTCGGGAATGCCCTGTTCGGACACCATGTCCTCCACCAGGGCTTCGATTTGCCAGACCACCATACGGTCGGTCATTTGCCCGATGGACCGGGTCACGGAAATCGCGGCCTCTTCAGTCAGGAGGCCCGCACGCACCAGGTCAAGGATGCGGGACAGCGCCGCCTGGTCCCGCTCGGTGAAGGCAACGTCCTCATCGCCAAAGTTCGGGAAGCCCAGGGCTCGCCATATCTTCCGGGCGGAAAGGATGGACACGCCGGCACCGGCGGCAACTTCACGACGGCGGAGCTTGCGTTCCCCACCCAGGAGCTTGGACTCAAGTGCCTTAATGGCGAGGCGCTCCGCGGACATCACGCCAGTGGGCGGACCGGTGGTCACCGGGGCGGGCCGCGCCTCGGTGTCCTCGTCCGCGGAAGGCTCGGGTACGGCGTCGAACTCCTGGTCCAGGTCCTCGCCGGACTGCTGATCCTCAACGCTCATCTCTTCCACCTTCTCTCAGCTCCCACGGCAACTCGTCAAAATCCCTCAGCACTTCACCCTCAAAAACCTCACCCTTCGGGAGCTCATCCATCGCGTCAAGAATGAAGCCCCTGAATCTCCCAACCAGGGGGACGTCGTTCAGCACGGCCACTCCGGAGTGCCCGGTATCCAAGGATATATTCCCGGAGTGCAGTGCCCGCTGGATCACCGTCTGATGAACCCCCACGTGACGTACCGCCATGAGGGAAACCTGCCAGTCATTGCGTCGAAACATGCCGTACTTGGCAAGTATCCTGCGGCTCGTCAGGATGTATCGGACAGAACGCCAGTGGAGCACACGTTTGAAGCAGTAGGCAAGCAGCACCCACGCAGCAAGAACCACCGCAGCGCCCATGAGCCATGGCGTCCATTCCGCGGTAATGAAGGGGGCCAGACGCTGTGCATTGCCTTTGACCACCCAGGCACAGGCGTAAGCGGCGACAGCCGGAACGACAATGAACACCAGCACGGGAAGAAACAAGGTTCGGCCCTGCTGCCGTGTCACGGCGATGACCTGTTCCCCCGGTAGCAACTCCTTACGCATAACCGCTTTCTGTGGCGCGCAAATGCACCACATCCCCGGCTGTAATAACGTGCTCCCTGCCGCCATGGTCCACAACCAGCAGCGAACCATGCTCATCAAGGCGGGACGCATGCCCCACCAGTTCATTGTCACCAGGCAAGTGGGCCCGGACCTCGCGACCCAATGTCACCATGGCGGATTCAACGCGCTTATGCAGGGACTGTCCCCCGGCCAGGCCGGCAGCCGGGTCACCTTCGGCGTTGCAGAAACTGCGGTACAACCGCGCAAACCGCGATAGGTAGCTCTTCAGCAGCGCGGTGCGGTCCGTCGTCGTGGCCCCTTCCAGGGCGAGTGACGTGGCCGTGGGCACCGGAAGTTCGTCTTCGGCCAGGGACACGTTGAGTCCGACTCCCAGGATCACCGCGGGGACCGACCCGTCCCCCAAGGGCGTCATCTGGGCCAGTATCCCTGCGATCTTGCGTCCGTTTACCAGGACATCATTGGGCCATTTGATCTCCGCGGTCACACCGGCCGTTTCCTGCAGTGCCTCCCGCAGCGCGACGGCAGCCAGAAGAGAAATCCACGAATAGCTTTGCGTGGGGACGGGCATGCCGTCAGCCGTGACGGGGCGCAGCACCATGGACACAGACACGGCGGAGCGTTCCGGCGATTCCCAATGACGGTCCAGCCGTCCGCGTGCGGCAGTCTGGTGCTCCGCAGTCAGCACGGCGAGGTCGGCCCACTTCTTCGGCTCGACAGTGACGGCCCGCACCAGGTCCTGGTTGGTGGATCCTGTGGACTCGACGATGTTCAGTTGGGAGATGCCCGTTGCCGACAGGAAGTCCGGCTCAAGGAGCGCCTGGCGGTCCAGCCCGGGCCGGTCTGTGTGGGCAGAGGGGACGTGCGGCTCGCTGCTCTCTGGCTGTTCGGCATCCATAGCTGAATCCTATCCAGTTGCGGCGGCCTGGGATGGTGTCTGGCTCCAAAAGCGTCTGGGAATCCGCCTAGAGAAAAATGTCCGGCACCAGGCGGTCTTCGGGGGCGCCGAGGCTGTACGGCGTGAAGTCCGACACGCCGGCGGCGCGGAGCACCTGTTCGTCGGTGAAGAAATTACCTGTGGTGCCCTGGCCGGTCAGCACAGCGTGCGCGGCGTCGGCCATGATCTCCGGGCCACGTGCTGCTTGGACGATCTGCTGGCCGCCGGGCATGTTCCGGATCGCGGCCGTGTCGATCAGGGTGCACGGCCAGAGCGAGTTGACCGAAACGCCGTCGTCCTTCAGCTCTTCGGCGAGACCGAGGGTGGTGAGGCTCATCCCGTACTTGGCCATTGTGTAGGCCAAGTGCATCCCTGCCCACTTGGGGTCCAGGTTGAGGGGCGGCGACAATGTGAGGATGTGGCCGTGCCCTGACTCACGCAGGGCCGGTAACGCCAGCTTGGAGAGCAGGAAAGTGCCACGGACGTTGATGTCCTGCATGAGGTCATAGCGTTTCATGTCCACGGCGTCGGTTCGGGACAGGTCGATCGCCGAGGCGTTGTTAACGACGACGTCGATCCCTCCGAAACGCTCGACGGCGGCGGCGACCGCTGCAGCGACATCGTCATCGTTGCGGACGTCCCCGACCAGCGGCAGCGCCTGGCCGCCCGCTGCGACCAACTGGTCAGCAGCGGTAAAGACCGTCCCCTCAAGTTTGGGATGCGGGTCGCCGGTCTTTGCCATCAGCACAATGTTGGCGCCATCGCGGGCTGCACGAGTGGCAATGGCCAGTCCGATGCCGCGGCTTCCACCGGACATCAGGATGGTCCTGCCCTTGAGCGATCCGGTGGCCACGTAGGGAGTTTCTGCCTTCGGGAGTGCGCGGGAAGCGTCGTTGCTTGAAGTCATGGGGACACTCTAACCCAAGTATGTTACTGACGGGTAACATAGCGTTGCCTTTGGCTTGGACGCGGAAAATTGTAGGGTTTCTACAGCGGTTCGCGGCAAAGGCGTCACTAGACTGGCCTGCGGGGCCTGTTCTTTGTACGGAAGCTACTTAAGCTTTGCGCCAACACCGAACTGCGCCAGCGAAAATCAGCTACAGAGCCGGAGACACTTGATGAGCCACGATCTGACAACGACAGCGGGAAAGATTGCCGACTTCCGCGACCGCCAGGCACGTGCCGAGCAACCCTCCGGCCCGGAAGCGATTGAGAAGCAGCACGCACGCGGTAAGAACACTGCCCGCGAACGCATCGACCTCCTGCTTGACCCTGAATCGTTCGTCGAGTTCGACGCCCTTGCAGTCCACCGCTCCACCGCGTTCGGCATGGAAAAGAAGAAGCCCCTTGGCGACGGCGTCGTTTCCGGCTACGGCACCGTGGACGGACGCCTCGTCGCCATCTACAGCCAGGACTTCAGTGTCTACGGCGGCTCGCTGAGCCAGGTCAATGGCGAGAAGATCGTCAAGGTCCAGGAATTTGCCCTCCGCAACGGCTGCCCGGTTGTGGGCATCAACGACGGCGGCGGGGCGCGTATCCAGGAAGGCGTCGCCTCGCTGGCCATGTTCGCGGACATCTTCCGCAACAACGTCCACGCTTCCGGCGTGGTCCCCCAGATTTCCCTCATCATGGGCCCGTGCGCCGGCGGCGCCGCGTACTCCCCCGCGCTGACCGACTATGTGGTCATGGTGGACAAGACATCCCACATGTTCATCACCGGACCCGACGTCATCAAGACCGTCACCGGTGAGGATGTGGATATGGAAACCCTGGGCGGCGCGCGGCAGCACAACGCCACCACCGGCACCTCCACTTATCTCGCTTCCGACGAAGCAGACGCCATTGAGTTTGTCCGCGAACTCCTTGACTTCCTGCCGTCCAACAACCTATCCGAGGCCCCCGTTGTGGAGCACGACCAGGAACTGGAAGTCGACGACGACGACCTCGCCTTGGATGGGTTGATCCCCGACTCCGCCAACCAGCCTTATGACATGCGCAAGGTCATCGAGCAGATCGTGGATGACGCCCACTTCCTTGAGATGCAGTCCCTCTACGCCCCCAACGTGATGATCGGTTACGGCCGCGTTGAGGGACACACTGTGGGCATCGTGGCCAACCAGCCCATGCAGTTCGCGGGAACCCTGGACATCTCCGCCTCGGAAAAGGCTGCCCGCTTTGTCCGCCACTGCGATGCCTTCAACATCCCCATCATCACCCTGGTGGACGTCCCCGGCTTCCTGCCCGGCAAGGACCAGGAATTCCAGGGCATCATCCGCCGTGGCGCCAAGCTCCTCTATGCCTACGCCGAGGCAACCGTTCCCAAGCTCACCGTCATCACGCGCAAGGCTTACGGTGGCGCCTACATCGTGATGGGCTCCAAGAAGCTCGGAGCAGACCTGAATCTCGCCTGGCCCACCGCCCAGATCGGCGTCATGGGAGCCCAGGGTGCGGTGAACATCCTGTACCGCCGCGATCTCGCTGCGGTGGCCGAAGCCGGCGGTGATGTCGAGGCCAAGCGGGCCGAGATCATCCAGGGCTACGAGGAAGAACTCCTCAACCCCTACCAGGCCGCTGAACTGGGTTACGTTGATGCCGTGATCGCTCCCTCGGATACCCGTGTGCAGATCATTCGCGGCCTGCGCGCCCTTCGCGACAAGCGTGCCAGCCTGCCCACCAAGAAGCACGGAAACATCCCGCTGTGAGCACGCCGAAGCACCGCGCCGATACGGCGCCCGATCAAGAACCGGCCACCCCGCTGTTCTCGGTGGTCAAGGGCGAACCGACGGCCGAAGAGCTCGCGGCGATTGCCGCCGTCGTGGTTTCCCTTGGGACACCGCAGGAAGCGGCCCCAACCAAGCCGAACGTCCGTCACTGGGTCCGTCGCCAACAACTGCGCCTGGATCCCAGCCCAGGTCCGGGTGCATGGAAGCGCAGCCGCGGCTAATTTTCCCGCTCGTAGAAAAGTTCAGCAACCCTTTCACGTAAGCGGCGTCGCGGATAGGCTCTGTGGGTGACTACTGCAAACACCCCCGTACGCCCGAAGTCCGCCATCGATGCCGTCGCTGACGCGTACACAGAAAAGCTGATCGAACTCAATCCCAGCTTCGCCACCACGCTTGGACTGCCGGGACACGAAACCGAATACCAGGACTATTCGCCCGCCGGTGCCGAGGCTCATGCGGAGGCCACACGGTTGGCATTGGACGCTCTGGCCGGCCTTGAGCCTTCGGATGACGTGGACGCCGTCACCCTGGATGCCATGCGCGAGCGGCTCGGACTGGAGCTGGAGATCCACGAGTCGGGTTGGGACGCCGCCGACCTCAACAACATCGCCTCACCGGCCCAGGACATTCGTGCGATCTTCGACCTCATGCCCACGGACACGGTGGAACAGTGGGAGCATATCGCCGGCCGTGCAGCTAATGTTCCCGGGGCGATTGAGGGGTACATCGCTTCCCTCCGGACCGCTGCCGCGTCGGGCAAAGTAGCTTCTGCCCGTCAGGTTCGGATTGTCATCGAGCAGACCGGCAGGTACGCGGCAGAGGACGGATTCTTCGCCAAGATGGCTTCATCGGCCGCCCTTAATGGCCAGCCGCTGCCCGCCGATGTTCAGGACAGGCTCGACGCCGGGACTGCAGCCGCGCGTTCTGCGTACAGCGCCCTGGGCGATTTTCTGCGGGACGAGCTCCTCCCCCTTGCACCGGAGAAGGACGCGGTCGGGCGCGAACGCTACGCGCTGGCCTCGCGTTCATTCGTTGGCGCACAAATCGATCTGGAAGAGACGTACGCCTGGGGCGTTCAGGAGCTCGAGAGGCTTATCGGCGAGCAGGAAAAGGTCGCGGCGCAGATCAAGCCCGGCGCATCCATTGAAGAAGCCAAGGCCATCCTCAACAACGACCCCGCGCGCCAGATCAAGGGCACCGACGCACTCAAAGCGTGGATGCAGGAACTTTCCGACCGTGCCGTGTCTGAGCTGGCCGATGTCCATTTCGACATCCCGGATGTCATGAAAACCCTCGAGTGCATGATCGCCCCTACCGACGAGGGTGGCATCTACTACACCGGCCCCTCCGACGACTTCTCCCGACCTGGGCGCATGTGGTGGTCAGTTCCAGCAGGCGAAGACACCTTCACCACGTGGTCCGAAACCACCACGGTCTTCCACGAAGGCGTCCCCGGCCACCACCTCCAGGTCGCCACGGCAACTTACCGCCGTGAGCTCCTGAACAACTGGCGCCGCAATGTCTGCTGGGTCTCCGGCCACGGCGAAGGCTGGGCGCTCTACGCGGAGCAGCTCATGCTGGAGCTCGGATACCTCAAAGACCCGGGTGACCACATGGGCATGCTGGACGGACAACGCATGCGGGCAGCCCGCGTGGTGTTCGACATCGGCGTCCACCTTGAACTGCCTGTCCCTGAACGCTGGGGCACTGGAACCTGGACCCCTGAAAAGGGCTTCGACTTCCTCAAGGCCAACCTCGATATCAGCGAAGGCCAACTCCAATTCGAATTCACCCGCTACCTCGGCTGGCCGGGACAGGCGCCGTCCTACAAGGTGGGGCAGCGCCTGTGGGAACAGATCCGTGCCGAGCTTGAGGGGCGCGACGGCTTTGACCTGAAGTCCTTCCACAGCAAGGCACTGAACATCGGCTCTGTTGGTTTGGACGTGCTGCGGCGGGCGTTGCTGGGCTGATTCGTTTGAGTGGCTCCGGCCAAAGGCCGGGCTTCCTCAGTGTGCTGCTCCTTCGTGTCTTGACGCACACTGCCGGATGTCCGGCCTGCAGCCGTGGGTTCTCGTAGATCATTCGGATTTAGCTGCCAAGTGCGGACCGCACGCCGTGCGGTCAGGGACAGTACCTGGGTGGTGTTGGCACCGGCGAGGGTCGGACGGGTGCTGCGGGGGTCGATCACGGCGGCCGCGGGTGTCGTACTCGAACCGGGTCCTGCCACCCACCCCGTTGATCGTCCCGGTCAGTTCCCCGGCGAACCACCCCCACCGGGTCGGCACTGCGGAAGGGTCTTCGCCGAGAGCAACGTCACACGGAGCCGTGGAATAACTTTTGCGCACGTAACATTTCTCAACGTCCGTTCGCTATGTTATTGGCCAGACACCTAACGTGTTCCGGTGAGCACCTCAACCAACACTTCCCCAGCAGCTGGCAAGCCCGGCTTCCGGCTCCCCAAGTGGGCCGGTTCCTTCGGCGTCCAGATCATCGCAGCCCTCATTGTGGGCCTCGTCCTTGGCCTCATCGCCAAGTACACAGGCAGCACCAAGACAGCCCCCAACGGCCTTGGCGCAACCCTCCAGACGATCGGGTCCAGCTACGTCTCGTTGCTGCAGACCGCCGTCGTTCCTTTGATCTTCACCGCTGTGGTGAGCTCGATCGCCAACCTGCGGCAGGTCTCCAACGCTGCCCGTCTGGCCTGGAACACTCTGCTCTGGTTCGCCATCACGTCGCTGGTTTCGGTATTGATCGGCATCGGCCTGGGCGTACTCCTGCAGCCCGGGGCAGCCACTGGCATTACCCAGAAAGCTGAATACGCTGGCAAGACCGGTGACTGGTGGGCCTTCCTGATCGGCCTTTTCCCCAAGAACTTCCTCGGCCTCGGCGCCAGCTCTACCGTGACCGAAAGCGCCAACGCTGCCACAACGGTCAGCACTTCCGTCAGCTTCAACGTGCTCCAGATCCTTGTGGTCGCCATCGCCGTCGGCATCGCCGCACTCAAGGTAGGCAAGCAGGCTGAGGCATTCCTGACCTTCAACGCTTCCGCACTGGCCGTTATCCAGAAGGTCCTCTGGTGGATCATCCGCATCGCTCCGCTGGGCACCGTGGGCCTGATCGGCAACGCTGTTGCGATCTACGGCTGGGACACCATCGGTTCTCTGGGCAAGTTCACGGCCGCCATCTACATCGGCCTGGCACTGGTGCTCTTTGTTCTGTACCCGATCCTGGTCCGCGTCCACGGCCTGTCCGTCAAGCAGTACTTCTCCGGTGTGTGGCCCGCGGTCCAGCTGGCGTTCGTCTCCCGCTCCTCCATCGGCACGCTGCCGCTCACGCAGCGCGTCACTGAACGGAACCTGGGCGTCCCCTCCGGCTACGCTTCCTTCGCCGTGCCGCTGGGCGCCACCACCAAGATGGACGGCTGCGCAGCAATCTACCCTGCCATCGCAGCGATCTTTGTAGCCCAGTTCTTCGGCATCAACCTGGACTTCAGCCAGTACCTGTTGATCGTGCTGGTCTCCGTCCTTGGTTCCGCTGCAACGGCCGGCACCACCGGCGCAGTGGTCATGCTCACCCTGACCCTGTCCACGCTGGGACTGCCGCTTGCCGGCGTCGGCCTCCTGCTGGCGATCGATCCCATCCTGGACATGGGCCGTACCGCCGTCAACGTTGCGGGCCAAGCGCTGGTCCCCGCCATCGTGGCAAAGCGTCAAGGCATCCTGGACGAGTCGCTCTACAACGCACCCCGCAATGGCGCTGCCTTTGCTGATGAATACGCAGCCGACAAAGCCGCCGCCGAAGCGGATGAAAGGGAGCTCGTGGGCACGAAAGCCTGATTCCGGCCCTTTTTTGACGGCGTAAATCCCCCGGGGAGTTCTCCCCGGGGGATTTCCCTCTTAATGGGCCCAAAGCTGGATAGGCTCTGACCATGCTGATCGTCACTTCAAATGAAATTCCGGGTCACCGGATCGACGCCGTGTTCGGCGAAGTCATGGGCCTCACTGTCCGTTCACGGGACATCGGCTCGCAGATGCTTGCCGGTTTCCGCTCACTTGGAGGCGGTGAGCTGCCCGAGATGACCAAGGCACTCTACGAGAGCCGCCAGGAAGTCATGGCACGCATGGTCAACGAAGCGCAGCAGCGCGGCGCCAACGCCATTGTGGCCATGCGTTTCGACACCTCCGAGATGGGCACCAACTGGACCGAGGTCTGCGCCTACGGAACCGCCGTCTATGTGCTCCCCCTCGGCGAAGGCGAGCCCGGGGCTACGGGGCAGTCGATCTATTTGACCAAATCGGCCGCCCAACAGCCGGCCCAGCCGCAACAACCGGCCCAGCCGCAGCAGCCAGCACCGCCTGCCCAGCCCACCCCGCCGGCTCCCCCGGCGCAGTTCTAAACCAAGCCCCCGGCAGATCCCGTTCTTGTTCGCTCTCCTCCCCTTCAACGGTGAGGAGAGCGAACAAGAACGGGATCCCTTTTGCCCGGGATCGCTTCAAATTGCGCAGAGTGCAAAGTTGCACTTAGTGTAAGTATGTGACCCAAACCAGCAATCACGATGCCGTTGCAGAGTCGCCTGCCCTTGCCGATGCCGCAGTGCCCTCCCGGCGCGAGCTCAACAAGGCGGCCACCCGCAGCTCCATCGCGTCCGCCGCCCTGGACCTGTTGCGCAGCAACGGCTCCGGCAATTTCACCGTCGAGGACATCGCTGCCAGCGCGGGAGTTTCCCGACGGACCTTCTTTAACTATTTCCCCAGCCTTGAAGCGGCCCTGGCATCAGTAGCCGACGGCTTCATGGACCACGCCCTGGAACAATTCCGCCTGCGCCCCGCCGAAGAATCCATCCTCGAATCGGCTCGGGCGGCCCTCATGGCACTCGCAGATCCGATGTCCGTGGCGCCCATGGCCGAGCTGTTCAGCCTCACCCAGGACAACCGCTCGTTGGCCCGGTCCGAGCTTGAAGCCTGGGAACATTGCACCGGGCAAATCATTGACGCTGCCCGCAGCCGGCTCGGTGAAGGCATCAGCGAGCTCTACTTGCATGCGTTGGCCGGGTCGGTGATCTCCTGCGGCAAGGCGGCCATGACCGTGTGGTTCGCCGAACGTGGGCCCGACCTCTCCGCGGAATCCCTCGCCATCCTTCGCCAGCATCTCATCGACGCGATGGGTCTCCTCGGCGCCGGCTTCGCGCCGCCGTCGGACGTTTCAGCCCCACAATCTCCGGCATCAGCCGCACCCTCTGTTCCAACCACCAAAGATCGGTTCTGACATGGCTTCGTTCCTCTACCGGCTCGGCAAATTCTCGTACCGGCGCCGCTGGCTGGTGATCTCCATCTGGCTGGCCGTCCTGGTGGCCGTGGGCGGTTCAGCCGCAGCTTTCCACGGCACCATGTCCAACAACTTCACCATCCCCGGCACCGAAACCCAGCGGATGGCCGACAAGCTCAAGGAAGCCCTGCCTGCTTCCTCCGGGGGATCCGCGAGCGTCGTCTTCGACGCCGGCGACGCCGGTTTCGACCAGGCCAAGAAGGATGCCGTCGCGGCCGCCCTCGACAAGCTGCAGGACATGCCCGACATCCAAGGGACGGTGAACCCCTTCACCACGCAAGAACAGCTGGATTCCGCGGCCGGCCAAATCGCCGACGGTGAAGCCAAGGCGGCGGCAGGTCAAGCCCAACTGGATGCCTCCCGCGCACAGCTGACGGCTGGCGAGGCGCAGCTCGCCGCGGCAGAGCAGCAGCTGGCGGCCTCCGGCCTCACCCCGGCGCAGATTGACGCGCAGCTCGGTGCCAAGCGCGCTGAGCTCGCCGCGGGCAAGGAAAAGCTCGACGCCGGCACAAAGGAAGCGGCCGACGGCGCCACCACCTTGGCCCTCTCGAAGCGGCAGGCTGCCGCCTCGGAGGGGCTCCGGTTCGTCTCCAGCGACAACAAAGCAGCAATTGCGCAGGTCCAGTTCAAGACCTCCATCAACGCAGTGGATCCAGCCGTCCGCAAGCAAGTACAGGACATCGTTCACGAGGTCTCCTCCGCAGGCGTCACGGCTTACGCCAGCAAGGAGATTACGGAGGACGTTTCGCAGATCTTCGGCATTGCCGAAATCGTGGGCGTCGCCGTCGCCGCGCTGGTCCTGATCCTTATGCTCGGCACCCTGGTCGCAGCCGGCCTTCCGCTGGTGATGGCTTTGATCGGTGTCGCGGTTGGCGTCGGTGGCACGTTCGCGCTCACCAGCGTGATCGACATGAGCTCCATCTCCCCGATGCTCGCCCTGATGCTGGGCCTTGCGGTGGGTATCGACTACTCCCTGTTCATCGTCAACCGCCACCGCGGCCAACTGTTGGCAGGCATGGACGGCGAAGAGTCCGCGGCCCTCGCCACGGGCACCTCCGGCAACGCTGTGTTGTTCGCGGGCCTCACCGTGATCATCGCGCTTGCTGCCCTGGTGGTCCCCGGACTCCCCTTCCTCGCAGTCATGGGTGTCGCCGCCGCGGCGACAGTGGCGGTCGCCGTCGTCGTCGCTTTGACCCTGACGCCCGCCATCCTGGCGCTGATCGGCCGCCGGCTCATCTCCAAGCGCGCCTGGGCCAAGGCCGCCAAGCACAATGCCGAACCGGGCCACGAAGCGGCTGACCGCGCCCTCGAAGAGAAGCGCAGCAGCGGTGGCTGGGGCGGCCTTGTTACCCGGCATCCGTGGTTCGCGCTCGTGGCCAGCGTCGTGCTTCTTGGCGCCCTGGCTCTGCCTGCTTCCCAGTTGCGGCTTGCACTGCCCGACGGCGGTTCCGAACCTGTCGATTCACAGGCGTTCAAGGCCTATGACCTCACGCGCAGCAGCTTCGGCGAAGGCATGACGGGCCCGATCATCGTGGTCGCCGAGTTCCCTGAAGGTCTGAGCGAAAACGACGCCAAGAACAAGCAGTACGATGTCGCCGACGAGCTGCGGGGCGTGGACAACGTGATCGCCGCAGTGCCTGTGGCCTTGAGCGATGACCTCCGAACGGCCGTTTACCAGGTCATCCCGAAGGAAGGCCCCGCCAGCGCCAGCACCGTCCAGGTGGTTTCCGATGTCCGCGCCAAGGGCACGGACATCCGTGAACAGAACGATGTGACCATCGGACTGACCGGCCAGACTGCAGGCAACATCGATGTGTCCGCCAAGCTTGGTGCCGCTTTGCCGCCTTATCTGGCGATCGTTGTGGGCCTCTCGCTGATCCTGCTCCTGCTGGTGTTCCGCTCCATCGTTGTTCCGCTGTTGGCTACCGGTGGCTTCCTGCTCTCGCTGGCTGCTGCCTTCGGTGCCGTAGTGGCCGTGTACCAGTGGGGCTGGTTGGGTGGGATCTTCGACGTCGCCAACCCCGGCGCCGTCCTGAGCTTCCTCCCCATCATTTTGATCGGTGTGCTGTTCGGTTTGGCCATGGACTACCAGGTGTTCATCACGTCCGGCATGCGCGAATCGTTCATGCACGGCGAGTCCGCCAAGCACGCAGTACGCTCCGGGTTCAGCCACGCAGCGGCAGTGGTCACCGCCGCTGCCATCATTATGGTCAGCGTGTTCTCCGGCTTCATCTTCAGCCACCTCACCATGGTCCGGCCGCTGGGCTTCGCAATGGCGTTCGGTGTGCTCATCGATGCGTTCGTGGTCCGCATGACGATCGTTCCGGCCGTGATGTACCTGTTGGGCGAAAAAGCCTGGTGGTTGCCCAAGTGGCTCCAGCGGATCCTCCCGGACGTGGACGTCGAAGGCGCCAAGCTCACCCGCAGCGACCGCCCCAAGGCCGGATCCGAGGAACTGGTCCACTAACGCTCCTCCACGTAACCAACCCTTCAACCCGACGCTCCATCACTTGCTTCACGGCAGTGATGGAGCGTCGGGCGTTTAAGCGCGGACGTGAGCGAGGGACGGCGGGAAGCAGGCGGGATGTGAGCGAGGGACGGCGGGAAGCAGGCGGGATGTGAGAGAGCGTCGTATTAGGCTGGAGGGCGTGACCCGATTGATTCTCGCCTCCCAGTCCCCCGCCCGCACCAAGCTGCTTACGGAGGCGGGAATCCAGCATGAGGTCCTGGTCTCGGACGTCGATGAGGATGCCGTCCAGGCAAAGTACGGCGTAACGGATGCCCACGACACAGCCCTCCTGCTCGCCCGTGCCAAGGCAGAAGCCGTTGCAGCCCTCCCCGAAGCCGAAGGCGCCCTGGTGATCGGGTGCGACTCTGTCTTCGAATTCGACGGCGAGTCCCACGGCAAGCCCTACACCCCGGAGGTTGCCCGGGAGCGGATGCTGCGGATGCGCGGTTCACAGGGAGTACTTCACACAGGGCACTGGCTTGTTGACTGCCGGGATACCGCAGCGGACGCGGACCAGGATGATGCCGGCGACGGGTCCCCGGACGGCACAGGCGCCACGGTGGGCGGGGTCTCCAGCGCGGAAGTTCACTTCGCGCAGATGTCCGAAAGCGAGATCGACGCCTACATCGCCACCGGCGAGCCCCTGCACTGCGCCGGTTCCTTCACCATTGACGGCCTGGGTGGGGCCTTCATCCGCAAGGTCGACGGCGACCCGCACGCCGTCGTCGGGCTTTCCATCTCCACCCTCCGGGATCTGCTGGTGCATGCGAACGTGGGCATCACAGAGCTGTGGAACTCGAACAGCCAGTAGAAGCAATTTGTAGCAACCCTACAAAGGAACATCGCCTCACACACGGAATCCCCCATCAATATGGGCGGAACCCTCACAATCACGCTAGGCTCCCTGAAGGACAGAAGGAGTCAACAACTTGTCAGCTAACCCGGCGCAGCCCATTTCCAGCCCTCTTACCAAGGTCTTGATTGCCAACCGCGGCGAAATCGCGGTCCGCATCATCCGAGCCGCCCGGGACGAAGGCATTGCCTCCGTGGCGGTCTACGCCGACCCTGACCGCGACGCCCTCCACGTCCGCCTTGCGGACGAAGCCTATGCCTTGGGCGGCAACACCGCCGCTGAGTCATACCTGGTGATGGACAAGATCATTGAGGTTGCCAAGCAGGCTGGCGCCGACGGCATCCACCCGGGTTACGGCTTCCTGGCCGAGAACGCCGAGTTTGCTGCGAAGGTCATCGACGCCGGTATCACCTGGATCGGTCCCTCCCCCGAGGCAATCTCGGCTTTGGGCGACAAAGTCCAAGCCCGCCACATCGCCGAAAAGGTGGGGGCTCCGTTGGTCCCCGGTACGGCTGAGCCCGTGGAGTCCGCAGAGGAAATCCTGAAGTTTGCCGAGGAATTCGGGCTTCCCGTGGCCATCAAGGCTGCCTTCGGCGGTGGCGGGCGTGGTATCAAGGTGGCCCGCACCATGGACGAAATCCCTGAACTGTACGAGTCTGCCGTGCGCGAAGCCACCGCAGCTTTCGGCCGCGGCGAATGCTTCATCGAGCGTTTCCTCGATGCACCGCGCCACGTTGAGACCCAGTGCCTGGCAGACGGCTTCGGCAACGTGGTTGTCGTCTCCACCCGCGACTGCTCCCTGCAGCGCCGCAACCAGAAGCTCGTCGAGGAGGCTCCCGCGCCGTACCTGAGCGAAGAGCAGGTCAAGCGCCTCTACGAATCCTCCAAGGCCATCCTCAAGGAGGCCAACTACCTCGGCGCCGGCACCTGTGAGTTCTTGGTGGGCCAGGATGGCACCATCTCCTTCCTCGAGGTCAACACCCGGCTCCAGGTGGAGCACTGCGTCTCCGAAGAAGTCACGGGCATCGACCTGGTCCGCGAGCAGTTCCGCATCGCCCGCGGCGAAGCCCTCGGCTACGAGGACCCCGAGGTCCGTGGCCACTCCTTCGAGTTCCGCATCACCGGCGAAGACCCGGGCCGCAACTTCATGCCCGCCCCGGGCACCATCACCACCCTGAAGAACCCGACCGGACCCGGCGTCCGGATCGATTCCGGCGTGGATCAGGGAGACGTCATCAGTGGCAACTTCGACTCCATGCTCTCCAAGCTGATCGTCACCGGCGCTACCCGCGAGCAGGCCCTGCAGCGTTCACGCCGCGCCTTGGAAGAGATGGTGGTGGAGGGTATCCCCACCGTTATTCCTTTCGACCTGGCAGTGGTCACCGACCCCGATTTCGCCCCGGCTGAGGGTCCATTCAAGGTTCACACCCGCTGGATTGAAACTGAGTTCGTCAACAGCATCCCAGCATGGTCGGCCAGCTCTGCCGGCGCAGAAAAACCCGACGCCGGTGAGCGCCAGCGCGTCGTCGTCGAGGTTGGCGGCAAGCGCCTTGAAGTCGTCCTGCCATCCGGCCTTGGTGGCGGCGTGGCTGCCGTCTCCAGTGGCTCGGGCACCAAGTCCGGGAAGTCCAAGAAGCGTTCCCGTTCCGCTGGTGCTACGGCTGCTGCGGCCGGCGGCAACGCCCTGACGTCGCCCATGCAGGGCACCATCGTCAAGGTGGCAGCCTCTGAAGGCGACGTCGTGGCCGAGGGCGACCTGATCGTCGTCCTTGAAGCCATGAAGATGGAGCAGCCCCTCACAGCCCACAAGGCCGGCACCGTTCGCGGCCTGTCCGCCGCGGCGGGCGAGACCGTCGCTGCCGGCGCAGTCATCGCCACCATCGAGGACTAAGAACAACCGCTTAACGACGTCGGCCCCGCACCAAACGGTGCGGGGCCGACGTCGTTTAGGCGTACTTAGGCTACGTTGTTCTCGTAGTCGGTGTCCTTGGTTTCACGTGTCAACCACAGGGCGATGAAGGTCACCACAGCGGCGACGGCCATGTAGACACCCACCAACCAGGTGCTTCCGTTCGCTGCCGACCAGAGTGCGATGGCCACGAACGATGCCGGGGCGGCGCCGATCATGGACGACAGGTTGTAAGCGACCGCAGAACCTGTGTATCGGACATTTGCCGGGAAGAGCTCGGGCAGGATGGCGGCCATGGGACCGAACGTCAGGCCCATGAGCGTGAAGCCAACAATGAGTCCAACCATGGCGGCGGCCTGGCCAGGGCCGAACATGGTGAACCAGAGCGCACCGAAGACGAAGATGCCGGCGGTGACGCCCAGCAGGAACTTGCGGCGGCCCCACCTCTCAGCCAGCGGCCCGGAAACCACCGTGAAGATGCCGAAGAAGACCACGCCGATGATCAGCATCCACAGGAAGTCAGAGCGGGTAATGCCCAGTCCGGGAACGAATGCTGCGATTTGGTCAGCTGTCATGGGCTTGCCGGCTTTTTCGGCGGCGGCCTGCGCACCGGCCAGGGTGGGCTTGGTGCCGTAGGACAAAGTGAACGTGGTCATGATGTAGAAGAGCACGTAGGTGGCGAACATGATGAAGGTACCGGCCACCACGGGGCGCCAGTGGCTCTTGAGTGTGGCTGCGAGGGGCAGCTTCTGGACCTTCTCCTGCTGGATGACCTTGGTGAAGGACGCGCTTTCCACCAGCTTCAACCGGACATAGAGGCCCACGATGACCAGCACGGCACTGAGGATGAACGGAACCCGCCAGCCCCATGCGAGGAACTCTTCGGCGGTCAGTGCCACATTCATCCAGATGAAGATGACGTTGGCAATGATGAAGCCGATCGGGGCACCAAGCTGCGGGAACGTTCCGTAGATGGCGCGCTTGCCTTCCGGAGCGTTCTCGGTGGCGAGCAAAGCCGCGCCGGACCATTCTCCACCGAGGGCGAGGCCTTGGAAGAAGCGCAGAACCACTAGGAGGATGGGCGCCAGGATGGCCCAACCCGGCATGGATGCCGTAGGCAGGAGTCCGATCAGGAACGTGGCAATACCCATGGTCAGAAGCGAAGCGACCAGGGTGCCCTTGCGGCCGATCTTGTCTCCAAAGTGTCCGAAGACCACTGCGCCGATGGGGCGGGCGAAGAAGGCCACGCCGAAGATGGCAAACGCACTGAGCAACGCGTTGATATCAGTGGCGTCCGGGAAGAAGAGCTTCGGGAAGACGAGTACCGACGCGGTGGCATAAGCGTAGAAGTCGTAGAACTCGATCGTCGTGCCGATCAGGCTGGCGAAGATCACTTTGCCCCGCGAGTTCACCGGCTGAGTGGACTCGCCTTCCTTGGATGGTGCGGTGGAAGACATGTAGTTGCAGCTTTCGTTCACATGGATTATTCGAGAGTTCAATAATAGTTCCCGCTGTCCATTGACTGGACAACCAAGTCCAACATGCGGACCGCCGCAGAAATCCCACGATGTGGTCTGCGCCACAATACCTCACCACGGCCTCACGCGCCGGTGACCCCGCCGATAGGGAAATGTCACAGGGCGTTTACAAACAGCGTCCGTCCGTGAAATGCGCCAAACCTACCTTGGAAGAACAACGTCCCCCACCAAGGAGGCACTCCCGTGACTGTTGATAGCACCGCAGATGCACTGGTTCCCGTCCAGTCCACTGCTGCCGCCACCCCCACCCTTGAACACCGCCCCGGCCGCTGGATCGCCAACTGGGATGCCGAGGACAAGGGCCAGTGGGAAGCCGAAGGCCGGTCCATCGCCAAGCGAAACCTCTACTGGTCCATCTTCGCCGAATTCCTCGGATTCGTTGTCTGGCAGCTGTGGTCCATCGTGGTCGTCCAGCTCCCAGCTGCCGGTTTCGCGTTCGACTCCAACCAGATCTTCTGGCTCATCTCCATTCCCAGCCTCGTAGGCGCAACACTCCGAATCCCCTACACCTTCATGGTTCCGAAGTTCGGTGGCCGGAACTGGACCATCGTCTCGGCACTCCTGCTCCTGATCCCCACCACGGGATTGGCGATCTGCGTCTCCAACCCGGAAACGCCGTTCGGTGTCATGCTTCTCATCGCCGCCCTTGCCGGCTTCGGTGGCGGCAACTTCGCCAGCTCCATGGCCAACATCACCTTCTTCTACCCGGCCCGCGAAAAGGGTTGGGCGCTGGGCCTGAACGCCGCCGGCGGAAACCTGGGTGCCGCCGTCGCGCAGCTTGTTGTTCCGATCGCCATCACGCTCCTGGCGGCGGGAACGGTCAACCTTCCCATGGCTGGCATCATCTGGATTCCCCTGATCCTCATCGCCGCCTTCGGCGCCTGGAAGTACATGAACAACCTCACCAGCGCCAAAGGCGATGTGGCCGGCTCGCTGGCCGCCCTCAAGGAACCGCACCTGTGGGTCATGGCGTTCCTGTATATCGGTACCTTCGGTTCCTTCATCGGCTTTGCGGGCGTCTTCCCCAAACTGATCAAGGACTACTTCCCGGACTTCTCCTCCATCCACGTCGGCGCAGTTGCGCTCTCACTTGCCTTCCTCGGCCCGCTTGTCGGCTCCCTGGCCCGCCCCTACGGCGGACGCATGGCCGACCGGATGGGCGGGGCGCGAATGACCATTGCCTCCTTCGCTTCCATGGCCGTCATCACCCTCACCATGATCTGGACGTTGCCGCTGAAGAACTTTTGGCTCTTCCTCACCCTGTTCCTGCTCCTCTTCCTGGCGAGCGGCTTTGGTAACGGCGCAACGTACCGCATGATCCCGGTCATCTTCGCCACCTCCAGCAGGGCTGCACGGAGCGGGGCCAGTAGCGCGGCCACCGCCCGGCTTGCAGCATCCTCACTGGGCCTGATCTCGGCGATCGGCGCCTATGGCGGCTTCGTGATCCCGCAGGTGCTCAACGCCTCCAACACCACCGCAGGTTCCTACACGCCGGCGTTCTACGGATTCGTGGGAGCGTACGTCCTGATGCTTACCGTCTGCTGGGTCTGCTACATCCGCCCGGCCCGGAAGCGCAACACGATCGGACACATCTAGATGCCCAACGGCGCCGATACCCACTGCCCCTACTGCGCGCTCCAGTGCGCCATGACGCTGACCCCGGCCACGACGGACTCCGCCGCGCCGGGGCCGGCGCCCGCACCCACCGCAGAACCGGCCCAGCCAGCCGCGCCCCTGGAGGTCTCCGGGCGCGACTTCCCCACCAACCGGGGCGGGCTGTGCCGCAAAGGCTGGACATCGGCGTCGTTGTTGCATCACAACGGCCGGGTCACCGAACCGCTCCTCAAGGGATCGGACGGCGTCCACCACCCGATCTCCTGGGACCAAGCGCTCATGCTCATCGCAGCGGCCGTCAAGGACACCCAAAAGCAATACGGAAACGATGCGGTGGGCGTCTTCGGGGGCGGCGGCCTCACCAACGAGAAGGCGTACCTGCTGGGCAAGTTCGCGCGCCTGGCGCTGAGGACTTCCCGCATCGACTACAACGGCCGGTTCTGCATGTCCTCGGCTGCTGCGGCAGGCAACCGTGCGTTCGGCGTGGACCGCGGCCTCCCCTTCCCGGTAACGGACCTGGACACCGCGTCCGTCATCCTCATGCTCGGTTCCAACGTTGCCGAGACCATGCCACCCTTCGTCCCGCACCTGCAGGGCGCCCGCGACGCCGGCGGCCTGATCGTGGTGGATCCGCGCCGCTCGGCTACTGCTGCGTTGACGTCCGACGGCGGCGGCCTCCACCTGCAGCCGACCCCCGGTACCGATTTGGCCCTCCTTTTGGGCATCTCCCATGTGGTGGTGCACGAGGGTCTGGTGGATGACGAGTTCATTGCTGCAAAGACCACCGGTTACGCGGCTGTGGTGCGCAGCCTCAATGCCTTCTGGCCCGAACGCGTCCAGACCATCACCGGCGTTCCCGCGAACCTCATCCGCGAGACCGCCAGGCGGCTGGCTCACGGTGCCCGTACCGGCGGCAGCTACATCCTGAGTGGTCGCGGCGTGGAACAGCACGTGGACGGCACGGACACGGCCACCGCCGCGATCAACCTCAGCCTTCTCCTCGGCCTGCCCGGTTCGGCGCGCAGCGGCTACGGCACACTCACCGGGCAGGGCAACGGCCAAGGCGGCCGGGAACACGGACAGAAGGCCGACCAGCTCCCCGGTTACCGCAAAATCACCGATCCCGCCGCCCGCGCCCACATCGCCCAGGTGTGGGGAATCGATGAGTCTCTGATCCCCGGACCGGGACTGCCGGCCGTCGAACTCCTGAAGTCGCTCGGGAAGCCCGACGGCGTCCGTTGCCTTTTCGTGCACGGCGCCAACGTTGTGGTGTCAGCGCCTGATACCAACGCCGTGACGGCCGGGCTGCGGGCTCTCGACTTTCTGGTTGTCTGTGATTTCTTCATGTCAGAGACGGCCGCCGAAGCGGATCTGGTCCTGCCTGTCACGCAATGGGCCGAGGAGGAGGGCACGCTGACCAACCTGGAGGGTCGGGTGATCCGCCGTCGCAAGGCGCTCAATCCTCCCCCGGGCGTGCGGAGCGAGTTGTGGCTTATGGCCCGGCTCGCTGAACGCCTGGACGCACCCTCCACTTTCAGTGACGACCCTGAGACGGTGTTTGAAGAACTTCGTCTGGCCTCCGCCGGCGGCTTGGCCGATTACTCGGGCATCGACTACGCCATGCTGGACCGCGGGGAAGCTGCCTACTGGCCCTACCCCGTTGGCAGCACTGGTACGCCGCGGCTTTTCGGCGACGGCTTCGCGCACTCTGATGGCCGGGCCGTCATGGTGCCCGTGACGCCGTCCAAGCGGGCCGTGCGTTCATTTGCGGATGACTCGCTGGCACTGGCTACCGGGCGGCTGCTGGAGCACTACCAGTCCGGCGCGCAAACCCGACGGGTCGAGGCACTGATGGCAGCCCAACCGCAGGCGCGGCTGCTGATCCACCCGGGCACCGCAGCTTCACGTGGGATTGCCGACGGCGACTACGCCACGGTCACGAACGAACGCGGCGAGGTCCTCTGCCGGGCCGAGCTCAGCAACTCTGTCCGGGCCGACACTGTTTTCCTGCCGTTCCACTTCCCCGGCCAGGAGAATGCCAACCGCCTCACGGAGGCGGCCACAGATCCCATTTCCGGCATGCCGGAGTTCAAGACCAGCCGTGTGTGGGTTAAGAAGGCCGGGGCAACCCCGGCGGCAACAATCGCCGTCGGGGTTCGAGTGCCGGTTTACGTCAAGGAGGCTTTATGAGCGAGCGGATTGTCGTCGTAGGTTTCGGTCCCGTTGCCGCGCGGCTCGTGGACGAAATCCTCCCCGCCGTACGTTCGGGCCTGGTCCAGCTGATGGTGGTTGGACAGGAGCCGGAGGCTGCCTACAACCGCGTGATGGTTGCTGAACTGGGCGTGGGTCGGACCACTGCCGAGGCCCTCGCCGTGGCTGACGCAGCAGAATTGATGGCCGACGGCGTCGACGTCAGGTTGGGCGTGAAGGTCAAAAGGATAGACCGGGCACGCCAGCACGTAGTGCTTTCCGATGGCAGCTCAGAGCAATACGACCGGTTGGTGTTCGCCACTGGTTCCCGTCCCGTGATTCCCAACCTCACCGGCCTCAACCCGGACCCTTCCGGACCTGTGCTTCCGGCGGGAGTGACGGCATTGCGCGATCTAAGGGACGCCGCCGTCCTCCGTGCTGCCGTGGCAGGTGGCAAGCGCGTGGTGGTACTGGGCGGTGGCGTCCTGGGCTTGGAGACGGCGCTGGCCGCTTCCGAGGAGGGTGCCCTGGCTACCGTCGTCCACAACGGCCCCTTCCCTTTGGGCCGCAGCATCGACCGCGGCAGCGGCTCCGTGCTCACCAACAGCTTGCGTTTGGGCGGAGTCAGGATGGCGGGCAACGCCCGCTCCACCGGTGTGGAGACTGCCGGGCCGGGTGGTTCCTTCTCTGCCCTGCTTCTTGATGATGGATCGGCCATTGACGGGGACTTGCTGGTGCTCTCCTGTGGTGTCCGCCCCCGGATAGAACTGGCCGAGGGTTGCGGCCTGCCGGTGGGCTCCGGAATCCTGGTGGACCACCACCTCCGGACCTTTCACGAGCCCCACATGTTCGCGATCGGTGACTGTGCGGAAGTGCGCTGCCCGGACGCTGCATGCCTCGATTGCCGGAGCGCCCCTGGTCCGTCCGGCCTGATTGGTCCGGGCTGGCGGCAGGCCGAATGGTTGGCCGAGTATCTCGTGGTACTGGCCCGCGACGGACAGGACGCAGCGGATGCCCTGGAAGCACTCCCCCCGGAAAAGCCCGGTGTGGTGGTCCTGAAGGCGCGCGGCATCAACCTTGCCGTGGCGGGCGACAACCAGGCGGATCCCTGGGATGAAGAGCTATTGGAAGCCGGTGCTGCTTCCGGGCGCCCGCGGCGGCAGGTCTCGCAGTGGGCCGATCCTGAGCACGGCCGCTACGTAAAGATGACCACCCGGGGCGGTGTGCTGGAGGGCTTGGTGTCTGTGGGCATGCCCCGTACTGCTGCCGAACTGGTGGTCTTGTTTGAGCGCTCTTCCGAACTCCCCGCTGACCGGTCCTTGCTGCTGCGCCTGGATGGTCCGGACCAGCTGAACAGCGGCGCCACCAGCACCGACCCGCAACGGACCGTTTGCCGTTGCGCGGGGGTCAGCGCGGCCAGCATTGGCGACTCCGTGGCGGACGGGTGCTCGACGGTTGCCGATGTTTCCAAGGCCACCCGCGCCGGTACAGGCTGCGGCGGGTGCCACGAGGACATCAAGGGCATCATCGAGAAACACTTCCAGGCCGCCGCCGCTTGAAGCCGCATAGTTTTTGGTTTGCCGCTCGGGTTCGGGGGTTCGCTGCGGAGCATGCCGTGCGCCCGGCATTCTCCGCAGCGAGCCATCGAATCGGACACTTCAGCCTGCCGGGCCACGGTCCTGCGTTGCACATGCCCCTCGCTGAAGCCATCGCCGCTCTGCACACGTAGGAAGCACAAACGCCCGTTTCGATGGTTCGCTGCACGTTAGACGGTAGGAATCGTCTGGTGCGCTGCGAACCGTCGAAACGGGCGTCGGCGTCACAACTACATGTGGACGTGCAAGCGGCGTGCGGCCTCGGAAATGGATCCCGTCAGGGACGGGTACACCGTGAAAGCGCTGGCCACGTCATCGACGTGCAGCTTCTGGGTGACGGCAACCGAGATCGGGAAGATGAGCTCCGAGGCATTCGGGCCAACCACCACTCCACCGATCACTGTGCCGGATCCCTTGCGGGCGATGATCTTGACGAAGCCATCCTTGGTGTTGCGCATCTTGGCGCGGGCATTGCTGAGCAGGGACAGCATCACAACATCGCCCTGGTACTTGCCGGACGCGAGGTCGGCCTCGGAAACGCCCACGGACGCGATTTCCGGGGAGGTGAAGATGTTGGACGCAACTTGGTTGAGCTTGAGGGGCTTCACGCCGTCGCCCATGAAGTGCGCGATCGCGATCCGGCCCTGCATGGCGGCCACGGATGCGAGGGCGAACACACCGGTGCAGTCGCCGGCCGCGTAGATGTTGGGGGCAGTGGTGCGGGAAACGCCGTCCACCTTGATGTGGCCGGATTCCGTGAGCGTCACGCCCGCTTCTTCAAGGCCGATTCCAGCGGTGTTGGGAATGGACCCAACACACACCAGGCAGTGCGTACCTGTCACGATCGATCCGTCACCCAAGGTGACCTTCACGCCGTCGTCGGTCCGCTCAACGGCGTTGGCGCGGGACTTCGACAAGACTCGGACACCGCGGCGCTCGAAGACGCCTTCCAGCAGCTTGGCCGCATCCGTGTCCTCGCCGGGGAGGACCTGGTCGCGGCTGGAAATCAGCGTGACCTTGGAACCAAGGCCGTTGTAGGCGGAGGCGAACTCGGCCCCGGTCACACCGGAACCAACCACGATCAGTTCCTCGGGAAGTTCGTCCAGGTTGTAGATCTGGGCCCAGTTGAGGATGCGTTCGCCGTCGGGCTTGGCGGTGGGGAGTTCACGCGGGTGGGCGCCAACGGCCAACAGGATTGCGTCGGCGTCAATGGTGCGGGTGCCGTCGATGGTCAGGACCTCGATGGTGTTGTTGTCCAGCAGCTTGCCGGAACCAATGACGATCTCCACGCCCAGGCGCTCAAGTCCTGCACGGATGTCCTCAGACTGTCCATGGGCCAGGTTCAGGACGCGGTCGTTGATGTGCTTGAGGTCGGCGCGGGGCTTTGATGCCGCGCCGTCGCCGTCGAACTTCACTCCCAGCTCGTCGGCCTCGCCGACGCGGGTCATGAGATCGGCAGTTGCGATGAGCGTTTTGGAAGGCACGACGTCGGTCAGCACGGCCGAGCCGCCAAGGCCCGCCCGCTCAACAATGGTGACGTGGGCACCGAGTGAGGCGGCCACCATGGCAGCTTCATATCCGCCGGGACCACCTCCCAGGATCGCGATACGGGGGGCACTGAAGTCAACTTGGGTGGTCACAATCCTCAATTCTCGCTCATTGCCACGCCGGCTGCCACTCAGCCCACCCTCACCCACGCGTGCGTCCCTACCAAAGTCCCGTGGCCGCAAGGTAGCTTGTACCAGTGAGTAACACTGAGCTGATGAACACAGACCCCTTCGAAGCCGCCCAGGCCGCCGCAGACTTCATTGCAGCGGAAACCGGCATCGAGTCCCACGATGTTGCACTGGTGCTGGGATCCGGCTGGGCCGAGGCCGCCGATCTAATCGGCGAGACCACCGCGACCCTTAACGCCTCGGAGGTGCCCGGCTTCCACAAACCCGCTGTGGTGGGCCACGTTGGCACCATCCGCTCCGTCCTGACCAAGGAGGGCAAGCGGGCCTTGGTGCTTGGCGCGAGGACGCACTACTACGAAGGCAGGGGCGTCCGGTCGGTAGTCCACGGTGTCCGCACGGCTGCGGCCGCAGGGTGCAAGACACTGGTCCTCACCAACGGCTGTGGCGGCCTCAACGAGGACTGGACGCCGGGGACACCCGTGCTCATCAGCGACCACATCAACCTGACTGCGACCTCACCGCTTGAGGGCGCTACGTTCGTTGACCTCACCGACCTCTACTCTTCGCGGATCCGCGGCCTGGCCCGTGAAGTGGATCCATCCCTGCAGGAGGGTGTGTACGCGCAGTTCACCGGGCCGCACTACGAAACCCCGGCGGAAGTCCAGTACGCCAAGCGCATCGGCGCGGACCTTGTAGGCATGTCCACCGCTTTGGAAGCGATCGCCGGCCGCCACGCGGGCATGGAAGTCTTCGGGATCTCGCTGGTCACCAACCTCGCAGCCGGCATCAGCCCCGTTCCCTTGAGCCACGCCGAAGTCCTCGAAGCCGGCCAGGCCGCGGGCAAGCGGATCTCCAAGCTGCTGGCGGAGATTATCGCGAAGCTCTAGTAGCTCCCTGCGTCAGTCACATGCGTGGTCACCGTCCGGTGGCCACGCATTGCTGCTTTAAGGCTGCGTTTATTGGTGCGCGCTAACAATTCTTCCGGCACGTAAACACACAGTAAATTCTCAGAATAAATAAGATTTATGCCGAAACATTTGACCCGCTTCCCGCGGATATGCCACGCGCGCACGTTGACAATGTAAGCGCTTGCACATCTACCGGCGGGTAGCTTTTTGGGCCTCTGAAACGTCCTTTGATTTGCGACCTAACACGTGTCTAGCGTGGGAGCGTTCCGGTAAGTCGACGTGCCGGAGCGAACGGCAGCAAGTCCCCTCAAGGCCTTGCCGCACTCCCGAAACGATGGCGTCCTTCGATGACGCCTCCCGCGGCTCGATGGACGCCGGAGCAGGGAAACCCCATACCGGGGATCAGGGCATGCGCCCCACTCCACGAAGTCCAACACTCCGCGAGAAGAGCAAGCATGAACACGCACTCAACCCCTCAACGGCCACGCCGCCGTCTGCGACGGGCAGTAGCCGTCGCAGCGGCAGCCAGCGTGGCAGGCAGCATCCTGCTGCTCACGCCGGCTGCGCAGGCCAACCTGCCGGCCGACCCGCCGTCGAGCACCATGCCGGCGCCAACGCCCGGCTTCCCCCTGCCGAGCCTGCACACGCAACAGGCCTACGACCCCGCCGCGAACTTCACCTCCAAGTGGACGCGAGCCGACGCCAAACAGATCATGGCCCAGAGCAACCCCAACGTTGCGCCCGGACAGAACTCCATGAGCCCCAACGTCACCATGCCGGAAATCCCCAAGGACTTCCCCGCCATGAACGACGACGTCTGGGTCTGGGACACCTGGTCCTTGACGGACGAGAACGCGAACCAGATCAGCTACAAGGGCTGGGACGTAATCTTCGCCCTCGTCGCCGACCGCCACGCAGGCTACGGCTTCGACCAGCGTCACTGGAACGCCCGAATCGGCTACTTCTTCCGCAAGACCAACGCCGATCCCGCCAAGGACAAATGGAACTACGGCGGCCACCTGTTCCTGGACAACACCTCCATCGGCAACACGGAATGGTCCGGCTCCACGCGCCTCATGCAGGGCAACAAGATCAATGTGTTCTATACGGCCACCACGTTCTACGACGTCGCCGAGCGCAACGCAGGCGGCGGCGGGATTGCCCCGGATGCGGCCATCGCAAAAGCCCTTGGCACCATCCACGCCACCAAGGACGGCGTGACCTTCGATGGTTTCCAGCACACCAAGCTGCTTGAGCCGGACGGAAAGCTGTACCAGAACAAAGCCCAGAACCCGGGCTTCGCCTTCCGTGATCCCTACACGTTTGCGGACCCCGCACACCCCGGCAAGACCTTCATGGTGTTCGAAGGCAACACCGGTGGCACCCGCGGCTCCTACAAGTGCAAGCAGGAAGACCTGGGCTACCGTCCGGGCGATCCGCACTCTGAGACAGTGGACCAGGTCAACAGCACCACGGGCGCCTGGTACCAGACCGCCAACGTGGGCCTGGCTGTGGCTGACAACAAAGACCTGACAAAGTGGAGCTTCCTCCCGCCGGTCCTGTCCGCCAACTGCGTCAACGACCAGACCGAGCGTCCGCAGATCTTCATCCAGAACGAGAACGGCAAGAACAAGTACTACCTGTTCACCATCAGCCACCAGTTCACCTATGCCGACGGCATGCGCGGCCCCGACGGCGTGTACGGCTTCGTCGGCGACGGCGTTCGTTCGGACTACCAGCCGGTCAATAACAGCGGCTTGGCTTTGGGCTCCCCCACGGACCTGAACATGCCGGCCAACGCGCCGGAAGGACCGGATCCGCGCCAGAACGGGCGGCAATTCCAGGCCTACTCGCACTACGTCCAGCCGGGCGGCCTCGTCCAGTCGTTCATCGACAACGTCGATGGCGTACGCGGCGGTTCGCTCTCACCCACCGTGAAGATGAACTTCAAGGGTGGTGTGACCCAGGTTGACCGCAGCTTCGGCCAGAACGGCCTCGGCCCGTTCGGCTACCTGCCCACCAACGTCCGTGTTGGTGGCGAAGGCCTCTACAAGTAACACCCCCGGCCGTCAGGCCACGGCGGGGGTGCCGGCCCCACACGTGCCGGCACCCCCGCCACCCCAACCTTTCAGGATTCTCCCCATGACTCTCCCCAACCCCCACCTGTCCCGCCGCCACCTGCTGGCCGCAAGTGCCGCCGTCGTGGTTGGTTTTTCGGCCGCTGCCTGCACACCGGATGAAAGCCCGACGCCGACCCCCACCGTCGCGGGTACCGCACCTACCGCTTCGGACCCCTGGCGGCCGGGCGCCCATCTGACAGCCGCGAAGAACTGGCTCAACGACCCCAATGGGCTGGTCTACCACGATGGGACGTACCACGCCTTCTACCAGCACAATCCGCGCGGAAACTCATGGGGGAACATGTCCTGGGGCCACTCCACCAGCACCGACCTGGTGCACTGGGAACAACAGCCGGTAGCCATGGAAGCCAGCCCGGAAGAAGAAGTCTTTTCCGGCTGTATCGTGGTGGACACCAAGAACGCGTCCGGCCTCGGGTCCGCTGAAAACCCGCCCATGGTGGCCCTTTATACGAGCGCTTATGGAAAGAACGGCGCACTCCCCCAAGGCGCGCAGGCCCAGTCGGTTGCATTCAGCCTGGACAAGGGCACCACGTGGGAAAAGTACCGTGGCAACCCGGTGCTGAACCTCGCTCCCACCAACAACAACTTCCGCGATCCCAAGATCACCTGGTACGAGCCGGGCCACTACTGGGTGATGACCACAGTGGTGGCCGACGCCCAAGTGGTGAAGATGTTCAAATCCACCGATCTTCTCCACTGGGATTTCCTCAGCGATTTCTCCGGAGCCGGAGCCCAGGGCGGCCTGTGGGAGGTTCCGGAACTCATCGAAATGGCCCTGGAAGACTCCACGGCGAAGAAATGGGTCATGCTGTTGAGCATCAACCCCGGGGGCATCGCGGGCGGGTCGGGCATGCAGTATTTTGTGGGCGAATTCGACGGAACACGGTTCACGGCGGAAAATGCCGCCGCCCCTGACGCCCCGCCCACCGATTCGCAGTGGCTGGATTACGGCGCTGACTACTACGCGGCGAACTCCATTTCCAGTGCACCCGGCGGCAAGCCCGTGCTGCTGGGCTGGATGGGCAACTGGGACTACGCCCAGCATGTTCCCACCACTCCATGGCGCGGATCCATGGCGATCCCGCGCGAACTGACACTGGTGCGCGGCGAGCGCCGTTTGGAGCTGCGATCGGCCATTGCCACTGCTGCACGGGAGGCCCTTGAACGCGCTGGCAGTGTCGTCCAAGGCAAAAACCTCACCGTCGGCTCCGGGCTGCAGCACCTGGACGGCGATTTCACCGCCCGGGCGCAACTGCTCGAGGTGGAGATGGAGCTGACATCGGCCCGCGAGGCAGGCGTGAACCTCCGTGCATCAGCCGACGGAAAATCAGCCCTGCGGATCACTTACGCCAAGGACACCCGCACGGTGAAGGTAGACCGTTCGAACGCCGGAACCACCAACTTTTCCGAGAAGTTCAGCCCGTACCACCAGGCCACGCTGCCTCCCTCCCATAACGATGCCAAGGTCCGCCTCCAGATTCTCCTGGATTCCTCATCCGTGGAAGTCTTCGCCGGGGACGGCGCCATCGTCATCTCGGACACCTTCTTCCCTGACTGGGACGACACGGGAACCTCGGTGTTCAGCACGGACGGGGACACGCAGTTTACGGTGCAAACGCGTCAGTTTTAGCGCCGAGGGGCGGGATTTCACCCTTTACGACCCTTCTTAAGGGCGTTATCCCACCCCTCGTTGCGCCCTGTTCCTCCATTTGAGGATAGTTTTGTCCCTATGACATCCAACGATGCCGCCTTTGAACAGCTGATCACCGACGCCCGCCTGTGGGCCTCCCAAGACCCGGACCCGGCAACGTCCGCCGAGCTCACCGAGCTCATGGAACTCGCCGGCAGCGGCGATGCCGCAGCAATCCAGGAACTGGGCGACAGCTTCAACGGCACCCTGCAATTCGGCACTGCCGGCCTTCGCGCAGCCCTCGGTCCCGGACCCAACCGGATGAACCGCGTGGTGGTGCGCCGGGCAGCAGCAGGTTTGGCAGCCTTCCTCACGGAAACGGTCGAGGCGGCTTCTCCCGGAACGCGGCCCCGCGCCGTCGTCGGCTTCGACGCACGCTACAACTCGGACATCTTTGCCCAGGAAACCGCCGCGATCTTCACCGCGGCAGGCATCGAAACGTTCCTCATGCCGGCGGCACTTCCGACGCCGTTGCTCGCCTACGCGGTCAGGAACCTCGATTGCGACGGCGGCGTGATGGTCACCGCCAGCCACAACCCGCCACAGGACAACGGATACAAGGTCTACCTTGGCCGGCACGCCGTGTCCGAAAGCGGCCGCGGCTCCCAGATCGTAGCCCCCTACGACGCTGAAATCGCGGAAAAGATCCAGGCAGTGGGCGCATTGGAATCGATCGAACTTGCCGACGGCGGCTGGACGGTCCTGCCCACCTCCATCGCATCCGACTACGAGTCGGCCATGGCCAGCCTGGTGGACCGCAAACACTTCCCCGCCCGGGACCTCAAAATTGTTTTGACCCCCATGCACGGCGTCGGCGGCGAAACGGCCGTTTCTGTCCTGAACGCAGCCGGATTCACCGATGTGACCCTCGTGGCCGAACAGGCAGAGCCTGACCCGGACTTCCCCACGGTCGCCTTCCCTAACCCGGAAGAACCCGGTGCCTTGGACCTGGCTCTCGCGGCAGCCGCGGAATCAGGGGCGGACATCGTTCTGGCCAACGATCCCGACGCCGATCGGGCCGCGGTTGCTGCCCTGGACCCGGACACAGGGGCATGGCGGATGCTGCGCGGCGACGAGGTAGGTGCCCTTCTGGGCGCTCATGTCGTGGCGCGTTTGACCGCCAGCGCCGGCGACGAGCCGCACACCGGAGTCTTCGCCAACTCGATCGTTTCCTCGCGGCTGCTCTCACGTATTGCCGCTGCGGCGGGGTACGCGCACGAGGAAACGCTCACGGGCTTCAAATGGATTTCACGCGTTCCAGGACTCATCTACGGGTACGAAGAGGCGCTGGGCTACTGTGTGGCCCCTGGGCTGGTGCGCGACAAGGACGGCATCTCGGCGGCAGTGCTGATCGCTGAATTTGCGGCAGCTGCCAAGGCCGAGGGCCGGACGATCTTCGACACACTGGACGATCTTTACCTGGTGCACGGCCTGCACGCGAGTGACCAGCTGAGCATTCGGGTGGCGGACCTGGGCCTGCTGGACGCCATGATGAACCGCTTGCGGGTCAACCCGCCCGAAGCTTTCGGGGGCTCCGCCGTCGAGGTCTTCACTGACCTGGCGGAAGGAAGCGACGCACTGCCTCCCACGGACGGGCTGCTGTACCTGACCCGCGACCTCACCCGCGTGATCATCCGGCCCAGTGGTACGGAACCGAAGCTGAAGTGCTACCTGGAAGTCATCCAGGCGGTGGAATCCGCAGCGGAACTTCCCGCTGCGCGCCAAGCAGCGCGGACATCCTTGGACGAGGTCCTCGGGGACGTCCGCGAAGCGCTGGGCTTGTAAAACTCCTAGAGCTCAACCTCGATGAAGCCGTCCACCAAACGGGTGCGGAAAGCGTCGAGGCGGAGGTCGGGGTTGGTGAAGCACTCACCGGTTTCGAGGTCGTAGACCTCTTTGTGCAGGGGCGAGGCGATGGTCGGGCGGCTTCCCTTGGACCCGATGATGCCACGCGCCATAACGTTCGCGAGGGTCGCCGGGTCCTGCTGGGCAACAGCGAAGACCTCGGTGGGCGCGGTACGGAACAGCGCAATCTGGCGACCGCCGATCAACGCAGCCTCGCCCCAGGCCAGTTCGAGCTCGTCCACCGGGCAAACACGCTGCCACGTAGCTGCGGCGCGCAGGTCACGCTCAAGAATGTCGGTAACGTCCAGAATTACGGTCATGTCAGCCCCTCTCACTGTGTCCGGGTGTTGGCAGTCTCCGCCGTCACTCCCCCGGACAGGGCCGCGCTTGCGGCCACTCCTCCACGCTAAAACCCGGGTGTTTCATCAGGGGGCGCGGATTGTGTCCACTTCGTAAAAGAGACCTCACACCCGAGGAAATGTCCTCGTGATGCAGAAGTTAAGATCACGAAACAAACGGGAAACTGAAGCGAAACTGCCCGTCCCTAGGCTGGAACCACAAGTTGCGACAGATCCGTTGGCAACATCTGCGAAAGGCCCACAGTGACCGGACACACTTCAAGTACAGAGAACCCGCGCCGCATCGTCGTCGTCGGCGGCGGCCCCGCCGCGCACCGCTTTGTTGATGCCATGTTCAACCGCGGACTTGAAGGTTGGCAGGTTACGGTGCTGACCGAAGAGGCCCACCTCCCCTACGACCGCGTGGCATTGAGTAAGGCGCTCACCGAAACCGGCGTGGACCTCACCCTGGGTGACGCTTCCATGTGGGAGCACCCGGCAATCACCCTCAAGACCGGCGAGCGCGCCGTCAAGATCGACTCCGCGGCCAAGAGCGTCCTCACTGCTGCCGGCAACAAGTACGAATACGACCACCTGGTGGTCGCCTCGGGTTCGGATGCCGCCCGTCTTCCCATCCCCGGCGCCGAGCACACCCACGTTTACCGGACGCTCGAAGACGTATGGGCCATCAACCAGGCCATAGCCGGGCTGACGGAGAAGCTGGGACGCAAAGTCAACGCCGTCACCATCGGTGGTGGCCTGCTGGGGCTTGAATCCGCAGCCGGCACCGAACAACTGGGAGCTACCCCGGTTGTCATCAACGGCTCACCCTGGCTCATGAACACCCAGTTGGACGAAGGCGCAGGACAGGCCCTTGGCCGGCTCATCGAAGCCAAGGGCTTCACGGTCCACGGTGGCGTCTTCCCCTCCGAGGTGGTTACGGACGACGACGGTATTGTCACCGGAGTCCTCATGGCCGACGGCCGCACCATCGCAGCCGACATCGTGATCGTAGCCATCGGCGTCAGGCCCCGCGATGATCTCTTCCGCGCTGCGGAGGGCGAAGAGCAACTCTTCAGCCTGGGCCAGCGTGGCGGTGTGGTGATCAACGATTTCTGCGCCACGGAGGTGGACGGCATCTGGGCCATCGGTGAAGTAGCCAACTTTGGTGGCATGTGCCTGGGCCTCGTTGCTCCGGCCAACACCATGGCCGAGATTGTTGCCGACCGTCTGCACGGCGGAGAGGCCACATTCCCCGGTTTCGATACGGCCACCAAGCTCAAGCTCTCCGGTGTGGACGTGGCCAGCTTCGGTGACGCCTTCGCCAAGACAGAGCACTCCCTCGAAATCGTTTACGCCGACCCCGCCCGCGGTGTTTACCAGAAGATCGTCACCACCGACGATGCCAAGACCCTTCTGGGCGGCATCTTCGTGGGCGACGCCTCCCCGTACATGAGCCTGCGTCCCCTCCTTGGCCGCGAGCTCCCTGCAGAACCCGGCGCCTACCTGAGCGCGGCCGGCGGTGGAGAAGCCCCGGAAACCGAACTCCCGGACGATGCCATCCTCTGCTCCTGCAACAACGTGGCCGCCGGTGCCATCCGTGATGCCATTAATGGGTGCGGCGCCTGCGAAGGCAACGCTCCCGTACAAGAACTCGGCGAGCTGAAGGGCTGCACCCGTGCCGGAACCCAGTGCGGGTCCTGCGTTCCCATGCTGAAGAAGCTCCTGGAAGGCGAACTGACCAAGTCCGGCATCGAGGTCTCCAAGGCCCTCTGCGAGCACATCAGCCTTTCCCGCCAGGAGCTCTTCGATGCCATCCGTGTCCTGGAGCTCACGTCCTTCGAAGACATCATGGCCAAGTACGGCACGGGCGCCGGTTGCGACATCTGCAAGCCGACCATTGCCTCCATCCTGGCCAGCCAGCACTCCGCCTACGTCCTGGACGCCGGGCGTGGTTCCCTGCAGGACACCAACGACCGTGCCCTGGCGAACATGCAAAAGGACGGGACCTATTCGGTGGTTCCACGCATCGCCGGCGGTGAGATCACGCCCAAGGGACTGGGCGTCATCGCTGCGGTGGCTGAGAAGTACAACCTGTACACCAAGATCACTGGCGGCCAGCGCATCGATATGTTCGGAGCGCGCCTTGAGCAACTGCCGGACATCTGGAAGGAACTGGTTGATGCCGGCTTCGAATCGGGCCAGGCTTACGGCAAGAGCCTCCGTACCGTGAAGTCCTGTGTCGGCTCCACGTGGTGCCGCTTCGGTGTCCAGGATTCCGTGGCCATGGCGATCGCTTTGGAGCTGCGCTACCGCGGTCTTCGCAGCCCGCACAAGTTGAAAATGGGCGTTTCCGGTTGCGCCCGCGAGTGTGCAGAAGCGCGTGGCAAGGACGTCGGCGTGATCGCGACCGCCGACGGCTGGAACCTTTACGTGGGCGGGAACGGAGGCGCCACGCCGGCTCACGCCAAGCTCCTCGCCAAGGACCTGGATGATGAAACGCTGCTGAAGTACATCGACCGCTACCTGATGTACTACATCCGCACCGCCGATCGCCTGCAGCGCACTGCCCGGTGGCAGGAAGAGCTCGACGGCGACATCAAGCACGTCGAGGACGTTGTGGTACACGATTCCCTGGGCATCGCCGACGAGCTCGAAGCTGCCATGGCCAAACACATCGACACCTACGAGGACGAGTGGGCCGAGACCTTGAAGGATCCCGAGCGCCTCCGCAGGTTCCGTTCCTTCGTCAACGCCCCCGACCAGAAGGACGAGTCCATCTCCTTCGTTCCGGAGCGTGGCCAGATCCGTCCGGCCACCAACGAAGAAAAGGGCGGCGTGCTCATCGCTTCCACCATCCCGGTCCGCAGCGAAACCGTCAACGCAGAAAACTAGGGGTCCCCCATGCAGCTCACCATTGATCTCACCGGACGCGACGTCCTGGTTGCCGGCTCCGAAAAGTCTGCCCGCCAAGCAGTTCGCCGGTACCGGAACGCCGGAGCCCACGTGTCCCGGCTGAGCACACCCGAGGGTATCCCAGGTGACGGCCAACTCCCGGACCGTCCGTTCCTGGTGGCAGTGGTGGACGACGGCGAAGCCGGCTGGCTTCCGTTGGTGGAACGCTGCCGCGATGCCGGAATTCCAGTAGCGTTCGAGCCGGCCGCGGGCGCCGAAGGCAACGTCACGTTGGTGGGCGGTGGTCCGGGTGCCCTGGACCTGCTCACTGTCGGTGCCGTGGAGGCCCTGCGCGACGCCGACGTGGTGTTCTATGACCGGCTGGCGCCCTACCAGGAGTTGGCTGGCCTGACCTCCGCCGAGCTGGTGGACGTTGGGAAGCAGCCCGGCCTGCATAAGGTCACCCAGCGCGACATCGAGAAGCTCATGGTTGAAGCTGCCCTGCTTGGCCAAAACGTGGTCAGGCTCAAGGGTGGGGATCCCTACGTGTTCGGACGCGGCGGCGAAGAAGTGGCGGCGTGCGTTGCGGCGGGCGTGCCGGTGCGTGTCATCTCCGGCGTCACCAGCGCCATCTCCGTTCCGGCCGCAGCGGGGATTCCTGTGACGCACCGCGAAGTAAGCCACATGTTCACGGTTGTCTCCGGCCACGCTCCCCTGACCGAGAAAGAGCACACCCATCTTGCCGGTCTGGGAGGAACGATCGTGGTCCTCATGGGCATAGGCACCCTGCCCCAACTTGCCGCGGGACTTCGCCGGGCGGGGATGAGGCCGGACATGCCGATGGCCGTGGTGGAACGCGGGTACCGTCCGGGGCAGCGCACCACCATCGCCGAACTCGGTACGATCGAAACAGCAGCCACCGGTTGCAGTAACCCTGCCGTGCTGGTCATCGGCGAGGTGGTCAGGGTGGCTGAAGCCAACCGGAACCACGCCGAAGCATCCGCCGAACTGAGCCGACTCGCGGCTTCGCTCCTTGAAGCCTGAAGGTAAAAACACATGACTGTTGCACGTGCCATCGAAGTCCAGGAAGCCACCGCAGCTCCGGAAGTATCCGAGGCCGCAGATGCTCCGCTGGACGGATTCCGCATTGGTGTTACCTCGCACCGCCGTTCCCGTGACCTCATCGAGGCACTGGAGCGTCGCGGGGCGAGTGTTCTGCACGCCCCCGCTTTGAAGATCGCCCCCGTGCAGGAAGACATGGTCCTCATCGAGGACACCCGGACCATCATCGCTGCCCGGCCGGATATCTGTATCGCCACCACCGCTTACGGTATGCGCCGTTGGTGCGAGGCCGCTGATTCCTTCGGCATCGGCGAACAGCTCCTGGAAACGTTGTCTGCCTGCCGCATGTTTGTCCGGGGGCCCAAAGCCCGCGGTGCCGTCCGCGCGGCTGGACTTGCCGACGTCGGCATCAGCAGCGACGAAACCACCGCAACCCTGGTGGACATGCTGTTGGCCGAAGGCGTGCGGGGAAAGACCGTGGCCGTGCAGTTGCATGGATACACCGATGTCCGCCAGTTGGAACGGCTCCGCATGTCCGGCGCCACCGTGCTGACCGTGACACCGTACCGCTGGGTCAAACCCGATGGCGAAGACAAACTGCCGCGCCTGATCGAAGCCGTGGTTGGCGGGAACCTGGATGTCCTCACGTTCACCAGCGCCCCTGCAGTGGATGCCATGTGGAGCACTGCGCATGAAATGGGTCTGTACCGGTCCCTCATCGAAGCCCTCAAGGGACCCGTGACGGTCGCAGCTGTTGGGCCCGTCACTGCGCAGCCACTGGTGGACGCCGGCCTCACGCCCCTGATTCCGGACAGGTACCGTATGGGTGCGCTGATCCGCCTTGTGACAGAGCACCTGTCCTTGAACCACGTCCGGCGGTTGGAGACCAAGAGCGCCACGATCGAGTTGCGGGGCCGCTGCTTGCGGGTCAACGGTGAGGTGGTGGATTTGGCTCCTGCACCCCTTCTGCTGCTGCGGGCGCTGCTCGGCGCTGGCGGGGCTGTCCTGTCCAGGGAAGCGCTCTCGGACCTGTTGGACCTGCGGGGATCCGTCCACGCCTTGGACATGACGGTCAGCAGGCTGCGCTCGTCGCTCCCGGACGGGAAGCTGGTGGAGACCGTCGTCAAACGGGGCTACCGGTTGCGGGCCTAGGCTTTCCGACACGCTACGCCGCCTTCACCAGGGGTAGTTCGTCCCAATGGGTGGTGTAGCGGGGGCTGAGCATGTCCCTTTTCATGGACCAGTCCGGCCCGCCCTTGATTCCCGCATGGCCCAAGCCGATGGAACCGCGTCCGTACTTTTTGCTGACCTCTTCCAAGAGGCTGCCGATTCCCCGCTCCTCATGTGGGTTCTCGAAGATCTCCAAGGGTTTCTGGTTTCCACTGGGCCGCAGGTCCGTGACCATGATGCCGGCTTTGGCGTACCGCACGCCTTCCTGGATCCTGGGAACCAAGGCGTGCGCCGCCCGGGTGAGCAGGACCGGGTCCGAGGTGGGCATTGGCAGCTTGACGCTCACAGTGGGAAAAGACCTGTCATTCGGGTTGTAGACGGAGGTCTGGGCGAAGGCGGTCAGGAGTTTGGCCTGCAGATCATGCTTGGCCAACCTGGCACTGGCCATTTGCCCGTAAACGCTGAGCACCTGCCGCATCCCGGCCGCCGTGGTGATGGGAGTGGAAAAGGAACGGGAGAAGATCAGCTGGTCCCTGCCGATTCTTTCTTCTTCCATGGGAATGCAGGGGGTGCCCTGGAGTTCCAGGACCGTTCGCATCATGACGATCGAAAACTTGTCGCGCAGGGCAATGGGGTCGGCCCGGACCAGGTCCAGGATCGAGAAGATTCCCATGGCATTGAGGCGCTTGGTGAGCCGCGTGGCGACGCCCCAGATCTCGATCACTGAAAGCCTGGCCATAAGCGCTTCGCGTTGCTCTTCGGGAATCGAGTCCCAGCGGCACACCCCCTGGAACGCGGGGTTGTGCTTGGCCCACTTGTTGGCCAGCTTGGCCAGGGTCTTGGTCCGGGCGATTCCCACGCACACCGGAACCCCCACATGCTTTTGGCAGGCCATTTTGATGGTGCGCCCCAACTCCAGGAGTTCCCCGGGCTGCCCTTTGACGCCAAGGAACGCTTCATCGATGGAATAGACCTCCTGCCACGCCGAGAAGCGGGCAAGGAGTTCCATGACCCTCGAGCTGATGTCGCCGTAGAGCTCATAGTTGCTTGAGAGGGCAACCAAGCCCCATTCCTTGGCCCGCGGAGCGAGCTTGAACCAGGGATCTCCTAACCCGATGCCGAGCTTCTTGGCTTCCGGAGACCGAGTCACGGCGCAGCCGTCGTTATTCGAGAGGACTATGAGCGGCCTGCCCTCCAACGATGGGTTGAAGGCCCTCTCCGCCGACGCATAGAAGCAGTTGATATCCACATGGGCGATCTCCTGCATCCGATGCATGATTGCTGGCTTGGACATCGATCTCCTCCTGATCCGCGCTATCACGCACGCCCACGCAACCCGCGCAGGACACGCCTAGTATTCGAACATACTTTCGAATACTTAAACTGTAGCGTCGACCGCAGACAAGAAAGCTCCTCTGAGCAATCGAACGGCGGGGGATTCTGGCGTTCCCGCGCGCTGAGCGGGGCATGGACCGTCCTTGCTTTAAACATTGATGAGTGTAAATATTTACATGTGTCTATGTCTTTGGAATTGACCCCGGTTCAAACCGTCGCCTGCTGCTCGCCGTTGGCGCGCGAACCACTGTCGGAGAAAGAAGCAGAGGGTGTTGCGCCGTTGTTGAAGGCATTGGCCGATCCGGTGAGGTTACGCCTGATGTCATTGGTGGCCTCCCATGAGGGCGGCGAAGCGTGCGTCTGCGACCTGAACGATGCCTTCGAGTTGTCGCAGCCGACCATCAGCCACCATCTCAAAGTGCTGCACGAAGTAGGTTTGCTGGACCGGGAGAAGCGCGGCGTCTGGGTCTACTACAAGGCCCGCACCGAAGCGCTGCAGAACCTGGCGGCCCTGATCGGTGGACAGGCTCAGTGAACCCCTTGCTTGTCCGCCGCACCGGAGCGGAGTTCATTGGGACCGCGTTCCTCGTCATGGCCGTGGTCGGGTCCGGCGTGATGGCCTCCCGGCTGTCACCGAACGACGTCGGACTGCAGCTGCTGCAGAACAGCCTCGTCACCGGCGCGGCCCTGGTTGCGTTGATCCTGGCCCTGCAGCCGGTATCAGCCTCGTTCAACCCCATCGTCACCCTGGTTGAACGGTTCCTCCGCCTGGTCGACACCCGGACTGCCGCTCTTTTGGTTGCGGCGCAGATCGTGGGTGGTTTGGTCGGGACGGTCGCGGCGAACCTGATGTTCGGCCTGGCGCCAGCCACATTCTCCACCCATGAACGGAGCGGGCCTGGTCTCTGGCTGGCAGAGGTCATTGCCACAGCCGGGCTACTGGTCATCGTGTTCGGGACCATCCGTTCCGGACGCGCCGACCGGGTGGCTTTCGCCGTCGGGGGTTACATCACCGCCGCGTATTGGTTCACGTCTTCCACAAGCTTCGCCAACCCGTCGGTCACGATCGCCCGAACCATCACCGACACCTTCTCGGGGATCGCGCCCGCTTCCGCACCTGGTTTCGTCGCCGCCCAACTGGTCGGAGGCGCCTTCGGACTGGTCCTCGTCCGCTTCCTCTACCCCCAAACCACTGATGTTTCCCCGGCTGATGCCGCGGCTGACCGAAAGGTGCTCTCATGAGCGTCAAACCGTCCGTCTTGTTCGTCTGCGTCCACAACGCAGGACGCTCACAGATGGCTGCTGCCTTCCTGACCACCCTTGGCCAGGGCGCGATCGAGGTCCGCTCCGCTGGTTCACAACCCGCCGATCAGGTCAACCCCGCAGCGGTTGAGGCCATGGCCGAGATCGGGATCGACATGTCCGCCGAAATCCCCAAGATCCTCACCACCGAGGCCGTCAAGGGCTCCGACGTAGTCATCACCATGGGCTGCGGGGACGAATGCCCGTACTTCCCGGGGAAACGCTATGAAGACTGGGTCCTGGAAGACCCCGCCGGCAAAGGCGTCGAGTCCGTCCGGCCCATCCGTGACGAGATCAAAACCCGGGTCGAGGCACTCATTGCCTCCCTCACCCCGGCGGGAGCACAGCAGTGACAGAGCACGACTCCCTGCCCGTCGCGGTGATCGGCGCCGGGCCGGTCGGTCTGGCCGCGGCGGCGCACCTCCTCGAACGCGGGCTCGAACCCCTCGTCATCGAAGCCGGCCCCACCGTCGGTTCCGCCATCAAGGAGTGGGGCCACATCCGAGTCTTCTCCACCTGGAAATACAACCTCGATCCCGCAGCCGTCCGCCTCCTGGAACGCACCGGTTGGGAAGCACCCCGCCCGACCGCTCTGCCCTACGGCCACGAAATCGTCACCCAGTATCTTGAACCTTTGGCCGCAACCCATGACCTGGAGCAGAGGATCCATACCGGTTCCAAGGTCATCGCCGTTACACGGCAAGGGATGGACAAGGGCCACAGCCACGGCCGCGACCAGACATCTTTCGTCCTGTACGTTCAGCACGACGACGGCCATACGGCCGAGGTTGTGGCGCGGGCCGTCATCGACGCCTCCGGAACCTGGAACACCCCCGCACCGCTTGGCTCCAGCGGGCTCTCCGTTCCCGGGGAAAATGAAGCGCGCGCCACCGGGACCATCACCGGGCCCCTGCCTGATGTCACGAAAGGCCGTTTCGCTGGCCATCGGACCCTCGTCATCGGGTCCGGCCACTCGGCCGCGAACATGGTCCTGGACCTCGCTCGCCTCGCACGCACCAAACCCGGCACCGAAGTAGCGTGGGCCATCCGCGCCTCCACCCCTGACAGGGCTTACGGCGCCGGCAACGCTGACGAGCTCCCCGCCCGCGGCCAGCTTGGCACCCGCCTGCGCACCGCCGTCGAGACCGGGGGCGTGCAGCTCCTGACAAGCTTCAACACCCGCCGCATTGAAACTACCGATTCCGGCGCGGTGGTGGTGCACGCAGCGGACGGCCGGTTCATCGAGGTGGACCATGTCATTCCGGCGACCGGGTTCCGTCCGGACCTGGGCATCCTTTCCGAACTTCGGCTGGACCTGGACCCGGCGGTCGACGCCCCCAAAGCCTTGGGACCGTTGATCGATCCGGACTTCCACAGCTGCGGAACCGTCCCGCCCCACGGCGCAAGGCTTCTCGCCCACCCCGAGAAAGACTTCTACCTTGCAGGAATGAAGTCCTACGGCCGGGCACCGACCTTCCTCATGGCCACCGGCTACGAGCAAGTGCGCTCCATTGCAGCCGCCCTCGCCGGCGACACCGCAGCAGCGGACGCGCTGGAGCTTGAACTGCCCGAAACCGGTGTCTGCTCCACCAGCCTTCCCGCAGAGGGGCAAGACGCGGCGGATTCGTGCTGCGGATCCCCAGAACCTGTCCCGGTCACGATTGGTTTCCCTACCGGTCTGGTTCACGGACGCAGCGGGGAACCAGCCACACCATGACCAGCACCAACGACACGGGTTTACGGTCGTAGGCACCCGGCGAAGCATCGGACTCATGAGCTATGGGCCGGCGGCCGGATCCTGGAGGGACACCATCCTGCTCGAACGCCGCACCCAACAGGGAAGCTAGGAGGCTCCCGCGGTGTCCTTCTTGTGTACAAGGTAGATGGCGCCCGTGGTGACGTCCTCCTCCAGCGCTTCCAGGGTGCGGCCACGGGTTTCGGGCACCTGGGTGTAGATGAAGATCAGCGCGAGGATGCCCACCACCCCAAAGAGGAAGAAGGTGCCGGTAATGCCCACGCCCGCAACCAACGTGGGGAAGAAAAGGCCCAGGAGTGCGTTGGCGATCCACAGGCAGAACACCGACAGCCCAATGGCGAATCCGCGGACGTGGAGCGGGAAGATCTCGGACAGCATGACCCAGACAGCAATGTTCAGGAACGTCTGCATGGAGCCAACGAAGGCGACCACCAGGAAGAGGATCACGAAAGGCCGCGCGGGGTTTCCGACAGGTAATGCAATGGACGCAATACCGATGAGGAAGTGGCACACGGTGGTCAGCGTGAAACCGAGCAGCAAGGTGGTACGTCGGTTGATCCGCTGCATGAGCGTCAGTGCGATGATGCCACCAACTACCGCGATAACGCCCGGTGCAATGTTGGCAACGAGCGCCGCGTTGGAATCGAACCCGGCCTCCACCAGCACCGACTGGCCGTAGTACATGATCGAATTGATGCCGGTCAGCTGCTGGGCCACACCCAGCCCGATGCCTACCAGGATGATGCGCAGGATCCACTTGTCCTTCAGTGCAGCCCAGGACGTGGCCCGGGAGGCTCGTTCCTCGTCGGCGAGGTGCTTCACATCGGCCATTTCAGCTTCTGCCCGCTCTACGGACCGAATGGTCTTCAGGACAGCAAGGGCTTCCTCCCACCGCCCTTTGGAGATCAGCCAACGAGGTGACTCGGGCATCCTGAGCATCCCGAAGAACAAGGCAATCGCGGGCAGCGCGGCGACGGCGAGCATGACCCGCCACACTCCGCCGAATTCACCCCAGACGTTGCCAATGATGGCGTTGACGACGAAGGCGGCGAGTTGGCCGATGACGATCATCAGTTCATTGCGCCCCGCCAGGGAGCCGCGGATTTCGTAGGGTGCCAGCTCGGCCAGGAACACAGGGACCACCGTGGATGCACCGCCGACGGCAAGGCCGAGAATGACCCGCCCCAGGACCATGACCTCGAAACTTGGGGCAAAGACGCAGGCGATCGTGCCGCTAAGGAACAGCACAGCCAGCAAGATGATGGTCTTCCGGCGCCCCCAGGAATCGGAGAGCCGGCCACCCGCAACGGCTCCCGCCGCCGCGCCGAACAGCAGCGAGCTGGTGACAACGCCTTCGGTCAACGGCGTGAGGCCGAGGTCGACCGTCATTGGTCGCAGGGCGCCGTTAATGACGCCAGTGTCGTAGCCGAACAACAGGCCACCGAACGTTGCAACCAGGGCCACAAGGCCAAGGCGCTTTCGATGCGGGCCGTTGGTCAGCTGGGGAAGCGCGACGCCGTGGGCGCCTCCCCGCTGCATTTGCGTAGCAGACATCAGGACTCCTTTGTCAGTGTGGTGCGGGTCATAACCGCCCGCTCTGAATACAGACTAACGCGCGAAAGGTTTAAATGTAAGGTCAAACTAACAAATGAGGAACTTTAGCTCATATTCGCCATGGGAAGATGGAGGGCATGGCCCCTGAACAATGGCATCGTCCCGCGACGCAGAGCGATGTGGCTCGCGAAGTCGGAGTGTCAAGGACGCTGGTGTCGTTCGCCTTTCGCGGAGCCCCCGGGGTCAGCGACGAGACAAGGGAAGCCATCTTCGCGGCCGCCCAACGTCTCGGGTACCGGCCCAACGCGGCGGCCGCCGATCTGGCACGCAAGCACCGTTCCGCCGTCGGACTCTATTTGATGGATATCCGAAACGAGGTCTATGCAGACATCCTTAGCGGCGTCCGCACAGCACTCCCCCATGACGGCAACAGGCTCATACTGAGCGTCTCCCGGTCGGTCGACGGCGTGGATCGGGGCGCACTGGACTCCCTGATTGAAGCCAGGGTGGGGATCATCATCGCCGCGACACTCCTGGACACCGACCACCAGGTGCAGGAACTGGCCCGGGTAGTGCCGCTGGTCAGCGTGACCCGCCCGGTCGAAGGCGTAGACAGTGTGTACTCCGATGATGTGACCGGTGCCCGCGCCGCGACAGAACATCTGCTTGGCCTCGGGCACCGGCGGATCGCCCATCTGGCCGGCCCCATTTACGACGGACACACCGCGCGTCGGCAGAGCTACGAGAAAACCATGCTCGACGCCGGGCTCGCGCCGGTGACGTTGTCGGCGGAGGACTTCACACAGGAGGCCGGGGAGCGGGCAGCATCGGAACTGCTTGGCCTGGCAGACCGGCCGACCGCCATCTTCACCCACAACGACCAGCTCGCCCTTGGCGCCCGGGAAGCCGCTTACGCAATGAACTTGTCCATTCCCCGGGATCTGTCGCTGGTGGGATACGACGATTCGAGGACTTCCCGGCTGCACGGAATCGACCTCACGTCCGTTGACCTGCAGGCGTTCGAGTTGGGCCGCCGTGCCGGCTCTGTGGCGCTCGAACGCCTGGCCAACCCCGACGCGCCCACAGCGGACATCCGCCTCACGCCGCGCCTGATAGTCCGGAATTCCACCGCGCCGCCGGGCACCAGCTAAACGTGGTGCAGGCACGTGGTGGCCACCCCCCAGATGGTCAATTCCGACAGCGCAGCCACCGTGATGTCCGGAAATGCAGGGTTGTCCGCCTGGAGCACCACGCCCCTTGAGGTGATGCGGAGCCGTTTGATGGTCAACTCGCCATCCAATACGGCAACGACGACGGACCCGTCCTTGGGCTCAAGCGCCCGGTTCACGATCAGCTCGTCACCGTCGCTGATCCCGGCACCCTCCATCGACTGTCCGGTAACCCTCACCACGTACGTGCTGGTCACGTCCTTGATTAAGTGCTCATTGAGGTCGATCCGGCCGTCAAAATAGTCTTGTGCCGGGGAGGGATAGCCCGCAGCAACAGCGACGGGAGCCAACAGCACCGACGCCAGGGAAAAGCCCGCATCTATCACGCGGGGGCCGACGATAACGCCCACAACACACCTTTATTCGAATATATGTTCGATATTCGAGTGTACATCCGTTGGGGGACATTGTTCTCCTGCGGTTATGGGACCCCGGAGATCAGCACAGCGCCGGGCTAGTCCTTGACGCCGCCCACGCTATAGGTGACGTGGGTGACCAGTCCGGTGCCACTGACGGAGGTCGGTTCGAGCCTGAGGTTCCCCACGCCGTCGAGCAGCCGCTCCCCGCCACCAAGGATCACAGGTGCTATATGGAGCCGCAGTTCGTCAATCAGCCCGGCCGACAGGAACTGCCGGGCAGTCGACGCTCCCCCGGCGATCGCCACGTCCTTGTCCCCCGCGGCGTTCCGGGCCAGGGACATTGCCTCTTCGACTCCGCCGTTGATGAAGTGGAACGTCGTGCCACCCTGCATCTCCAGCGGTTCACGTACATGATGGGTCAGCACATACACCGGCGCGTGATAGGGCGGCTCCTCGTCCCACCAACCGCGCCAGTCCGCGTCCCACGGGCCAGGACCCGGTCCCGCGAACATGTTCCTGCCCATAATGAAAGCGCCCGCAGCGAGGATCCCTTCCACCTGGGCGGCATTGGCTTCGCGTTCCTCGAACTGCCACCGGTGAAGGGTTTCGCCGCGCTCACCCAATGGCATCTGCAGGCTCTGGTGGGGACCGGCCACGTAGCCATCGAGGGACACGGTCAGGTCGCATGTGACTTGGCTCATGGGCCCATCATTGCATCCAAAACCTCAAGGTGGCGCCAAAACCCTCGCCAAACCGCCGCGCCAAGGCGGACACTGGGGGCTAGACCTTCAGGAGGATTCCATGGCGAGTACTGCAGAGCTGGAGCAACTTGGCATCCTGGTGGGCGAATGGGAAACCACCGTCCCGGGACGGGAAGTCAAGGGCCGGACGACGTTCGAGTGGCTGGAAAACGGCGGCTTCCTCATCCAACACTCCACGGTGCAACAGCCGGAATATCCCAACTCGGTGAGCATCATCGGTGCCACAGGCTCCGATGGGGCGCTCCAGCAGCACTACTTCGATTCCCGCGGCGTCGCACGCGTATACGACATGATCCTGAAGGACAACGTGTTGACGCTTTTCCGGGACGGCCCGGACTGGCCCCAGCGATTCGTGGGACGGTTCAGCGACGATGGCAACGTGATCAACGCACGCCTGGAACGCGGAACCTACCCCGGCGGACCCTTGGAACACGACTTCGACATGGTCTACACACGGATCCACCCACGCTCGATGTGACGCACGTTATTACCGGCCGGTAAACAACACGCTACGGATCGGCCAAAGATGGCAACAGCGGGGAAACACCCGCGAAAAACCGAATGCCTAGGCTGATGATCAACAGCACCAAACAGGTCATCAGCGAAAGGGCCGAACATGTCCGCCACTCCGTCCGCAGCATCCCTCCACATCGTCATCGCAGGCGCAGGTCCAGCAGCCCAGGCTTTGGTGCGGCGGCTGGCCGGCACGGCCGATACCCGGCTACGTCCCTTCACCGGCACCATCACCGTGCTCAGCAACCGCGACGACTGCCCCGAGGCCCTCCTCGAACTGGCAGAACTTCCACAGGTCTCGGTCCGGTTCGGCCAGGCGGCCAGCTTCATCGATCCGCACGCCAAAGTTGTGACCACAGTGGACGGCATGGACTTCTCCTACGACCAGCTGGTTATCGCGACCGGCTCTGCCCCGGCTCTCCCGCCAGTCGCCGGTGCTGAAGCCAGCCTGAGCTACTCCACCATCGATGATGCGGCCACCATCGGCGAAGCCGTCCATGATCTCACCCGGATCGTTGGACGCCGTCCGCTGGGAATCCTCGTCGGCAACGGCCCCGCGGCCGGCCAGGCAGAGGCCGTGCTCCGGGCCCGCGGAGTCCGTCCCGTGCGCACCACCCTCCGCCCTGCCGCCGTCGTTCGTTCCATCGCAGGTTCCCCTGTACCGGCCACCGGCATCGTGTTCGAGGACGGCAGCAGCATGAACGGGGACCTCGTGGTCCTGGCCGAGGAGCGGACGGCCCGCAACGACCTCGCCGAAAGCGCTGGGCTCCTGATTGCGTCCGACGGCGGCATCTCCGTGGGGCGCGACCTCGCCACCTCCGTCCCGGGCATCTGGGCAATTGGCGATGCAGCGTCCTGCGACGGCCTCCGGTTGGGACTCCTCCTTTCCGCCGAATCTTCCGCAATGCTCTGCGCTTCGGGCATGATGCTCGGTGTCTTGGGCAGCGACCAATTGGCCCCGTTGGCGGCCTAGGCGGCAACCGGGTTGCCCTTCCACAAGCGGCGGAAGGGCTACCCGGCCCGTATGGCAAGATGGTCCTTTGACGGGCAGTGACAACCCTGCGGCCACCGGGCCGGCCACGCCTGCACGGAAGGATCCCATGAGCAACGAAGCCGCTACCCCGGCAAACATCGCCTCCTACATCGACCACACCCTGTTGAAGCCGGAAGCCAGCGAGGCGGACATCCTCAAAGTGTGTGCCGAAGCCGTCGAATACCAGTTCAAATCAGTGTGCGTGAACCCGATCTGGGTCAAGACCGTCACCAAAGCGCTCAAGGGCTCGGGCGTGCTCACATGCTCTGTGGTCGGCTTCCCGATGGGCGCTACACCCAGCGACGTCAAGGCCTTCGAAGCCCGTGGCGCCGTCCTTGACGGGGCCGACGAAATCGATATGGTGATCAACATGGCCGCTGGACGCGCCGCAGACAAGGGCGCGCTGGTGGACGACATCCGGGCAGTCGCCGAAACAGTGCACGCCGGCGAAGCAATCCTCAAGGTCATCATCGAGACGTCCATGCTGGACGACGAGCAAAAGGTCATCGCCTGCGAAGCAGCTGTTGAAGCGGGCGCAGACTTCGTCAAGACCTCCACCGGCTTCAACGGTGGCGGCGCCACTGTTGAAGACATCGCGCTGATGCGCAAGACGGTGGGACCGGACATAGGCGTCAAAGCCTCCGGTGGGGTGCGATCGCTGGCCGATGCACAGGCTATGATTGCAGCTGGTGCAACACGTATCGGAGCGAGTTCCGGAATTGCCATTGTCAAGGGTGAGCAAGGTTCATCTGCCTACTGAGGCTTCCCGACCGCCAGAGATTTTGAGCCCTGCGGGGCCGAGGAGGAACGAATGTCCAAGAACGCAACCAGCGCCCCCATCGAGCGCGAGAACAACCTGGGCCAGAGCATTGTCCTGTTCCTGGTGATGATTGTGCTCTTCCTGGGCGCTATCTACTCGCTGTCCTTCCTCAGCCTCGAAAACCCGTGGCCGATGGCTGTGTGCCTGGGCCTGTTCGCCCTTGCGTTCTGGATCCCGCAGACCATCCTGGGCCGCTCGGATTCGGCTGGCGAAAGCTAAACCCTCTACTTCTGCAGGAATGGCCCGGGCGTTTGCCCGGGCCATTCTTGTCTGTGGTGGCGGATCGCCTCGCGGCCAAGGGCTGGCGGCTTCACCGCACCGAGCCACCGCACCGAGTCACCGCACCGAGTTACCGCACCGCCAGGACGCCTCCAAGCGCCGCGAGTACGCCCGGCCAGTGCTGTTGCGCAAGGGTCCAGGCGGCCACTCCCATCCCCACCATGGCGTATCCGCTCACGGGAATCAGCACCAGCCATTCCCGCCGCGAACCTGCCCGGCCCAGCAGCGGAATGGAAAACGCGCCGTTGGCCCGCCACACTCCACTGATGACTGATTTGCGCAGGAACTTCGGCGGTTTGATCACTATCGGCCACAGGAGCGGCACGCCGCCCACAGTGATCATGTCGCCCACAATATGGATCACGACGCCGGTCAGCATGGACAGTGGCAGCCACCCCCACTGGTCCGGCGCAAACCACGTCACCAGGCCAGCCATGACGATCGCGAAGAGCCAGTTGGTGATCCAGCCGGACTTCGGAAACAGGTTCAATGCCTTCGCGGCGAGGTTGATCATGAACATGCACAGCAGCCCGGCGCCGACCGAGAGTTTTCCGACCGGGGTTACCATCTGGAACTGTGCCGCCATCGCTGCGAGGATCACGAACGCCGAAGCCCCAAGCAGTGAGTGGGTCCCCTGTCTATGCCCGCCGCTGGCCCTTTCGATCCCTACCGCAATCGCATTGGACAGCGGGGGCAACGAATTTGCGATGGTGCTGTGCCGGTGGTCCCAGTCGCACACAAGTGCCGTTCCCGCCGTCGCCATGGCGCCAATGAGGATTCCGGTGGAATCCAGCGGGTACCAGCCCAGGGCGTAGGGGCCGGTCGAAGCAATAGCTATCCACGCCGCGGCTCCCGACGCGGCGTGGTGTCCTCCCATCATCGAGGTTAGCCCGCCTTGACTGGCACGTCGGTGAAGATTGCTTCAATCACGTTGTTGGCCCACTGCAGGATTTCGGCGTCCTGGAGATCCCGGCCACCGATCCTGGCCGTCTTGGGTTTGGGGATAAGCACAGCGTCCAGCGCCGGCTTGACCTGGGAACCGGGATACATACGGTTCAACCGCATGGTTTTGGACTCGGGCAGTTGCGCCGGCGAGAACCGGATGAAGTTTCCTTGGAGCGCGACGTCGGACAGCCCGGCTTCGCGGGCACCCACCCGGAAGCGGGCCACGGCGATCAGGTTCTGGACAGGCAACGGCGGCTCGCCGTAACGGTCCACCAGTTCTGCCAGGACCTCGTCGATTGCCTCGTAAGTGATGGCCGAAGCCAGCTTGCGGTAGGCCTCCAGGCGCAGCCTTTCGCCGGGCACGTAGTCGTGTGGCAGGTGGGCGTTGACCGGCAGCTCGATCTTCATCTCGGCGGCCTTCTCTTCGGCCTCGCCGCGGTACTCGGCTACAGCCTCGCCCACCAAGCGGATGTAGAGGTCGAAACCCACGCCTTGGATGTGGCCTGACTGCTCGCCGCCGAGCAGATTGCCCGCGCCACGGATTTCCAGGTCCTTCATGGCCAACTGCATGCCGGCACCGAGTTCGTTGTGCGCCGCCACGGCTTTCAGGCGTTCCAAGGCAACCTCGCCCAGCGGCTTCTCCGAAGGGTAGAGGAAATAGGCGTAGGCACGTTCGCGGCCACGGCCAACACGGCCACGCAGCTGGTGTAGCTGCGAGAGACCGTACTTGTCCGCGCCATCAACAATCAGGGTGTTCGCGTTGGAGATGTCCAGGCCGGTCTCGATAATGGTGGTGCACACCAGCACATCGAAGCGTTTCTCCCAGAAGTCCACGATGATCTTCTCGAGGCGGCTTTCGGACATTTGGCCGTGCGCCACTTCCACGCGGGCTTCCGGCACCAGCTCGCGGATCTGGGCAGCGATCCGCTCGATCGAGGACACCCGGTTGTGGACGAAGAACACCTGACCTTCGCGCATGAGTTCACGGCGGATGGCGGCGGAAGTCTGCTTGTTGGTGTACGGGCCAACATATGTCAGCACCGGGTGCCGCTCTTCGGGCGGGGTGGCAAGGGTGGAGGTTTCCCGGATGCCAGTCAGCGACATTTCCAGGGTTCGTGGGATGGGGGTGGCACTCATGGCAAGGACATCCACGTTGGTGCGCATTTTCTTGAGCGCTTCCTTGTGTTCCACACCAAAGCGCTGTTCCTCGTCCACGATCACCAGGCCCAGGTCCTTGAACTCGAAGTCCTTGGACAGCAGGCGGTGGGTGCCGATCACCACATCCACGGCACCGCTCTTGACCCCCTCCGCCGTTTCCTTGGCCTCCTTGGTGCTCTGGAAGCGGGACAGCGGCTTCACGCGCAGCGGGAAACCGGAGAAGCGTTCAGTGAACGTCTCGTAGTGCTGCTGGGCAAGGAGCGTGGTGGGCACCAGAACGGCAACCTGTTTGCCGTCCTGCACCGCTTTGAACGCCGCACGGACAGCGATCTCGGTTTTGCCGTAGCCCACGTCGCCGGACACCAGCCGGTCCATGGGGATTTCCCGTTCCATGTCCGCCTTGACCTCGTTGATGGTGGTCAGCTGGTCGGGCGTTTCGATGTACGGGAAGGCTTCCTCGAGTTCACGCTGCCACGGGGTGTCCGGGGCGAACGCGTGCCCACGTGATGCCATGCGGGCCGAGTACAACCGGATGAGTTCGCCGGCGATTTCCTTGACGGCCTTGCGTGCCTTGGATTTGGTGCTGGCCCAGTCCGCGCCGCCCATCTTGCTCAGTGCCGGGGCATCGCCACCGACATAACGGGTCACCTGGTCCAACTGGTCCGTGGGCACGAACAGCCGGTCCCCCGGGGCGCCACGCTTCGAAGGTGCGTACTCGAGCACCAGGTACTCCCGCAGCCCGGCGTCGGAGGACGACGTGCCAACCACCTTGCGCTGGATCAGCTCCACGAACCGGCCGATGCCGTGTTGTTCGTGCACCACGAAATCGCCCGCGTGCAGCTGAAGCGGGTCCACTGCGTTCCGTCGCTTGGATGGCATGCGCCGCATGTCCTTGGTGGAACCCGCCGTGGCGCGCCCCAGCAGGTCGGCTTCGGTCAGCAGGCCCAGCTTCAGGCCGTCAAGGACAAAACCACGTCCGACGGCGGCGGTGGTCACCTCGATGATGCCCGGTTGGGGTTCCTTGTCCAAGGACTCCACGCGGGAGCAGGGAATCTCCGCATCATGGAACAACTCGGCAAGGCGCTGCGCGGGGCCAGGACCGTCGGTGACCACAACAACACGCCACTGCTCGCGGACACGTGAGCCGATGAACTCCAGCATCTCGGCCACGTCGCCCTGGTAGCCGCGGGGTTCGCGGGCACGCATATTCAGGACGTCGATATCCAGGACCAGGTCCTCGTCCGATGCGAGCGAGGTGATGGACCACCAAGACACGCCGTGTTCAAGGGCCGCGGAGCGTGTGTCGGTCAGGGACCGGAAGCTGGCGGCGTGCAGGTCAGTGGATGCCTGGGATGACAGGTCAAGGGGCGCCGCACCGCCGTCGGACGCCGTTGACCAAGCAGCTTCCAGGAACTCTTCGTTGGTAGCCGCGAGGTCGTGCGCGCGGGTTCGCACCTTCTCCGGTTCGATGACTACCGACAGGGACCCCGCAGGGAGCTGGTCCACGAACGGAACCATGGCATCCACCAGCACCGGGGCCAGCGACTCCATGCCTTCCACGGCAATGCCGCCGGCGATCTTCTCCAGCATGTCTGCCGCGGCGGGCATGTCCGCCTTGAGCTTGGCAGCCCTGGACATCACCGATGGCGTGATCAGGATTTCGCGGCATGGGGGCGCGTGAAGTTCGGTGGGGTGGTGGACACCGGGGGCGGACAGCGAGCGCTGGTCGGCTACGGCGAACCATCGCATCTGGTCTACCTCGTCGCCGAAGAACTCCACCCGGATGGGGTGGTCTTCCGTGGGCGGGAACACGTCGATGATGCCGCCGCGGACGGCGAATTCGCCCCGGTGCGTCACCATGTCCACCCGGGCGTAGGCGGCGTCGGACAGCGCCCGGACCACCTCGGTGAAGGGGCGCTCCTGCCCCACCTGCAGCGTCACGGGAACCAGGTCACCCAGGCCGGCAACGATGGGCTGGACCACGGCGCGGACCGGGGCAACCACCACACGCAAGGGGGCCGCCGTCGAGGTTTCCGGGTGGGTCAGGCGGCGCAGGACCGACAACCGGCGGCCCACGGTGTCCGATCGTGGCGAAAGCCGCTCGTGCGGGAGGGTCTCCCAGCTGGGGAAGGTAGCCACGGTGTCGGCGGGAAGGTAGGAAGCGAGCGCTGCGGTGAGGTCTTCGGCTTCGCGGCCCGTTGCGGTGACAGCGAGGACCACCGGCGCGCCCGCACCGTCGGCACCAGCCTGAGCCAGGGCATCAGCCATTTCGGCAAGCAGAACAGCCCGCATACCCGTAGGTGCGCTGATCTGGTAGTCGCTGTTGCGGTCGGAAAACTCCCGCTGAGCCTCCGTTCGGACGCGCGCGAAAGTCTTGTCCTCCGCCAGTGCGCGGCGCAGACCGTTGAGGCTCATGGCTGAAACTCCTAGGGTGGTTCCAAGGGCAGGCAACACAAATGCCCGGAAATTCGTCAGAATGCCGGGTCATTCCAGCCTACCCCTCCCCCAGCCACAGGAGTTCTCTTGCAATCTTCCGAAGCGACGCATTCCAACAACCCCCGGGAACCCAGGACTGTGCTGGTCACGGGCGCTACCGGCTACATCGGCGGGCGGCTGGTCCCCCGGCTCCTCGAAGCCGGCCACAAGGTCAAAGTCCTGGTCCGTACGCCGCAGAAGATCGCGGACGTACCGTGGCATGACGACGTCGAGATCGTGGAAAGCAGCCTGTCCGACTCCGAAGGCCTGGCCGATGCCCTCAGCGGTGTGGAGGTCCTGTATTACCTGGTGCATTCCATGGCGTCGGGCAGCGGGTTCGAAGCCAAGGAAGAAGCCATGGCGCGGCTCGTCGCAGGAGCCGCTGCGGATGCCGGAGTGGACAGGATCGTGTACCTGGGCGGTCTGCACCCTGAGAACACCGAACTTTCCACCCACATGCGTTCACGCGAGACCGTGGGCAAGGTGTTCCTCGAATCCCCTGTTGATGCCATCGTGTTCCAGGCCGGTGTGGTGATCGGTTCGGGCTCTGCGTCCTTTGAAATGATCCGGCACCTCGCCGACACCCTGCCGGTCATGCCCGCGCCCAGCTGGGTTAACAACAGGATCGAAGCCATCGCTGTGCGGGACGTGCTGCACTACCTGGTGGCAGCGGCGGCCCTGCCGGAGCAACTTAACCGTTCCTTCGACATCGGCTCCCGCGACGTCCTGAAATACAAGGAGATGATGAACGAGTACGCGGTGGAACGCGGACTCCCCCGGCGCCTGGTCATCGCGCTCCCTGTTCCGGCACCAAAACTTGCCGGGCTCTGGGTTGCGCTGGTCACCCCCATCCCCCTGTCCATGTCCCTGCCGTTGGTCCAGTCGCTGCAGCACGACGCCATCTCGCGGGAGCACGACGTCGACCATTACATCCCCCAGCCCGACGGCGGCCTGACGTCCTACCGCCGCGCCGTCGCTTTGGCGCTGGGCAAGGAAAGGGACGGCCAGGTGGAAACCACCTGGGCCAACGCAGGGATCGACGCCGACCCTCTGCCAAGCGACCCGGACTGGGCCGGCTACAAGGTCTACGTTGATGAGCGCACCTTCCATAGCGAAGCCAAACCGGAACACGTCTGGACCATCATTGAGGGCATCGGCGGCAAGAACGGCTGGTACTCGCTGCCTCTGGCGTGGCGGGTACGCGGTTGGCTGGACAAGCTGCAAGGTGGGGCCGGGCTCCTGCGGGGACGTCGGCATCCGAAAACGCTTAACACGGGCGAAGTGGTGGATTGGTGGCGCGTCGAAGCCATCGACCGCGGCCGTTTGCTCCGCCTGCGGGCTGAAATGCGGGCCCCGGGCGGCGCCTGGCTGGAGTTGGGGGTTGAGCCCGACGGCGAGGGCAGCCTCTATAAGCAGCGTGCCATCTTCTTCCCCCGCGGTTTGGCCGGCCGGCTGTACTGGCTGGGCGTGTACCCCTTCCACGGATTCATCTTCCCGTCCATGGCCCGCAACATTTCAGCGGCGGCTATCACGCTCCAGGACGCGGGCCAGGAGCAGGGTTCAGGGGTGCCCACCCAGACCCCGTAGGATGTTTGGGAGCTAAGAAGCTTCACCAATACCATCCACGGAGGACCCATGGCCCTGAGTGCATCCACCACCCTGCCGCACAGTGTCGACCGCGTAGCGGCCGTTTTCATCGACGAGGATTTCCTGCGCCACACCAGCGAACTGGTGGGCGGTTCCTTGGAATCGTTCACCATCGAAGGCGACCCTGCAGGTGCGTTCAATACCACCACGGTCCGTACCCTGCCCACCACGCGCCTGCCGGACATTGCCCGCAAGTTCGTTGGCGAAACCCTGACGGTCACCCAGAAGGAACAGTGGGAAGCACCTGCTGCTGACGGCTCACGCTCCAGCAACATCGCCTTGAAGATCTCGGGTGCTCCCCTTGATGTGACTGCCGTACAGCGCCTGGTGGCAGACGGCACCAGCACGCGCATCGAACTCGATGGCACGGTGTCCTCTTCGGTGCCCTTCCTTGGCGGAAAGATTGCTGACGCCGCGGAGCCCATGGTGGGCAAGGCCCTGAACATCCAGTCGCAGCAGGCCCAGGCCTGGCTCGAAAGCCACTAGCGTGGAGATTCCGGCGATCCTGGCCGTCGTCCTGATCGTTGCCGGCGTCTGGTCCTTGGCGGTGTGGCCGCAGTTCCTGAAGCGGGTCATGAAGGATCCCCGCGCCCGGGACGCTGCCGGCAAGGCCACCAAGTTCCTTACGGTCCACGTCGTGCTGGTCACCATCTCCATGGTGCTTGGCCTCGCGACGGCGGCCATCGGCGTCGCGGGCCTCGTCGCCTGACGCTGCGCCCACCCAATCAGGGGACAGCACCTGCTGTCCCCTGGTTGGGTAAGATGGATACTGGTGTGCCGGGAAGTCTGGTCGGCGGAGTCATTGTGCTCCCCTTTGACCGACTGATTTCCGCGAGTTAGGAGCCCTTCGTGGCCCAGAAGCCCCCCGCAGCCACCAAGCAGCCCGGCAAAGTCTTTGCCCGGTCCAGCTACCCCGAATATCGCCGCATCCTCTCCATCCTCCGCACCGAGACCGTCGGCGGGGCCCTCCTCCTGGCAGCCACGGTGGTTGCGCTCATCTGGGCTAACTCCCCCGCAGCGGGCGCCTATTTCGCCTTCCGCGACTTCAGGATCGGCTACGAACCGTGGCACCTTGAACTCAGCCTCGGCCACTGGGCCTCGGACGGGCTGCTGGCGGTGTTCTTCTTCCTCGCCGGACTTGAGCTCAAGCGCGAATTCGTCGCCGGGGAGCTCCGCAAACCGGCCCGGGCGGTGGTCCCGGTTGCAGCAGCCATCGGTGGCGTGCTGGTCCCCGCCCTGATCTACGTCCTCTTCAACCTCAACAGCCCTGATACCCTGAAGGGCTGGGCGATCCCCACAGCCACGGACATTGCCTTCGCCCTGGCTGTGCTCGCCGTGATCAACACGCACCTCCCCGCGGCGCTGCGGACCTTCCTGCTGACACTTGCCGTGGTGGACGACCTCATCGCTATCGGCATCATCGCGTTTTTCTACTCAACCGGGCTTCAGCCACTCATGCTGCTGGCCGCCCTGGTTCCCTTGGGCCTGTTCGCGTTCCTCGTCCAAAAGCGGATCCGCAGCTGGTACCTCCTGCTCCCCCTGGCCCTCGCTACTTGGGGCTTCGTTCATGCCTCCGGTATCCATGCCACCGTCGCCGGAGTCCTGCTGGGCTTCGCCGTTCCTGTCCTGGCCAACGGAAAGAAGGGGGAACCCGCCGAGGGCCTGGCCGAGCACATCGAACACAAGCTCAGGCCCTTCTCCGCAGGATTCGCGGTCCCCGTCTTTGCGTTCTTCTCCGCTGGCGTAGCCTTGGGCGGATTCGATGGGATGGGTGCAGCACTGACGGACCCCGTTGCCGTGGGCATCGTGGCGGCTTTGGTGGTGGGCAAAGCCGTGGGCGTTTTCGGAACCACGTTCCTGGTCACCAAGACCACGCGCGCCAGCTTGGACTCAGGCATTGCGTGGATCGACCTCTTCGGGCTCGCCCTGCTGGCCGGCATCGGGTTCACAGTCTCGCTCCTGATCGGCGAACTCAGTTTCGGCGCCGGATCCGCGCACAACGACCACGCCAAGGTGGCCATCCTGGCAGGTTCCCTGATCTCGGCGCTGCTGGCCGCCGTCGTCCTTAAGGCCCGTAACCGGCGGTACCGCCAGGTCCAAGCGGACGAAGAAAGGGACGACGACGGCGACGGCGTGCCTGACGTCTTTGCCCGCAGCTGACCGAAGCGCTGCTGCGCCCGACTGCTAGGTGGTTGTGGCCTGGTTGAGGGCGTCCTCGGCCGCGACCCAGGAGATCATGGCGCACTTGACGCGGGCCGCGTAGCGGGCGACGCCCTCAAACGCGGCGGCATCCCCGAGGATCTCGGGGTCGGCATGGACCTTTCCGCGTGATCGGAGGACCTCGCGGAAGTTCTCGATCACCGAGTGCAGTTCCTCCACCGACATGCCTTCACCCATGTCGCTGAGCACCGAGGCGGACGCCATCGAGATGGAGCAACCCGCGCCGTCCCAGCTGATCTGCTGAACGGTTCCGTCCGACACAGCGAGCCGCAACGTGACCTCGTCCCCGCAGACCGGGTTCAGCTGATGCGACTGTCCGGTGGTGGCGCCGGCCGGAGCTGGAGTTTCCGCGAGCCCGCTGCCGTGCCGTTGCTTGGAGTGGTCCAGGATGATCTGTTGGTACAACTGGTCAAGACTCATGATGCGCTGATGCCTAACTAAGTATCTGGGGGGGAACCCGGTGTTCAGGCCTGGAAGTAGGCCCGGACCCCGGAAACGGCGTCAAGGAAAGCATCGACGTCGTCCGTGGTGTTGTAGAGGTATGTGCTTGCGCGGGTGGTGGCCGTCAGGCCCAGGCGACGGTGCAGCGGCTGTGCACAGTGGTGGCCGACACGAACCGCGATTCCGCGGTCGTCCAGGAACTGGCCGACGTCATGGGCATGCACGCCGGCGACATCGAACGCAGCCAGTCCGATCCGTTCAGAGCCCGAAGCAGGCCCTACAACGCGGATGCCGTCGATGCTTTCCAGCCCCTTGACCAGCCGTTGGCCCAGGGTCGATTCCCATGCGTGGATGCGCTCGATGCCGGTTTCGGCGAGGTAGTTCACGGCAGTTGCCAGAGCCACTGCCTGCGAGATGCGCTGGGTCCCGGCTTCGAACCGCTGCGGGGCGGGCAGGTACTCCGCCCGTTCCATGGTGACCGTGGTGATCATGGAACCGCCGGTCAGGAACGGCGGCAGGACATCAAGGAGTTCCTGCTTGCCGTACAGGACGCCCACACCGGTAGGTGCCAACATTTTGTGGCCGGAGAACGCAGCGAAGTCGACGTCCAGGTCCTTGACGTTGACCGGCATGTGCGGCACGGACTGGCAGGCGTCCAGCACCACCAAAGCGCCGACGCGACGAGCCAGGGCCACGAGCTCCGCCACGGGGTTGATGGTTCCCAGGACGTTGGAGGCATGCGAGAAGGCCAACACTTTGGTCCGCTCCCCGACGAGTTCCGCCGCAACATCCAGGCGAAGCGCGCCGTCGTCCGTGATGGGGATGTATTTGAGCGTGGCACCGGTCCGGAATGCGAGTTCCTGCCACGGGATCAGGTTGGCGTGGTGCTCCATTTCGGTGACCACGATCTCGTCACCTGCGCCAATAGCCAGTTCCTTCAACGCGGCGCCACCACGGCCCTGCGCGGCCCACAGCGCGGCGTTGGAGAGGGCGTAGCTGACCAGGTTGAGGCCTTCGGTGGCGTTGGAAGTCCACACTGTTTCTTCGTAATTGGCGCCGATGAAGTCCGCGACAGTCTGGCGGGCGTCCTCGAACACTTCCGTGGCTTCGACGGCCAGGTGGTGCGCCCCACGATGAACCGCAGCATTGCGTTGCTCGTAGTATTCCTGCTCGGCCTCGATCACGCTGAGCGGGTTCTGGGACGTAGCCCCGGAATCGAGGTAGATCAACGGTTTGCCGTTGACCAACTGATCCAGCACCGGGAAGTCGTTCCGGATCCGCAACACCTCCGCATTGTCCATGGCAGGCACGGACCGTAGGAGTGAGGCGGGGGTTGATACGGCAGTCAAGGGACGCTCCTTGGAAATCCTTCAGGGACTCCCCATTATCCCACGGAGACCTCCGGCGTGCGGAGCAGGGGGTGTGCCTTACAGCACGTTAGCTGCCGGCCCGCCCGGGGGCCCACCCCAGCGGCGGAACAGCTCCGCTTTCGAAAGCGGTGAGCAACTTGTTGACCAGCATCGTGGCGCGGCGGCTTGCCGCGCTCCGGGTCTTGGCCTCATAGCCTCTTGCGGCGCGGGAGTAGCTCATGGCGGCGTGGGCGAACAGCCGATCCTCCGATAGGCTCCGGCCCGCGGCCTCGAGCGACTTTGGCTCATCTCCCATCAACGCCTTGGCAAACATCGCGAGGGAAGCCCCGGCCGCACCCTGCAGGACTGCGGCTGCTTCGGCCAGCTGCCGCTGGCTGGCGGGATCGTCGACGGCGGCCGCGTGGGGGTCCAGCGCGATGAGGGAGAGCGCCTCGGCTTCGATCAAAAAGGTCCGGTCCCCACGGCCCTCTCCTGCGAGCTGGATCAAATGGGCCGGCTGGCCGGAGGAGCCATCCCGCCCGGCGACACAATCCCGGGCCGCCGCGACGTAGAGCGCGCTGAGCCTGGGCAGCAGCGCCCCGGGATCGTGTCCGGTCAGTGCGGAACTGCTTCGCCCGGCACATTCCAGGGCGGCCTCCGGATTTCCGCACAGGGCCTCCGCGTAGGCCAACAACGCGGCCGCCAGCGAAAGTACCTGCGGAAGGCCGGCGTCGTGCAACTCTGCCAGCACCGGCCTCAAGGTGCGTCGTGCTGCCCTGGCGAGCCCCTGGACCAGCTCGGCATATCCGCGGGCGACATCCATGCACACGGCAAGGTTCGCCGGCAGGGCGTAGGGGGCGGGGCAATCCAGGAGTGCGTCCATGGTGTCCCACGCCAGGCTGTACCTCAGGCAGATGGCGTGGCGGAGCAGGACTGCCGGCCGGAACATCGCCAAGGCCGGGTCCGCGTCGAGTGCCGCCATCGCAGCTGAGGACCGTTGCAGCGCCTCCGGCACGGCGCCGGCGAGCAAGAGGCGTTCGGCGTCCCGGACGTTGCCGGCGACCAGGGACCACGGTTCCGAGGCATCCGGCTCGACACCTGGAACGGCCCCGAGGAGCTCCAGCGCCATGAGGTGGTGCGTGGCATCTGACTTCACGGCCGGCGACTCTCCGCCTACAGCCAGGCCACGAAGTTCGGGGGCTGCTTCGCGAAGTTGGCCCTCGGCGAGCAGCGCCCGGGCCCGGAGGAGCCTCGCTTCGTCCCGGTGGCCCGGATCCGAGACGGCCGCCGCTGCCCGCATGGCAAGTTCCGCCGTCGACGGCCTGTCAGCGGCGGGCGCCGCAGCCAGGAGAAGTTCATCCGAAAGGGAGAGTCCACACTCCAGTGTCCATGTCATCCATCGCAGCAAGGTAGGCGCGGACTCCCTGGTGAGCGCCGGATCCTCGATTCCCAGACGCAAAGCCACGCTCCTGGACCGGGGAACCGACAGTCGGGTCGCTTCGCCACGCAGCCACGGACTTGTGCGGAGCAGAGGCGGGCTGCCGCCGAGCATCCTGACGTGTTGCAAAGCAAGGAGGTGTTCCACGGCCCCTTGGCCAAAGTGGCGCTCCACGACGTCCAGGCCTATCGGTTCGGCGAGCGCAACGAGTTCCAGGGCCTGCCGCTCTTCCGACGTCCTCGCAGCGTTTTCGGTGCGGACACGCTCAACAACCCGCGGCCAATCGCAGTGTGCGCGGACGTCAATGGTCCAGAAGCCCTCCCGCTGCACCAGCAAACGGGCGCTTCGGGCGTCTGCGATCGCCAGGCAGAGGAGGGCCGCATTGAAGCCGCATATGGCCGAGAGCAGGCTGCTGGCCCGTCGCTGGACCTGCCCGCCCAGCAGCGCTTCGCACAGGGCGTGCGCCTCTCTGAACGTGAAAGGGGGAAGGAAGTACTGGTCCAGGAAGCCTTCCTCCCAGAGCTGGTAGAGATCCTGGGGCAGGGGCCGGCGGCTGTCGGCGGTTGCCACCAGGGTGGCCCCGAAGCCCGGAATGAGCTGCAACAGGACAGCCAACGACGCCGGGTCGACGTCGTGGATGTCGTCCACCAGCAGGACCAGCGGTGGTCGCGACGGCGGGGTCGGCTTCCTGTTGCGGCGTCGTCCGGGAGGTGGGGTGTACAGGTGCGCGGCGGGCCCCAGCGAACTGGTGAGGGCGCGGAGGACATGCAGGCCCGGCAGAACGGAATCACCGCCGTCGGCTTCGAAGGCCCCCAACGCGCCATACCGGATTGCCTTCAATTCGGGGGTGCCCGCGAAGGTGCGGACGTCCATGGTGTCGGATAGTCCTGCTTTGATGGAGAGCAACAGGTGGGTCTTTCCCGATCCGCTGTCACCTGCAACCACGATCCCGCTGGTGGATGGCGATGGTACTGAGGAAAGAATGATGTCCAGAAGCTGTGTCCGGTCCGGGAGGGACGTTGGCCGCAGTCCGGCTGTGACGGTGTCTTCGTCCAGCCAAGGATCCGGCAGCATGCACACTCCACTAGAAGCAGTCCCATGGTCCGGGAATTTGGGGGGTCCGCGATTCGCGGGTCCCTGGCCTAGAAGCCGGCGACGGCTGGGGGGAGAGTCTCGGTCTCAGAAGACTCTGTCGCCGCCGGCTTCGTCCAGGGCCGGATCACCTTGCGGTGGCCGGAGCATCGGTTCTGGAGACCACCGATGCGGATGATGCGACTTTCGGAATCCCGGTGATGCTTGGGGCTGAACCGTTCTTCCAAGATCAATATTGCCGGGACCGGAAATTCCGTACATCAGTAGTTGGTACTCGAATAGTTCGGGGCTTTCGGGACCCCGATACTGTGTTGTACTCAGTCCCTTGGGCGGGCACTACTTGGTTTGGGCTCGGGACATCCGGGGATTACTCCAGTGAATGGTTAAACACCGCAGGATCCCGGCACAAGTAGCGCGGGATCCTGCATGCAGGTACTCGGTTTGGTCCTCTCAGGGACGGACCGCAGCCCCAAGGTCTTCGCGTCGGCGGATACCCAGTTTGGCGTAGCTCCGATACAGGTGCCCTTCCACGGTACGCACCGAAACCATCAGCTTCTCGGCAATCTGCCGGTCAGTCAGTCCCGAGACCGCCAACGCAACAATGTCCTGCTCGCGTCGCGTCAACGGGACGGACCGGTCCGCGTCGGCCTGCGGATCATGGACCAGTGCGTCACCCAGGTTCGCCTCGCTGACGTCCCGCAGGACCGCCGCTTGCCTGGCCTCGGGACGCTTTCCTTCGGCATCGAAAGTTGCCGCAGCCTTGTCAAAAGTCACAGCTGCGGGGCCCGGCATTCCGGCAGCGGCCAACAGGTTGCCCGCGTTGACGTACCCTTGGCCCGTACCGGCCACGTCGGCTGCGGCAAAAGAATGCCAGCCGGCCGCCCAGGCCCCCGCCATCGACGACGCCGTTGCCCTGATGGACTCCATGGCTTCCGCTTCACCGAGTTCGGCCCTGAGGACAAGGTTCTGGAGCAAAAGACCTGGCAGGCCGTGCACAGGCCGGGACGCAGGGATCTGCCTCAGTGCCGGCAAACCGGAGCCCTCCTCAACGAGTTCCATGCCGGCCAGCCTGAAGATCTCGGCCAGGGAATCCACATATGCTCCGCCAGAGCCGTTGGTGTCCTGCTCCCCTGCCAACCGGTGGGCGAGGGCGGCATCACCGGACCTGGCCGCGGCGTACAGCGCCAGTGCGGCGCCCAGACCACGCAAGCGTTGAGGATCAGTGACCCCGAGGGCTTCGACGGCGGGGGTCAGCATCTCCGTGGCCTGCTCCAGCCGGCCCTGCCGAAGCAGCGACAACCCCTTCAGTGCCTGGATACCTCCACCGAAAACAATGAGGCCCATGGCCGAGCTTGCGGCGTATCCGTCAAGCGCGGAGTTGACTGCATCCCAGTCCCCGGACTCCAGGGCTGCGAACACATAGCGGACCACCACGAAGTCGCGGAAGTAGAGGAGGTCCTCCGTGCGCCCGTCCAGGAGCGACAACGCCTCCCGGCCCGCCTCCATTGCCTGCACAGGCTGGCCTTCTGCGGTGAGCAGTTCACACTGCATGGCCAGCAGGGAGATCCGGTTTGTGACGAAATCCGCTTGTTCCGGGTCAAGGTCCGCAGCAAAGAGTTCCAAACCTTCGCGGAGTTCCCCGTACTGGCCGTCGTAGGCCAACGCGGCCAACTCCAATACCCGGGCTTGCCTGCCCACGTGCCCGCTCATGGCCTCCGGCAGCCCCTTCACCAGGGCTTCCGCAGCGGCCTGGGCCTCGGCCACGATCGCTCCGGATGAATCCCCGGCTGCGGTCCTGGCCGCGGCCCACAACAAGCCGGTCCCCAGGGGTCCCGACGGGTCGGCGTCCAGGAACCCGGAGTCCACCTCCAACAAGCGCGCGGCACTGCGGAAGTCGCCGTCGTGATAATGCACCATCGCCATCACTGCACGTGCCCGCGGTTGCAGCGCATCCGAACGGACTTTGCGGGCTGCCGCCATGGCCAACGGATTTTGGAGCAGCCTGGCGGCCAGGAAGGCAGCCTGGAGCAACTGTTCATCCTCGACGTCGGCGCCACAGTCCAGCGCCCAGCTCACCATGCGGAGCAACCCTTCCGCCGTTGGCGGCTCCGAGAGCAGGTCCTGCACCATCCTCTGGCGGATTTGCAGGCTGCGGGCTGGCGAAACGATCTGGCGAAGAGCCTCGCTGTACAGCGGATGCCACATTTTGAGGGGGCTGCCGGGACCGTTGGTTGATACGACCATGCGGTTGTCCACCAACGCCCTTACAGTGTCCCTGCCAACCTGGGCGTCCAATACCGAGGCGGGGACGGGTTCGGACAGGGCAATGACGTACATGGCCTCCCGTTCGGCCTCGCTGGTCCGCAGGACCCTGTTCCGCACGACCTCGGCCAGGCCTTCGCCCGTCCCGGTGAGGGCACCTGTCAGGAACCAGATGCCGTTCCGGCGCACCAGCTTCCCATCGGCCCGTGAATCGTCCAGCAAGCAACGCAGCAGCAAGGGGTTGCCCTCGGAAAGGGTGTGCAGCACCTCAGCGACGCTCGCCATGACCGTTCCGCCAAGGGTTTTCTCGGCGAGTTCAGTGACCTTGTCCTTCTCCAAGGGGTGTAGTTCCAGCCGTTCGGCCAGTCCGTCGTACCACAGCTGGAGCAAAGCCGGCGGCAGGCCGGGACGAGGCCTGCTGGTCGCCACCAGCCGGGCCCAGCCTGCCGTCACCAGTTCGGCCAGGATTTGGGTACTGCCTTCATCGAGGTCATGGGCATCATCGACGATCAGCAGCAGGCGGGCACCTTCTCCGCCGCGGCGCCTCTCGAACTGCGACCAGAACTCACGAAGTATCGCTACGGGGGACGTCGCCTGCTCCACCGGAAGGTCCAGCAGGTAGGGCGCCAGGACGCCATAGGGAACAGCGGACAGTGCGGGACTTCCGTGAATCCGCATCACCACCATCTCGCCGGCGAGGCGGGCGGCGATCTCGGCCGCCAGGGCAGTTTTGCCGATGCCGGGGTCCGCGAGCAGGAGCACAGCCCCCGCACCCTCCTGGCGTAATATCTCCGTGGCCAAGGCCAGCTCTGAGTCCCGGCCTACAAGGTGCTCAGCCTGCATGGGCAATCCGTGCCGACCCTAAGGGGTTTCCGGGTCCAACCTCACAGCAGCCCATTGAGCTCGCCTCGAGACGAAACACCAAGCTTGGTGAACACCTGGTACAGGTGGCCTTCCACAGTTCGCACAGACACCCCAATATCCATCGCGATTTCGCGATTGCTGACACCCTTTCCGGCGAGTTTAGCAATTTGGCGTTCCCGTTCCGTCAACACCGGCGCGTCGCTGCGCGGCTGGATGGGCAGCGCCGAAACCGAGTGCTCCAGCCGTTCGAGCCTCAACTGGGCTGTCCGGGCAGCTGTGGACTCGCCGGCTTCGCGTGCAAAGTCCAGGGCCATGGCCACGCACCGTGCTTCGACGACCAACAGTTCCAGCGCCGAGGCGGCGTCAGCGGCGGCAAGCATCGACTTGGAGCTCTTGTTCAGCGCTCCGCGTGCCAGGTCTGCTGAGATCCTGGCCAGCGGCCCTTGACGGTGGCCGGCGATGTCTTCCAGAAGCCGGTATTCCTCATCCGTGCCTTCCACTGTCGCGCCGAAGAGGCAGATACCGGCCGTGGTGTAGCGCTGGTTTTCCAAGTCATTGCGGACCCGGGCCATGAGCCGCTGCTTGACGTCCCTGTCACCCATCCACCGCCCGGCCATCTCAGCGCAGAACTCGGCAACGGACTCTGAAAAGTAGGTGCCAACACCCCGGCAGGTGCGGTACAGGTCCAAGTACCGGCCCGCTTCCACCGAGTTGCCCAGCTGGGCGTAGGCGAATGCGGTGGCCGCATAACCTACCTTGTTCATGTTCATGGCCGGGCGCAGCTCCAGTTGCGCAACCGCTGACCGCAGGGGCTCGATCGCGCTGGCTGGCTTCCCTGCGTAAGCGTAGGCCAATCCGATTCCCAATTCAGTGAGCGCACCCCTGTACTGCAGGCGGGACGATCGTGAGGGGGTGCGGCGGACGAGCTCAATGCATTGCCGCCATTGTCCGGAGAGCAACAAGACCAAAAATGTGTGCCTGGCGAATGCTTCCTCAAACTGGCCGGGTCGGTCCGTATCTCCCAGCTGCCGCGAAACGGCGCGGGCAAGCTCCTGGGCATCAAGCTCCCGGCCCATCATGCAGCGGGCCTCCACCAGGAACAAGGACGAGCGCAACCAGTGCTCCATGTCCTCGGCGGGGTCTTTGTCCAGCTCTTCTTCCAAGGAATCAATCATGGCCGCGTACTCACCCATGAAGGTGTTGTACTCGTAGCTGCACAGCTGGAGCCGGTTCCGTGCCTTGGCCATGGTCCCCGCCGGGTGTGAGCCGTTCATGGCGTCGAGCTTTTCCAGTCCGTCCGAGATGACGCCGGGGACCAAGGCCGAGCGGCCATCGATCCACGTCATGGCCTGGCATTTCGAGGCCGTGAGTTCGGCAAATTCCAGCGGGTCCAGGGCGGACACATGCTGCTCTGAGACTTCATCCAGCGCCTGTGCGGCGTGCAGGGGAAGGTCAAGCATGAGGTAGGCGGCAGCTTTCAGGCGCTGTCCGGGGACCCACTCACTGTCCTTCGGGTCAAGTGACTGCGTGCACTGGATGGCGAAGTTGGGGTCATAGTCGTCCAAAGCTGCCCTGCCTGCGGCCAATGCCAAGGAGGGAGAGGGTGTGGGCTCGTCTTCTGAGGCGTGCATCCAGGCTGCGTAGCTCAGCAGGTCCTGCGGTGCCAGCCCCTGAAGGTCGGGCTCTTTGGGTCCGTGGAGCATGAGTCGAAGCTCCTTCATCCGACGGGTGTTGAGCCACCCACGGACAACCTCACCCATATAAGGGTCCCGCAGCGAGACCCAGTGCGCCTCACCGCGTTCGACCGTGAGCAGGCCACGCTCTTCCATCTCCACCAGGACGTCAGTATCAACGAGGGCTGCCAGGTCAACGAGCGTCGCGCGCTGAGCGCAAGCCAGGATTTCGACGACGGTCCTGCTGGCTTGCGGTTCGCGCGCCAGCCTGGAACGGACGAAGTCCTCCACCACGGTCGCGCCTTCAAGCTTGATCCGGTCGCGGAGCGTCCACACGGAATCATTGAGGACCAGGTTGCCTGAATGCCGTTGCTCCTCCAGGAGGGCATGCAGCAGCATCGGGTTACCACCCACGGCAGAATGCAACGAACCCACCAAGGTGGAAGAAACGTAGTGGCCGAGGACGGAACCAAGCACCTGCTTTGTCTGTTCTTCGCTGAGCGTGTTCAAATGCACTTCAGCGAGCTCGCCCTCAAGGACCAGGCGGTGGAAGTCTGCGGGGAGTTCGCTTGAACGCTGCACCGTGGCGATCACTTTGGCGGTTCCCGTGGCCATGAGGTTCAACAGGACCCCCGTGCTCATCGGATCCATACCGCCGGCATTGTCCACGATGAAGACTGTCTCCCGACCTGCAGCTTCTGAGCGGATCAAGTTGGTCACTGCGTGCAGGATGCCTGTTGGCGAGCTGACGGCCTCGGAAGGCAAACGCGCCAGAAGGAAGCCGAGACATCCGTAGGGGGTTTGTGCGCCGGCCACGGTATTGCGCAGTTGCAGGCTGTGGACCTTGGGTCCCAGCGAGGAGACGACGGCGCGTGCGACGCCGGACTTGCCGATCCCCCGATCACCGGTCAGGACCACGCCGGAGGAGTCCGAGGACTCAAGGAACTGCACTGCCTTGGACACATCACGGCTTCGTGCCAGGAGCGACCACGTTTGCCGATCCGTCGCGCCGCCCACAAGATCAGGAGCCGCAGCCCTCGCTGCGCCTCCACCGCTCCTGTTTAGCAACTCCGCCGACATCCGCATCCTTAGCTACACATCCGCGACAGTCCCCCACCGCTTTTCTGCGTACCATGCACACTACCTTCGGGCGCCGACAGTGTGTAGGCCTTAGGGTCCTGGGGACCGTCAGGCTTTGATCAGGCTTTCCTCAAGATTTGCTCAAGTTTTGGCGGGGTGGTGTTTCTGCTGCGCCGCCAGCAACCCCTGGGCCATGAGCAACTCCACGGCGTCGGCTGCTTCGTCAATGAGGAACGGGAGATCCTTCTTTTCTGCGGTGCCGAAATCGCGCAGTACGTAGTCGGCAGTTTCCATTCGTCCCGGCGGCCTTCCAACACCCACGCGAACGCGGTAGTAGTCCTTGGTGCCGAGGGCTTTGGAGATGTCCCGAAGGCCGTTATGTCCGCCTTCACCGCCACCTGTTTTTAACTTGACCGTGTTAAAAGGGATGTCGATCTCGTCGTGGACAGCGATGACGTGGTCCGGGGCGATGTCGAAAAAGTTGCACAATCCGGCGACCGGGCCGCCGGAGACATTCATGTACGTCATGGGCTTGGCCAACACCACCCGCGGTCCGCCAATGCCAAGCCGGCCCTCCACCACCTGGGCCCGCGCTTTATGGGTCTTGAACTTCCCTCCCATGCGTGAGGCCAGCTCATCCAACACCATCTGGCCCACATTGTGCCGGTTGTTGCTGTACTCGCTGCCGGGGTTGCCGAGGCCGACAATCAGCCAGGTGTCAGTCATGATCCCATCCTAGGAAAGCGTCACGGTCCGTGTTCAAGGGCAAAGGCAAATGGCCGGGACCCCAAGGGGGACCCGGCCATTTCAAGGCAGGAGCCTCAAGCAGTCAGAAGACTACTCTGCGGCTGCTTCCGTGGTCTCTTCTTCCTCGGAGGCGGCGGCTTCGGCGACGCGGACCACCAGGGTGTCGCCTTCGGTGAGCAGCGTGGAACCCTTGGGGAGTTCGAGGTCCGAAGCGTGGACGTTCTCGCCGGCCTTGCGGCCTTCGATGTTGACCTCGACGGCGGTGGGCACGTGGGTTGCCTCAGCTTCGAGGGAAACCGTGGTGGCTTCGAGGCTGGCAACGGCACCCGGTGCAACTTCACCGGAAACGTGGATCGCGATGTCGACGGTAACCTTCTCGCCGGCCTTCACGGTCTGCAGGTCAACGTGCTCGATGATCTGCTTTACGGGATCGCGCTGGATGTCCTTGACCAGCGTCAGGTGCTGCTCGCCGTCAACGTCGATCGCAAGGAGTGCGTTGGAAACGCGCACTGCCAGCGTGGTTGCCTTGCCCGGCAGGTTGATGTGGATCGGCTCTGCGCCGTGGCCGTAGATGACAGCCGGGATCTGGCCGGCCATGCGTGCACGGCGGGCGAAACCCTTGCCGAATTCGGTGCGCAGTTCTGCGGTGAGCTTCTGCTCAGACATGTGTACTCCTTGATTACTGTGGCGTCCGGCGAAGGCCGGACAGGTCTATCAGCAAGGGCGGAGGTCTGGAGACCTTCTACGCCCGGCTGGGATTGGCCGCTGTGCAGCCATTCCGCCTGTGTTGAAGGAGATGCAGACCCAGTCGATAACGGAGACCCGCAACCCTGGTTCACACTGCTGCGAACCGGATGTGCTCTCCCTCGCCAAGGTATCCCCAAAAGTTTAGCAGCGAACACCCTTCAAACTGAAAACGGGCCACCCGCACGCCCGGAGGCGGCAGGTGGCCCGTTTCATGGGGCTTGGGTATCAGGCCTTGCCGTCAAACAGGCTGGTGACCGAACCGTCGTCGAACACTTCACGGATGGCGCGGGCGATCAGCGGCGCGATCGACAACACCGTCAGCGACGGGAAGCGCTTCTCGGCCGGGATGGGCAGCGTGTTGGTGACAACCACTTCGCGCGCCCCGGAATCCGCCAGGCGCTGGGCCGCGGGGTCGGAGAACACGGCGTGCGTGCAAGCGATGATGACGTCCTTGGCGCCGGCGTTCTTCAGCACCTGGACGGCGCCGGAGATGGTTCCGCCGGTGTCGATCATGTCGTCGATGAGCACGCAGGTGCGCCCCTCGACCTGGCCAACGACCGTCTTGGAGACGGCCTGGTTGGGAACCGTGAGGTCGCGGCTCTTGTGCACGAACGCCAGCGGGGCACCGCCGAGGCGCTCCGCCCACTGCTCGGCGACGCGGACGCGGCCGGTATCGGGCGAAACAACTGTGATGTTGTCGGCTTCGACCTTGGTGCGGATGTAGTCAGCCAGCAGCGGGATGGCCATCAGGTGGTCAACGGGACCGTCAAAGAAGCCCTGGATCTGCGAGGTGTGCAGGTCAACGGACATGATGCGGTCCGCGCCGGCCGTCTTGTACAGGTCGGCAACGAGGCGGGCGGAAATCGGCTCGCGGCCGCGGCCCTTCTTGTCCTGGCGGGAGTACGGGTAGAACGGGGAAACAACCGTGATCCTCTTGGCAGAGGCGCGCTTGAGGGAGTCGATCATGATCAACTGCTCCATGAGCCAGTTGTTCAAGGGAGCCGGGTGGGCCTGGATGACGAAGGCGTCAGTGCCTCGCACGCTCTCGGCCGAACGGACGTAGATTTCCCCATTGGCGAAGTCGTAGGCGTCGATGGGCAGGAGTTCGGTCTCCAGCTCCTTCGCGATTTCCTGCGCCAGCTCCGGATGCGCCCTTCCGGCGGCGAGAATCAATTTCTTCTCGCCGTGTGCGGTAATTTCGCTCATGCCTAGTTGCCCTCTTCTGTGGTTGCCGGGGATTGGGAGGATGTGGAAGCCTGCGCGGCTTGGGCCAGCTGTGCTGAGGCCGTGCCTGGGCGGTTGGAGATGACCCAGTCTTCGGCATTCCGCTGCGCGGCCAGGCTCAGGGCCAGGGCACCGGCGGGGACGTCCTTACGGATCACGGCACCGGCACCGCTGTACGCGCCGTCGCCAACAGTCACCGGGGCGACGAACACGGTGTTGGAACCTGTGCGGACGCCGGAGCCGATAACCGTGCGGTGCTTCTTCTCGCCGTCGTAATTGGCAGTGATGTTGCCGCAGCCAATATTGGTGTCCTCACCGATCTCGGCGTCGCCGGCATAGCCCAGATGTGAGAGCTTGGAACCACGGCCGATAGTCACGTTCTTGGTCTCATAGAATGCGCCAATCTTGCCGGTCTCCCCCAGCACCGTGCCCGGGCGGAGGTACGTGAACGGTCCCACGCTTGCCTTGGCACCAATCGCGGAGCCGGAACCGTGCGTGCGGGTGACCTTTGCGCCTTCGCCGATAGTGACGTCGGTGAGGGTCGTGTCAGGTCCGACGACGGCGTCACGGGCCACTGTGGTGGAACCGTGAAGTTGCGTATTGGGCAGCAGTCGGACGTCTTCGTCCAGCGTGACGGTGGAGTCGATCCACGTGGTGTTGGGATCCACGACGGTTACACCGGCGCGCATCCAGGCCTCGACGATCCGGCGGTTGTGCTCAGCGCCCAGCGCCGACAACTGGATGCGGTCATTGGCACCCTCAACCTGCCAGCGGTCTTCAGTGACGACCGCGGCAACCCGGCCGCCGGCGTCGCGCGCCAAACCGAGGACATCGGTCAGGTACATCTCGCCCTGGGCATTGTCCGTGGTCACATTCTTAAGTGCGTCCCTGAGGACTGCCGCGTCAAAGGCATAGATGCCTGAGTTGACCTCGCGGATGCTGCGCTCGGATTCGCTCGCGTCTTTATGCTCACGGATGCCGGTGACAGTTCCGTCTTCGGCGCGGAGGATCCGGCCATAGCCGGTGGCATCGTCCAGGACCGCGGTGAGCACCGTCACTGCGTTGCCCTCGGCTTCGTGGGTTGTCACCAGTTCACCGAGGAGTTCACCTGTCAGCAGCGGGACGTCGCCGTAGGTCACTACTACCGTGCCGGTGAGTTCAGCTTCGGCGTCGAGCGCTGTGAGCGCGACTTCCACCGCGCGGCCGGTGCCGGGAATCTCGTCCTGGTCAACGATGAGTGCCTCGGGATCCAGTGCTGTGACGTGCTCCGCAACCCTGTCCCGTTCGTGGCGGACAACAAGCGCCAGCTTCAGCGGGGAGATGGAACGGGCGGCGAGGAGAGCGTGGCCCACCATGGAGCGCCCGCCGATTTCGTGGAGAATCTTGGGAGTCCGCGACTTCATGCGCGTTCCGGCGCCGGCGGCCAGAACAATGACCGCTGCGGGACCGGTGGTTTCGGGGCTCACGTACTGGCTCTCCTTGCTCGGTATGTCCCGGGTAACCCGGCTTCGGAATGCTGCCATCCAACAATGGACCCAGGCACCGTTCAAGCCGTTCCAGGTACAGAGAGGAGCGCATTTTCCGACCGTTCCGCCCATAGGATTCGAACCTATACTCCACGGCTCCAAAGGCCGGGGTGCTGCCGTTACACCAGAGCGGACCGTGCATGGTTGACACCTCCAGGCGGCAGGGCCCGGGGGCTTCCCGGCTCACCGGGATGCACACACAAGAATCTAGTTTGCCATGACCTTTGCGTGGTTCGCGACTCGGCTGGCCCCCACTCGTTCCGCGACGCTCCAATGAACACCACCTTCGCCCTTACCGGGTGGCACCTGGGGCATGATGGTCACGTGAGCAAGCGCACTGAAATCTCCCTGCCAGTGGCCGCCGTCGAGCCCGCTGACGCCGCCCACAACGGTCCGGCAGTGCGCGTTCGGATGACTGGGCAGCAGCGCAAATCCCAGCTCATTGGCATCGGCCGCGCACTCTTCGCCGCCCGTGGGCTGGACGGCACGACCATCGAGGAAATCGCGGCCACGGCCGGTGTGTCCAAGCCGGTCATATACGAACATTTCGGGTCCAAGGAGGGTCTGTACCGCCAAGTCGTGGAGACCGAATTCCGGATACTCCTGGACTCCATCACCGAGTCACTGAGCGCCGACGCCAAGCCCCGCGTCCTGGTGGAGCGTGCCGCGCTGGCCCTTCTGGGCTACATCGAAGACCGCACGGACGGATTCCGGATCCTCATGCGGGACGCCCCACCATCCCAGCCCGAAGGCGCCTTCTCAACCCTGCTCTCGCATGTCACAGCGCGCGTCGAGCACCTGCTTTCGGACGAATTCGCCCGTCGGGGTTTCAGCGCAGCCGACGGTGCCATGTACGCGCAGATGCTCGTGGGCATGGTGGCCATGACCGGCCAATGGTGGCTCGACAGCCGCCAACCTGACAAGCGTGCCGTGGCAGCCCACTTGGTGAACCTAGCCTGGAACGGGCTCACCGGGCTGCAGAAAGAGCCCGAGCTGCGCTCCGAGGGCTGAGCCCCCCTTTCTCCCCTAGTTCCGTCGCCAACCCGCAATTGCGTCGCTGGGCAACGACGGAGAAGCGGGCCAACGACGTGTCAGCGCAGGAGAAACCGGGCCGTTTTCGTAGGATTTGCCCATGACAGCACCCCAGATCTATGTCCTCTTCCCAGGTACTGCCCGCGAAGCCTTGGGTTTCTACGCGGAAATCTTTGGCGGAGAACTAACCCTTCACTCGTATCAGGACTTCTCACGCACTGACGGACCCGCGGACGCCGTCGCCCATGGGGTCCTGAGCGGAGTTGTTGCCTTGGCCGGCGCTGACGCAGCGGCGGGTGAGAAGAGCGTCCGCATCGAAGGAGCCATGCTTAGCTTGCTCGGAGCGGCCGAGCCTGCGGTCCTGCACGAGTGGTTCGACAAGCTTGCCGACGGCGGCCGGATCGTCGACCCGCTGGCGCAGAAACCGTGGGGCGCATCAGACGGCCAGGTTGTGGACCGTCACGGCCTCCACTGGCTCATAGGCTACGAGGCCGCCGAATAGCACGCGTGAAGTGAGCGAGCGTCAGCGGGAAAGCTACGGGACGTGAGCGAGCGTCCCGCCCAAACCGGCGGGACATGAGAGAGCGTTGGGCCTGAACTACTCGCCCAGGATTTCGGCGGCCTCCAACCACTCGAGCTCCAGGCCCTCTTTCTCGTCCAGCAATTCGCGGAGCTTGGCATTGAGATCGCTGAGTGCGTCGAAGTCGCCGGATTCGGACTTCGCAGCCATCTGGGTGTGAAGCTTTTCTTCCTGCTGGGCGATCTTGCCGAGTTGGCGGTCGATCCTGTTCAGGTCCTTCCGGGCTTCGCGCTTTTCTGCTTCGCTGGCACCTGAAGGAGACCCGGACGAAGAGGAAGTGGAAGCTCCACTGGCAGAAGTCGGCGCGCCGGAGCCGCCGCCCACCGCGCCTGAGGCCAGGGCAGCTTCGCGCAGCTCAAGATATTGGTCTACGCCGCCAGGCAGCCCACGGAGTTTGCCGTCGCCCAGCAACGCCATTTGGTTGTCGGTGACGCGTTCCAGGAGGTAGCGGTCGTGGCTGACGACTACGAGCGTGCCGGGCCAACCGTCCAGGACATCTTCGACGGCGGCAAGGGTGTCGGTGTCGAGGTCGTTGGTGGGTTCGTCGAGCATGAGGACGTTGGGCTCCCCTACCAGCAGGCGAAGGAGCTGCAGCCGCCTGCGCTCACCACCGGAAAGGTCGGAGACCGGGGTCCATTGCTTTTCCTTGGTGAACCCCAGCTGTTCCACGAGCTGTCCCGCGGTGAATTCCTTGCCGCCCACGCTGAAGGACCGCTTCTCGCGCTCAATGACCTCAATGACGCGCAGGTCCGAGACGTCGTCGAGTTCCTTGACGTCCTGGGTGAGCACGGCGGTGACCACGGTCTTTCCGCGCTTCACTTTGCCGGACGTGGGCTGGATTTCGCCGTTGAGCAGTTTCAACAAGGTGGACTTGCCCGCGCCGTTGACGCCCACGAGTCCCAGGCGTTCGCCCGGTGCAAGCCGAAGGGTGATGTTGTCGAAAAGCTTCTGCCCGTCCTCGCCGTCGAGGAAGTCAAGGGACACGTTCTCAAGGTCGAGGACGTCCTTGCCCAAGCGGGCGGTGGCCATCTTGCTGAGTGCCACGGAGTCGCGGGGATCCGGTACATCGGCGATGAGGTCGTTGGCGGCTTCGATGCGGAATTTCGGCTTGGCGGTCCGGGCGGGGGCGCCGCGGCGAAGCCAGGCCAGTTCCTTTTTGACCAGTTGCTGGCGCTTGCCTTCGACGACGGCGGCCATCCGGTCACGCTCGGCGCGCGCCAAAACGTAGGCGGCGTAACCGCCGTCGAACATGTCCACCATGGCGTCGTGGACTTCCCAGGTGTAGTTGCAGACTTCGTCGAGGAACCAGCGGTCGTGGGTGACCACCAAGAAGGCACCTTGGTTGGCTCGCCAACGCGACTTGAGGTGGCGGGCAAGCCAGGCAACACCCTCGACGTCGAGGTGGTTGGTGGGTTCGTCCAGCATGATGACGTCGTGGTCTTCAATGAGCAGCTTGGCCAACGCGACACGGCGTTTCTGTCCACCGGAGAGGGCGTGGACGTTGGCGTGCCAGTCGACGTCGCCCACCAGTCCGCCCATGACTTCGCGGATTTTGGGGTTGGCGGCCCATTCGTGGTCCGCGCGGTCGCCGACGATCGCAGCGCCCACGGTGAGGTCGCCGTCTAGCACGTCTCCTTGGTCAAGGTAGCCGACGGTGACGTCGCCGCGTTTGGTCACGCGGCCGGAATCGGGCGTTGAGCGCAAGGCGAGCAGGCGCATCAGGGTTGATTTGCCGTCGCCGTTGCGGCCCACCATGCCGATGCGGTCACCGTCCTCCAAACCGAGGGTGACGCCGTCGAGGACAGTGCGGGTCGCGAACGAAACCGTGAGGTTTTCGCCGCCGAGCAGGTGGGCCAATGGGTACTACTTTCTACTGCTGGAATGCGGTGCAAAAAGCCGGAGGGGTACTACAGGAGGGTATCGGAGATGATCCGGGCGCCGGGAACGGGGCCGTGCACCGCGACCGCGGTGTGGCCCCGGTGGGTCAATTCTTCGGCGAGTACAGAGGCGGAGACGGAGTCCCGCGCAAGTAACGCAATGGTGGGGCCGGAGCCGGAGACCATTCCGGCCAACGCCCCGCGTGCTTCGCCGAGGCCGATCGTGTCACGCAGTTGTGGAGCGAGCGTGATGGAAGCCCTTTGGAGGTCGTTGATGAGGACCCGGCTCAGCGTCTCGGGGTCACCGTGGCGGAGGGCTTGGAGAATGGTGGGATCCACGTCCACGGGCTCCGGAATGTCTACCCCTTCGGAATCCCGGAGTCCGTCAAGGGTGCGGAACACATCGGGAGTTGATAGCCCGTAATCGGCAAAGACCAGCACCCAGTCCATCTGGGCTTTTGCCAGCGCCGGGGAGAGTTTGTCGCCCACGCCAAGGCCGACGGCGGTGCCCCCCAGGAGCGAGAACGGCACGTCTGCGCCCAACTCGGCAGCCAGGTGCGCGAGTTCTTCGCGGGACAGTCCGCTGTTCCACAAGGCATCGCACGCGAGCAGCGTCGCTGCGGCATCTGCGGAACCGCCGCCCATGCCACCCGCAACGGGTACGCGCTTGGTGATTTCCAGGTGCACGCCCGTGGGCTTTTCGGACATTTCCGCCATGATGGCGGCGGCCTTGTAGGCGAGGTTGCGTTCGTCCAGCGGTATCTCGACGCCGTCGAGGTCCAGGGTGCTGTCCGGGCTGATGCTGACGGTGATTCCCTCAGCCTCGGTACTGGTTGCCGCTACTTCCTCGTAGAGGGAAACGGCGAGGTAGACGCTGGCCACCGAATGGTAGCCGTCGGCGCGCAGGGGGCCCACGCTCAGGGAGACGTTGACCTTTCCGGGAGCTTTGACCCGCACTGTCCGGGCATGGAAGCGGTCCCCCACGAACGGCAGGCTGCTCGGCTTACGGGTGCCCGGCGTCATGCGTCCACGGGGTGGCGGGCTTCGGCGATTTTGACGTACGCGGAAATATCCAGGACTTCACCGCGGGCAGTCGGGTCCACTCCGGCAGCAACGAGGCAACGCTCCGCTTCTGCTGCGCTCCCTGCCCAACCGGCCAGGGCTGCGCGAAGGGTCTTGCGCCTCTGGGCGAACGCTGCGTCGATGACGGCGAATACCTGTTCCCGGGTGGCGTGCGTCTGCGGCGGGTCATGGCGGGTGAACGCCACGAGTCCTGAGTGTATTTTGGGCGCGGGCCAAAACACGTTCATGCCGATGACACCTGCCTTGCGCATGTGGCCGTACCAGGCGGCCTTCACGGACGGCACCCCGTAGATCTTGGATCCCGGAGTTGCTGCCAAACGGTCGGCTACCTCGTCCTGCACCATGACCAGGCCGTGCTGCAGGCTCGGGAAATGCTGGAGCAGGTGCAGCACCACGGGCACGGCAACGTTGTAGGGCAGGTTGGCTACCAGTGCCGTGGGCGGCACCGGCAGTTCGGTAACTTTCATGGCGTCCGAAAGCACCAGGTGGAAGTTCTCTTCAGCGTGCGGCCGCCAAGCCCGAACGGTTTCCGGCAACTTCCTGGCCAGGACGGGGTCGATTTCCACAGCCACCACCGATTTGGCCGCGTCCAGCAGGCCCAAGGTGAGGGAACCCAGCCCGGGGCCGACCTCCAACACGGTCTCGCCGGCGTCGATATTGGCGGCGGACACGATCCTGCGGATCGTGTTGCCGTCAATCACAAAGTTCTGGCCCAGGGTTTTTGTAGGGCGTACACCGATTTCCTCGGCGAGCCGTCGAATGTCTGTGGCGCCCAGCAAAGGCGCGACGGCGGCGGGATCGGAATTCGGTTCAGTCACCTAGGTATCGTATCGCCTGCGCGGACCTAGGCTGCGTGCGCGCAGCCCCAGTCGCTGAGGCCGTTCTTTGCGTAGAGGCGGTTGGCGATGTCGATTTGCTGGGCTTTGGTGGCGAGGCTGGCGTTGGCAGCGTAAGCGCCGCCACCGTTGGCCAACCACGTAGGACCGGAGAATTGAAGGCCGCCGTAGTAGCCGTTACCACTGTTGATGGACCAGTTTCCACCGGATTCGCACTGGGCGATCCTGTCCCACATGGCCTCGTTCGGGGCGCCGGTGGGACCGCTGGACGTGGGTGCTCCTGCGGTGGCCTTGGCCGGGGTGGCGACAGGGCGTGCCTTGGTGCCGACGCTGACCTGCTCGGTGACAGGCTTGGTGGTGACGTCGCTGGAAACGAGGGTGCGGGATGCCTCGCGGCCATCAACCATGACCAACTTGAAGTTCTTCGTCAGTGAGCCGGGTACGCCCTTCTGCGTGACCTTCTCTTCGCCCTTGAACAGGTCGGCGGAGTCGGTCTTCACGCTGTCGAAAGGAACTTCTTCGGTGGCCTGGTCGGTCTTGCTGGTATCCACGCGTGAAACCTTGATGACCATGTCCTGGACGATCGGAGCGTTGTCCGGCTGGGACACGCGATCGTTGGCTCCGACGGTGATTTTGGCGTCCTTGAGGACTGTGGCGACGTCGGGCGCCGTCGTCGTGGTGCTGGTGTCCTTGCCGTCAGCGACGAGGCTGATGGTCTTGGGAGTGGAGATCGACACGAAGGAGCCGGTCACCTGGAGTGAGGCTTCCTTGGGCTGGGACACTTCGGCGGAGCTTGCCACTCCGAGTTCGCTCACCAGACCTGCCACATCCGGAGCGGTGGTGTTGACCGTCTTCCGGGCACCGTCCAACTCAATAGAGACGGCTTTGGCCAGGTTGACGTTGACCACAGAGCCGTTCTCGACCTTGCTGTCCAATGCAGGGGAAACGCGGTCTGCGTCCTTCAGCTCGACCTTGGCTGCCTTGACCACCTGGTCTACAGTGCCGCCGAAAGTCTGGATGGAGCTCACTTTGCCGTCGACGTTAAGGGTGACTGTCTTGTTGTTGCCCACGAAGGCGACGACACCGACTACCAGCGCTGCAACAACCAGCAACTGGGCTCCGACTTTGAGGAAGCTGAACTTGCCATCCGTTGTGAAGAACTTGATCACGATTGCCCATTACTCTCAGACCATCCGGGCACGGGGAAAAGCACAGAAGAAATGCCAGCGGCAAAACGGAGGGGCCAGACTACAAGCCTGGTCCCACTCCTGCTGCCGGCATCTGCGCCGCCAAAATCATTCAACTTGTGGGCACGGAATCAACCCGCCCAGTTGTCCGAAGGCCTTCCCCGACCCCGGCTATTTGTTTAACACAGTAACCGATCTGTTATAAAGCGACCAAGACATCTGCATACCCGGTATCCATTGGAGCGGCCCTCCGCCAGCCCTCAAACAGGCATCAGGCCCATGATCCGTAGGCCCGCAGCGTGTTTTCGGCCAACCGCGAACACAGCTCGGCGAGGTCATCTCCTGTCACTTCCGCCATGGAACGGACTGTGTAAGGAACCATGTAGCTCGCGTTCGGCCGTCCTCGATGCGGGTGCGGAGTCAGGAACGGCGAATCCGTTTCCACCAGAATCCTGCTGGGCTCGGCGATTGCCAATGCCTCCCGGAGGTTCCCCGCGTTCTTGAAGGTCATGGTCCCAGCGAATGACATGTACCAACCGTTGTCGTTACAGATCCGGGCCAGTTCCGCGTCGCCGGAGAAACAATGGAAGACCACCCGCTCCGGGGCTCCCTCCTCCCCCAGCACCTGCACCACATCATCGTGGGCGTCGCGGTCGTGGATCTGCAGGGTCAGACCCAGCCTTTTTGCTATGTCGATGTGGCGCCGGAACGAGTACCGCTGATGGGCCAAACCTTCGCCGTGGGTCCGGAAAAAATCCAGCCCGGTCTCGCCTATGGCCCGGATTCGCGGGTGGGATGCCAATTCCTCGATCTCTGCGAGCGCCGCTTCCAGCTCACCGCGGCCTGCATAGATGGGCGCATCGTTGGGGTGTATGGCCACGGCTCCGAGCAGGCGCGCATCGCTCTCCACGGCCTGCACCGTGAACCGGGACGACTCAAGGTCGCAGCCCACCTGCACGGCGCCCTGCACGCCCACGGCCTCGGCTGCGTCCATGGCGTCCCGCACGGAGACTTCGATGAGGCCGTGCCGGAAGTCCAGGTGGGTGTGGTTGTCCATGACTGGCACTGGCAGGGGTTCGGGCGCCGGTGGATATTCCTTTCGGGCATCCGTGGGTTCGGTTGCATCGGCTGGCACGCGGTACGGAGCAGGGGCGAGGGAGTTGCACATCTTTCCACCTTAATCGGACCGCGGTCCTTGGAACGGAGGAGATAAATTCCACTTGGCACATAAATTCCGGAAGCACTCTGTCAGCGACGGCCAAACTCTGGGTAGTCTGGAACGGAAAGGCGGCCAGCACCAGCGGGTTTGCTGTTGTGTGGCCACGGCTGAAGGGCAATCCATGGAGTCCAAGCGACAAGTCACTGTTGAACCCTCGCCCCTCCATGACCAGGCCTACAGTGAACGTCCCCACGATGGCGCTGCCCTGAACGGACACAAGCCGCAGGTCATGGACTCTGAACGGTTCCACGACGCAAGTGAACGCATCCTGGCCTCCATCGGCCAGGTCATCGACGGGAAAGCGGACGCGGCCAAGCTGGCACTGACTGTCCTGCTCGCCCAAGGACACCTTCTTCTGGAGGACGTGCCGGGCGTAGGAAAGACACTCTTGGCGAAGACATTGGCCAGGACCGTGGACTGTACGGTCTCACGCATCCAGTTCACCCCTGACCTCCTGCCCTCGGACGTCACGGGCGTGTCCATCTATAACCAGTCCTCACGGCAATTCGAGTTCCGGCCGGGTGCCGTTTTCGCGAACATCGTGATCGGCGATGAAATCAACCGCGCCTCCGCCAAGACCCAGTCAGCCCTGCTGGAGTGCATGGAGGAGCACCAGGTGACAGTGGACGGCCGCTCCTACCAGCTGGGTCTTCCCTTCATGGTGGTGGCGACGCAGAACCCTATCGAGATGGAAGGCACCTACCCCCTGCCTGAGGCCCAACGCGACCGGTTCATGGCCCGGATCTCCATGGGTTATCCGGACAAGGATGCCGAAATCGAGATGCTTGAGACGCACCAGGCATCCTCGCCGCTGGTCAACGTGACCCCTGTGGTGACGGCCAACGAGGTTGCTGCCATGATTGCTGCCGTCCAGCAGGTCTATGTGTCCACGGCCATCAAGGAATACACGGTTGCCATCGGCCGGGCTACCCGCGACAGCGCCCGCCTTCGCCTGGGTGCAAGCCCCCGCTCCCTGTTGCAGCTGTTGCGTGCCGCCAAAGCCACAGCAGCCCTCGATGGACGTGACTTCGTCCTCCCCGACGACGTGTTGGATGTGGCCGAGTCGGTGCTGGCACACCGGATCATCCTGGACCGCAAGGCAGCGAGTTCCGGCGACACACCGCAAAGCATCCTCCGTGGCATCCTCGCTTCCCTGCCGGTGGCACAGGAAACGCCCGGCCAGGGCCGCAGGGACCGGCACACCGCTTAGGAGGCGGGCATATGGCACTCGTGGATCGGCTTCCCAAGCACTTGTTCACCAATCGCGGATGGGGACTGCTGGCTGCGGGCGCCCTGGCACTCGGTTGTGCGTACGTCATGGGCAGGCGCGACCTGCTGACCTTGGCGGTCCTCCTCCTTATCCTGCCGTTGGTCTCGCTGGCAGGCGTCCGGGTGCTCAAGCCGAAGTTCCAGGTGTATCGGGAGTTCAATCCCTCCACAGTGGAAACAGCCAACACCACCACGGTTCGCCTGGCCGTTGCCCGGTCCACGTACACCAGCGGCCACGTAATCATGGAAGAGCAGCTTCCGCCCCGGTTCGGCGAACCTCCCGCTTTTCGTTTCCCGGCCCGGTCGGCTTCCGGCGGCACCAGCCGCTATGAATACCATTTGCGGTCGGGCAAGCGGGGCCAGTTCCGGATCGGTCCGGTCACCGCTGAGTTCAGCGACCCTTTCGGCCTGTCGTTGCGCCGCCATTCCATTGACGACGGCGACGTCCTCACGGTGACGCCGGCCGCCGTCGAACTTCCCGCTACGGGCTTGGCGGGGGCGCGCGGCAACGACGGCGTAACTGCGACACGGATCCGGGCCAACCCCAGCGACGACGACATCATGACCCGCGAGTACCGGCACGGGGACCCGATGCGCCGCGTCCACTGGGCTGCCACCGCCCGCCATGGCCAACTCATGGTTCGGCAGGAGGAGTCCGTCACCACACCGGAAGCCACCCTGATCCTGGACCAGCGGTTCACCGCGTTTTCGGGCGGCCCTGGCTCCGGGTTCGGAGCCCACGACGACGACTCGGACCTGGTGACCAGCCCCAGCTTTGAGTGGATGGTCACCGCTGCCATGTCCATCGCCGGGCACCTGGCGGAGCGGAACTATTCCCTGCGGGTCCTGGATTCCTTTGGCGGCCCGGCCTTCCTCCGTTCCCGTTCGGCGCCGGAGCCGGACACGGAGGAGTTCGCAGGTGTTGGCGGCTTGCATGCGGTCGCGGAGGGGCTGGCCGCCATAGAGCTCAGTGGCCCCAGGCACGTCCGGGGCGACCACCATCGGATGGAGCATTCCCGCGCGGACCAGCGGAGCCAGGGCAACCACGGTCCTGACCACCGCGAGTCCGGTGCCAGCGCAGCAGAGGACTCCGTGTTCGATGACCGGCTGATGGACAAGCTCGCGGCACACCGCCTGCGGGGCCCGTTGTTGGCCTTGGTCGGGACCATGACCGCCGCCGAGGCACGGGCCCTCGCCCCGGCCGCAGCCTACGGTGCGAATGCTTTCGCCTTGGTCATGACCGACTCTTCACGCAGCAACGACGACGTGCTGGAAATCCTGCGGCAAGCCGGCTGGCGGGTCGCCGCCGTAACGTCCCGGACGTCCCTGGTCGCAGCATGGTCCTCCTTCGATGAGGGCGGCATCGTCGCGGCTGCAGGCGCAGCCATGGACGTGCGGCGTGGGGCGGCGGTGCCCCGATGACTGCCACTTCGCACCGCTCACCCGAACCCGCGACCCAACCCGGCGGAACACCCGGTCAGGACCAGCCCAGGAGGACCCAGCCACGGCGGCCTGGGCCTGGGTTGTATCCGTGGGTCATGGCCGGATCCATCGCGGTGGCAGTCCTTGGAGCCGCGTTGTCCTTGAACGGTGTGCTGAGGGGCTGGGCCTGGTTCATGCCGCTCATCACCACCGTCGCGGTGGTTTCGCTTGCCCTGGCCGGGCTGCGGGCCCTCGGCGCCCGGCCCATCCTGGCCACCCTCGGCTCCTTGGCGAGCCTCACGGGGGTGCTGAGCTTCATTTTCTGCCGCCAGGACAGCCTGGCTGGTTTCATCCCTACCCCCGGTACGTTGACCGCCGTCGGGCGCCTCATCAAGCGCGCCGGCGAGACTGTAGTCTCCGAGAGCGCTCCGGTGGCGCCCAACGCGGGCATCGTCTTTGTGATGTGTGCCTGCCTTGGCCTTCTGGTGATCCTGGTGGATGCGCTGGCTGTTCCGCTGGCCATGCCGGCTGCCAGCGGAATTGGGCTGATTGCCATCATGGTGGTTCCGGCCACCATCAAGCCCCAGAGCGTGGGCATGCCAGGGTTCCTCGGCGCGGCAGTGGGATATCTCCTCATCCTCGGTTGCAGCCATTGGTTCGCCCCCGACGCCCGGTTCCAGACAGGGACGGGGCGCGGTTCCGGCCAGTTTCGCCGATCCGTTGTCACGGGCGGGCTGGCGCTCGCTTTGGCCATGGTGGTCCCGCTGGCCATTCCCGGCTTCGAGACGGGTACGTTCCCGCAGGGATCGAGGCTAAGTCCGTGGGGCACTTCCAACGGCCTGAACCCCATGATCACGTTGGGCAACAGCCTCCGCAGCCCCATTGGTTCGGGTCGGATAACGTATGCCACAAGTTCCGGCTCCGCACTGTATCTGCGTTCGGTCACCATTGACCATTTCGACGGCGAGACCTGGGCGCCGGATGACCGGGCAGCGCAAAGACGGGCCGGTGCCGACAGGATCGAGACCGGCTACTCGGTCCAGGGCGAAGTCGTAAACGCCGTGACCTCAGTGAACGCGGGCCTGTTCACCAGCCCCTACCTCCCTGTGCCCTTCGCGCCGGCGTCAGTGAACGGGCTCAACGGAAACTGGACCTGGGATCCGCAGACCCTCAGCATCATGAGCTCGGAGACAACCACCCGCGCCCAGCGCTACGTCGTTTTCTCTGCCGCACCCAAGGTCACGGCGAAAGCTTTGGCCCAGGCTGCGCCCACACCCAAGGGGATCTCCGATGACTTCCTGCGGATTCCCAACGGCCTGCCGGAGATCGTCCGGCAGACCGCAGATGCGGTGACACGCCCTGCGGCGAATAATTACGCCAAGGCATTGGCCATCCAGAAATACCTGCGCTCCGGTGAGTTCACCTACTCGCTGCAGGCCCCCGTCCAAAACGGCTACGACGGAAACGGCCTCTCGGTGCTGGCTGACTTCCTTGCCGTGAAGAGCGGATACTGCGTGCACTTCGCATCTGCCATGGCCGTGATGGCGCGGGCTGAGGGCATCCCAAGCCGGATCGCCGTAGGCTACGCGCCCGGCCGCCTCACCGGCGAGTCAGTTGCGCTGGTGGGCCAAGGGTCGTTCCCGGAGTACGAAGTTGATGCCCGGGACGCACACGCCTGGCCGGAACTGTACTTTGAGGGCCTTGGCTGGGTTCCTTTCGAACCCACGCCGTCGCGGGGCGTCGTCCCGGAGTACGCCTCGGAGAGCTCCACCGCGGGGAACCTCAGCACCAACGCGGATGAAAAAGACGTCCCCACCACGCAGGCCCCACCGGCAACCGCTCCTGTGCCCCTGCCCGGCGTTGACACGCCGGCAACGACGACAGCCAGCGCCAACCCGTACCCCGCCATGGTTGCCATCGCTGCCGGGGTCCTGCTGCTGATCGGCTTCCTGTGCTCGCCCCGGCTGAGCAGGTCCCTGCTTCGCCGGCGGCGCCTCAACCGGAAGGCTGCCGAGGAGTCCCCCGTCGTTCCGCCGGGTGCTCTTGATACAGCACCGCAGCTGGCATGGGATGAACTGCAGGACCTCGCCACTGACTATGGGGTGGAGTCAACGCCCAGCGAGACGCCAAGGCACTTCTCCGCCAAGCTCCGCTCGAGTCCCGCTTTGGGCGAGGTTGGCGGGATGGACGACGCCGCGCACGCAGCGGTTGCCTCGCTCACCTCGGACTTCGAACGGCAGCGCTATGGTCGCCCCGCAGAGGCCGCCCCGGCAGCGGCGACGCGCATCGCCGTCGTCCGTGAATCGCTGCGGAACAACGCTACCTGGTTGGTGCGCTTTCGCGCGGACTGGCTGCCGCCGTCGATGATGCGCCGCTGGGTCCACGCCCTGGGTGCGCCGTTCCGGGCTGTTGGGGCGCTGGGAAAGCGGCTCGGGTGGACGGTGGCCCGGTGGTGGCGGGCGCTCCGGGGGCTGCTGCCCGAGCGCCGCTGACGCGCCCGGCCACACTGTTGCCCGTTCGACAGCAAAGAGCCCGACGCCGGAACTTGTGGTTCCGGGGCCGGGCCCCTGCCTGTGTCTGCCGTTCTTGTTGCGAGAGCGGCAGACCGGATCCTGTGCAGCCTAGTCGGCGTAAGGGTCCGCGATACCTACGTACTGGGTGTAGAGGTACTCTTCGATGCCTTCGGAGCCACCTTCGCGGCCCAGGCCGGACTGCTTGACGCCACCGAACGGAGCAGCGGCGTTGGAGATGACACCGGCGTTCAGGCCAAGCATGCCGGTTTCAAGGCGTTCGCTGATCCGCAGGCCACGGTTGAGGTCCTTGGTGAAGACGTAGGCAACCAGCCCGTATTCGGTGTTGTTGGCCAGGCGAACCGCGTCATCCTCAGTGGAGAACGTGATGATCGGGGCAACCGGCCCGAAGATCTCTTCACGCAGGATACGGGCGTCCTCGGCCACGTTCTTCAGCACGGTGGGCTGGTAGAAGTAGCCGGGACCGTCAACTGCGGCACCACCGGTGACTGCCTCAGCGCCGCCTTCTACTGCTTCGGTCACCAGCGCGTGCACGCCGTCGCGGGCCTTGCCGTCAATCAGCGGACCGACTTTGGACTCTGCTTCGGTGCCGCGGGCCGTGGTCAATGCGCCGATCCGGGCTGCGAACTTCTCTGCGAAGGAGTCGGCGATGGACTCGTGCACAATGAAGCGGTTGGCTGCGGTGCATGCCTCGCCCATGTTGCGCATCTTCGCGGCGATGGCGCCCTCTACGGCCTTGTCCAGGTCAGCGTCCTCGAAGACGACGAACGGGGCGTTGCCGCCAAGTTCCATGGACGTGCGCAGGACCTTGTCCGCGGCTTCGCGGATCAGTGCCTGGCCGACCGGCGTGGAACCGGTGAAGGAGATCTTGCGGAGACGGTCGTCCTTGATCAGCGGGCCGGTAACAGCGCCGGCCGTGGAGGTCTGGATGACGTTCAGGACGCCGGCCGGAAGGCCCGCTTCCTGCATGACCTGGGCGAACAGCAGGCTGGTCAACGGGGTGAGGTTGGCAGGCTTGAGGACCATGGTGCAGCCAGCGGCGACGGCCGGGGCTACCTTGCGGGTGGCCATGGCCAGCGGGAAGTTCCACGGGGTGATCAGCAGGCAGGGACCAACCGGCTTCTTCTGCACGAGCAGGCGGTTCTTGCCATCCGGTGCTGCGGAGTAGCGGCCGGAGACGCGGACCGCTTCCTCGGAGAACCAGCGCAGGAACTCTGCGCCGTAGGTCACTTCGCCGCGGGCTTCGGCCAGGGGCTTGCCCATTTCCAGGGTCATCAGGAGTGCGAAGTCTTCTGCACGCTCGGTGACGAGCTCGAAGGCACGGCGCAGGATCTCGCCGCGTTCGCGTGGGGCGGTGCGGGCCCAATCAGCCTGGGCGGCAGCTGCGGCGTCGAGGGCCGCGGCGCCGTCTTCAGCACCGGCGTCGGAGATGCTGAGCAGGACCTTGCCCGTAGCGGGGTCCTCAACATCAAAGGTCTTACCGGATCCTGCCGGGCGCCACTGACCGTTGATCAGCAGGCCGGTGGGAACGGAAGCCAGCAGTTCGCTTTCGCGTTCAACCGTGACAGTCATGGCGACTCCTTCGTCTTGGGTGCTTTGGAGTGTTGCACCACTAGGGTTCCTTGCCAGAAGTGGCTTGAATTACTGCCACGGTACTGCCCAGCCGGAAGGAGTGTCTACGCCTTCGCGCACTGCCAAGCGGGCGCCTATTTGTGCAGCTGCACAGCGTCGATCAGCGGGCTGCCAGGACCGCCGAGTACAGTTCCCGTTTGCTGACGCGGGCGTCCTCTGCCACCGCTGCCACGGCTTCCTTCAGGCGGATACCCTGGGAAATCAGCTCGTTGACAGCTGCAACGTGGTCCTCGGGCTTGCCGGGTTCCTGTTCAGGCGCACCACCGACAACCACGGCAATTTCACCGCGGACCTCGTTGTTTTCAGCCCATTCGAGGAGTTCACGGAGGCTACCGCGGATGACTTCCTCGTACGTCTTGGTCAGTTCACGGCAGACAGCGGCGCGACGGTCGGCACCGAAGCGCTCATGCAACGCCCGGAGCATCACTTCGAGCCGGTGCGGCGCCTCGAAGAAGACCATGGTGCGGCGTTCGTCGGCGAGGTCGACCAGGCGGGAGTTCCGCTCACCGGACTTGCGCGGCAGGAACCCTTCGAAGCAGAAACGGTCCGTGGGCAGGCCGGAGAGGGCCAGTGCCGTAAGCACGGCGGAGGGGCCGGGAACCGCGGTGACAGTCAGTCCGGCCGCGACCGCTCCTTCAACCAGGCGGAAGCCAGGATCCGAAACCGCAGGCATGCCGGCGTCGCTGACCATGAGGATGGTCTTGCCTGCACGCACGTGGTCCAGCAGTTCGCCGGTCTTGGCCACCTCGTTGTGTTCGTGATAGCTGATGACCCGGCCGGTAACCTCCACGCCCAGTGCCGTAACCAGCCGGTGCAGGCGCCGGGTGTCCTCCGCTGCCACGATGTCCGAAGTCCCAAGGAGCTCAATGAGGCGGGTCGATGCGTCGCCAACATTCCCGATCGGGGTCGCCGCCAGTACGATCCTGCCAACACCCGGGGTTCCGCTGGATGGTGGACTCTCCAAAAGGGGCGCCCCGTCCATATCTTCTTCGCCGAAAGGAGCCAGGTCCGGGGTGTTGCGTTCTTCGTCCACCTGCCAAGCCTAATGCCGCACGGCCCTCCGCGCCGCACCTCAACGCTGGCATAAGGATCGAAAGGTAGCATGGGCGGGTGAACCAGTCGCCCGTTCCTGCCACAGCTTCCGGCACTCCCGAGGCGTCTTCCGCGACCGCCGAAACAGTCGGCCCCGAGGCCCTCGGTGACCCTCAGCAGTCCGGCTCGGCGGGCAACGCCGGAACTCCAGGCCCTGACGGGTTGGCGTCGGCCTCGACAAACCCAGCCTCGCCAACCCCAAGCGCTCCCCTGCCTGGCCGCGGCTTGGAGCGCCACCGGTGGATAGCCCGGCCCGCGGAGGCGTTCACCGCCACCTCGCTGCGCGCCCGTCTCATCGGCGAGGTGCAGAGCTGGCGCGACTACCCGGCGTCGTTGCGTTTGTGGTTCTGGCTGATCCCCACCATCACCGCGGTACTGGGCGGAATCCTGCGCTTCTTCCGCCTCGGCGAGCCACACAGCCTGGTTTTCGACGAAACGTATTACGTCAAAGACGCTTACTCCTACTTGATGAGCGGCTACGAGCGGAGCTGGCCGGCCCAGGCCAACGACTCATTCAACGCCGGCAACCCAAACGTCCTGCTCAACACGCCCGAATATGTTGTCCACCCACCGGTGGGCAAATGGATGATCGCGTTCGGGATGTGGCTGTTCGGCGGCGACAATCCTTTCGGCTGGCGTTTCAGCGCAGCACTGACGGGCACGCTGACGGTGTTCCTTGTCTCGCTCATAGCGTTGAAGCTCTTCCGCTCCCACACCCTGGGCGTTGTTGCCGGGCTCCTTCTTGCGATCGACGGCCACCACCTGGTTCTCTCCCGGACCTCACTCCTTGACATCTTCCTGGCGTTCTGGATTCTCGCCGCTTTCGGCGCCCTGTTGCTGGACCGCGACGACGGCCGACGCCGGCTTGCTGCCCGGCTCGCCGCGCAGGCGGCTGCTTCGCCGGGGCGTATGCCCACCCCCAGCCAACTCGTCGCTGGCCCATGGTTGGGAATGCGCTGGTGGCGGCTCGTCGCCGGCCTGTGCCTTGGCCTGGCGGTGGGCACCAAATGGTCAGCGCTCTTCTTCGTTGCCGCGTTCGGCCTGATGACAGTCCTTTGGGACATGAGCGCGCGCCGTGTCGCCGGCATCCGCAGTTGGTTCAGCGCCGGCATCATCAGGGACGGCCTGCCTGCGTTCGTCACCATCATCCCCGTCGCTGCCCTCACCTACGTGGCCACATGGACAGGTTGGTTCCTCTCCAAGGACGCCTACTACCGCCAGTGGGCAGCCACCAATCCGGCCCCCGGCTGGGATTGGTTGCCAAACTCTGTGCGGTCCCTGGCGCACTACCACCTGGAAGCGTTCAAATTCCACCAAGGCCTCAGTGCCGACCACCCGTATGAGTCGAGCCCGTGGACATGGCTGGTCATGGGACGGCCTACGTCGTTCTACTACCAGTCCCCCAAGCAGGGCACGGCGGGCTGCGTCGTGGAAACCTGTTCCTCGGCTATCCTCCCGGTGGGGAACCCGGTGGTCTGGTGGGGTGGAACCATCGCGTTGGTCATCCTGTTGTTATGGTGGGCCGGGCGCCGGGACTGGCGTGCGGGAGCAATCCTTGCCGGTGTTGCAGCTGGCTATCTGCCGTGGTTCATGTACCCCGAGCGCACCATGTTCATCTTCTATGCGGTGTCCTTCGAGCCGTTCCTGGTCCTGGCCTTGGCCTATGTGCTTGGTTTGGTTCTGGGGCGCAGCAGCGACCCTCCATGGCGGAGGCGATCAGGGCTTTACGTTGTGGGTTTGGTGTTGGTGCTGGCAGTTCTTGCAACCGCGTTCTTCTACCCGGTGCTGACTGCCGAGGTGATCAGCTACCAGGAGTGGCGGATGAGAATGTGGATGCCGTCGTGGATTTAGGAGGCAAGAAGTGAGGGAAGCAAGCACGGATCTTCTGGTGGAGGTCGATCCCGACACCAACGTGACGGACCTCCTCCTTGAACGCTGTGCCAAGGATCCCTTCGGCATCCTCTACGCCCATAACACCCCCAACGGCTGGTTGAACGTGTCGGCAGCCAGGTTCCTCGCCGACGTCACGGCCTTGGCCAAGGGGCTGATTGCCGGCGGCCTGAACCCTGGCGACCCTGTGGCGGTACTGTCGCGGTCAAGCTTCGAGTGGACCCTGGTGGACTTTGCCATTTGGATGGCCGGTGGAGTGACCGTGCCCATCTACGAGACGTCCTCTGCCAGCCAGATTGAGTGGATACTGGCCGATTCCGGGGCACGCCGGATCTTCGTGGAGGACGCGGGCAAAGCCAGTCTCGTCCACGATGTGGTGGACAAATCTCCGTCGCTGGGAGACGACCCCGTCACCATTGTGCGGATGGAGCACGACGGCGACGCCCCCAACCTGACCAGCGTGTCCGCCGTCGGCGTCGGAATCATGGACTCCGAGCTGGAGCGGCAGCGCAGCGCCGCGACGCTCGCCGACGTCGCCTCCATCGTTTACACCTCCGGCACCACGGGCAAGCCGAAAGGCTGCGAAATCACGCACGGCAACTTTGTCCTGGTGGCGCGCAACGTCATTCCTTTCCTGCCCGAATTGCTGATGCAGCAGGACGCCCGGACGTTGATGTTCCTGCCACTGGCGCATGTTCTCGCACGTGCTGTCCAGGTGGTGTGCCTCACGGCGGGCATCACCCTGGGGCACAGCGCCGGCGCCAGCGGGCTCATGGCCGACCTCGGAACGTTCAAGCCAACGTTCCTGCTGGCAGTCCCCCGCATCTTCGAGAAGGTCTACGCCGGCGCCGGACACAAAGCTGCCATGAGCGGTAAGTCCGCGCTCTTCGCCGCAGCCTCGGCAACCGCTGTTGAATATTCGACGGCGGTCGACCTCGCCGCGCGCGGCAAGGGGCCAGGCCCCGGTTGGCTCCTGAACCTCAAGCACAGTACCTTCGACAAGCTCCTGTACCCGAAGGTCCGTGAGGTCTTCGGCGGCCAGGTGGGTTACACCGTATCTGGCGCCAGTCCCCTGAGCCTGCGTGAGAACCACTTCTTCCATGGCGCGGGGGTCCCCGTGCTGGAAGGCTACGGCCTGACCGAGACCACGGCACCTTGCACGGTCAATACGCCCAGCATGACAAGAATCGGCACAGTGGGGATCCCCTTGCCCGGGACCACCGTGAGGGTGGCCCCGGACGGCGAAATCCTGGTCAAGGGAATCGGCGTGTTCAAGGGTTATCACGGCAATCCGGCCGCCACCGCCGAGGCTTTCGTCGATGGATTCTTCCGGACGGGCGATCTCGGCGAATTGGACGAGGACGGCTTCCTGACCATCACGGGACGGAAAAAGGACCTCTTGGTCACGGCCGGCGGGAAGAACGTGGCTCCGGCTCCCTTGGAGGAGAAGCTCCGCGAACACCCATTGGTGGGCCAAGCGGTGGTAGTGGGCGACGGCAGGCCGTTTGTCGCAGCACTGGTAAGCCTGGATCCTGAAGGGCTCGCCGACTGGTGTGCCGTAAACAAGGTGTCCCTCTCCGTCGAGGAAGCGGCCGGGGACAGCCGGGTGCAGGCCGCGGTTCAGTCCGCAGTGGACGAGGCTAACAAGCTCGTCTCCGAAGCCGAGTCCATCCGGAAGTTTGCCTTCATCACTGCTGACCTCAGCGTCGAGTCCGGGCACCTGACGCCGTCGCTGAAGCTCAAGCGGGCCGCCGTCGTCAGCGACTTCGCGCCCATCGTGGAGAAGCTCTACGGAAAGTAGCTCCGGCACCTAGGCAGGCTCAAACCACCACCTAGTTGCACCGTTCTACCACCTAATTCGGCCGTATTTGCCACCTAATTGAGCCATTGACAATCTAAGGGCTCCTCCTCCCCTCATAACGTTGGCCCCACGAACCAGACGTTTAAGGGGGGGGGATTAATGGCAGTTCCATCAACAGGACCGAGACAGGCGCTCTACTACTCCCGCGCGCGGGCAACATTGTTGCCCCGATCCATCGGGTTCACGATCATCGCATTCGGGGTGCTCTTCATAGCGCTTTCACTGACTCAACGGCGCCTCGATTTTCTACTTCTGCCGTTGATCGCCTTTCCGTTGGGCTCTTTCGTCGGATTCATGACGGCGACCGTGAAAGTGGACGAACACAGCGTGGTCATCGCGTTCTGCGACATCTTCAAACGGACACTGCGTCGCGACGAAATCGCAACGGTGACCACGGACAATGCAGCTGGTCCAAGCGGCTACGGGGTCCGGTACATGGGACCTGGCGCGGTCGGCTACCTCGTGGGAGGTCCGGAGATCAATATCCAGATGAAAAGCGGCAAGACCGTCATCGCCAGCACGAACCGCCCTGAACAACTCATTCGTATTCTGACCGAAGCAGAGAGCTAGTGCCCGCTTAGCGGTCCCTTAGCGGCGGGACTCCGCCTCAGCATCGTGTACTCCGGCTGAGCCAGAGTCCTCATCGGTTTCCGGCATCGACGCGTCAGCCTCGACGCCCTGACGGCCAGCGATGCCCGCGCGACGCCGCTTTGTCGGCCACGTGAAGATGAACGTCAGCGTCGCCACCAGGAACACCAGGGCACCGATGACGATCCCGGCATCCACCCAGAACTGTCCCGGGAAGAGTCGGATGAGGGTGTCATCCAGGGAGAACGTCCACGTCCCGTTGGCGAAGAAGATCCTGTGGAACTCGGTAAAGAACTGCTGCCAGCTCAACGCGGCCAGGACAGCGAGGCCGATGATGATGACCAAGGTGACGATGGATCCCGCGAACAGGCCGCGGCGGATTCCGCCGTTGCTTCGCTTACGCAGGTACAGGATGCCGATGATGCTGAGGATGATCAGCAACAGACCAGCCGCGAAAGAAGTCAGGATGACCACTTTCACATCGGCCATGTGTGCCACTTCGCTGTCCTTGAACAGCTTGGTCCCGTCCTGGTTCATCAAGCCGCCCAGGTACCGCGGACCGGCCCAGTTGCTGAGGTAGTCCACCGCGTACGACCCGAAGGTCATGCGGTCATCGGTGCTGAAACCGTAGCCATCGCCGGGGAAACCGGGACGGTTGTACTCCACCCAGAGGAACAGCGGGCTGGTGACCGCCCTGACAGCGAGCACCAGGAGGATCACGGGGTAGAACACCGCCAACAGCACCTGGAAGATCCGGGGACCCACCGGCTTGACCTTCGCCGCCTGCTCGCGTTCGGCATTGCGCCGGGCTACTTCGTCTTCAGGCGGTCGGACCTGAAGGGCCGACGTCGGCAAAGGCTCCGAATAGTGCGACGGTTCCTTATCCGCTGAAGTACTTGCAAGTGTGTCTGCGAAAAGCGGCGGTTCCGGCTCGGCGTCGGCCGCTTCAGCGGCTTTCCGATCGGCGCGGGTTTCCGGCTGTGCGGTGCTTTCTGAAGCCGTGGGAGTCGCGCCCGTCGTAGTTGCCGGCGCGGGCTGGGCAGCCTTGGGAGTGGGGGCAGCCGCGGGTTCGGGGGTCACTGCCGAAGCACCGGAGGACGTCTTTGGCTTCATCCAGTCGAACGCCGGTTCGTTGGGGTCCTCAGGGACGTCCGTGTCAGGCTCTTGTGGTTTTGGGCTCTTGTCGCTCACAGCGGGTTCACTTCCGTAGGCATGCACCGGCGGCGGTTGGGGACTGCCGGCTCTCTTGTCTGCATTCGAGCCTACCGCCCGCCATGACGCAGACACGCGGAGCCACCCCGCCTGCGACCAGATCGCAACGCAACCGTAAGGTCTATGCCGCGATACTCCGGTAGCCGGCGTCGTGGGCGTCCAGGTCTCCAGTCACACCGGACCGGACCGCCTTCCGGCCCAAAACCAGGGTGTAGGTCCAGTAAGCAGCCAGCACGAACGCGCCGATGCCGATTTTGGCCCACACCGGCAGTTGGCTCGGCGTTACAAAACCTTCAACGATGCCGGATACCAACAGGACCAGCACCAGGCCCAGGGCAACAGTGATCAGGGAGCGGCCCTCATCGGCGACCGCCTGCAGCCGCGTCCGCGGACCGGGCCTCACCATGGCCCAAAAGATCTTCAGCCCCGCCGCGCAGGCAATGAAAACGGCGGTGAGTTCCATGAGCCCATGCGGGAGGATGTAACTGAAAAAGATGTCCAACTTCCCCGTCGCCAGGAAAAGCCCAGCCGCGATGCCCACGCCCTGCGCATTCATGAAAAGGATGAACGGAACCCAGAAACCCGTTACTCCGAATGCCACTGCCTGGGCGGAAATCCAGGCGTTGTTGGTCCACACCGCGCCGGCGAACGACGCCGCGGGATTTTCCGAGTAGTAGTCAATGAAGTCTTCCTCGACGTACTGCTTCACTTTCGCGTCGCTTGCCACAGCCCTCAACGCTTCCGGGGAGGTGCCGATCCAGAGCGCATACGCCCCTGCAACCAGCACGAAGGCCACCCCGCACCACACTGTCAACCAACGGATCCGGTAGAAGGCGGCCGGGAGGGAAATGACGAAAAAGCGCGCCAGGTCTTCCATGAAATTCGAGCGGGCGCCGGTAAACCTGGTGCGGGCCTGCGCCAATGCGGCAGAAAGGGACGCTGACAACCCGGACTCAGGCGCCACGGACCGGATCAGTGACAGGTGCGCAGACACGGTTTGGTACAGACGAAGCAATTCGTCCGCCTCAGCCCCCGTAATCCGGCGTTTATGCGCCAGGAAGTGAAGCCGCGACCATTTGTCCCCATGCACGGCCGAGAAGGCATCTATGTCCACGCCACCACCCTAGCGCCCTTATCCGCCCACCGGGCCTGAACCGCCGCTAGACTCATTGGTGCGGGCACGCCGCCCGCAGCATGGGGGGCGATCTTGAGTTCCATCATTACTGGTGAGGCAGTTGTCCTTGAGCTGCGCCCGGCGTCCTTCGCCTCCCGAGCGCTGGGGCTCATCCTGGACGTCATCTCACAGGTGGTCCTCGCTATCCTCCTCATCATCCTGGTCTCCGCCGCCGCCAGGGACCTCGACGAAGCTGCCGTCCGGGCCCTGATCCTCAGCAGCGTGATCTTCTCAGTCATCGTTGTACCCGTCACCGTCGAAACGCTCACCCGTGGGCGGTCCTTGGGAAAGCTCGCAGCGGGACTACGCATAGTGCGCGACGACGGCGGCGCCATCCGGTTCCGGCACGCCCTCATCCGTGGGCTCCTCGGCTTCCTGGAGATCTACCTGACCTTCGGGGGCCTCGCCATCTTCGTGGCCCTGTTCAACGAGAAATCCAAACGCCTCGGGGACATCGTCGCCGGCACCTACTCGCTCCGGCAACGTGTCAGCTCGAAGCCGCGCATCATGCCCGTCGCCCCGTCCTACCTGCAGGCATGGATCGCCATGGCAGACATCGGCAGGGTGCCCGACGCCACGGCACGCCGTGCCGGAACCTTCGTACAGCAGGCATACCTCATGGCACCTGCATCACGCATCAACATGGCCGCGTCCCTGGCATCCGAACTCGCCCGGTACGTAGCCCCGCCACCGCCCGCCGGGACCATCCCCGAGGATTACATCGGCGCGGTCCTTGGCGAGCGGCGCAACCGGGAACTGGCACGCCTCCGGCAGGCCGAAATACGGAACCGCGCTACCGGCGAAAGGCTCCGCAAGCTGCCTTTTACCAGCAGCTAACCGGCCCGGACGGTGCCCGGGGCCGGTGAGCCGCGTCCTGCTTAGACCCAGTGTTCGGGTCTTGAAAGCCGTATTGGTAAGCGTGTGTCAGAACTGCCCTCAGCGGCATTCACTTGCGGCTGGGTCACGTAAAGAGCACGCGAAAGGTCCGCAGCCTGAAGTTGAGCTCCGCGAAGGTCGGCGCCCAACAAGTCCACCGCGGCCAAGTCACTCCCCCTCAGGTCGGCCCCAATCAAATAGGAGCCACGGAGGTCCGCCCCACAAAGACGCCGGTTGGCCAGTACCGCACCCATGAGGTCGGCACCCGGGCGCAGGCCGCCGTCGAGCGTTTCAGTTCCTTCGGCACCATAAGCACCGCGGACTTCCCCGCTGACCTCCATCAGGAGGTTCCGCACCTCGCCATGGAGGAGTCCGACGTCGGCACCCAGTACCGTCGTCGCGTCGCCTCCGGCGATGATGGCAATGCGGCTGGACAGGAGCCCCGCTTCGTCGGCAAGTTCAGGGTCGAAAGTCCGCAACCCGGCTTCCTCCAGATACCAGAGCATCTCGTGGAGTTGCTTGACTGTTTTGAATACGGCAAACATCGAGTGCCTGGACGACGGATCGTCGGCCCAGCTGACACCCCCAAAGGTGTGCTGGGAGACGGCTTGGCCCGCACCGAAACAATCAAACACGGTGCATCCTCGGAAGCCACGGGGACGCAGGCGTTGATGGATGGTGCAGGAGAAGTCGCCGGCAAGGTTGGGGCAGGGCGCAGCCGCGGGCTTGTCGATGGCGAAATCCGCCGAGCGGGCGAAGCCAAGGGCGGTACAGCAAAGCGCGAAACAACTGCCGCAATCAGGGCGAAGGGTTGGTGAAATAGTCACATGTGCTCCAAAGGGAAAAGGGATCCGGTGGGAAAGGCCGGGGAACCCGTTTACGGGTTCCCCTCAGGGACTCCCGGAATCACCACAAAGGGCAGCACAAAATGGAGGACCAACACTGGGTGGGCGCCTGAGGAATGGGTCAAAGCATGCAGGAAATAATCACTGACTTGATCCTACAACCGGAACTATCGCTGGGCGTAGCTGGCCCACGGGATGTTCCAGTCCCCGAAGCCTTCCAGGGGCTCCACGGCAGGTGCCCCGGTGTTCAGGATCTGGACAACATCTCCGGTCTTCATGTTGTTGAAGAACCAGGCGGCATCATCCGGCAACAAACCCACGCAGCCATGGGAGACGTTCACGCGACCTATGGCGCCCCAAGCAGGTTCAAGGGCTTGGTGTACGTACACTCCGGACCAGGTGAGGCGGTTGGCGTAGTCCACCACCATGGGCGCGTAGTAGCCCTTGTCCCCGGGCTTCAGGCCGATGCTGCCGGCGTTGAAGTTGGATTTGCGTTCCTGTTCCAGGATGACGGCGTACCCCGTGGGCGACAACCAATCTTCGCCTCCCAGGGAGACCGGCGCTGTGTGCACCAACTGGCCATCCGAATAGACATTCATGGTCTTGGTGGTGTCGTCCACCACGGCGACGCGCTGGGGCCCCGTGGTGAACGTGGACACGACATTCCCGTTGCCGATCATCTTGTTGCCGAAATCCACGCCAAGGAGCTTCATGTCGACGGTGACGGTGCTGCCCGAGGCCCAGAAAGCCTCAGGACGGATCCGCACTTTCTTGTCGGAGTACCAGTGCCACGCGACAGGTTGGCCGGAGGACACTGTGATGGCAACCCGCTTCTCCATGGCTGCCTTATCGAGGACGGGCTCGCTGAAGTTGATTTCGATCGGCTGGCCGGAGCCGGCCGTTGAACCGTTGCGCGGGTAAATGGAGGCGTCGGCCTCGTATGCCGCGGAAACTGTGGTGAAGGTTTGGTTCTTCTTGGTTTCCTTGCCCGCAGTATCCACCACGGTGAAGGAATAGGAGTACTGGGTCTTGAACTTCAGCACCTCAAGCGTGGTCCAGGTACTGCCGTCCGGGCTGGTCTTCCCCTGCACAGGCGCACCGCCGCCAACCGGCGTCAGCACCACGTCCTTGACCTTGCCGTTGACCGCCTTGATCTGCGGCCCAACCACGGGGTTCCATTCCACCGCACCGTCAAGGGGCGTGATACCCAGCTCAACGGGCTTGGCTTCAACCGTGGGAGTGGGTGAGGCCGCGGAGCCGGCATTTTGGCTGGATCCAGCCAGCAGGCCTGGAACGGTAGCCACGCCAATCCCGCCCACGGCGATGGCCGCGCAGATCCCCACAATGGCAAGGATCTTGCCCGTTTTGCGTTTGGCGACTTCCGTCATGGTTCCTGTCTTCCTGTCCCCCGGCAAGCAATACTGAACACCCAATTCTAGCCGAAAGGCCGGCCACGCTGGACGCGTGCCGGCCTTTCAACAGCGAATCTGTGATCCACCACCGCTTAGTAGCGGTAGTGCTCCGGCTTGTAAGGACCGGCAACGTCCAGGTCGAGGTAGTCGGCCTGCTCCTTGCTCAGCTCGGTCAGTTCAACGCCCAGGGCGTCCAGGTGGAGCCGTGCGACTTTCTCGTCCAGGATCTTGGGGAGGACGTAGACCTGCTTCTGGTATTCGCGCGCCCCTGCCGGCTGGTCCCTCTTGGTCCACAGTTCAATCTGGGCGATTGTCTGGTTGGCGAAGGAGTTGCTCATCACGAACGACGGGTGGCCGGTGGCGTTGCCCAGGTTCAGCAGGCGGCCTTCGGACAGGACGATGATGGAGCGCTCAGTGTGGGTCCCGGCGTCGAAGACCCACTCGTGGACCTGCGGCTTGATCTCGACCTTTTTCACACCCGGAATCTTCGCAAGGCCCGCAATGTCGATCTCGTTGTCGAAGTGGCCGATGTTGCCCACAATGGCCTTGTTCTTCATGCCCAGCATGTGCTCGGCCAGGATCACGTCCTTGTTGCCCGTGGTGGTGATGAAGATGTCACCCTGCGCGAGTACCGATTCCAGCTTGGCCACCTGGTAGCCGTCCATGGCTGCCTGCAGGGCACAGATGGGGTCGATCTCCGTGACGATGACCCGCGAACCCTGTCCGCGCAGCGCCTCGGCGGCACCCTTGCCGACGTCGCCATATCCACAGACGACGGCGACCTTACCGCCCATGAGGACGTCGGTGGCACGGTTGATTCCGTCCGGGAGGGAGTGGCGGATGCCGTACTTGTTGTCGAACTTGCTCTTGGTGACGGAGTCGTTGACGTTGATGGCCGGGAACAAGAGTTTGCCCTGCTCGGCCAACTGGTAGAGGCGGTGCACGCCGGTGGTTGTTTCCTCGGTGACGCCCTCGATCCGGGCGGCCAGGCGGGTCCACTTCTGCGGGTCGGTTTCGAGGGTCCTGCGGAGGAGGTCGAGGATCAGGACGTACTCCTCGGGGTCAGTCTCCGCAGCGGTCGGGACTGCGCCCGCTGCTTCGAATTCGACGCCCTTGTGCAGCAGCAGCGTTGCGTCGCCGCCGTCGTCGAGGATCATGTTGGGACCCAACTCCGGGTTGGTTTCCGCGCCGGGCCAGGTAAGGATCTGCTCGGCAGTCCACCAGTATTCCTCGAGCGTTTCGCCCTTCCACGCGAAGACCGGGACACCCTGCGGGTCTTCCGGCGTGCCTTTACCGACGACGACGGCGGCGGCTGCTTCGTCCTGGGTGGAGAAGATGTTGCAGGAAGCCCATCGAACCTCGGCGCCCAAGGCTGTGAGGGTCTCAATGAGCACGGCCGTCTGCACGGTCATGTGCAACGACCCTGCGATGCGTGCGCCCTTCAGCGGCTGGGAAGCACCGAATTCCTCCCGAAGAGACATAAGCCCGGGCATTTCGTGCTCGGCGAGGCGGATCTGGTGGCGACCTGCCTCCGCAAGGGTGATGTCGGCCACTTTGAAATCAAAAGTCATGGAAATCCTTTGGGTACCGTGCGGGTTTGGTGAAAAGAGGGTGTTACGCCTTGGAATCGTGCTGGCCGGACGTCGCTGCGTGGGCAGCGGCCAACAATTCCGGCGGCAGGAGAAGCGGAATGCCGTCCTCGATCGAGTAGCGGAGCTTTTCGCCGTCCGCCGCGGCGACGGAGGCAACCAACTCGTCGCCCTCCTGGACCAGCGGTGAACCCGTCACGGGACAGCGCAGGATGGACAACAGTTCAGGACTGACCTTTGGCATGAATGATGCTCCCTGGGTGGCGCCGCCCGGCGCCGCTGGCTGGTTAATCTGCAGATTCCAGACTACCGCGCACGTTCGCGCCGTTTGGAGCACCGCGACGATTTGCGACCCCTGCCTTGGGGTACCCGATCAGGACGGTTCGCGAAGGATCCGCAGGTGACCGCGTCGTGTGCCTTCGGTACCGGCCCGCGGTTCCATGTGCGCATGGTTGTGGCGTACCGGCGCCTCCGGGGCTGCGGAGGCCGCCTCGCGGACGGCGTTGGCGAGTGCGAGCAAATCGTCGGGCCCGGGCTGGGGCGGAGTGGTGGGCATCGCCAGCCGAAGCACTTCCCATCCCCGCGGCACGGTCAGGCTTTCGGCGTGCTGCGAACACAGGTCATAGGCATGGGGTTCCGCATAAGTGGCGAGAGGACCCAGGACCGCTGTCGAATCCGCGTAGACGTACGTCAAAGTAGCCACCGCGGACTGGCGGCAGGCCGACCTGGAACATTGACGAATAGCACCCACAACATCCCAGATTAGCGCCTCGTGCCACCCAAAGTGCGCATTGGCCGTCCGTGGCTTGCCTACTCCGTTTACCGGGAACAGCTGCGGCGCGCTGGTGGCGGTGATGTCGCGCTGGCGGTCGCCCGGTACTAAAGTCGATATATGCAGTCACAGCCACATATCCCCGGTTTCACCATCCGGTGGACTGACGCGGATGGCGACCAGGCCGGGGAACACGCAGGCACGGGCGTGCGGAGCTTTCGGCGCCGCAGGCGCAACCGCCACGGACGGGGGCTGCGCGGTGAACTGATGCTTGCCAATCTGCCCGGTTTCCGTACCCGCTCAGAGCGCTTTGACGACATGGTGCTGGACTCCGCGGAGCGCCTGCAGGACATGTGGGGCAAGCAGTTGGACGGAGTGCTCTTCGCAGTCGATGAAATCCCACCGGACCTGGAGCAGTTGCTCGCTACGGGTGGCACCGCTCCCATGGGCTCCTACACTCCCGGGGGCCGCGGCGAAGCGCCCATGATCACCATTTACCGCAGGGTGGTGGTTCAAGGCGCCAGCACGCGTGAAGAGCTCCAGGACCTGGTCCACGACGTCGTGGTGGAGTACACAGCCGAAATGCTCGGTGTGCCACCGGAAACGCTCGACCCGGTCTACCGTCGCCGCTATCAATAACGACGACGGCAGGCTCGGGAGCGCTGCCTAGTAACCCACCGAAACGGGAACCTTTTCAAGTCCCGCCGCTGCGTCCTGGATCGCCACCACAGACACGTCCGAACGTCCCTGCTTTCCCAGGACAAGGGCGCCGTAGACGGGATCACCGGAAGCCGAGACAACGTATCCGGCCACTATGGCGTCGCCGGATTTTGCCGGGAGCTCGATCATGGACGTTGTTCCGCCGCTCATATCCACGTCCACGGCCTTGCCGATTTTTCCGTCGGCCGTCACGGGAGCGTAGCTCACTGTGGCACGGCCGTCGGGCACGCCAAAGCTGAGGAACCGTTGGCCATCGCGAGGAACAGCAACCAAGTGCTGGCTGCCCAGGCGGGCTGACGCCGGCGACCATGCGAAGTCAGTCGCGTCCTCCGGCTTGGCACCCCGCGTGATCCTGGTCGACGCCACGAACGAGACGTCGGAGGTGGCTTTGACGGTGTAACTTCCGGCAGGAACGCCGTCAAGGTTCAGCGTGGCCACGGAACCACCCTTCACCGTCACTACTCCCCCGTTGGGTACCTTGCGTTCACCATTCGCTCCGTAAAGGCTGACCTGCACCACGGCGTCCGTGGATCCCGGAACAGCTATCTGGAGTGCAGGTACGGCATCAGCAAACCCCGACTTGCCAGCCAGCGCTTTCGCAGCGGCAGGATCCTGGATGTCGACGCCGGACATGACCTGCAGGTTGGACGGGCCAGCTCCTGGCGAGAGGTACTCAACTCCGCCCGGGGCGAGCCCGCGCAGCACGCTCTGCTGGATGGTCCCAGCCACAGGACCTCCGGTGCTGCGTACATGGACGGCCAGCTGCGCTTCATTCGGGGCAAGGCCGGCGAGGTTGACCGAGCGGGTCGTTCCGGGGGCTACCAGGAGCCCCCGCGCTCCGGGCGCCTGGATTTGTCCCTGGTGGCCAAAGAGCTCCAGGTTCACGGTGGCGGGAGTTTCGGAGGCATTGCTCAGGTTCAGGACGGCGGTGCGGCCGACAGCGGTGTTCGCACCCAGCAGCCAGGCATCATTTCCTGGCTGCTGGCATTGGGCAGACGCCAGGCCACGCAGGTCCCCGTCCGTGGCCGAATAGCTGAGGTTCGCAGCCAAGGATGCTTGTTCGTTCCCCAGCGCATCTGCGCCCACCACTGATTCTCCTGTGACGGGGCTGATGGACGCCACGCCGGCGGACAACACCGGCGGACCGGATGTGGGCGTGGGGCTGCTGGTGGGCGCCTTGGCGATCTCCGCCACTGTGCCGCCGCCCAGCGAGGTTATCTTGCTTCCGGGAACGGTACCTGCCGGGTTGCTCAGCACCACGGCATTGAGCGCGCTGGTGGCTGTGGTGGATACCGGGCTGAAGTCGGCATCCGTGCCGACTACCGTTCCGTTGACCAACCGGGCCGGTTCAGGACAGACACCCAGGGCACGTCCCGCCGGGACATCTGCCTGTCGGAAAGCCAGGGTGGTGCCACCGGACGGCTCGGGCATCATCGACGCGGCAGCAACCGCGCCGCCGCCAGCGGCCAGGATGACCACGGCGGAGAGCGCCCCCGTGACGACGCCCTTCCTGGAGCTTCGGGCGCCCTTGCCGGTGCTTCGGGAACTGCCGGCGTCGCCGTCCTTATCGGCGCGGGACTTCCTGGGCACCGGGACATCAGTGGCTTCGTCAGGCACTTTCTTCCGGTCGTCAGACACTGCTGTACTCCTTACGGAGGGAAACTTCGTCCCTCGACATGCCGGTTCGGGTGCGGCGCGCAGGCATTGGAACGGCCAGCAGGAGCGTCAAACCGATCACCACTGCCTGCAGTATGCCGAACCATACAGCCCACGGATTCGTATAACGCACTTCGAGGTTTCCGCCCGTGGCAGGAAGTTCAAAAGCCTGCGCCCAGCCGGACGTCGTGGAGGTCAACTGGCGGCCATCCAGCGATGCGGACCAGCCTGGATCGGCACGTTCAGCCAGCACCACTTTGCGGCCCTCGTCCCCTGGCGCCACGTCGGCGTCAACGGAGACTTCTTCGGAGGGCAAGGAACTGGCTACTGCCCCCTTGGCGTCGATAATCCTTACGCGGTGTGTCGTGTCCGCAGCAGTAGCCGCCGGCTGGTTCCGCGGCGTTACGCGCCACAACCATCCGGCGTCGGTCTGCCCCACAGCAACAAGGCCGGGAACGGCGTCGATCCTGCTGGCAGTCAGCTGGGCGGCATTGTCGGCCGCCTTGAGGACGACGAAACCCGCGCCAAGCTGTTCCAGGTCCGGCCGCGGATCCACACCGGTGCTCGCCACAATCGTGGCTACTGCCCTGCGGAGGGACGTGGTTGCGGCGTCGTCAGCCGTGATCTCCTCACGTCCCGGAGCACCAATGATTGTCCGTGCGGAAGCAATGGTGGACAGGCTGTCCAAGGTGGTTCCCGATCCACGCATCAGGGATGACGTGAAGGCACCCTCCTCACCACTGGTGATAACCAGCGTCCGCGTCCGTTCCGGACCAATCCCGCGGTCGACGGCGGTGGCCGGCAGCGTGCCGGTGTCCACTGGCCGGACCAGGCGAGCGGAGCCAAGGGCCGACGTCGGATGTGTAGCCGTGTTAGGGACCGCCCCGCCTGCTATGGGTGCAGGCTGCAGGACGTTCTGGGAAACCCAGGCACCCAGGCCCGCCAAGGGGCCGGCGACGAGGAGCGTCATGACCACGGCTGAGGAAATCCGGCGCAGCGGAAGCTTCGCCCGCTGTGAATCAGGAGTCCGGCGGCGCGCTGTAAAGAGTTTGTCGGCACCGATGATCCCGGCACCGAGCAGCAACATCCCAGCAGCGGAGACAGCCGGGCCGGTGAAAGGGCCCACCATCACGTTGCCGTTGACGCCAGTGGCGACGTGACCGACCAGCCAGCTGGCCGCCAAGGTAGCCAAGGCCGCCAGCCAGAAGACCCTGGCCATTGCGCTGCGTTTACCGGGAAGGAACAGGGCGGTCACGGCCAGGACCAGGATGGGCGCGCTGATGAGCAAAGCCAGGATCAGCGCCCACGGTACAGAACCCGGACCAAAGAAGGCCAAACCGTTCAGGCCGCCGTCGATACTGAACGCCAGCGGTTGCCCCAGGAACTGCTGCCACAGCGGTGCCGCTTCAAAAGTGAGGGGCAGGCCCGGGTCAGCGAGCAACGAACGTGGCCTGTCCAGTACGGAAATTCCGTACGGCAGGAACAAGGCAATAGTGGGCAGGAGCGACCACCACAGCGTCTTGCCCCGCTGTCCAAGAACCACGGCGGAGAGGATCACTGCGACGGCGATCGGGCCAAGCAGCGACGGCGCGGCCGAGGTGACCACTGCCATCGCAAGGCCAGCCGCAGCGCCGGCCGTCCAGGACGGCGTTCCGTTGATACCGGGCTTACCCAGGATCGGAGCAGGCTTCCGAGTGAGTGCGGAGTTACCAGAGGCCGGTCCTTGACCGATAGCGGATCCGGAGGCGCGCAAGAGCGCCAGGAGCAGCAGGGGCATCATCATGTGCGCCACCAAGGCACCAAGTCGTCCCTGGTTGATGGCGATCTGGAGCGCAGGCGCGGCGGACCAGGCAAGGGCGGCAACGGTGCGGAAACGCCGTTTCGTGGTCAGTGCGCCTGCGGCGAACCAAGCCCCAAGCCCTGAGAGCGGCATGGCCAGGATGAGCAGCCAAACCATGGCGGAATTTCCATCCCCACCGCCGAACAGCGACAACAGCCACAGCACGTATCCAAACGGATCACCATGGCCGGGCAGCCCTGCCCCCAAGGAGATCCACCAGGTGGACGCATTGGCCCAGATGTCTCCGGGGAGCGCAGAAAGGGGCAGGAGTCCCCCACCGGCCACCGCGCCGGAGCGCAGCAATCCCAGAAGGCCTACCAAGGCCGCGGCAAGGGCCAGGACCGCAGCAGCGACGGCACCCGTGCCCACCCAGCCGCGTTCATTGGTTGCCAGTGCCGCGAAGTCATCGGCGGCATCTCCACTCGGCTCCGGAGCCAGGAGGTCGGAGACGGCGGAGGACTCATCGCCGGGACGTATGGCCTCCAGCAGGGAGCGCCGGTTGGCCCTCACGTCTCGCGTGGAGGTTTGCAGGCCACGGATCACGGAGCGGTGTACACGCCGTGTCCTGGCCGCTACCCGGCGGCCCCTGGCGATTGCGCCGGGACGGAACAGGGCAGCCACCGTGGAGGTGAATTGGGAGAACCCGTAACCCGGCTCCTTGACCAGGATGCTGAGCAGCAACCGGACCACCGCACCGAACAAGGCACCGATTGCCTGGAAGGGCACGTTCCACCACGGGGTGTGCTTGAGCCGTAAGTGAATCTGCGCTTTCCTGGCCGCGGAGGAGGTACCCAAACCGTGCGGCCTGTGCTCCACATGGAACATGCGGGCGCTGGGGACCACCACCACACGATTTCCCGCGAGCCAGTTGCGCCAGCAGAAGTCGACGTCGTCGCCGCTGCCTGGAAGGGCGGGGTCGAAGCCCTGCAGCTGCTCCCAGATGTCACGTCGGATCAGCATGCCCGCAGAGTTCACGGCGAACGTGTCAGTCCGCGCGTCGTATTGTCCTTGGTCCACTTCATCGGCGTCGATCAACGTCAGGCGTTCGGCCCAGCGGCTGGTCGACAGACCCACATCAACAAGGTGCCGTTCGTTATCCCATCCGAGCTGCTTGCAGCCGGCTACCGTGACGGACGGAGCACGTTCGACGGCGTGGAGCAGTTCCGCCAGCGCGTCCGGCGCAGGTGCAGCGTCGTCGTGAAGGAGCCAGATCCATTGGACGGATCCCTGCGTGCCGCCTTCGGCTGCGTCCTGGGCGGGGGCAAGTTCGTTCAAGCCCGCCTGGACGGCCGCGCCGAAGCCGGACTTCGGTTGCGTGAAAGTGGTGACGTTGCCGGTTCCGAACGCTTCGCGAAGCAACGCCTGCGAGTTATCCGTGGAACCTGTATCAATGCCAATGGCGGCATCTGCCGAACGCGTCTGGTTCGACAATGCCGCCAAGGTCCTGGGGAGATAGTTTCCGCCGTCGTGGGCAACCACGACGGCGGTAACATGCACTTCCTTGAGAATTAGACCGCTCGCTTCCTTAGCCGACGACGTTCCCGCTCAGAGAGGCCGCCCCAAATACCGAACCGTTCGTCATTTGCCAGGGCGTACTCAAGGCACTGCGAGCGGACATTGCACGCCCCGCAGACCTTCTTGGCATCCCTCGTCGATCCGCCCTTCTCGGGGAAGAACGCTTCAGGGTCGGTTTGCGCACAGAGCGCATCTGTCTGCCAGCCGAGCTCACCTTCGTCATCGAAGTCACCCTGGCTGGGGAGGCCGATCCACACGGGTTGCCCCGGGGTCTCCAGCGGACGACGCAACTCCATGGGAGGGTCGTCAACGTCATCGTCCGGCCCAGCAGGCAGGTCCCCGATCAGTGCTTCATGTGCGGCCAGGAGGGCAGTTGCCTGGTCCTCCAGGGATTGCTGCACATTCTGGTTGTAGCGGTCTGCCGCTTCCGGATCCGCGGGATCGACGTACCAGTCTCCCGGTACTTCCCGTGAACGGTATTTCACCGACGCATGTTCTGCGACGACTGCATCTTCCTGGATACGCAACGCTTGCCCCATGGCGTCCCTCCTGAGTTTGCAGCTGCTGCTTGGATGTATTTCCGATTCCCGGTGGCGTTCCGGTCCTCTGTGCAGCGGCGTTGATTACTAATTACACGCGTGTAACTACCGACAGTCAAGCCGCGCCGGGATAATAATCAAGAATCTGTAGAAACGTGGGATGCGCCACGCCCAAGATTTTCTCCGCGCCGCGGCGTTTCGCGGCGAAAAACTGGGAGTGTCGGATCGATTTACGTGAACGTTCATTGAATTCCTGCGGAAATTTGACCACCGAAGGAGGGCTGTCCTTCAGCCCGGCCGCGTGTGGTGTGCTTCAATTCACAACGCCCCGCGTCCACATAATTGCAGCGTGGCAAGATGGGCCTATGACTATCCCGGCAGCGAACCTGATGACCGCCCTGAGGTCCGGCCACGCAACCTCACCCCGACTCACTTGGTACGGACCGGACTCCGAGCGCGTGGAACTTTCGGGCCGCGTTTTGGATAACTGGGTGGCCAAGACCAGCAACCTCCTGCAGGACGAGCTGGACGCCGAACCGGGCATGGCCGTCCGGCTGGACCTCCCAGCCCACTGGAAGTCGTTCGTGTGGGCCTTGGCTGCTTGGCAGCTCGGGCTGGAAGTCGTGTTTGACGATTCGTCAGCTGACCTTCTTGTTACGGACAAGCCCGACGACGGCGCCGGGGCCGGCTTCGACGCGGTCGTGGCGGTCCCGCTTGCGGCACTCGCCATGCGGTGGCCCGGCGAGTTGGCCGCCGGCGTCGTGGACTACGCCGCGGAAGTCCGCTCCCACGGTGACGTCTTCATGGCACATAACGAACCCGACGGTGATCTGCCTGCGGTCCGCAGCACAACGGCACACGCGCACGCCGAACTGATCGACGGATTTGCTGCCACCCAGGAGCCGGGGGTCCGCCTCCTGGTACGCGCCGCCGACGGTTTGGAAGAAGGCTTGTCCGCGTCGTTGGGTGCATGGAAGCAGGACGGATCAGTGGTCCTGGTTCACCCGGCAGTGGACGTCACCGAACACCTGCTGGAAAACGAACGCGTCACACAACGCTGAAACGCGAGGACTAGCGGTCAGGCTTTTTTGATGGGAAGTTCGCCGGTCGCAGGGCTGGCGGTCTCGCCGTTCCTCTGCTTGGGGTGTCCTTCGATGATCTCGTGATCGTGCGAGAACTCCGGCTCGGCATCCAGTTCCTCGTTGAAGACCCAGAAGCGGTAGGCGAAGAAGCGGAAGATGGTGCCAAGGATGAGGCCCACGACGCTGCCGGCGATGAACAACGACGGCTTGTCGTTCAGGTCCAGGATGTACTTGGCGAACCACACGCATCCTGAAGCGATCAAAAGCCCAACGATGTTCATGACGGCGAACAACACGGCTTCGCGGACAACATTGGCCTGCTTGCGGTGGCGGAAAGTCCAGAAGCGGTTGGCTACCCAGGAGAACACGCTTGCAACAATGGTCGCGAGAGCCTTGGCCCACACCTCACTGCCGTGCATAGGGCCCGAAAAGAGCCAGATGAAGACGGCCGAGTCAATGACGAAGGCAACACCGCCGACGGCGCCGAACTTGGCTACCTCGCGCCAGAAAAGCGAGGCAAGTCCGCGGATGCGATCTGCAAGTGTGGTTATCATGACCCTCCATGGCCGTTGAAGATGGGCCGATGGGCCAAATTTATTTTAGCGCCGATTTGGCGGCGGTGCCCGGGAACAGCCTGTGAGAACACCCATAGAAGACCGTGCGCGCCACCAAAAGGCAGGCAATAGAGCGCCAGAATCAGTGATCCCGCTGCCTGTTCGGTAGGCTGAACATTGTGACTTTTCCAGTAATTGGCGTTGTTGGCGGCGGCCAACTCGCACGAATGATGGCTCCGCCCGCTACCGCACTGGGCTTCGAACTCCGCGTTTTGGCTGAAGCCGAGGACGTTTCCGCCGTTGCCGCGGTGGCCTCGGCCCCGGTCGGCGACTACAAGGATCTGGACACGCTCCTCGAGTTCTCCCGTGGCGTGGACGTGCTGACCTTTGACCACGAACACGTTCCTACCGGGCACCTCCAGGCGCTGTTGGATGCCGGCGTGAATGTCCAGCCCGGGCCGGATGCCCTGGTGAACGCCCAGGACAAGCTGGTCATGCGGGCCGCCATCGATCGGCTTGGACTGCCCAACCCCGAGTGGTCCGCCGTGCACACGGTTGACGAATTGGTGGCCTTCGGCGACCGCATCGGTTGGCCCGTGGTGCTGAAAACGCCGAGGGGCGGATACGACGGCAAGGGCGTCAGGATCATCGACTCCGCGGACGAAGCGCAGGAGACCGGCGACTGGTTCCAGGCCATGAGCCCGCTGCTGGCCGAAGCCAAGGTGGAGTTCAGCCGCGAACTCTCAGCCCTGGTGGCCCGCACCCCCAGCGGCGAGTCCCGGGCGTGGCCCGTGGTGCACACCATCCAGGTGGATGGCGTCTGCGATGAAGTGATCGCACCGGCCCAGAACATTTCCCTCGAGGTGGCTGCCGCCGCAGAGGAAGCTGCCCTCCGCATAGCCAACGAGCTCGGCGTCACCGGCGTCATGGCAGCCGAATTGTTTGAAACGCCCGGCGTCGGGGCAGGCTTCCTGATCAACGAACTGGCCATGCGCCCCCACAACACCGGGCACTGGACGCAGGATGGATCCATCACCAGCCAGTTCGAACAGCACCTCCGGGCTGTCCTGGATCTTCCCCTCGGCGCCACGGATGCCTTGGCCGCCGTCACGGTCATGAAGAACTTCCTGGGCGGCGACAACCAGGATCTCTTCAACGCCTTCCCCATGGCCCTCGCCTACGAGCCTGCCGCCAAGGTCCACTCGTATGGCAAGTCCGTCCGGCCCGGCCGGAAGATCGGGCATGTGAACCTGGTCGGCACGTCGACCTCCGACGTCGACTCCGTCCGCGAGCGTGCCACAGCCGTGGCAAACATCATCCGTGACGGCCGCAAGCCTGAACAGACCACTCTTGAGGAGACCGTATGACCTCCGGTACAACTGCCCCGCTGGTAGGGCTCGTCATGGGCTCCGACTCGGACTGGCCCGTCATGGAGGCCGCCGCGGACGCCCTTGCCGAATTCGGCATTCCCTTCGAGGCAGACGTCGTCTCGGCGCACCGAATGCCCACCGAAATGATCCGGTACGGGCAGACGGCCCACGAACGCGGCCTCCGGGTCATCATTGCCGGCGCTGGTGGCGCTGCACACCTGCCCGGCATGCTGGCATCGGTGACGCCGCTGCCTGTGATCGGTGTGCCCGTCCCCCTGAAAACCCTCGACGGCATGGACTCCCTGCTGTCCATCGTGCAGATGCCTGCGGGCGTTCCCGTAGCCACGGTATCGATCGCTGGAGCCCGCAACGCCGGACTCCTTGCGGTGCGAATGCTGGCATCGGGCACGGACGACCTCGCCTCGAAGCTCCGCGCGGACCTGCTGGCCTTCGCCCAGGAGCTGAACGACGTTGCCACCAAGAAGGGCGAAAACCTGCGCCACAAAGTGGAAGAGGTTTTCTCGCCTGCCAACGCTTCCGCACGGAGCATCCGCTAGGAAGGCAGCGGATGACTACCATGCACAAGACACCGAATCAGCCGGGTAACGCACTGACTGATCCTGTCCGCTACCCCGCCGGAGCCAGCGCTCCGGTGCGGACCAAACGCGCCTTCGTGCTGGTACTCCTGACTCTCTTCATCCCCGGCAGCGCGCAGATCGTTGCCGGCGACCGCAAGCTGGGCCGCATGGCGTTGCGCGTCACCCTGACTGTGTGGGCCGTGGCGCTGCTGACCCTCGTCATCGCCCTAGTAAACCGGACCCTGCTGCTCAGCATCGTCACGCACCCTGTTGGTTCCCTGCTGGTCATTGTGGTGTTGGTGGCCTTGGCGCTGGGTTGGGCCTATCTGTTCCTCAACACGTTGAGGATCATCAGGCCCAACCTCCTGGCGCCGGGGATGCGGCCCATCATCGCCGTCGTGCTGGTCGTATCCACGGTGGTGGCCAGTGGCTCGCTGGGATACATCGCGTACGTCCTGAACGTGAGCCGCAATGCGATCGGCAGCATCTTCGACGCCGGTCCCGCCATCGATCCCGTGGACGGGCGCTACAACTTCCTGATGATGGGCGGGGACGCCGGCGATGACCGGACGGGCCGTCGACCGGACAGCCTCTCCGTCATCAGTGTCGACGCGAAGACGGGCGAAAGCGCCATCATCTCGGTCCCCCGAAACCTCCAGAATGCGCAGTTCAGCGAGGGCTCGCCCATGCGCAAGATCTACCCCGACGGCTACAACTGCGGCGATGAATGCCTCATCAACGCCGTCAACACCGAGGTCACCAACAACTACCAGAACCTGTACCCGGGCGTATCCGACCCAGGTGCACAAGCCACCCTTGAGGCCGTTTCCGGAACCTTGGGGATCACGGTGCAGGCCTACGTCCTGGTGGACATGGACGGCTTCGCAAAACTCATCGACGCCATGGGCGGAATCCGCATCAAGGCCGGGGGCTGGGTACCTATCAGCGGCCCTGTCACTGACGAAGCCCACGGTATCCACGGCATGCCCGACGGCTGGATCCCGGCCGGTGACCAGCACCTGGACGGCTTCCATGCCCTGTGGTACGGACGGTCCCGCGAATTCGTGGACGACTACGCCCGGATCGCACGCCAACAGTGCGTGCAGCAAGCCATGCTCAAGCAACTGGATCCTGCAACCCTGCTGACCAAGTTCGAGGACATCGCCAACGCCGGCACCAAAGTGGTTGACTCGAACATTTCCTCAAACCAGCTCGGCAGCTTTGTCGATCTTGCCCTGAAGTCCAAGAACCAGCCCGTCAAACGGCTGACCATCGGACCTCCGGACTTCGATGCGTCGTTCTCCACCGTTCCCGACTTTGACCTGATCCACTCCAAGGTCCAGGAACTCCTGAAGTCCTCCAACAGCCCCAAAGCGGATGACGCCGTCGTCTCCCCCACCGGCACGCCTGCCGGTGCCGCCGCCGCGGGCCCGGTACCGGCGCGCCTCCCGGCAAGCCAACTCCCGTCGCCGTCGGCGGATTTCACCCCGGTGACCACCACTCCGGACGGCACGCCCATCACCATTGAGTTGTTGAACGGCCTCAAGGCCCAGGGCGATGAGCAAGGTATCCGCGACCTCGTGGCCACCAACGGGCAATGCGCACCGCTCTAAGCCCGGCTGTCGTTCAACCACCACGTCCAGCGCAACGATAAGGACCTTCTTCCGTGTACCAGATTGAGAATGTTTTGCGGCCCTACGTCTGGGGGTCTACGACGGCGATCGCAGACTTGTTGGGTCGGCCGGCCTCGGGCGGGCCGGAAGCGGAACTATGGATTGGGGCGCACCCGGATTCTCCCTCAACGGCGATACACCCCAACGGTGTGACCGAGCCGCTGGATGCTTTGATTGCCTCCAATCCCCGGCATTTCCTCGGGAATGAAAGCCTCGAAGCGTTCGGGCCGCGGCTTCCGTTCCTGACCAAAATCCTGGCCGCCGAGCAACCGCTGTCCCTCCAGGTGCACCCCAGCCTTGAGCAAGCGCGTGAGGGCTATGCGCGTGAGAACGCGGCCGGGCTGCCTGCCGATTCCGCTGAACGGAACTACCGGGACGACAACCACAAGCCGGAGCTGATCTTTGCGTTGACTCCGTTCCAGGCGTTGTGCGGGTTCAGGTCGGCTGCCTCCGCACGACAGGTTTTCGAGCACCTTGCGGCGTGCATGGCCTCCGCCGCCATGGATGTCCCGGACATCATCACCGGTGTCATCGCCGACCTGGGGCAGTCCGAGGAACCGGCAGCACTGAAGGCAGCCTTTACCCGCTTGATCGAGGGTGGCCGGAAGGTCTCGGAGGCCGTTGTCGAGGTCGAAGCTGTCCTCCGCTCGGGAGCGCCCAAGGAACCCCATGAGGACGTGCTGGGTGCGCTCCTGGACATCAACGAAGCCTTCCCAGGGGATCCTGGAGTGCTCATTTCGCTCCTCCTGAACCTCGTTTCACTGGAGCCCGGCGAGGTGGTCTACCTGCCCGCCGGCAACGTCCACGCCTACCTCCATGGACTGGGTGTGGAAGTGATGGCGTCCTCGGACAACGTGTTGCGTGGCGGGCTGACACCCAAGCACGTCGATGTCCCGGAACTGCTGAAGACCGTCCGCTTCGAGGCACTGGGGGTTCCCCGTGTCGAGGCGAGCGGCACCGAATTCGGGCAGGAACTCTATCGCCCGCCGTTCACGGAGTTCCAGCTGCAGCGCATTGAACTTGCTCCCGGGGCAGAACCGGTGCCGCTGGCGCAGACCGGGCCCGCCGTCGTCGTGGTGGTCTCTGGTGAGGTACTGCTGGATTCCCCCAAGAGCGATCTGCAGCTCCAGCGCGGTGGCGCGGCCTTCATTCCGGACATTGAGGCGCCCGTGAACGTGCACCCGATCCAGGGTGCCACGGAAACCAGTGTTGCCTTCGCCGTTACCACAGGGCTGGGGAACTGATCCATGGAGTTTTTCCTGCAAACCCCAGCGTGGGCCGACGTCCAGCGTGCCTTGGGCCGTCGCGTCCATGAACAGTCGGGCCGGGGCTGGAGCTTCCTCGCCATCGAGGAGAAGAACCCCGCGGGCAAGGTCATGTACTCCCCGTACGGTCCGGTCGCTGAGTCGGTGGAAGCTTTCGATGCCGCAACGGAAGCCCTGGTGGCCCTGGCCAAGAGCGAACGTGCGGTCTTCGTGCGCATGGAGCCTGCTGCCGCCGGTTTCACAGCGTCCGACGCCGGTCCCCTCCTCCGCGCACGCGGCTTGCGGCCCGCTCCGGTCAACCAGCAGCCCGAGCTGAGTTGGATTGTGGACCTCGAGGGTGACTTCAAGGATGTCCTGGCCGGGATGAAGCCGACCAACCGGAACCTGTACCGGAACATCCACAAGAAGGGCGTCACCTTCCGGGCGTCCCAGGATCCCGCCGACATTTCGGTGCTGTTGCACTTCCTCCACCTGACGGCAGCCCGCAACGGCTTCAAGCCCCAAAGCGATGAGTACCTCACCCAGGTGGCAGCTTCTTTGCTCCCCGCCGGCGCCGGTACGCTGTTTATCGCGGAGTTGGAGGGCGAGCCGATCGCTGCTGCTTTCGCGTACGATTCGTCGGACACCCGCGTGTACGCACACGCTGCCTTGGACGACACCCACCGCAAACTCAGCGCAGGGATCCCGCTTCTGGTCACTTTGATGGCCGACGCCAAGGAAAAGGGCCTCAAGCACGTGGACCTGTGGGGCGTGGCACCCGAGGACCAGCCGGACCACAAATGGGCCGGCTTCACGTCCTTCAAGAAATCCTTCGGAGGCCGCGAAGTCTCCTACCCCGGAACCTGGGACCTCCCAGTGAACAAACTCCGCTACAGCGCCTACCAGCTGGCCAGGAAGCTCCGCGACAAACTCCGCTGAGCATCTCTTTCCCACAAAAACGCGCGCCAGCCGTAACCTGCGCCTGACACAAAGAAGGACGGCGAGTATCGCGACAGCGGCATCAAATCGACGAGGTACGAGGAGATAACCGCCGAGCAATGCTCGCCGTCCTTCTGTTAGGTGAGGGGATTACGCCTTGCGCGCGTACGTCTCCCACTTGGATGCGTGGTGCTCGGCGTCAACGAAGCGCACGGTCCCGGACTTGGAGCGCATCACGATGGACTGCGTCAGGACGCGGTCCTTCTGGTAACGCACACCGTGGAGGAGGTCACCGTCGGTGATGCCGGTCGCTGCGAAGTAGCAGTTGTCCGAGGTGACGAGGTCATTGGTGGACAGGACGCGGTCGAGGTCGTGTCCGGCGTCGATGGCCTTCTGCTTCTCGTCGTCCGACGTCGGCCACAGGCGGCCCTGGATGACGCCGCCGAGTGACTTGATGGCACATGCGGCAACGATGCCTTCCGGAGTTCCGCCGATACCCATGAGGGCATCTACGCCGGTCCCGGAACGGGCTGCGGCGATGGCACCGGCGACATCGCCGTCCATGATGAACTTGGTGCGCGCGCCCGCTTCGCGGATTTCCTCCACGAGCGGACGGTGCCGGTCACGGTCCAGGATCATGACGTTGAGCTGGTTGACCTTCACGCCCTTGGCCTTGGCGATCAGGTGCAGGTTCTGCTTGACCGGCAGGCGGAGGTCAACCATGTCGGCAGCTTCAGGGCCGGTGACGAGCTTCTCCATGTAGAACACGGCGGAGGGGTCGAACATGGATCCGCGCTCGGCAACTGCCAGTACTGCCAGGGCGTTGTTGATGCCCAGGGCGGTGAGGCGGGTTCCGTCGATGGGGTCCACGGCGACGTCGCACTCGGGGCCGGTGCCGTCACCAACCTGTTCGCCGTTGAACAGCATGGGGGCTTCATCTTTTTCGCCTTCACCAATCACCACGACGCCATTGAAGTGGACGGTGTGAAGGAACGAACGCATGGCATCGACGGCCGCGCCGTCTGCCTTGTTCTTGTCGCCGAAACCTACCCAGTGGCCACCGGCAATTGCCGCGGCTTCGGTGACACGGACGAGTTCAAGCGCAAGGTTGCGGTCGGGTTCGTCGATGCCGACGGCGAGCGACGGCGAAATCGTGGAATACTGCTGGGTCATTGGTGCAGGAGACACTTGAACCTCTTCTTCGAGTGACGATTCACGGGACCGGACATGGTTGCACGGGGCAACCCGGGGTTCCTCTACCAACGATCATAGTCGCCGCATCCACTTGGGGTCGTTGAATGACTACCGACCGCAATAACGGTGGTGAGGTGGCCGGATGTGTGTTCCCTGCTCCGATAAGGGATCATTGAGTGGTGAGTGAAACGCAGGACAAGCCCGCAGCGGACAACCCCTCCGATGCTGCAGAGGCCAACCAAACCCAGGACCAGGCTGCCCCGGATGCACCGTACAAACCCGTCATCGCGGCGAAAGCTGCCAAGCGGGCCAACGCTTCGGTCATCGGTATGGTCATTGCGCTGCTGGTCTGCGTCCTGGCATTCCTTCCGATCGTCCTGATGAACCCGGCACCGAAAGGCGAAGGCTTCAGGCCGCCTGTGGACGTGGCTTCCATCGCAAGGAACGCCACGGATGTGGCGGGATTCACACCGGTTACCCCGGATACCGGCGACACATTCACTCCCAACTACGCCAGATGGGAGTCCGGAACGGGCAGCGGAGTACCCACTTGGGAAGTGGGCTACCTGACTCCCAAGGAGGCTTTCATCGGCCTCACCCAGACCAAACAGGCCAACCCCACCTGGATTTTGCAGCAGACGGGCAACCTGCCGGTCACCGGTACACGCAACGCAGGCGGCCAGGACTGGGAACTGCGGGACTCCGGGAAGGACAAGCGCAGCATGGTGCTGGAATACCGCGGCACCACGCTGATCCTGAGCGGCACAGCCAGCCTTGACGAGTTCGCAACGCTCGCCGCCGCCGTCGTTAAGTCCGCCGACCAGGCCCCGGCTCCCACCGCGTCAGCCAAGCCGTAGGATCAGCGCCCAACTGCGCAACAGTTTCACAGGGCGCCGCACCTGCATCGTAAGGTAATAAGGTGCCTACTAAACTGACTCCAGCCCTGGCTTGGCAACGCCTTCGCGAGGGCAATGAACGCTTTGTATCGGGCGAATCGCGCCATCCCAACCAGGATGCCTCGCGTCGCTCCTCACTCCTTGAGGGCCAGAATCCTTTTGCTGTCATTTTTGGCTGCGCGGATTCCCGGCTTGCGGCCGAAATCATTTTCGACCTCGGCCTTGGCGATGCCTTCGTGGTTCGCACGGCCGGGCAGGTGATTGATGATGCCGTCCTGGGCTCCCTCGAGTACAGCATCAGCGAACTCAAGGTTCCCCTGATCGCCATCCTGGGCCACGACAGCTGCGGAGCTGTCACGGCCACCAAGAGCGCGGTGGAAACCGGCGAGATGCCTCCGGGCTTCATCCGGGACCTCGTGGAGCGCATCACCCCCTCGGTGCTCACGGCCAAGCGCAACGGCCAGGAAGACGTCAACGACATGGTGGTGGAACACGTCAAGCAGACTGCCGAGCGACTGGCGGACAGCTCGCGTGTGATTTCGGACGCCATTGAAGATGGTCGAGTTGCCGTCATTGGCCTTTCGTACAAGCTCGACGAGGGCCAGGCGGCCCTTGTTTCCGCCATCGGCGAGCTGTAGTTAGACGTGCCCCGGCCATGCGGCCGGGGCACGTAGCACTGCCCCCCGGGTTTTCAGTGAGGCGGCCAATCGCCATAAGCTAGCCCCATGACTTCCACCACTGAGTTCCGTATTGAACATGACACGATGGGCGAAGTTCGCGTCCCCGTGAACGCCCTGTACCGCGCCCAGACGCAGCGTGCTGTGGAGAACTTCCCGATCTCCGGCAAGACGCTTGAGCGCACCCACATCGAAGCCCTTGCCCGCGTCAAGAAGGCGGCTGCACTGGCAAACGCCGAACTGGGGGTGCTCGATGGTGAGCTCGCCGAGGCCATCGCCGCAGCTGCCGATGAGGTTGCATCCGGCAAGTACGACGGCGACTTCCCGATCGACGTCTTCCAGACCGGTTCGGGTACTTCCTCCAACATGAACACCAACGAGGTCATCGCCGAGCTCGCTTCGCGTGCACTGGCAGCAGCCGGGAGTGACAAAGTTGTCCACCCGAACGACCACGTGAACGCTTCGCAGTCCTCCAACGACGTCTTCCCGACCTCGGTCCACGTTGCCGCCACCTCGGCCCTGATCAATGACCTGATCCCGGCGCTGGAGTACCTGGCAGCATCCCTGGACCGCAAGGCCGTTGAGTTCAAGGACGTCGTCAAGTCCGGCCGCACCCACCTCATGGATGCAACACCGGTCATGCTGGGCCAGGAATTCGGTGGCTACGCCGCGCAGGTCCGCTACGGCATTGAGCGCATCAACGCCGCACTCCCCCGCGTCGCCGAGGTTCCCCTGGGCGGCACCGCCGTGGGCACCGGCATCAACACCCCGGCCGGCTTCCCGGAGCGCGTCATCGAACTCCTCGCAGCCGACACCGGCCTTCCGCTGACCGAGGCACGCGACCACTTCGAAGCCCAGGCAAACCGCGATGGCCTGATCGAGGGCTCCAGCCAGCTGCGCAACATCGCGATCTCCTTCATGAAGATCAACAACGACCTCCGCTGGATGGGCTCGGGCCCCAACACGGGTCTCGGCGAAATCGCCATCCCGGACCTCCAGCCGGGCTCATCCATCATGCCGGGCAAGGTCAACCCGGTCATCTGCGAAGCTTCCATCATGGTGTGCGCCCAGGTCATCGGCAACGACACCGCCATCGCCTGGTCCGGCACCAACGGCGCTTTCGAACTGAACGTCGGTATCCCCGTCATGGCCGCCAACCTGCTCGAGTCCATCCGCCTGCTGGCCAACACCAGCCGCGTCATGGCCGACAAAATGATCGACGGCATTACCGCCAACGTGGAGCGCGCCCGCTTCCTGGCCGAGGCTTCACCGTCCATCGTGACGCCGCTGAACAAGTACATCGGCTACGAGAACGCCGCCAAGATCGCCAAGATCGCCGTCAAGGAAGGCCTGACAATCCGCCAGGCCACCGAGAAGCTCGGCTTCGTCGGCGAGGGTGAAGGCAAGGTCTCCGAGGCTGATCTCGACAAGGCCCTGGACGTCACCACCATGACCTCCCCCGCCCACAAGGCATAGCCTTCCGGTTCATCCCTGAAGTACGACGACGGCCGGTACCCTTCCGCACGAAGGGTGCCGGCCGTCGTCGTCCCCGGAAGTTTGACCACGTGTGGGAGATGACACAGGAAAATATTTTGCACTCTTGATACAAGAGTGCAAAACTTTACTTTGTGAGCAATAGTGCAAATATCGACGGCGGCCTCCGCGAGCGCAAGCGGGCTGCCACGCGAACGGCGATCACCGCCGTCGCACGTTCCTTGACCGCTGAGCATGGCCTCAACGGTTTCACGGTCGAAGAGGTCTGCGAAGCGGCCGGGATTTCGCGCCGGACGTTCTTCAACTACTTCCATTCCAAGGAAGACGCTGTGATCGGTTCGTTTTCCGACGAGCTGCCGACAGATGCCCTGGACGCGTTCAACCAGAATCCGTCCCGAACGCCGGACAGCATTTCGGAAACGCTCCTCGCTGCGTTGCATGTCCTCACCGTGACCCTGATGGAGCGTTCATCCATCAGCCGCACCGAGGTTCAACAGTTCATCGCAGCCATCACGGCCGAGCCCCAGCTCCTGGCCCGGCTCACCCTTGAAGGGGAAGCCCGCGAGCGCCAATTCGCCGGGCTCGTTGCCGCCCGTGAAGGGCTGGAACCCGATCATCCCGAAGTCATGACGGCCACCGTGTTGTTCGGGGCTGTCTCGAAGAAGACAGCCCAGCAGTTCTTTTCGGAGGACAACACCCGCCCGTACCGCGCGATCCTCGAACAGAACCTCAACGCCGCACGCAAACTCTTTGCCCAGCCGCTGGCCACGTGCCACCAGCTGGGACCCAACCCCCTTGAAACCTCAAAGGACCCCGCATGAGCACCTTATCCAAAGCGGCAGAGCCACTGCTGCTGACCCAGAAACGCATTTGGATCATCTTCTCCGCACTCATCGCCGGCATGCTTTTGTCCAGCCTGGACCAGACCATCGTCTCCACGGCCATGCCCACCATCGTGGGCAAGCTGGGCGGCGTGGAACACCAGGCCTGGATCACCACCGCCTACCTGCTGGCAACAACCATCGTGATGCCCATTTATGGCAAGTTCGGTGACATCCTTGGGCGCCGAAACCTGTTCCTGGTTGCGATCGCCCTGTTCACCCTGGCTTCCGTGGGCTGCGCGTTCGCCACGGATTTCTGGGGCTTCGTGATCTTCCGCGCCATTCAGGGATTGGGCGGCGGCGGTTTGATGATCCTGTCGCAGGCCATCATCGCTGACATTGTTCCTGCCAAAGAACGCGGAAAGTACATGGGACCCCTGGGCGCGATCTTCGGCCTCTCCGCCGTTGCGGGCCCCCTCCTGGGCGGCTTCTTCGTGGACCACCTCACCTGGGAATGGGCCTTCTACATCAACATCCCCATTGGCATCGCCGCCTTCATCACCGCCTGGTTTACCCTGACGCTGCCCAACAAGAAGGCCGAAAAGAAGATCGACATCCTCGGTGTCGTATTCCTTTCCGCCGCCACCACCTGCCTGATCTTCTTCACGGACTTTGGCGGCAAGAAGGATGAAGGCTGGGATTCCCCGCTCACCTGGGCTTTCGGGGCGGGCATGGTCCTGGCAGCAGTGGCTTTCGTGATGACTGAACGCCGCGCGGAGGACCCGATCATTCCGCTCAGTCTCTTCAAGAACCCCATCTTCATCAATGCGACGGCCATCGGATTCACCTTGGGCCTGGGCATGTTCGCAGCAATCGCCTTCGTGCCCACCTTCCTGCAGATGTCCTCCGGGACGTCCGCTGCCGAGTCCGGCCTGCTGATGCTGCCCATGATGGTGGGCCTGATGGGCACTTCCATCTACTCCGGTATCCGCATTTCCAAGACCGGCAAGTACAAGATGTTCCCCATCCTGGGTGCGTCGTTGACCATTGCGGCCATGTTGTGGCTGACCACGTTGACCGCTGCCACGCCTATCTGGGTGATCTGCGTCCAGCTCTTCATCTTCGGTGCAGGTCTGGGCCTCATCATGCAGGTCATCGTGCTGGTGGTGCAGAACTCCGTTCCGGCTGACCAAATCGGTACCGCGACCAGCACCAACAACTACTTCCGTGAAGTGGGTGCCTCGCTGGGTGTTGCAGTGTTCGGTTCGATCTTCACCAACCGCCTGGCAGAGTCCCTCACGGACGCCTTCAAGGGCGCAGGCGCGTCAACTGAACAAGCGTCCCAGTCCACCAGCACCCTGGATCCGCAGGCTCTGGCGCAACTGCCTGAGCAACTGCGGGATGCGATCGTCAACGCTTATGCGAACTCCCTGGCTCCCGTGTTCTGGTACCTCGTGCCCTTCATCGCCATCGCACTGCTCCTGGCCATCACACTGAAGCAGATTCCCCTCTCAGACACCGCGGGAATGGTGGCCCGTGGAGAGGCCGTGGGTGGCGCCGAGGCTGAGAGGCTTGAAGCGGAGCGCTTGGAGACTGCGCAGCTCGAAGCCAGCCTGGCGGCTTCCACAGAGCTCGACGACGATCGTCCCACCGCGGACGCTGGGCGTCAGTAGCCCTCATCCTCCGGCTGGTATGCCACGGGGCCTTCGGGCTCCGTGGCAAGCCTGATGGCTTCAAGGTTCCCTGCGCTCATTTCGGGGAGTTCTTCCAGGCCGAACCAGCCGACGGCAAGGGATTCGTCGTCGTTGACCCGCGCTTCTCCTGACACGTATCTGCAGCGGAACGTGATGTCCAAAAAGTCGCAGACATCGCCATTCGGGAACGTTATTGGCCCCACGACTCCTACACCGATGATTCGCTCGGTCCGTGCCACGACCGCCGTCTCCTCGAAGATCTCTCGCACCAAACCGGGTGCAGGGTGTTCCCCGGGCTCCAGCATGCCGGTGATGAGCGCCCAGTGGCCATTGTCGGCACGTTGGCCCAGCAGCACCTGTCCATCATCGTTGAAGACCACTCCGCGGACGGCGGGCAGCCAGAGGGCATCGTTGCCGATCTTTTCCCTTAGTTTGAGCACGAACTCGGGTGCACCCATTGTCCCGGCATCCTCCTCAGCAGGTCTCAGTCTTCTTTAGTCATCAAGGCCCGTTGTCTTTGCTGACAGGCTAGCCTTAGGCGGGCAACAGCACCATGGCGGCCGCGGCACCAGCCAGCATGAACGGTCCGAAGGGAATGGCCGAGCGCAGGTTTCCCTTCCGGCTCAACAGGATGGCCAGGCTCCACAGCCCACCCAGCAGGAATGCCGCAAACGTTCCGGCAAAGAGGTGCGCCCATCCCAGGTACCCCAGGTACAGGCCCAGTACCCCCGCGAGTTTGACGTCCCCGAATCCCATCCCGGGCGGGTGAATCAGCCGGAGCACAAAGTAGAACAGCCAGAGCCCAACTCCCCCGGTAAGTACGCCGAGGCCAGGAACTCCAAGGAGGTCGCCTGTGGGATGCGGGTCGATGCCGGCAATGGATGCTGCGAGGGCTGCCCCCAGCAGGAGCAACCCGGCCACTGCGTAGGACGGGAACACGATGCGGTTGGGCAGCAGGTGGCTCCGGACGTCAATCACCGTGAGCCGCACGGCCATCACCAGGAAGTACAGGCATGCCACGGCGACCAGCCAGAAGGCCAGCGGGCTGTCGTCCCAGAGGTCGGAGAGTCGTCGGATCACCTTCGTGATGCTATCCCGCTTTGGCTTCCCGGACCGCTTGGACCCCTAGGTAAACTGTGGATATGGGGCGATTCAGTGCAGGCGGACAGGCTTCTGACCTGTCCTCCACATTCCGGAATCTTTGCCGTTCTTCGCCGTGGAAGTGGACCACCCTCCGTTTCGAATACCTCGAGCGGCCAGGGACCGGGGCCACCATGGTCCGGGCCTGGCTTCGGCGTCCGGGTGCCCTCCGCCTTGAAACTCCTGACGGCCAACTGCTGCACAGCACCACAGGCATCAACGATTCCCGTGATGACTTCTACGTCAGCGCTACGCGCCGTTCGTGGTTGCTCCCGCCGCACCTTGTTACACCGGTCTATGACGACGCCGGTTTGGTCCGGCGCCGACCCGAGGCCGCCTACGGCGAGCCTGCGTTTGGCAATGGCCGGCTCGCCGCTGCACTCGACCCCGTGGAACTTGCCGGTAACGCTCCGGTCCCGATCGAATTTCCCGATACCAACAGGGTGTTCCTGGACGAGCCGCGGGAGGTGGACCATGAGGGCCGGCCGGCACTGGAAACGATCGTAACGCCCAGCCGGACCTACGTCCCCTCGGACCCCAAGGAGCCGCTGGTCCACCCTGGACGGACACTGCTAAGGGTCGACGTCGGTACCGGAGTTTGTGTTGCCAGCCAGAGCCTCGACGGGGAGACATCCGGCAAGGGCCACTGGCTCCGGATCCTGGGAGTCGATGAGTACATGCTGGACGATCTCTTCCTTGCGGAATCCATGAACCTCACCGACGTGAGGCGCCACATTCCCTGGGACATCGGCCCCGCCGCCTGATCCGAGCGCTTGACTCGCCCACGCATTGCCGACGGGCTAAGCTACGGCGATGACATCGCTGGCAAACATCTGGCCCCCGTTCGGACTCATCCTCACCACCCCGAGGCTCTCCCTGCGCGCCGTTATGGACGCGGATATCCCCTCCGCTGTGGCTGCCGCCCGCTCCGGTATCCACGAGGCCGGCAAGAGCCCGTTCAGCACCCCGTGGGCCGAACTGCCGAAGGACGAACTGGCACCCAATATGGCCCAGTGGTACTGGCGGTGCCGCGCCAACTTCACGCCGGATTCGTGGACCATGCTGCTCGCGGTCTGGCACGAGGAAGAGTTCCTCGGCGTCCAGGACCTTGGTGCCAAGGACTTCGCCACCCTGAGGACAGTCAGCACAGGCTCGTGGCTCAAGCAGTCCGCGCAGGGCCGCGGCTTCGGCAAGGAGATGCGTTCCGCCGTCGTGGGTTATGCCTTTGACTACCTGAACGCGGAGATCGCCGAGTCCGAGGCCGCCGTCTGGAACAAGCAGTCCTTGGGAGTCTCGACGAGCCTGGGCTACGAACCCAACGGCACCTTCCGCCATGCCTGGGGCGAGAAGGTCGAGGAAGTCCAAAAAGTCAGGCTCACTCCCACCACGTTCAAACGCCCGGACTGGACCCTCCAAGTCCAAGGCCACGAAGCACTGAAAACGTACCTGGGCCTCTAACGGCGCGACGGCGCGGCCCCAGGACTTAGATTTCAGCCCCTTCGAGCAACTCCGTCACCAAGGCAGCAATCGGCGAGCGTTCGGAGCGCGTCAGCGTGATGTGGCCGAACAACGGATGACCCTTGAGCGTCTCGACGACGGCCGCAACGCCGTCGTGCCTGCCGACGCGGAGGTTGTCGCGCTGGGCCACATCATGGGTGAGGACGATCTTGGAGTTTTGGCCGATCCGGCTCATCACGGTGAGCAGGACGTTCTTCTCCAAGGACTGGGCTTCGTCGACGATCACGAAGGCGTCGTGCAGTGAGCGTCCGCGGATGTGGGTGAGGGGAAGGACCTCGAGCATGCCCCGGTCCATGACTTCTTCCACCACTTCCTGGCTGACCAGTGCGCCCAAGGTATCGAACACAGCCTGCGCCCAGGGGTTCATCTTTTCGGACTCGGAGCCCGGGAGGTAGCCCAGTTCCTGTCCGCCCACCGCGTACAGGGGCCGGAACACTACAACCTTCCGGTGCTCGCGGCGTTCCAGGACGGCTTCCAGGCCCGCACAGAGCGCCAAGGCCGACTTACCAGTGCCTGCCCGGCCACCGATCGATACGATGCCCACCGATGGGTCCATGAGCATGTCGATGGCAAGCCGTTGTTCGGCTGAGCGACCGTGGAGTCCAAAGACGTCGCGGTCGCCCTTGACCAGGCGGACCTGCTTGTCGGCCCCCACGCGGCCAAGGGCGGAGCCGCGGTTGGAGAGCAGGACCAACCCGGTGTTGACCGGGAGTTCGGCCGCGGCAGGGATGAAGACGGGCTCGTGTCCGTAGAGCGTGGTGATTTCGTCGTCGTTGGCTTCCACCTCGGCCATGCCAGTCCAGCCGGAATCTTTGACCAGCTCGTTGCGGTACTCGTCGGCATTCAGGCCCATGGCAGATGCTTTGACGCGCATGGGCAGGTCCTTGGAGACAACCGTGACGTTGTGGCCTTCGTTGGCCAGGTTCTTCGCCACCGCCAGGATGCGGCTGTCGTTGTCTCCCCCGCGGAACCCTGCCGGCAGGACGTCCGGGGAGATGTGGTTCATTTCCACCCGGAGGATTCCGCCGTCGGACCCGATCGGAATGGGGTGGTCCAAACCGCCGTGTTCGATCCGGAGGTCGTCCAGGAGCCTGAGCGCTTTCCGGGCGAAGTAGCCCAGTTCGGGATCGTGGCGTTTGCCTTCGAGTTCGCTGATGACAACAATCGGGACGATGACTTCGTGTTCAGCGAAGCGCAATAACGCGTGTGGGTCCGAAAGCAGGACTGACGTGTCGATCACGTAGCTGCGGCCTGTGGCGGACGTGACGGTCTGCGCTTTTTGTGGGACGCGCTTGGCGCGAGAGGTAGCTGCACTTTCCCCGTCGGAAACCATTGCGGGCAGTTGCTCAGAAATAGCCACATCGACTCCAGCCCCGGGCGGTCGCCCGGCCTAATGGTGAAGCGGCTCGGCCGGAAGGCCGGGCGTGGCCTCCCATGTAACTGGTGCGATGTTCCGCTCCATGTACTGGCCTCCCCGATCAGCGGGCGGTTTTGCCTGCTGATGGGATTAACGTAATCCCGGACACATTCATTTCCGCAATCCGTCGTCGGCAAGTCGCATGTCCGTCTCGTTAATTTTCGGTGAACCCGACGGCGGCTAGGTTCCGTACCGGCGCTGGCGCCCGGCATAATCCCTGAGCGCACGCAGGAAATCGACCTTGCGGAAAGCAGGCCACAGGGCTTCGCAGAAATAGAACTCGCTGTACGCGCTCTGCCACATGAGGAAGCCGGAGAGCCGCTGCTCGCCGGACGTGCGGATCACCAGGTCCGGATCGGGCTGGCCGCGGGTGTAGAGGAAGCGTGAAATGTCGTCCACCGAAAGTTCATCTGCGACCTCCGTCATGGTGCGTCCCTTGGCGGCAGCATCGTGCAGCAGTTCCCGCACGGCGTCGACAATTTCGCGTCGACCACCGTAACCCACTGCTACGTTGACGTGGATCTTTTCATGGACAGGCGTCCGGGACGTCAGTTTGTTGAGCCGTTCGGCGAGGTAGTCCGGGAGCAGCTCAGGTGCGCCCATGGCGTGGACCGAGACGTCTTCGTCCTCGTCGAGGCGGTCCATGGTGTTGGCAATGATGCCCATGAGCAGGTCCAGTTCTTCACCGGAGCGGTTCATGTTGTCCGTGGAGAGCATGTAGAGCGTCACGACCTTGACGCCGAGCTCCTGGCACCAGCCCAGGAATTCGTGGATCTTGTCCGCCCCAGCCTGATGCCCTTGGCTCGTTGGAGCGTTGAACTGGCGGGCCCACCTGCGGTTACCGTCCACCATTACGCCAATATGCCGCGGGATCTGGTCCTGCTTGAGTGAGCGCAGCAACTTGCGCTCGTAAAAGCCATAGAGGAAACCGGGCAGCTCCACCGGACTCTCACCTGACTTCCTTGCTTGTACGACGACGACGCACATCCAAGGCTACCCGCCCCAGCCGTCGAGCCGGTGCAGTCTCGGGTCAAAATCCTCCGACGCAGGTTACCCTGCGGTAACTTACCGGAACGTAAGTTATTCTTGAACCATGGCTGAGCTCGTCGAAACCAAGCCCCTCTGGCGTGGATGGATCCACGCCGTCGCCGCTCCTTTCGCGTTGGCCGCCGGGATCATTTTGGTGGCAGTCGCACCCACTCCCGACCGCAAGGTCACCTCGGCCATCTATGCGCTGACAGGGTTCCTGCTCTTTGGCGTCAGCGCCGTTTACCACCGCGGAAACTGGTCACCCCGGGTCAAGATGGTCCTTAAACGTTTGGACCACACCAACATCATGCTGGTGATCGCAGGCAGCTACACCCCACTGGCCTGGTCGCTCCTTGAACGCTCCGAAGCCGTCACCTTGCTGTGGCTCGTGTGGTCCGGGGCAATAGTCGGGGTACTTTTCCGGATCCTCTGGACCGGAGCTCCACGGTGGCTCTACGTCCCCGTCTACATCGCCTTGGGCTGCGGCGCACTGTTCTACCTGCCGCAGTTTTTTGCGGCAAATGCCGCCGCGGCGGTCCTCATCTGCGTCGGTGGTGCGCTGTATATCGCCGGAGCGGTGTTCTACGGCATCAAAAGGCCAAACTTCAGCGCCACCCATTTCGGGTTCCACGAACTCTTCCACGCTTTCACCGTGCTGGCCTTCGCGGCACACTTCATCGCCATCATGGTGGCAGTACTGAGCTAGCTGGTTGCACAGCCACCCGAATTGACCACCCGAAGCCCTGCGTCAGCGATTACCGCGTCAGCGGGTACCCGGCCCGGCGTCGCCGTTCTCGTCCGCCTGGTCGCCGGCCTCGGCAGCCATGCGGGCTTCCTCCACCTGCGCCCGATAGCGGACACGGCGGATACGTCGCACCATGTCCACAATCAGGAAGGTCGTGAGGATCACGATGAAGGCCGTCAGGACGAAGCCCCAAGTACCCGGCGTCACCTGATCCTCGGACAGGCCAGGCCGCAGCGTGCCCGTAGGATCGGGCGACGGAGTAACGGTCAGGGCGAGTAGCAAGTGGTGCACGTTCAAACCTTCTATGGGAGCAGATGCAATTTCTACGAGCGATAGAAACTGGCGGCGTTCCTATCTTATCCCCGCGAAGAGGTCCTTCTCCGGCAGTTCGGACGGGACCCGCGAAGTGACCAGGGTGTAGTCCTCCCACGGCCATACCTTTCGCTGCAGCTCCGGTGACACAGCGAAGAAGAACCCCAGCGGGTCGATCTGGGTTCGGTGAGCGCGCAGGGCGTCGTCCCGGGCCTCGAAGAAGTCCCCGCAATCCACCTGGGTGGTTGTCTGGTGGGCCGGTACCGGCGGGGTGTGCCCCTCGGCGTCAGCTTCCAGCCAAGCAGCGAGCCGCTCGGCATACGGGGACTGCAGGCCGGCCTCTTCCAGGGCGAAGTGCAATGCCCGGAAGCGTTCGGGGCTGAATGCACGGTCGTAGTAGAGCTTGCTCGGCGCCCACGGCTCCCCCAGCCCCGGGTACCGGTCAGCGTCGCCTGCGGCTTCGAAGGCTTCCACAGCCACCTTGTGGGCCATGATGTGGTCCGGGTGCGGGTACCCTCCATTTTCGTCATAGCTGAGGATGACGTGGGGCTTGAAATTCCGGACCAGGCGGACCAGCGGCGCTGTGGCCCGCTCCAAAGGCTGCAGGGCGAAGCACCCTGCAGGGAGCGCAGGAAGCGGGTCACCTTCAGGCAAGCCTGAGTCCACGAAGCCCAGCCACCGTTGCTTGATGCCGAGGACTGCCGCTGCGTTCGCCATTTCCAGGCGCCGCGCACCGGCCATGTCGCGCTTGGGGTGCGGAGCATCCTCCATGGCGGGATTCTGGATATCTCCCCGCGAGCCGTCCGTGCACGTGGCAACCATGACGTCCACTCCGGCCGCGGCATACATTGCCATGGTCGCCGCGCCCTTGCTGGACTCATCATCCGGGTGGGCGTGGACGGCGAGCAGCCTCAGCTGGTGGTCGGAACTGCTGGACGCTGTCACGTGACGGCTCCTCTTTCGTATAACGGGTTTGTGGTACGGACTTGTGGGCGGTGAGCGGGCGCCGGGATCGGCACTAAACTGGATGGGTGACTTCAGAGGACCTATCGGCCACCCACGTACCGGCAAGCACCAGCCTAGCCAATCGCTACGGCGGCCAAAAGCACGCCATGACCCGCAAAACCAAGCGGATCATCGTCCTCGTGGCACTGATCGTTGGTATTGCGTTCGCGGCGTGGGTTGCCACGTCCTCGGCCACAGCCCCCGTCACCTTCAAAGATATCGGGTACAGCACGGTGGATGGGACCCAGGCAGAGGTGGACTACCAGGTCACCAAGAGTCCGGGCGCCACGGCAAAGTGCGCCATCAAGGCCATGGATTCCAAGTTCGCCGTAGTGGGGTGGAAAGTGGTGGAAATCGGCCCCAACCAGCCCGAGCAAAGCGCCGATGGCGGCCGGACCACCGTACAGCGGACCATCCTGCGCACCGAGTCCCCGGCGGTGTCCGGCGTCGTGGATAATTGCTGGATCGTGGACAGCGGAAAATAACAATCGTGTGACCCACGACTCAACCGGTTTGGGTTCGTCCAGAGGATTTACTACAATGGATGAAACCTTCACCCCGTTAAGTTGGTTACTGAGTTCCACGAGTGGCCACCTAGGCGGGGTCTTTTGCATTGTCAGATCAAGAGGAGAAATCCGTGTCTACCACCAACAGCGCCACTGCAGCTTGGCTTACCCAGGAAGCATTCGATCGCTTGACGGCTGAGCTGGACCACCTTTCCGGCGCTGGCCGGGCGGATATCGTCCAGAAGATCGAAGCTGCCCGCCAGGAGGGCGACCTCAAGGAGAACGGCGGCTACCACGCAGCCAAGGAGGAGCAGGGCAAGATTGAGGCCCGCATCCGACAGCTCACTGCACTTCTGCGCGATGCCCAGGTGGGCGAAGCACCTGCCGACGACGGCATCGTTGAACCCGGCATGCTGGTTGTTGCCCGCATTGCCGGCGACGAAGAGAAGTTCCTGCTCGGCTCCCGCGAAATCGCCGGGGATTCGGATATTGATGTTTTCAGCGAAAAGTCCCCCTTGGGCGCTGCCATCATCGGCCACAAAGAGGGCGAGAAACTGAGCTACGTTGCCCCCAACGGCAAGGAAATCCCGGTGGAGATCGTTTCCGCGAAGCCCTACGCCGGCTAAGCTGCAACGCCTTAACCAACGACGCCGGTCCGCCCCTTCCCGGGGCGGCCCGGCGTTTCCTTTGCCACCTTGCCGGCGGTCAGAAAGTTGCTGCGGGCTGCGCTTTAGGGCGTAACAGGACGGCCGCAATCACGCCGCCGACAGCTCCGCCGAGGTGTGCCTGCCAGGAGATGTACCCCATGACCGTGGGAAGCACCCCCAAAAGGATGCTGCCGTAGGCCATGAAGAGCACCACGGAGAGCAGGATCTGCCACCAGTTGCGGTTGAAGAAGCCCCGCACCAGGAGGAATGCGAAGAGTCCGAAGACCAGCCCGGAGGCGCCCACCGTCACCCCTCCCCCGCCGATAAGCCACACAGCCAGTCCTGAGCCCAGCCAACTGAACGCCAGGGCGGTGATGAACACACGGAATCCGGACATGAACGCCAGGAATCCGAAGATGATCAGCGGCAGCGTGTTGGAGAGCAGGTGATTGAAGTTGGCGTGCAGGAGCGGGAACGTCAGGATGTCCAGGACGCCATCCAGGGTCCGGGAACGCAGGCCAAAGGTGCGGTTGAGGCTGTGAAGCATCAGCGTGTTAATAAACTCGATGACGTAGAGCAGGATCACGAAGCCGCCCATGAACAACAGGCCGCCCTTCGCCCGCCCGGCCAACGAATCCTTCGCCTCTACCGGCGTCCCCTCAGGCATTCCCAGCACCAATGGCCCCCCTGTCAGTGCACCACGATTGGCTGGAAGCCCTCGGCACGCAGCGCACCGAGAACCTGTTCGCCGTGTTCGTGGCCCTTGGTTTCCAGGTTGATGGTGATGGAGACATCGCCCATGCTGATGGATCCTCCCAGGCGGGTGTGGTCGAGTCCGGTGACGTTGGCATCGTTTTCGGCGATGATCCGCGCGATGGTCGCCAGCGAACCGGGACGGTCATCCAGCATCATGCGCACCGTCATGAACCGGCCGGCGGCCGACAGGCCTCGCTGGATGACTTTGAGCATCAGCATGGGATCGATGTTTCCGCCGGAAAGCACGACGGCGGTGTTCCCCGGGTTTTCGATCTTGCCATCCATCAGTGCGGCTACTCCGACGGCACCGGCAGGTTCAACCACCATCTTTGCCCGTTCGAGCAGGAAGATCAGGGCGCGGGCCAACGAGTCTTCGCTGACGGTGACGACGTCGTCGACGAGTTCCCGGATGATGCTGAACGGAAGCTGGCCCGGCCGGCCCACGGCGATACCGTCCGCCATCGTAGTGACCTTTTTGAGCGGCACCAGTGCATCTGCTGCAAGGGAGGGAGGGTAGGCTGCGGCGTTTTCCGCCTGCACGCCGATAACCCGGATTTCCCGGCCAAGTTCCTTGGCCCGGGCCTTGATGGCCACCGCCACGCCAGCCAGGAGCCCACCACCGCCGACACCCATGAGGATGGTGTCCACGTTCGGGATCTGGTCCAGGATTTCGAGCCCAATGGTGCCTTGCCCGGCGACGACGTCCACGTTGTCGAAGGGGTGCACGAACACCGCGCCGGTTTCGTTGGCATAGCGTTGGGCTTCGGCCAATGCCTCATCCACGTTGTGCCCGTGCAGGACCACTTCGGCGCCATGGCTGCGGGTTGCTGCCAGTTTGGGCAGGGCAACGCCGAGCGGCATGTAGATTCTGGCATTGATGCCAAGGCTCTTAGCGGCTACGGCCACGCCTTGCGCGTGGTTTCCGGCGGAGGCCGCCACCACTCCGCGCTTCTTTTCGTCTTCGGTCAGGCGGGCCATCCGGACGTAGGCGCCACGGACCTTGAAGGAGCCTGCACGCTGGAGGTTCTCGCACTTGAAAAAGACGTTTCCGCCTACAAGGCTGCCCAACGCACGGGACGACTCCACCGGAGTCTTGGTAATAATGCCCTCGAGCAGCTCCTGCGCCTTGAGGACATCGTCCAGCGTGACGGGCAGGGTTTCGAGGGTATTCACTGACTATTCTCCTTTGTTGGTGTTGGCCGCAGGGTCCTCTACGGAGGTACTCCCTGAAACCTTGGTCTTGCCACCGACGCCGTTACCGGCCCGGGATGGGGGCTTTTGGACGCTGACGTCCTTGAAGTTGGCGTCCCCGTCCGGGGCCGTTGCAGCAGTGCCCTGCTGGAGCTCCACGCCGCCCAGTACTTCATCATGTTCCCACGTCCGGCCCGCAATGTAGCGAACTGCCGTGTTTACTACGGCGAGCAACGGCACCGCGAACAGCGCGCCGGGAATTCCTGCCAAGTAGGAGCCTGCGGCCACCGAGAGGATCACGGCCACCGGGTGGAGGGCTACGGCCTTGCCCATCACCAGCGGCTGGAGGATGTGGCTTTCGAGCTGCTGGACAAGCAGGACGATGGCCAGCATGATCAGCGCGTTGATGGGTCCGTTGGCTACCAGTGCGAGAAGCACGGCGATGGCACCGGTGACCAGGGCACCCACCACGGGGATAAAGGATCCAATGAACACCAGGACGGCGAGGGGCAGGGCAAGCGGAACCTGGATGATGGCAGCACCCACACCAATGCCCACTGCGTCCACGAACGCGACGAACATCTGGATGCGGACGTAACTGACCATCGAGGTCCAGCCGCGGCGACCTGCGCCGTCCGTGGCCCGGCGTGCCGTCTTGGGCAACAGACGGACCAGGAATCCCCAGATCCGGCTGCCTTCAAGCAGGAAGAAGATCAGGATAAACAGTGCCAGGACCAGGCCTGCCGCAAAGTGCCCGGCGGTGCTGCCAAAGGACAGGGCACCGCTCAGGATGCTGCTGCTGTTGTTCTGCAGGGCATTGGCACCATCGGCAATGTATTGGTCGATCTGGTCGGCCGTGAGATGGAGCGGCCCATCTGCCAGCCACGTCTGGATCTGCTGGATTCCGATCAGGGCCTCTTGCCAAAGCTCGCCGAAGCCGGATATGAGCTGCCTGCCCACAAGGGCCAAGGCACCTACGATCACGCCGATGAAGCCCAGGACCGTGACAGCCACGGCAGCACCGTTGGGCATGCTCCGTTGACGCAGCCAAGCGACCACCGGATAAAGCAGGCCTGCCAGGAGGGCTGCCACCATCACGGGGATGATGAGGAAACTGACCTTGCCCAGCAGCCACACGAGGGCGCCGATCATGAGCAGGATCAACCCTGCCCGCCACGACCACGCGGCGGCAATACGCACCCCGTAGGGGATGTCTTCGGCGATTTGGCGGTCAGAACGTGATCTGGCGTCAGGTGTTGGCGTCATGAACCTATACTTCCGCAGCCCGCGCCGTATGGGAAACCGACCCGCGCCGTGGCAGGGCCTGGCTAAAGGGACGCCGTGATGCCCCAGTTCATGGTGAATGCTTCGCCTGGGGCCAGCCAGCGCAGGCCATCGCCGCTGTTGAACGCGTTGGCCGGTCCGGTCATGGGCTCTATGGCCACCGCCCTGGTACGGCCGGGGAAGGTGTCGGTGACGAAGACGTGCACGTACTGGCAGCGTTTGTCCTGCTCCAGGCTCACACTTCGGCCGTCGGCTGCCGTCAGCGTGTGGCGGGCCACACCGCCGTCGAACGCCAAGTCCGTCAAGGCGACGTCCACCAGGAGTCCGCCCACTGTGCGCCCGGCGGAAAAGTCGTACTCCCCGTCTGCCGCAGCGGCGCTCCTGGGGATGAGCCGGTCATCAGCCACCAGACGGGTTCTTGCGTGGACGGTCAGCGTCAGGTCCTCCGGCGCGACGTCGCCGATGCGCAGGTACGGGTGGGCGCCCAGGACGAAGGGGGCCGCTGATGGGGAGTCGTTGAGCAAGGTCTGCGATACGCGGAGGTCCAAGGCTTCGTCCAGCTCGTAACGAACCTGGTGCCGCGCCAGGAACGGGTACCCGTGTTGCGGGAAAACGGTGGCTTCCAGGGTCACGGAAAACTCGGACTCATCCACCAGCGTGTATCCGGTATTCCGGAGGAGTCCGTGGCTGGCATTGTTGCGGGAGGCTTCGGTGATGTCGAGCTGTTGTTTCTTTCCGTCGAGGTACCAGACACCGTCTTCGATGCGGTTCGCCCAGGGAGCCAGGGTGATGCCTGTTGCGCCGGGCGGAATCTGGTCATCGCCGTAGCTTTCGGTCAGCGGGATACCCTTGCGCGAGTACAGGCGAAGGCCGGCCGCGAGCTCCGTAATGACGGCGAGCGCGTCGTCCCTGCGGAGCTCGAATTGGCGGCCCGAGGCGAATCGACGGGAGGCTGGCTGGTCGGTTTGGTCAACGGGCGCAGATGAGGCAGGCATGGCATTACCGTACTGCATCCCAGAAGGTCCGGACCGATCAGCAATGTTTGCTTTTGTTAGAAACTATGCGCTTTTGGTTACTTGTGGAATGATGGATTCATGAGTCGCATCACCAGCACCCGCCTCGCGGACAGCCGAGAGCTGATCTATTTCGATGACCCCGGAACTCCGGAACGAGCTCCCGAATCTCTGGTTGACCACCGCGGGCTTCCCGCCCGAGGCGAGCCCGGGGAAGTCAGGTATGACGCGTTGTCCGGTGACTGGGTAGCCGTAGCGGCCCATCGGCAAGCCCGGACGCATCTGCCCCCTGCAGATCAGTGCCCTATTTGCCCGACCACGCCTGCGAACCCGTCCGAGATCCCAGCACCGGATTATGACGTGGTGGTCTTCGAAAACCGTTTCCCGTCGCTCGGACCTGCAGTAGGTGACATCCCTCCCCTGCCGGCACCGGGCCTCAGCGGCCACGGCACCAAGGGAGTGGCATACGGGCGCTGCGAAGTGGTGGCTTTCACCCCGCAGCACACCGGTTCGTTCGCCGAACTGGGTGAAACGCGCGCCCGCACCGTGATCGAAGCCTGGGCCCAGCGCACGGAAGCCCTGAGCGCCCTGCCCGGGATCAAACAGGTCTTCCCGTTCGAAAACCGTGGTGCGGACATCGGCGTCACCCTGCACCACCCCCACGGCCAGATCTACGCCTACCCCTACGTGACGCCCCGTGCGGCCCAACTGGGCGCCGTCGCCCGCAAGTACTACGACGACGTCGACGCGAAGGAAACCCTGGCGGCCTCGCTCCTCAAAGCCGAACGTGAAGATGGAAGCCGGATGGTCCTGGAGGCCAAACACTTCAGCGCCTACGTCCCTTTCGCTGCGCGCTGGCCCCTGGAGATCCACTTGGTGCCGCACCGCAGCGTCCCTGATTTGGCTGCACTGACCGGGGAAGAACGGGACGAACTGTCGCACGTCTACCTTGACCTGTTGAAGCGGCTGGACTTGCTCTACCCAACACCCATGCCGTACATCTCCGCATGGCACCAGGCCCCGTTGGATCCGGCCCTGCGCCCTGCGGGCCAACTCCACCTGCAGTTGACCTCGCCCCGCCGCGCGGCCGATAAGCTCAAGTACCTGGCCGGTTCAGAAGCGGCCATGGGAGCGTTCATCAACGACACCACGCCGGAGGCCGTCGCCGAACGGCTGCGCAACGTTGCCGCCCCGGCCTCCGCCAAAACCCTGGAAGGCACCCCAGCATGAGCACCGCCACCGACACCAGCGTCCTCGCCGCCCGCTTCCAGGAAGTCTTTGGTGCCGCTCCCGACGGCGTGTGGCAGGCTCCCGGCCGGGTCAACCTCATCGGCGAGCACACCGACTACAACGAAGGGTTTGTCCTGCCCTTCGCGATCGACAAGACAGCAAAAGTGGCCCTGCGCGTCCGCGACGACTCCACGGTGCGCCTGCTCTCCACGTTCGGTGGCCACGGCCTCGTGGAGACGGACCTCAACGGCTTGGAGCCGGGTTCGGGCCACGGCTGGTCGCGGTATCCGCTGGGGGTGGCCTGGGCTTTGCAGGATCGGGACGTAACCGTCCCCGGATTCGACCTGCTCCTCGACTCCGATGTTCCCCCGGGCGCCGGCCTTTCTTCCTCCCATGCCATTGAGTGCGCCGTCATTTCCGCCCTCAACGAGCTCACGGGAGCAGGCTTCGCCGCCGAGGAACTGGTCTTGGCTACCCAGCGTGCAGAGAACGTCTTTGTTGGCGCGCCCACGGGAATCATGGACCAGTCGGCTTCCTTGCGGGGAGCCAAGGGTCAGGCCGTCTTCCTGGACTGCCGCGACCAGCACGTGGAGCTGGTCCCCTTCGATGCCCAGGCTTCAGGTTTGGTCCTGCTGGTCATCGATACGAAAGTGTCGCATTCCCATGCCGACGGCGGTTACGCCTCCAGGCGGGCGTCTTGCGAATTGGGTGCCGAGATCCTCGGTGTCAAAGCACTGCGCGACGTCGGTGTGGAGCGTTTGGAGGAGGCGTCCGGTTTGCTGGACGAAACCACCCTTCGACGGGTCCGCCACGTGGTCACTGAAAACGACAGGGTCCTCCAAACCGTGGAATTCCTTGGCACCCAGGGTCCTGCCTCCATCGGCGCACTGCTGGATGCCAGCCACGCCTCCATGCGGAATGACTTCGAGATCTCCTGCCCGGAGCTGGACCTCGCCGTGGACACGTCCCGGTCCGCCGGCGCCATTGGTGCCCGCATGACCGGTGGAGGTTTCGGCGGCTCGGCCATTGCCCTGACTCCGGTGGGCCAGGAGCAGCAGGTGCGTGACGCCGTCGTGCGTTCCTTCGCAGCGGCGGGCTTCACCGCACCGGACATTTTCACCGTTACACCGGCAGCCGGCGCCCGCCGCCTGGCCTGACGTTCCACCCCGCTGGCGCCCTCAATTCCTCCCGGATGCCGGGCGTAAGCTGGGGCCATGACTGAGGCTGTCATCGTTTCCACCGCAAGGAGTCCCATAGGCCGGGCCTTCAAAGGCTCGCTTAAGGACGAACGTCCAGACGACCTCGCAACCGCCATGGTCCAGGCTGCCCTGGCCAAGTTGCCCGACTTCGATCCCGGAGCCGATGATGGCAAGGGACTCGATGACATCCTGCTCGGTTGTGCAGAGCCCAGCGGCGAGGCCGGCTCCAACATGGCGCGCGTGGTTGCTGTCCTGGCCGGGCTGGACCGCGTACCGGCGGCCACCATCAACCGTTTCTGTGCCTCGAGCCTCCAAACGCTGCGAATGGCCTTCCACGCCATCAAATCCGGAGAAGCCCACGCGATCGTCTCGGCCGGGGTGGAGAGCGTATCGCGGTACCAGAACTGGGCCGGAGCGGGTGAAACCGATACCGCCAACCACAATCCCCTTTTCGAGTCTGCCGCACAGCGCACAGTTGCCCGTGCGGCCTCAAACATCCCGTGGACCGACCCCAGGCTGGGCGGCCGTTTGCCGGACATCTACATCTCCATGGGCCAGACCGCCGAGAACGTCGCCACAAGCTATGGCATCAGCAGGGCCGAACAGGACCAGTGGGGCGTCCTAAGCCAAAACCGTGCCGAAGCCGCCATTGCCTCGGGGTTCTATTCACGCGACATCACACCGTACACACGCAAGGACGGGGTTATGGTGGACCGCGACGATTCGCCCCGGGCCGGGGTGACCCTTGAAGCGGTATCGGCGCTGCAGCCCGTCTTCCGCGCGTCCGGGACAGTGACAGCGGGGAATGCCTGCCCCCTTAACGATGGCGCCGCCGCCGTGGTGGTCATGAGCGACACCCGGGCGCGCGACCTTGGACTTCAGCCCCTGGCGCGCGTCGTTTCGACCGGAGTGAGCGCTCTCTCCCCCGAGCTCATGGGCATGGGACCGGTGGAATCCTCCCGCCGGGCACTCGCGTTGGCCGGCCTGACAATGGACGACATCGATTTGGTGGAGCTCAACGAAGCCTTCGCGGTCCAGGTTCTCGCCAGCGCCCGTGAACTGGGGATCGACCCGGCCAAGCTCAACGTCCATGGCGGTGCCATCGCATTGGGGCACCCCTTTGGGATGACCGGCGCCCGCATGACCAGCACGCTTCTGAATGGCTTGAAGGAGCGTGACGGGACATTGGGGCTTGCGACCCTGTGCGTGGGCGGCGGGCAGGGCATGGCGGTGGTGTTCGAGCGCCTGAGCTAGCAGTGAATACAAAAATGCCCCCAAACATTGTTTGGGGGCATTTTGGCGTTTACTTTGTTCCGGCGGTGTTAGTCGTCGCCGCGCAGAATTGCCAACAGGCGGATAATTTCGACGTAGAGCCACACCAGGGTGACTGTCAGGCCGAACGCGGCAATCCAGGAATAACGTTCCGGGGCACCGGCGCGGACGCCTTGCTCGATGCTGGTGAAGTCCATGATGAGCGAGAACGCTGCCAGGCCAATGGCCAGGATGCCGATGAAGACGCCCAACGGAATGCCCGCGATCGTGATGCTGGTGCGGAGGCCGAACGGCTCCTGCACGGCACCGGTCCACATCATGACCAGGTTAATGAGCGCGAAGACCGCGTAACCGATGGTGGCGATCATGAAGAAGCGGACCATCTTGGGAGTCGCACGGACCTTGCCACTCTTGAACAGGACCAGCGTGACACCGAAAACAGCAAGGGTGCCGATGACTGCCTGCAGGCCGACGCCCGGGTACATTCCATCAAGGATGCGGGTGAGGCCGCCAAGGAACAGCCCCTCAAGGCCGGCGTAAGCCAGGATCAGCGCGGGTGAGGGCTGCTTCTTGAACGTGTTGACGAGGGCCAGGACGAAACCGCCCAGCGCGCCAACGATCATGAGCAGGCTGGAGAGAGCCGGGGCAACGAAGAGGGTTACGCCAGCACCGATGACCAAAACCACGAGGCAGGCGACAGTCTTCATGATGACGTCGTCATACGTCATGCGCCCGGTGTCGGCGGGGCCGGCCGAGGGCTGGTTGTACATCTGCTGCAGCTGCTCGTTGGTCATGTTCTGCTGCTGGGCCGACCATGCGGCTTGGCCATCCATGACCTGCGAGGGCGCTCGACCGGCTTGGTTAAACTGCTGGCCGTAGGGATTTTGCGGTACAGGCGGGGCCTGCTTTGCTCCACGGAAATTCTTTCCGTTGAAGACTGGGTTTCCGCCAAGTGCCATTACGGGTGTCCTCCTGAAAAAGGGCTGAGTGATAGTTCACGGTACCAATTACCACGCCCGGCCGGCAGCGAAAGTTCCCTTGTTCACGAGGCCGAAACACAACCGTGACACGGAATTGGAACAGTGATGGGCGTAGGCGTTCGTCCGAACGTTTAGTAGCACCGTCAAACAACAAAGGTTTACTTAAGAAGCGCTACATTGCTTGTTGCCTCCAGCTTCACAGTTGTTACCTGATCGCGATCTTCGCACCGCCGAACTGGGCATTCATTACTCCCCACGAGCGGTAACATAGGCCACACATGGGTGACTTAGATCACATCGAGGCAGCTAGGCAAAGAGTTATTCACAAGCCCCATGACCGTTCGCACCGGCCGCAATGGCGCAGCCGGGACCACCCCCACTGTGGAGGTTTCCATTTTGAGAAGCACACTGCGCGACCCGTCCATCAGACGGTCCAAGGGACTGCAGAGAGTAGTGGGGGCGCTTTTCGCTTCCCTCATTGCTGTTCTGTTGATCGCCGCCCCCGCGGCGGAGGCAACCACCCCCTCGCCTTCGCCATCAGCAACAAATTTCCAAAACAACATCAGCGGATTCCTCCGCGATGATGCCCGGGCACCCATACCCGGCGTCAAAATCAAGGCCTCAGGCAATGGCTTCCAGGGCGAAGCCACTTCAGGAGCCAACGGTGCCTGGAGCATCGGCGTCCCGGTCCAGGGCACTTACAGGGTAGAGCTGGACACTTCCACCCTGCCGGACGGCATCAAGCTCGCTGAAGGCCAGGACAATCCCCGCGATGTCACCTTCAGCCAGACCTCCAACCTGTCGGTGATCTTCGCCTTCGGCAAAGGCATTGTGATCCAGCAACAGGACTTCGGCCAGAACCTGCTCAACCGCCTCGTCGCAGGCCTGAGCTTCGGCTTGCTCCTGGCCCTTGCCGCTGTTGGCCTTTCCCTGATCTTCGGAACCACCGGCCTCACCAACTTCGCCCACGGCGAGATGGTCACACTGGGCGCGGTCTTGGTGTTCATGTTCAACGGCATGGGTCTGCCCTTCTGGTTGGCCATCCTGCTGGCACTGGTCGGCGGCGGAGTCTTCGGCTACGTCCAGGACGCTGGACTGTGGCGCCCGCTGCGTAAACGTGGCTCAGGCCTTGTCCCCATGATGATCGTCAGCATCGGCCTTGCCTTGGCAATCCGGTATGTCATCCAGTTCTTCTTCGGCGGTGCCACACAGCAGCTGCCCGGAGCCCAAAGTGCCGAGATCCAGATCGGCCCCGTGTCCATCACGCCGAACAACCTTTGGTCACTGATCATCAGTGCCGTGGTCATCGCACTGGTGGGCATCGTCCTGCTGAAAACGCGCCTCGGCAAAGCAACACGCGCTGTGGCGGACAACCCCGCACTGGCAGCGGCATCCGGCATCGACGTCGACTCCGTGATCAGGCTTGTGTGGATCGTTGGCGGTGTCCTTGCTTCCCTCGGCGGCATCCTGTGGGCGTACTACCGGCCAGGCGTCACCTTCGACATGGGCTCGCAGATCCTGCTTCTCATCTTCGCCGGCGTGACCCTGGGCGGCCTGGGAACTGTCTTCGGCGCACTGATCGGCTCGATCGTCGTCGGCGTCTTCGTGGAACTGACAACCGTCTTCGGCCTCCCCGCCGACCTCAAATACGTCGGTGCCCTGTTCATCATGATTGTTGTCCTTCTGTTCCGACCGCAGGGTATCCTCGGCCGGCGTGAGCGTGTGGGTTAGGAGCGGGCCATGGATTTCGGATTTATTCTCTCCAGCGCCCTTGGCGAACTTTTCAGTCCGACGACGGCGGCCTACGCGCTTGCCGCTTTGGGCCTTGCGGTCCACTTCGGCTACTCAGGCCTGCTGAACTTCGGCCAGGCAGGTTTCATGGCCGTGGGTGCTTACGGCTTTGCCATCTCCACCCTGACGTTCAAGGCTCCGTTCTTCATCGGCCTGCTGATCGCCATCCTGTGTTCGGTGATCTTCGCCTTCATCCTCGGCATCCCGACTCTGAGGCTACGGGCCGACTATCTGGCCATCGTGACCATCGCGTCCGCGGAAATCGTCCGGTACGTCGTCACCACCAACCAGCTGACCAGCGTCACTGGTTCGGCAAACGGCCTGGCCGCCTTCGAGGGCGATTTCTACGCCATGAATCCATTCCCCGAAGGCTCCTACATGGGCATGAACAACAGGGACTTCTTCATCCGCGTGGTGGGTTGGGCCTTGGTCATCGTTTGCTGCCTGCTGGTTTGGCTCCTCATGCGCAGCCCCTGGGGCCGCGTACTGAAGGGTATCCGGGAAGACGAGAACGCCGTTCGATCACTCGGTAAGAACGTCTACTCCTACAAGATGCAGGCGCTGGTCATTGGCGGTGTGCTCGGCGCACTTGCCGGCATGATCTTCACCCTGCCCCGCGGCGCTGTCCAACCATCCAACTACGGCACCGAGCTGACGTTCTTCCTGTGGACCTGCCTCCTGCTCGGTGGCATGGCCACTGTCCTGGGGCCGGTCATTGGAGCCATGATCTTCTGGGTAGTGCTCTCGCTGACCCAGAGCCTTCTTTACGGCCTCATCGAATCGGGGGTCATCACGTGGCTGACCACTGTCCAGGCAGGCCAGCTCCGCTACATCCTGGTGGGTGTGGCACTGATGCTCCTGATGATCTTCCGCCCGCAAGGCGTCTTCGGCAATAAGAAGGAGCTTGCATTCGCATGAGTGAAATGAACGAACAAGACATCGACTACATGACCGATTCGCGGCCGATCGCCGTCGGGGAGAACCTGCCCGGCTGCAAGAAGCGTGACCCGATCGTGGTGGCAGAGGGCGTTACCCGTTCCTTTGGCGGCATCAACGCCGTGGACGTCGAGTACCTCGAAATTCCCCGCCATAAGATCACGGCCCTGATTGGGCCCAACGGTGCAGGCAAGACCACGCTGTTCAACCTGCTGACCGGTTTCGACACACCCAACTCGGGCAAGTGGCAGTTTGAAGGCAACAGTCTCGCCGGGGTGTCTTCCTACAAGGTGGCCCGCATGGGCATGGTCCGCACGTTCCAGCTGACCAAGGTCATGGGCAAGTTGACCGTCATGGAAAACATGCGCCTCGGCGCTGCCGACCAGCCTGGCGAACGGCTTTCCAAGGCCCTGTTCAAAGGCATGTGGGGTGGCCGGGAACGGGACATTACCGCACAGGCTGACGTCCTGCTGCAGAAGTTCAAGCTTGACGCCAAGAAGGACGACTACGCTGCGTCGCTCTCCGGCGGCCAGCGCAAGCTCCTGGAAATGGCACGCTCATTGATGGTCCGGCCCAAGCTGGTGATGCTCGACGAGCCCATGGCAGGCGTGAACCCGGCACTGACACAGTCGCTGTTGGACCACATCAAGAACCTCAAAGCTGAAGGCATGACTGTCCTCTTCGTTGAGCACGACATGAACATGGTCCGCCACATCGCGGACTGGGTGGTGGTCATGGCCGAAGGCAAGGTGGTGGCTGAGGGACCTCCGGGAGAAGTGATGAAGAATCCCGCCGTCATCGACGCCTACCTTGGCGCCCACCACGACGTCGATCTTGGCGACGCTGAAGGCATCAAGGAACTCGAAGCGGAACTCGTAGCCGATGACGAGTCGGTTGTCGGAACGGAAGATGCCGGCATTCTGTCCGACATCGAAGAACCCAAGAAGGAGGACGGGAAATGAGCAGTCCCGCTGCAATGCCCGCCTCGGCAGCCGCCCCGGCAAGCGATTCCGTCGTCAAAGTCACCAACCTGGTGGCGGGCTACATCCCGGGCGTCAACATCCTCAACGGCTGTAGCATCGAAGCACGCAAGGGCGAGCTGATCGGCATTATCGGCCCTAACGGCGCCGGCAAGTCCACCCTGCTCAAGGCCATGTTCGGCCTGGTGAAGGTACACTCCGGCACCGTTGTGGTCCGCGGGCAGGACCTCACCGGGTTGAAGGCCAACAAGCTGGTGACCCAGGGCGTGGGCTTCGTTCCGCAGACCAACAACGTCTTCGCTACCTTGACCATCGAAGAGAACCTCCAGATGGGCATGTTCCAGCGGCCCAAGGTCTTCGCCGAGCGCTTCGACTTTGTCACCAGCCTGTTCCCGGAACTGGGCAAGCGGCGCGCACAACGCGCCGGGTCCCTTTCGGGTGGCGAACGCCAGATGGTGGCCATGGGAAGGGCCCTCATGATGGACCCGGCGGTGTTGCTGCTGGATGAGCCGTCGGCCGGTCTCTCCCCCGTCAAGCAGGACGAGACGTTCCTGCGCGTCCACGAGATCAACCGTGCCGGCGTCTCCGTGATCATGGTGGAACAGAACGCACGCCGCTGCCTTCAGATCTGCGATCGCGGCTACGTCCTGGACCAAGGAAAGGACGCGTACACGGGTACGGGCCGTGAGCTCATGAAGGACCCCAAGGTGATCCAGCTGTACCTGGGCACCCTGGCGGACGAGGTCTAGTAGATCCACGACGCTCCAACACCACGTGGGCCCCAGCTCGGTTACTGAGCCGGGGCCCACGCTTTGTTGTGGGGCCCGCTCTGCGCCCCATACTCCCCTCATGGCGCGCAGAGCAGGCCTCACAACCCGCGTCGCCAGCAACCCGTGGCATGCTGGATTGGTGAAAGACGGGATCAGCGAGGAGCAGCAGCGGCTTCTGTCCTCGTGGCTGGGCCCCTTCGAGGTCATCAGCGACCACTCCTGGCCCATGCAGGACACCACGGTCCTGCAGCTCGGCACCCCGGATGGCGGGCGTTTCATCGTCAAGGCCAGCCAAACCAGCCACCACGTCCGCCGGGAAATCGCAGCCTATTCCCGTGGAATGCCAGGTCTGGAAGGCCGCGTCCCTTCACTTGTACACGCTTCCACGGACGCCCGCCTTCTGGTGACGCGCTTCTTGCCGGGCATTCTGGTGGCAGGGAGTCCGGCGGAGCACATTCCCGATACCTACCGGCAGGCCGGAGCGCTTCTGGCACGGCTGCATAGTCCGGCCGGGGTCTCCCGGAGTTACATGCGTTCGCTGGCGGCCAGAACCAGAGCGGTGATCGGCAAAGCGCAGGGCCTCCTGGCTGAAGACCTGGTACGCCGCCTGACAGAGGAGGTTGCCGCCGTCGAGCTTTCACCGGTTGAGTTGGTGACCAGTCACGGTGACTACCAACCAAGGAACTGGCTGTACGACGACGGCGAGGTGAAAGTCATAGACTTCGGCCGTGCCGACCTGCGCCCGTGGGTACACGATCTGGTCCGGCTCACCCACCAACAGTTCCTGGCGGATGCAGCCTTGGCCACAGCCTTTCAGGAAGGTTTGGGAAGGGCAGTCACAAGCCCTGAGGAGGTCTCTGCATGGCGGCTCGAAAACCTCGACCAAGCAGTGGGAACGGTGGTCTGGGCTCACAGCATAGGTGACGAATCCTTTGAACAGCAGGGAGTCGCCATGGTGGAAAGAGTCCTCACGATGGCTTAACGGGAACAGGTCCCCTTCCTCCGGGAGGAAGGGGACCTGTTGCGTTTGCTACCGTCTCAGAGCTTAGAGCTTGCCGAACTCTTCGCGGACCGGCTTGTAGGTGTTGTCATCCTGGTACTGGTAGATACCGATGTACGCCTCGGTGGGGTCACCGGCGTCGGAGAACGTGACTGGACCGGACTGGCCGTCGTAGTCGATGTCCTTGCCCTGGCGGAGCAAGGTAACGCAGGCTGCGTAGCTGTTGCACTTCTCGCCGCCTTCAGAAACTTCCTTCAGCTTGGCTGCGATGTCGGTGCCCTTGGTGCTCTTGGCCGCCTCGGAGGCCAGGGCGATCAGGTTCACGGCGTCGTAGGATTCACCTGCGTAGCTGTAATCCTTCAGGGCCGGGTCGATTGCCAGGAGCTTCTTCTTGAAGTCATCCTTGGCGAACGTGCCGGGAATGGTTCCCTGCGCGCCCTTCAAGGTGCCCGGCTGGAAGTCCTTGCTGTAATCAGAGGTGTTGCCGTCGACCATGAACAGCTGCGTGGGCTTGATGCCCTTGCCGGTGATCAGCGGGACGATGCTCTTGGCCTGGTCGAAGGTGATCAATGCGATGGCGTCCGGCTTGGCGGCCAGTACCTTGTCCACCTGGCTGCTGAACTGCGAGTCACCTTCGTTGAAGAGTTCCTCAGCCACAACCTTTCCGCCGGCCGCCTCGAAGGCTTCCTTGACGTTCTTCTGCAGGCCCGTTCCGTAAGCGTCGTTGAGGACGATCATGCCAACGGTCTGGGCTCCACAGGTGGCCATGTAGTTGCCGAGCACCTTGCCCTGCAGGACGTCGGACGGCGCAGTACGCCAGTAGAGGCCCTTGTCGTCCCACGTTGTGAAGTCAGGCGACGTGTTCGCAGGCGAGAACTGGATGACACCGGCACCGGTGATCTGGTTGATGACGGTCTTGGAAACGCCGGAGGAGGCTGCGCCGATAATGGCGCTGACACCCTGTCCAAGGAGTGCCGTGGTGGACTGCGTGGCGATGTCGGTCTTGGTGTCACCGGAGTCGCGGTGGACCACGGATACGGGAGCACCCAGGACACCGCCGGCATCGTTGACTTCCTTGATGCCGAGGTTCACACCGGCGATTTCCGGTGGGCCAAGGAACGCCAGCGACCCCGTTGTCGGCAGGAGCGATCCAAGCTTAAGCGGCGTGGAAGTGGTAGTGGTCGAGGGAGGTACAGGTCCAGAGTTGGTGGCAGCCGCGCTGTTGCCGGCTCCCGCCCCCGCGCTGGGCGCCGGGCAGGAGATTCCTGCTGCGGCCGCGGCGGATGAAGACCCAGTTTGTGTTGGCGTCGAAGACCCACCACAAGCTGTGGCCAAGAGAGCGACCCCAATGCCAAGCGCGGTTAGCTTGGCGGCTCGGGGCGCCGCTGGGGAAAGATCAAACATTCGTTGTCTCCTCGATCGAAAGGTGCGAACTGCCTTTGATGCGATTACTCAGGTGTTCCTGATTAAGACTCAAACTAATGCAATTGATCGGCGAACATAAGTGATTCAGGTCACATCCCTATAACACTCGTTGCCTGTGGGAAATCTACGAGGTTGCTGGGAAATGGCGCCGAACCCGGCACCCGCGTCCGCGGAAGGGAGAAACAGCTCTCACCTTCCGCCGTGCCCCAGGTGGGACTCGAACCCACAACACGCGGATTTTAAGTCCGCTGCCTCTGCCAATTGGGCTACTGGGGCGCCCGCACCATGGTATCCCAGCTACAGCCTGTTGAAGGGTTCGGCGTAGCGGAAGGTGCCCCGAACGCCGTCGGGCCATTCCGGCAAGGGGAGCAACTGGAAGTGCGCGCCCCACGCCGCCTCCGGCGCTTCAACGCCCAGTGACGAGGCCGGCACGTAACCGAAACGAGGGTAGTAGGCGGTGCTGCCGAGCAACGCTATACCGCGCTCCCCCAGGGCTGTTGCCCGCGCTGTCGTTTCACGCATCAACGCCGATCCGACGCCGCGCCGTTGGAACGTGGGCAGCACACCAATGGGGCCCAAACCCAGGACCGGCAGGCCGTCGATCCAAGCCCTGGTTGAGATGGCGTGACCCACGATCTCCCCACCGATTTCAGCAACAATGCTGAGTTCGGGAATATATCCGCTGCATTCGAAAAGCTCCCGCAGCAAGCCAACCTCAACGGGCGTTCCCTCCACCGGCTCACCCGTCACGGGAGAGACGGAGAATGCGCGGGCCGTCAGGTCCAGGATCTCGGCCCTGTCCCCCGGCCTTTCCGAACGCAGCACCACTCCCCTGGACAGCAACTGGAGCAACTCCATGGCACGGCCCGTATCAGCAACCGCCACCAACAGGTGGTCGTGGTGGAATCCAGCAAGGACGTTGCAGCTGATTCCCGCGTGCGTCAGGGCCGCGCTGACAGCTGCTGTGAGACCTACGGCTTCGAGGGCGGAGTGGACCTGGAGGGTGATCCACGAGGCCACGAAATCGTAGGTGAGGCCCAGGCGATCGGCCTCGTCCCTTCGCAGGACGACGGTCAGCCCTTCGGCCTCACGCACGGCCGCCTCCACCCCGCCCTCCAGGGGACGCCCGTGCGGCCACAGCGCGTACACGTACTCACCGTCGCGGACCACGGGATGGAGGGACTGCAGGAGGGTTTTCAGGTCGGATTCACCGGGCATGCCACCAGTCTAGGGGCCGCGAAATCGCGACCGCTTAAACGCCGACGGCGGCCACTCCCGCTAAGGGGGTGGCCGCCGTCGTGCGTGTACTACTTGGCGTCAGCCGTTACCGGAGTCTTGGTTTCCTCGGCAGCAGGCTTGGCTTCGGCGGGTGCCGGGGCAGCTGCAGGCTTCGGGGCCGGCGTTGCTGCGGCCACGAAGGCACCGCGCGGGTTGTCGAGGTCGATCAGCTGCGTGGTGTCGCGGCCTGCGAAGAAGGCCAGGATCCAGCCGAAGACCACGCGGAACTTGCGCTCCACGGTGGGCATCGCCATGCCGTGGTAACCACGGTGTGCCAGCCAGGCGAGGCCGCCCTTGAGGCCGATACGGCCGAGCAGGTTGATGTTTGCAACACCCTTCCACTCGCCGAAGCCGGCCACAGCACCAAGGTTCTTGTGCTTGTAGTCGTGCAGCGGCTTGTCCCAGCGGGAAGCCCACAGGTTCTTGGCGAGCTTCTTGGCCTGGCGAAGAGCGTGCTGGGCATTGGGGACGCAGGTGCCGTCCGGCAGGCCCTTGCCCGTGAGGTCCGGAACAGCGGCGATGTCGCCAGCGGCCCAGGCGTTCTCCACGATGCCTTCGTCGCCTGCGATGCGCAGGTCCGGGAGGACGCGGACGCGGCCGCGGGGTTCCAGCGGGAAGTCCGTGGAGCGGATCATCGGGTTGGCCTGCACGCCGGCAGCCCAGACCAGCGTGTCAGCTTCAACTTCCTGTGCCGGAGTCTTGTCCGGGAGGTTGATGAGCTTGAGGGTGCCCTCGGCGCTGTCCAGGGAGGTGTTGAGCAGAACTTCGATGCCGCGGCTACGGAGGTGCTCCACAACCCATTCTGCCTGCGAGGCGGTGACCTCGGGCATGATGCGTCCCATGGCTTCGACCAGGATGAAGCGGACTTCTTCCTGGCGGATGCGCGGGTTGTTGCGCACTGCGGCGCGGGCGAGGTCTTCCATTTCGGTGAGGCACTCGATGCCGGCAAAGCCGCCACCGACAACCACGAAGGTGAGGGCCTTGGCGCGCTCTGCGGGGTCGGTCATGGTGGAAGCGGCTTCGATGCGCTCCAGGAGCTTGTTGCGCAGTGCGACAGCTTCCTCGATGGTCTTCAGGCCGATGCCCTTGTCCGCGAGGCCCTTGATGGGGAACGTACGGGTGATGGCGCCAGCGGCCATAACGACGTCGAAGTACGGGATTTCGAAGTTCTCGCCGCCATCGGCCGGGGCGATGACCGCGGTGCGGTTGGCGTGGTCGATGCTGGTGACGCGGCCCTGGATGAGCTCAGTCTGCTTGAGGTGCTGACGGTGCGAGACGACGGCGTGGCGTGCCTCGATGTTGCCGCCTGCAACTTCCGGAAGGAAGGGCTGGTAGGTCATGTACGGCAGGGGATCGACGACGGTGACGATGCCGCCCGCGTTCGCGATCTTCTTCTGCAGTTTGAGGGCTACGTACAGGCCGACGTAACCGCCGCCGACGACGAGGACCCGGGGACGGTCAATGAGCTCAGGGGTGGTTGCCATGAGTCCAGAGTACAACACTTTGTGAAAATCTTCACTAACTACTTCTTGCCGGGTGGATCCACCGCTTCCATCACGCCGGTTTCAGCCTCCTCCACCACCGGATTGGGACGCTTGGAAACCCTTCGGAGTTGAATGGCGGCACCAACGATCAGTGCGACAAAAAGGCCGCCAAAACCCAGGACGACGGCGGCAGGGAGTGCGTCATCCATGGTCGCCGGCGTCTTGGCTACCGGAACGGTGGGATCAGCCAAGGTGGGCGCGGCGCTGGTAGGGCTCGCGACCGGTGCCTGCGACGGCACGCTGAGATCTCCGCGGCGATGGACGCGGATCCAGTCCGCGATGGAGCCCAAGGGATTACTGGCCGCCGCGGGCACATCATCCTTGAGGGCGGCTTCTGCGTTGAGGATGCCGTACCCGTACAGCGGGTCCTTACCCGGAGCACCTGCGTCCTTTGCCGTGCTGACGATCCTGTTGATGACCTGGCTGGCGCTCATCTCAGGCCACTTGGAACGGATCAGTGCGGCAACACCGGAGACGATCGGTGCCGCCCCGGACGTCCCGGCCCACTCGGCGTAGCCCGCGCCCGGCATCGCACCCACCAGCTTTTCGGCAGGGGCCGCCACCCCAATGCTGATCCCCTGGGAGGAGGAGTCCACGCTGGCGCGTCCCTCGCCGTCAAGCCCGGCTACGGTCAGGACACCGGGAATGGTGGCGGGGGCCCCGACCTGGATGTTGCCGCCAACCCGGTTACCGGCGGCAGCCACAATGACAACATCCTTTTGTTCGGCGTAAAGAAACGCCGCGTCCCAGCTCTGTGGCCAGTCAGGCGAGGTGCTGCCCAGCGATATGTTGATGACCTTGGCGCCGTTGTCCACGGCCCAGCGAACGGCGTCCGGGATTTGTTCCTGGTCCGTCTTGCCGCCAGGGTTCGGGGAGCCGAGCCAGGTGGAGACCGAAAGGATCTGCGCCTCAGGCGCGACACCTACGATTCCGTCAGGCCCGCCTGCGGGAGGGGTGGTAGGTGGCGCAGCGGGAGGCGCGGAGGCGGATGCTGAAGGCGAGGCCGTGGGCGTAGTGTGTCCCCGGCCAGCCAACATGCTTGCCACCAACGTCCCATGCTCGGTCTTGGCGCCAATGCTCTTCTGCCCGTTGGGTGCCCCGGCACCGGATACATCGGTGCCTCCGACCACGACGCCGTTGAGGTCGGGATGGCTGCCGTCGATGCCGCTGTCGATGACCGCGACCTTGACGCCTGCACCCTTGGAAACCTGCCAGGCGTTGGTGATCCCGGAGTCCTTGAGCCAGAACTCCTTGTCACGCCAGGCATCGGCGTTGGCGGCCGGAGCCGTGAGCAGCGCACCCGCGAGGGTCCCGCCAGCCAGGGTACTGGCCAGCGCAACCGAAAGGGAGCGGCGTCGCAACGTCATTCGGCTCCCCGGATACTCAGCGCAATGCCGTCCAGGATGTCGTGCTCGCTGGAAACAGCGGCACTGATGGCACCGTCGCTGACCTCGGCCAGCCGCGCCAGGATGCGGCGCCACACCAAGGCGCCGGCACCGATGACGTCTACGCGACCGGGATGCATGTAGGGAAGCGCTGCCCGTTCGGCACGGGTCATTTCGAGCAAGTTGGTGGCGGCGTCGCTGATCGTTTCCAGGTCAAGGGAGGCACCGTGGATCCGGCTTGGCTGGTACTCGCTCAGGCCAAGCGCGTGCGCGGTGATGGTGGTGATCGACCCGGCAACGCCGACGACGGCGGTGGCGCGGTTCAGCGGCACAGCCTGGGCCGCAAGCGCAAGGGCGGCATCGACGTCGGCCTCTGCTGCGGCGATCTGCGCGGCAGTGGGCGGATCGCTGCGAAGGTGGCGTTCAGTCAGACGCACGCATCCAATGTCCACGGAACGGGCAGCAATCACCCCGGTGGAATCCCCCAGGACGAATTCTGTGCTGCCTCCGCCCAGGTCCACGACCAGGATGGCGTCCTCACCCGTTGCGGGAAGGACGCTGCTGGCCCCCGCGAACGAGAGCGCAGCTTCCTCATCTCCGGAAATCACTTCAGGCTCGACGCCCAGCAGCTCCCGGATCCCGTCCACGAAAACCTGGCGGTTGCGGGCATCGCGGGTTGCCGATGTGGCCACGAAACGGACGCGTCCGGCACCGTGTTCCCTGATGAGCCCTGCGTAGTCCGCAGCTGCAGCGAACGTGCGTTCCAGGGCTTCCGGGGCGAGTTCGCCGGTGGCATCAACGCCTTGCCCGAGCCGCACTACGCGCATTTCGCGCACAACGTCCGTCAAGGGCCCCGGAGCTCCCTGGGCCGCGGTGTCCGCGATGAGCAGGCGGATGGAATTGGTTCCACAGTCGATCGCGGCGACGCGGCTCATGCGGTGCCCTCCTGCTCACTGCCGGACTGCTCACTGCCAGCCTGCTCGCCGGCAGTGTCGGTTTTCGGCTTCCGCACGGGTGCCGGCCGGCCCACAATGTCGGGCAGGCCCTGCGGACCATGGCGGCTGAGATCACGGGACGGGGCCTCCCCCGCCGTATCCCAGGCGCCATCGCAGTAGCAGCGGTCCTTGGTCCACCACTCGGAGATGGCTTCCAAGGCCTCGTCCCCCAAGGGGTTCACGCCGGGTCCGGCAGCCAAGGAATGACCCACCAGCACGTGCAGGCACTTGACCCGCGTGGGCATGCCACCGGCGGAGATTCCATCGATTTCGGGCACGGCCCCGGTTCCGGAACGGTCGGCAATATCGTTGCGTGCCTGGAGATACGCCTCATGTGCCCCGCGGTAGGACTCGGCGAGTTCCCCGTCCACGGTCAACCGGTCGTTCATCCGGTTCATGAGCCCGCCCGCTTCCAACCGCGACACCGCGGAGGTGATGACCGGGTGGGTCAGGTAGAACGTCGTGGGAAACGGTGTTCCATTGCTCAGCCGGGGCGCTGTGGCTGCAACCAGTGGGTTGCCGCAGACGCACCGCGCGGGGATCTCAACGACGTCCCGGACCGGCCTGCCGAGCTGGCGGCTAAGGACCTCGAGATCGTGTGCCGACGGCTGGCGGGATTCCTGGGGCAGGGCTGCCGTGTACTCTTCCACGTGCGTTGCCAACCTTCCTGCCCGTTAGTCGTGTCCCAGGCGGGAACGACGGCGGTGGGCGCCGCGTCTAGTCAGTTGCCGACCGTCTGATTGACTCCCAAAGAGCATCCACCCAGGGCAGATTCTCCGGGTTTGCAGACGAGCCGGAGCCGGTGCGGCCACCCGGCGTGCCAGCGGCTTCCTGCCCGCCAAACACCCAGTAGCCCGTTTCACCCGGCATAACCATGTTAATGCGGTCGCGGGCCTGCTGTTTCACATAGTTGGGGTCCTGCCACCGTGAGATCTGTTTGTTCAGCTCGGTTTGCTCGGCCTTGCGGCTGGCGATTTCGCCCTCCAACGCCGAAATCTCGGCACGTTTCTCCAGGAAGATCTTCACCGTAGGAGCCAACATGATGGTGATTGCAATCATGACCACGGCCAACGCAAGCATTCGACCGGAGAATGCCTTCGCAGGAACGGGATCGGCCTCACGCCCGTCCTTGGCAGACGGAGTCGACCGTCCCGAGCCGCCGGACTCAGCTTTGGTGGAGGCAGCCGGTTTCTTTCCGGTGGCGGGGGCTTTCCCGGACTCCGTGGGCTTCTTTGGGCTCTTGCTGCCACTGCCGGCCGCCTTGGCGGGCGTCGCCGTCGTCGTCGGTTTCGAAGCGGTGCGGGTGGCACCGAACTCTGCCTTGATGACGTCGGCCCCGCCCTTGTCCGTGCTTGCTGCCCCGGCCGCCTCGGGACGGGGAGCCGGGGTGGACGGCCGGGCTGCGCTGGAGCCCAAGGCGTCGGCCCTGGGTACCTTCGGTCGACGGGTAGCCATGACACTCCTGTAATGCCCGGTGCTTGCCTGGCGGGTTGCTGCGCTTGCTTGTTTGAGGTGGCCAGCGTTAAACAGAACCGGTGGCCATGGTCTTTCCACCATAGCCACCGGTCAGCTGTTTTCGCGGAATGCTAGCCCTTGAAACGCGGGAACGCGCTGCGGCCGGCGTAGCGTGCGGCGTCGTCGAGTTCTTCTTCGATGCGCAGCAGCTGGTTGTACTTGGCGACACGCTCGGAGCGGGCCGGGGCACCGGTCTTGATCTGGCCCGCGTTGGTGGCAACGGCGATGTCAGCAATGGTGGTGTCCTCGGTTTCGCCGGAGCGGTGCGAGGTGATGGTGGTGTAACCGGAGCGCTGAGCCAGCGAAACGGCGTCGAGCGTTTCGGTCAGGGAACCGATCTGGTTGACCTTGACCAGCAGGGAGTTGGCCGTTGCGGCGTCGATGCCCTGCTGCAGGCGGACCGGGTTGGTGACGAAGAGGTCGTCGCCCACCAGCTGGACCTTGTCACCAATGGTGTCGGTGAGGGTCTTCCAGCCTTCCCAGTCGTTCTCGTCCAGCGGGTCCTCGATGGAAACCAGCGGGTAGTCGGCAACGAGCTCGGCGTAGTAAGCGCTCATCTCGGTGGCCGAGAGGGCCTTGCCCTCGAACTGGTAGGCACCGTCCTTGTAGAACTCCGAAGAGGCGACGTCGAGGGCCAGGGCGATGTCCGTGCCCGGGGTGTAGCCGGCGTTCTTGATGGCTTCGGTGATCAGGTCCAGGGCCGCACGGTTGGACGGCAGGTTGGGAGCGAAGCCACCCTCGTCGCCGAGGCCAGTGGAGAGGCCCTTTTCCTGCAGGACGGACTTGAGGTTGTGGTAGACCTCAACGCCCCAGCGCAGGCCTTCGGAGAAGGTCTCGGCACCGATCGGGGCGATCATGAATTCCTGGATGTCCACGTCGGAGTCGGCGTGCGAACCGCCGTTGAGGATGTTCATCAGCGGAACGGGCAGTACGTGGGCGTTGGGGCCGCCGAGGTACTTGTACAGCGGCAGGTCGGCCGAAGCTGCTGCGGCGTTGGCCACGGCCAGGGAAACACCCAGGATGGCGTTGGCGCCGAGCTTGCCCTTGTTGGGGGTGCCGTCCAGGTCGATCATGGCCTGGTCGATGCTGCGCTGGTCTGTGGCGTCGAAGCCGATCAGGGCCGGCGAGATCTCGTCGATGACCGCGTCAACGGCCTTCTGGACACCCTTGCCGAGGTAACGGCCCTTGTCGCCGTCACGGAGTTCGACAGCTTCGTGCTCGCCGGTGGAAGCACCGGACGGAACTGCTGCGCGGCCGATCTGGCCGTCGGAGAGCAGGACCTCAACTTCAACGGTCGGGTTTCCGCGGGAATCAAGGATCTCGCGTGCGTGGATGGCATCGATAAGCGCCATGGATGTGCTCCTTATGGGCAAATTACAGGAATGAGGAGGGAAATTCTCAACGTCCTCGTCGCTACTAGCGTAGTCCAGAGTGGCTCAGGTTACGGAACGACTTCCAACCTTTCACGTCATGAACCCTGGGCCTGGTTGTTCTGAAACGATCGAACCGTGGCGCGGAGGGCCCGTTCGGCGTCGAGACCTTGCTCCCGGGCCGCGGTGACGATGGCGAGCAGCAACTCACCGAGCGCCTCTTCCGAAGCCGGGACAGCAGGAAGTCCAACGGCGGCCAGCGCGCCTTCCGCGTCGACGTCCAAGCCCGCACGGACGGCCCTGTCCAAGGACTTCTGCGCCGCTGCCAACGCAGGAAGGTGCGGCGGAATGCCCTCGAAGGGGTCCTTCCTTTCGGGCTTCTCGGCCCGTTTTGCGGCGTCCCATTTCACGATGATTTCCTCGACACTGGCCGGGAAACTCTCCTGCAGGGAACCGTCGGCCTTAAAGACGTGCTGGTTGCGCCGGACCATCTTGGCGTTGATGGACCGGGCTACGTCGTCGAAGGTGAAACTGCCGCGCTCCTCGGCGAGCCGGGCGTGAAGTACTACCTGAAGCAGTACATCGCCCAGCTCGCCGCGGAGTTCGCTGTCCCTTACAGGTGAGTCGCCGGCCTCGATCGAGTCCACCACTTCATAGGCTTCCTCGATCAAATACTCCACCAGCGACTCGTGGGTCAGCGCCCCCATCCAGGGACAATGCTCCCGGAGCGCGGCGACGCTGCCCAGCAGCTGGTTCAGGGGAGAATCAGGCGAGGTTGGCGTAGGCATCGTTGATGTACTCGACCAGGGCTTCACGCTCGTCCAGCGGCAGGAAGGCTGCCTCTGCTGCGTTGAGGGTGAGCTCGAGCAAATCGTCGAGGTCGTAGTCGAACGTTTCCACCAGGAGCTCGAACTCGTCCGTCAGGGTGACGCCACTCATGAGCCGGTTGTCCGTGTTGATGGTCACATTGAAACCGAGCTGGAACAGCATGTCCACGGGGTGGCTTTCGATGCCCTCTCCGAAGCTTGCGATCGCACCCGTCTGCAGGTTCGATGACGGGCAGACCTCCAAGGCAATGCCGCGGTCGCGGACCCAGGCGGCCACGCTGCCGATGGTGACCATGCCGATCACGTCCTCGCCGTCGTCGTCGGAGTTGTCCTCGAACTCAACCGAGATGTCCTCGGCGATCCGGACACCGTGGCCGAGGCGCAGGGCCCGGCCGTCAACCAGGGCCGACTGGATGCTGTCCAAGCCTGCAGCTTCACCGGCGTGGACGGTTGCGGGGAAGTTGTTTTCGGCGAGGTAGGTGAAGGCGTCCTTGAAGCGGGACGGCAGGAAACCGTCTTCTGCGCCGGCAATGTCGAAGCCCACGGCGCCGTTGGCCCTGTGGCGGACGGCGAGTTCGGCGATCTCCTGGCCGCGGTCGGCTTGGCGCATGGCGGTGATCAGCTGTCCCACCTGGATCTGCTGCCCGCGCTCCTCGGCCGCGTCAACACCGGCTTCGAGTCCAGTCTGGACGGCCTCCACCACTTCGTCGAGGGTCAGGCCCTTCTGGAGGTGCTGCTCAGGAGCCCACCGGACTTCACCGTAGACCACGCCGTCCTCGGCGAGGTCCTCCACGAATTCCTTGGCGACCCGGAACAGGCCCTCTTTGGTCTGCATGACGGCAATGGTGTGGTCGAACGTTTCAAGGTAGCGGACCAGCGAGCCGGAGTCGGCGGACTCGCGGAACCAGGCGCCCAATGCCACGGGATCGGTGGAGGGCAGGGTGTGGCCGACGGCTTCGGCCAGTTCAATGATGGTGCCTGGGCGAAGTCCTCCGTCCAGGTGATCATGGAGGGAAACCTTTGGCAGGCTCTTCAGGTCGAAGTCAAGGGCAGGGGCGGCGTCAAGTATGGGCTCAGTCACGTACTAAGACTAGTCCCACCGGCAAGCGCAGGCCGCTTAGCCGGTCGGTTTGGAGAGGTCGACGCCGGCAACCGCGTTGTGTTGTGAGTCCGGCTTGGGTGCCTGCGCAGGTGCCGCTGCCTCGCGGGCATGATCCTTTTTCTCCAAGTACTTGTGCCACCAGCGCAATGCGTGGTCCACCACGATGCCCAGGACCACCGCGAATGCCACGGCAATGCCCACACCGAGCAGCGGGTTGTTGTGTACCCACTGGCCCGCGAGGATGCCGATGCCGATGGAGTATCCCACCCACGTGACGCACGCAAAGGCGTCCAGGAGGAAGAAGGTCCGGTGGCGGAAGCCGGTCTGTCCCGCAACGTAGTTCACCGCGACGCGTCCCCACGGAATGTAGCGGGCCGTGAAGATGAGGACCGCTCCGCGCTTATCCAGCTCGTATTGGGCCCAGGCGAACATCTTCTGGACTTTGGGTCGTCGCATCCACTTCCAGCGGGTGAGGCCGATTTTACGGCCCAGCATGTAGGCCATGTTGTCGCCCGCCATGGCACCGATAAGTGCTGTAGCCCCGAGGATCCACAGGTTGGGCTCTCCGCTGTGAAGGGACAGCGCCGAGAGGCCAACGATGGCCGTTTCACTGGGGAGGATGGTGGCAAATCCGTCAATAAAGAAGAAGACAAGGAGTACCGGGTAAATCCAGGGCTGCCCGGCTGCATGCTCGAGCATTTGGTTCAAAGACTCCACGCGGTGGTAGCTCCTAGATGAATATGACTTGACACTGTGACCAAAGTCGCTATTAGTGTCCCACGGCCGGGACGTCGTTCGCTACGTCCCAGCCTTGGGATCACGCGTTTAACGCTACCGGTGGGCTGCTCGTTCCTGCGTCAGCCGCGGGACTGATCTTGGGGAGCCGCCAACGTCATACCGTGGGTGGAGGTGGAGCGCCTTCCCCGGGGATGTTTTTCCGGTCCAGCGGCACGGATCCGCGGACCCTGCTGATGATGCGATCGATAATGACGCCCAGGATCACGGCTACGACGATCGCTATGACAGCGCCCAACAGATGGTTGTGCTCGAACCACACTCCGAAGAAGTAGCCAAGCACCACAGAATACGAGGCCCACAGGATCGCGGACATAGCCGTCAGGCCGACGAAGCGCCGGTGGTTGAACTGCGTGGCACCCGCTGTCAGGTTGACCGCCACCCGCCCGATCGGGATGAACCGCGCCACCATGATCAGGGAGGCTGCCCGACGTCGGAGTTCCTTGCCCGCCCAGAGGAAGGCGCCCTGCATGCGCGGCGTACGCATCCATCGCCAGCGTTGGACGCCAATGCGTTGGCCAATAAGGTAGGCGATGTTGTCCCCCGCGAAAGCCCCCAGGGCCGCCATGAAGGCCAGCAGCCACACATTGGGCACGCCGCTGCTGCCGGAGACGGCGCTCAGGCCCACCACCACCGACTCGCTGGGGATCGGTGGAAAGAAGCCATCGATCACGCAGCAGGCCAACACCAGGAACAACACCCAAGGCTGCCCTGCCGCGGCGAGGATGAAATCGTTGATGCCCTGCACTATGTCCTTAAGGTAGCCGGCTCACCGTAGCGCCGGATGACTCAATTGTCCGGGCTGATCCTGAGGGCCAGCCCGGAACAATTAAGCCTAGGCGATGCGGTCGATGATGAGCTGATGCGCCGGACGTGATCCCTCGGGCGCAATCACCACCGCGTCCTGGAGTGCTTCCTTGGCGCGGTCGAACTTTTCCGGGGTGTCCGTGAGCAGCGTCATCAGGGGCTCGCCGGCGCGCACCAGGGCACCCGGCTTGGCATGCAAGCGGACGCCTGCTCCGGCCTGGACCTGGTCCTCCTTGCGGGCCCGTCCGGCACCAAGGCGCCAAGCGGCGACACCCACAGAGAGCGCATCCAGCTCCATCAGGATGCCGTCAGCGGGTGCGTAGACAACCTCGGATTCCTTGGCCACAGGCAGCGCAGCCCGGGGATCCCCGCCCTGGGCTTCGATCATCCTGTTCCACACGTCCATGGCCCGGCCGTCCTTGAGGGCGGCTGCCGGATCGGCGTCGTGGATGCCCGCACCGGCGAGCATTTCCTCGGCCAACCGGACAGTCAGTTCGACGACGTCTTCCGGACCGCCGCCGGCAAGGACCTCCACCGACTCCTCGACCTCGATCGCGTTGCCCGCGGTCAGGCCCAGCGGAGTGGACATGTCGGTGATCAGTGCCACGGTGTGGACTCCGGCATCCTTCCCCAGGGCCACCATGGTCTCAGCCAGCTCCCGTGCCCGTGCTTCATCCTTCATGAAGGCACCCGAGCCCACCTTGACGTCCAGCACCAGCGAGCCAGTGCCTTCCGCGATCTTCTTGCTCATGATCGACGAGGCAATCAGTGGAATGGCTTCCACGGTCCCCGTGACGTCGCGCAGCGCGTACAGTTTCTTGTCCGCCGGCGCGAGTCCGGAACCTGCCGCGCAAATGACCGCACCCACGTCCTGGAGCTGCGCCATGATCTCGTCATTGCTCAAGTTGGCCCGCCAGCCGGGAATGGCCTCGAGCTTGTCCAACGTGCCGCCGGTGTGGCCCAGGCCGCGGCCCGAGAGCTGCGGGACCGCGACGCCGAAGACCGCGACAAGCGGTGCCAGCGGCAGGGTGATCTTGTCCCCCACCCCACCGGTGGAGTGCTTGTCGCTGGTAGCCTTCCGGCCGCCGTCGGGCGTTGTCAGCGACGAAAAGTCCATCCGTTCGCCCGAGGCGATCATGGCAGATGTCCACCGCGAAATCTCGGCGCGATCCATGCCGTTGAGCAGGATGGCCATGTTCAGGGCCGCCATCTGTTCATCGGCGATCACACCACGGGTGTAGGCGTCGATGGTCCAGTCGATCTGCTCGGGAGTCAGCGTCCCTTTGTCCCGCTTGATGGAAATAATCTGGACGGCGTCAAACGCTTCTGTGGTCACGCGGTTTCCTCCAAATGTTCGGGACCAAAGGCGTCCGGCAGCACCTGGTCCATGGATTTGATGCCCTGCGTTGTCATGAGCTGCATGCCCGGTGCCCGGAATTCGTAGAGCAGCTGGCGGCAACGCCCGCACGGCATGAGGACGTTGCCCTGGCCATCCACGCAGTAGAACGCGGCGATCCTGCCGCCACCGGTCATGTGGAGCTGTCCCACGAGAGCACATTCTGCGCAAAGGGTCAGGCCATAGCTGGCATTCTCCACGTTGCAGCCACTGACAATCCGCCCGTCCTCGGTAAGGGCCGCAGCGCCCACCGGGAACTTCGAATACGGCGCGTAGGCATTCTCCATGGCCCGCTTCGCGGCATCTTCCAGGGCGCCCCAGTTGACGTTGCTTGCCGGCATGGTCAACCCTTCACGTACGGTATGCCGCTTGCGGCCGGTGGCCGCGACTTACCCACCAAACCGGCGACGGCGAAGATGGTCACCAGGTACGGCAGCATGGCCATGAACTGGCTCGGAACCGGAGTACCGATGATGCCCAGGATGGACTGCAGGTTGTAGGCAAAGCCGAACAGCAGCGAAGCCAGGAAGGCACCGATCGGATTCCACCGGCCAAAGATCAGCGCGGCCAGGGCGATAAAGCCACGGCCACCGGAGATGTCCTTGGTGAAGGAATCGATGGTGACCAGCGTGAACACGGCACCCCCGATACCGGCGATGGCACCGCCCAGGGTGACGTTCCAGAACCGGGTGGCGTTGACGTTGATGCCCAACGTGTCCGCCGCCTGCGGGTGTTCGCCGACGGCGCGGACGCGAAGCCCCCACCGGGTCTTGAACAGGCCGAACCAGACCACGGCCACCGCAACATACATCAGGTAGCCGGCGATGGACTGCTCAAACAGGATCGGTCCGATGATGGGGATGTCCGAAAGCAGCGGGATCGGAAGGATGTCCAGGCGGCCCGGGGTGTTGAACTGCTCCTTGTTGGGCACCATCAGGGTGCCGAAAAGGAAGCCGGTGAGCCCGGAGACCAGGACGTTCAGCACCACGCCAACAATGATCTGGTTGACCAGGTATTTGATGCTGAACACGGCCAGGACCATGGACACTGCGGCACCGGCGGCAGCGGCGGCGATCAGGCCGATGTAGGGGCTGCCGGTAATGGTTGCCACCAAGGCCGCGGTGAATGCGCCACCCAGGAGTTGGCCCTCGATGGCGATATTGACCACGCCGACCCGCTCACACAGGACGCCCGACAACGAACCGAAAACCAAGGGTACGGCCAGCGTCACCGAACCGGCGACGAGGCCGGCCAACGAGATGGACGGCTGGCGTGCACCGGCCACGATCCACACCAGCAAGGCGAACACGAACACCACGGCAAACGCAATAGGCAGCCACTTTGGTGACCGCTCACCCCGCGTCCACAAATAGATCGAGTAGGCCGCCATGGCGAGCAGGAGAATGCCCAGGACAACCCCGCCCACCTGGCCCGGGATCATCAAAGCCGGTACGACTACGGCATCCCCGGAGTCGCTGATCTTCATCTCGGCGGTCTTGTCCGGGCCCAGGAATCCGAAGAAGACCAGGGCTATCAGCGCCAGGACGCCAAGTGAGATGGGGACCTTCATGGACGGCCTGAACGCGGGCAGGGCTGTTGCTCCCGCCCTGGGAGCGGTGGTCGTAGCGCTCACTTGGCACCTCCGGTGGCGTTGGCAAGGGCAGCCTTCGGGGCCGCTTTGGGTGTCTTGGTCTTCTTCTTGGCTTCAAGCCTGAAGATGGACCGGATCAGCGGCGGCGCCGCGATGAACAGGACGATCAGCGATTGCACCACCAGCACGATGTCGATGGGTGTGCCAGTCTGGATCTGCATCTGCACGGCTCCAGCGCGGAACGCACCGAACAGCAGGCCAGCGAAGAATGTCCCCCACGGCGTGCTGCGGCCAAGCAGGGCCACGGTGATGGAATCGAAGCCGATCTGGGCTGCGACGCCCCCTGTCAGTACCTTTTCGGTACCGGCAACCTGGGCGACGCCGCCGAACGCAGCCAACGCGCCGGCCATGGCCATCACCAGGATGGTGGCGCGGGATACCCTGACGCCGGCGGTCCTTGCTGCGATGGGGTTCGCACCGACGGCACGGAATTCAAAGCCGATGGTTGACCGGTTGAGCAGCCACCACACGCCGTAGGTCAGTGCCACTGCCACGAGGAAGCCAAGGTGGAGCCTGGAGCCCGGGATGAGCACAGGGTAAGTAGCCGACTCGTCAAGTCGCGGCGAGATGGGGCTATTGTCCCCCGGACGGCGGAATGCCGCCGTGTTCAGGAGGAAGTCCAACAGGAACAACGCCACGTAGTTCAGCATGATGGTCACGATCACCTCATGCGCACCGGTCCGGGCCTTGAGGATGCCAACGATCGCACCCCACACTGCGCCGCCCAGGACACCCATGATGAGGACCACCAGCAGGTGCAGGCCGAACGGCAGGTGCCATGCGAAGCCCACGTAAGCCGCCAGGGTGGCGCTGATAATGATCTGCCCCTGGGCACCGATGTTGAACAGGCCCGCACGGAACGCCAAGGCCACGCCGAGGCCCGCACAGATCAGCGGGGTGGCAACGGTCATGGTTTCCAGGATGGGCTTGAAGCCTTCGCGAGGACTAAAAACGGAGCCTTGGAAGAGTGCGCCGTAGCTCTCGGTCATTGCAGCCCACAAGGCACTCAGGAAGTCCGTGGGCCTGGCGAAGAGGTAGCCGGCGGTCTTGGCGACCTGGCTGTCCGTGCTGGCAATCAGCAGGCCACCCAAGAAGAGCGCGACGATGACCGCCAGGACGGAGACGAAGCCGTTGCCCATGACGATGCGGCGCATGACGCTGCCCTGCTGGTGGCCCGAGTCTCCGCTCTGGGAGGACACCGGAACAATGGACGGTTCCAGCATTCCGCCGGCAGTATCAAGCGAGACGTCCGCGGCACGTACTTCCGCCGTGGATTCAGCGGGGGTCTGATCGCTCTTAGCCTGATCCTTCTCAGTCATCTGAGCCTCCTTCCGGGCCGACGCCGGCCATCATCAAGCCGAGGGTGTCCCGGGGAGTGCCCGCGGGGACAATGCCCACGAGCTTGCCCTTGTACAGCACCGCGATTCGGTCTGCGAGCTCAATGACTTCATCTAGCTCAGTGGATACGATCATCACCGGTGTTCCGACATCCCGCTCGGCAACGATGCGCTTATGCAGGAACTCGATGGAGCCCACATCCACGCCGCGGGTGGGTTGGCTTGCGATGAACAGGCGCAACGGGCGGGACAGTTCCCGCGCCATGACGACCTTCTGCTGGTTGCCACCGGACAGTGTTCCTGCAGCCGAACCGGCCGAAGGGGTCCGGATGTCGAACTCCTCGATCTTGGCTTTGGCGTGCTCTGCGACCTTGGCGGGCTTCATGCTGATGCCACTGGCGAACGGGGCCTGGTCGTAGAGGTCAAGCACCAGGTTCTCGGCCACCGAGAACGGACCTACGAGTCCGTCCACGGTGCGGTCTTCCGGGACGAAGCCGACGCCGGACCGCAGCACATCCTTGACCGGCAAGCCAAGCAACTGCTTGCCGTCCAGTGTCACGGATCCGGTCACGTGCTCCTGCACGCCCAGGATCGCTTCCGTCAGTTCGGTTTGGCCGTTGCCCTGGACGCCGGCGACGGCGAGGATCTCACCTTGGGCGATGTCGAAGCTGATGCCATCCACCACGTTGGTGCCGTTGGCTGCACGCACGGTCAGGTTCTCCACGACGAACGTGGTTTCCTTCGGCTGTGCCGGTGCTTTGTCCAGGCTCAGGCTGACAGGCCGGCCCACCATCATGGAGGCCAGCTCGGTAGCGGATGCCGTGGGAGGGGCGTCGCCCACCACTTTGCCGCGGCGGATGACGGTGATGACGTCCGAAACAGCCTTCACTTCGCGGAGCTTGTGCGAAATGAAGACAATGGACGTGCCGCCCGCTTTGAGCTGCCGCATGATGTCCAGGAGTTCATCGGTTTCCTGGGGTGTCAGCACTGCCGTGGGCTCGTCGAGGATGAGCACCTTGGCTTCGCGCACCAGTGCCTTGATGATTTCAACGCGCTGCTGGACGCCTACGGGGAGGTCCTCAACGAGGGCGTCGGGATCAACATCAAAACCGTACCTGTCGGAGATCTCCCGAATCTTCCTGCGGGTTTCGTCGATGCTCAGGACGCCGCCGAATGTTGTTGGTTCAGCCCCGAGGGCCACGTTTTCCGCGACCGTGAAGACGGGAACCAGCATGAAGTGCTGGTGCACCATGCCAATGCCCGCCGCCATGGCGTCGCCGGGGCCGCGGAAGCTGACGGGTTTGTCATCCACCAGGATGTGGCCGGCAGTGGGCTCGTAGAGCCCGTAGAGCACGTTCATGAGGGTCGATTTGCCGGCCCCGTTTTCGCCCAGGAGGCAATGGATCTGTCCGGATTCGACCACGAGGTCAATGTCTTGGTTGGCGTAGAAGGTCCCGAAGGCTTTCGAGATCCCCTTCAATTCGAGTTTCACAACTCCACCGTTCTGTGAGTCCGAGGGACTTTACTGCCCACAAGCCGTTGGCTTGGGTTCAGCCTAGTCAGGGCAAAAACGCGCCGCCAGTACCGGGGCACGGTACTGGCGGCGCGTTCAGGAATTGTTTACTTCTTGGGGCTCGCTGCCGATTCGACAACCAGCTTGCCGGATACGATGTCCGCCTTCAGGGCATCGAGTTCCTTCTTGGTGTCAGCGGAAACAGCGGAGTCGAGATCGTGGAACGGAGCAATGGCAACGCCGTCGTTCTGCAGCGTGCCAACGTAGGCCGTGTTGCTGAACTTGCCGTCCTTGTCGTCCTTCACCACGGTCTCCACAGCTTCGTCCATCTTCTTGACCACGGAGGTCAGCATGAGGTCCTTGTACTCGGGAGCCGTGAGGTAGCCATCGGAGTCAACCCAGATGAGCTTGACGTCCTTGCCGGCTGCCTTGGCTTCCTTCAGCGCAGCGCCTGCACCCTTGCCGACCGGGCCAGCAACGGGCATCACGATGTCCGCACCCTGGTCCAGCAGGTTGATGGTGACCTGCTTGCCGGTGTCCTGCTTTTCAAAGTCGCCCGTGAACGAGCCATCCTGGGTCTTCTTGTCCCAGCCGACAACCTGGACGGACTTGTTCTTTGCCTTGTTGTAGGCCTGGACGCCGTCGTAGAAGCCGTCCATGAAGATGGTGACCGTGGGGATCTTGATGCCGCCGAAGGTACCGACCTTGCCGGTCTTGGTGGTGGCCGCAGCAGCGTAGCCGGCCAGGTAGGCGGCCTGCGCGGTGTCGTAGACAACCGGCTTCACGTTGGCGATCGGAGTCTCGTACGTGTAGTCGATGATCGCGAAGTGCTTGTCGGTGTTTTTCTCTGCGGCGGCCTTGGTGGCATCGCCCAGGAGGAAGCCGACGGTGACCGTGAGGTTGCAGCCAGCGGAAATCATGCCGTTGAGGTTGGTCTCGAAGTCGCTGTTGGCCTTGGATTCGGCGGACTTCATGGTGATGCCAAGGTCCTTCTCGGACTTCTTGAGGCCTTCGAACGAGGACTGGTTGAAGGACTGGTCATCGAATCCACCGGAGTCGGACACGATGCATCCCACATAGTCGCTCTTGGTGGCCGCGCCGGATCCGGCGTCGGGAGCCTGGCCACAGCCGGTCAGCAGGAGCGCTGCTGCGCCGACGGTTGCAACACCGGCCATTGAACCGCGCTTCAGGGTGGCACGCAGTGGTTTCTTCAATTTTCCTCCAGGAAGAAAGTGATTGGCGCTACGACGGATGGTCAATGAGTGTCCGTTTCCTATACCTGAGGCAGAAATTCTGTTTTCACTGATGCTCGCAGCTGCGCCTAAGCGCATTGATGGAACCAACACTAGTGTCCTAAAACACACCCGGATAGCACATCGCGGTCCCCAAGGGCAGATTGTTGACCTTTTGTTACCAAGCAGTAGCCGGGTGCGCAAGTCACACCCGGCTACTGCTTGGTAAATCCTCGTTGCTAGAGCCGGACGAGCATCTTTCCGGTGTTTGCTCCGTCCAGCAGGTCAATGAAGGCCTGCGGTGCGTTTTCCAGGCCATCGACAATCGTCTCGTCGTAGCTGACGCTGCCATCGGCAAGCCAACCGGCCATCTTCTGCGCGAACTCAGCCGCGTGCTGGCGCTGTCCGCCCACCAGGAAACCGCGCAAGGTCAGCTGCTTGCCGATAGCGACGGCCAGGTTGCGGGGGGCAACCGGCGGCTCGGTCGAGTTGTACTGGGCGATCGCGCCGCACATGGCCACACGTCCGCCCACCGTCAGGGTGGCCAAAGCTGCCTCGAGGTGTTCGCCACCAACGTTGTCGAAGTAGACGTCGATGCCGCGCTCCCCCGCCGCCTCGCGGAGCTGGTCAAGCACCGGGGCGTCGTTGTAGTTGAACGCAGAGTCGAAGCCCAATTCCAGCAACCGGGCAACCTTCTCGGCCGACCCAGCGCTACCGATCACCTTGGACGCGCCCATGGCCTTGGCAATCTGGCCCACCATGGAACCAACAGCCCCTGCCGCGCCGGAGACGAACACGACGTCGCCTTCCTTGAACTCCGCCACCTTCAGCAGGCCGGAGTAGGCAGTCAGGCCGGTCATGCCCAATGCGCCGAGGAACGCGGAGGTGGGAGCAAGCCCACTGGGAACCGGGGTGGTCGCTGCGGCATCCACCACTGCATGTTCGCGCCATCCGAGGGAATGCACGACGACGTCCCCCACCTTGTGCGCGTCCGAACGGGACGCAATCACCTCACCCACGGCACCGCCGTCGAGCGCTGCATCGATCTGGAAAGGAGCCGAGTAGGACTTCACGTCGTTCATGCGGCCACGCATGTAGGGGTCAACGGACATGAACTGGTTCTTGACCAGGATCTGTCCTTCGCCGAGTTCAGGCAGCCCGGCCGTGGCCAGGCGGAAGTTCTCCTGTGCCGGGCGGCCTACGGGACGGGATGCCAGCTGGATTTCGCGGGTCTCTACGGGAGTGGAAACGGCGCTCATGCTGCGAACTCCACGAGCTTGAGGTCTACGGCCATGTTGCCACGGGTGGCGTTGGAGTAGGGGCACACCTGGTGCGCTTTGTGCATGAGCTGCTCGGCCGTTTCACGGTCCAGGGCGGGCAACGCGATTTCCAGTTCAGCGGCGAGGCCGAAGCCTTCACTGTCCGTCAGTGCGCCGATGTGGATCCTGGCCGCGACAGCAGAGTCCGTCAGGTCCACGCGCTCCTTGCGGCCCACCAGGCGAAGGGCAGAGTGGAAGCAGGCAGCGTAACCGGCAGCGAAGAGCTGCTCCGGGTTGGTGCCTTCGCCATTGCCGCCAAGCTCCTTGGGGCTGGCCAGGGCGACGTCCAGCTTGCCATCGTTGGTACGGGCGTTGCCGTCACGGCCTTCGCCGGAGGCCAGGGCCTCAGCAGTGTAAAGAGTCTTCATGGTGGTTCCGTTTCTCTTCGGTAATGGGTGGCTTGGGAAAATTCTCAGAGTGAGCTGTTCAAGGCCGTGGCGAGCTTGCCCAGCGTGGTGTGGAGTTGCTGGATCTCCGCGGCGGACAGTCCAGCGGCATCGGCCAATGCCTGGGGCACGGCCTGGGCGCGGGCACTGAGTTCCCTGCCGGCGTCGGTCAGCACAACGTCAACCCGGCGCTCGTCCTGCGAGGACCGCTTACGCTCCACCAGGCCCAGGCCCTCAAGGCGCTTGAGGAGCGGCGAAAGCGTGCCGGAATCGAGGCCTAGTTCGGCGCCCAGTTCGCGGACGCTGCGCGGTTCCTGCTCCCACAGCACCAGCATGACCAGATACTGCGGGTAGGTCAGGCCCAGGTCCTCCAGCACGGGGCGGTAGACCGCTGTGGCTGCTTTGGACGCCGAATACAGCGCAAAGCAGACCTGGTGGCGGAGGCGGGGTGCATCACTCATGAATAAAACGATAGTGCACAATTCAATTGTGCACAACTCAATTGGCCGGCAATAAGCCGAACAGGTTGCCGATAAGCGAGATTTTGAGGGGAAAGAACGCGCTTGACGGCTTGGTCGGGGTTAGGACTCCAGGTCGCGGATGGTCCGCAGGGCAGCGCCGGTAAGCACCCGCACCGCGTACCCAAGCGCGCGCTCATCCACGATGAAGTCCCCGCGGTGAAGGTCATACTCCTCGCCGCCAGGGGTATGCGTCCCAAGCCGCATCATGGCTCCGGGAAGATCCGCGAGGAACCACGCGAAATCTTCTCCGCCCATGGACTGCGGGGTCAGGACCACGGCGTTCTCGCCAAGTTCCGCCCGCGCGGAAGCCTCGATCAGGGCGGTCTCATGCTCGGAGTTGACCACCGGCGGCACCCCGCGGGTGTGTTCCAGGTGCACATCAACGCCGTAGGGTGCTGCCACCTGCTTGACGACGTCGTCCAGCAATTCGCCGGCACTGTGCCAGGCGTCCCGGTCCAAGCAGCGCATGGTGCCGGCCATGTAGCCCGACGCCGGGATGGCATTGGGAGCCGATCCGGCAGAAATCTGGCCCCACACCACGGAAACACCGCTGCGGACATCCACCCGGCGGGAAAGTACAGCCGGGACGTTGATGGCGATCTGCGACAAAGCGAAGACCAGGTCTTCGGTAAGGTGCGGCCGTGACGTGTGTCCGCCACGCCCGGACAGTTCAATCTTGATGGTGTCCGATGCCGACGTGATCGCACCAATGCGGGTGCCGATCTGGCCCACGTTGATCCGGGGATCACAGTGCAGGGCCAGGATACGGGGAACCCCTTCCAACACACCCTGCTCGATGCAGGACAAAGCGCCTCCGGGCATGGTTTCCTCGGCGGGCTGGAAAATGATGCGTACCGTGCCGCCCAACGGGTTGTTCTTGTGCATCCGGTGCAGCACCAGGGCAATGCCCAGCATGGTGGTGGTGTGGATGTCGTGCCCACACGCATGGGTGACGCCGTGGTTCTTCGAAGCGAACGGCAGGCCGGTCTCCTCGATGATCGGCAGGGCGTCGATGTCGCCGCGGAGTGCTGTGGCAATGGGCCCTTCGCCGACATCCACAGTGAGCCCGGTGCCCTCGAGCCGGCGTGGCTTCAGGCCCGCTGCTTCGAGGCGCTCTACGAGCTTGTCGGTCGTCCTGAACTCCTTGAAGGACAGTTCAGGGTGCGCATGGAGGTCACGCCGGAATTCAATGAGTCCGGGCAGGAATTCGTCAACCCAGGGACCGACAACAGGGGTGGGCTCGGTTTCAGTCGTGTAATTGCGCACGTCACAACTCTAGCCATGCGCGGCCTCCGAAGAACGAAAGCCACCTCTTGGTTACGCTGCGTTCAGACGCAGGGCAACCAAAGAGGTGGCTCACGGTATAAGCAGATGCGTTACAGCACGTCCGTGTCGCCGCTGGCTTTAAGGGCGTCAACGGTGCCCTTGACCAGTTGCGCGTGCTCCTTCGTGGTCACCAGCAGGGCGTCCGGGGTGTCCACGATGACCACGTCCTTGATGCCGATCAGGGCAATGACGCGCTTGGTGTCGGAAACCACCACGCCGCTGGCATTCTCCGCGAAGACGCGGGCGCCCTCGCCCAGGACGGTGACTTCGTCGACGTCGCCGGCGTTGTTCAGTCGACCGATCGCGGCGAAGTCGCCGACGTCGTCCCAACGGAAAGTGCCAGGCACGACGGCGACGTCCCCGGCTTCCGCTGCAGGCTCAGCCACGGCATAGTCGATGGCGATCTTGGGCAAGGTTGGCCAGACACGGGCCTTGACCTCGTCGCGCTGGGGCGTGTCCCACGCTTCGGCGATCTCCTGCAGGCCCGCGAAGAGCACCGGCTGGTTCGCTTCCAGGTGCTTCAGCATGAGTGCGACCGGCGCAACGAACATGCCCGCGTTCCAGACGTAGTCCCCGGCTTCGAAGTACTTGTTGGCCACCTCCTGGCTGGGCTTCTCAACAAACTCGGCCACAGCCATGGCATTCGGAGCACCCTCGACGTTCAGGGCCGCGCCTGAGCGGATATAGCCGAAGCCCGTTGACGGGTGCGTGGGCTTAATACCGATGGTGACGATCTTGCCCTTGGCAGCTGTGTGGATCGCCTCACGCACGGCCTCCTGGAAGAGGTCGTCCGGGCTGATGACCTGGTCTGCGGCGAAGGAACCCATGATGGTCTCCGGATCGCGGCGGTGCAGGATCGCGGCGGCCAGCCCGATGGCAGCGCCGGAGTCTTTGGGCTCGCTTTCGAGGACAAGCTCGTCATCCCCTACCTCAGGCAGTTGGCGGCACACGGCGGCACGGTGCGCTTCACCGGTGACCACCAGCACGCGGTCTCCGGCCAGCGGCTCGAGCCTGTCATAGGTGGCCCTCAACAACGTGCTGCCCGAACCGGTCAGGTCGTGGAGGAACTTGGGCGCAGCGGCACGCGAGAGTGGCCACAGCCGGGTCCCCACACCGCCCGCCGGAATGACCGCGTGAAAGCGGTCCAATGGCGATTCCGGGTATTTCGCGTCTTCTGTACTCACCGCAACACTTTATCCTGTGCAAGCAAGAAGCCCCGCAGAACGCCACGCATGTGGCGTTCGTCTCAGGCAGTTCCCAAAATCGCCTGAATCCGGGCAGGAAACATGGAATTAACAAGCAGAGAAGTCCGCCCTAAATTGAATATGCTGTGAGCGAAGCCTAGATTTAGGCGTGAGCTACGAGTGCTCTCGCAGCAGGCGTTCCCCCCGCATGGATCCCATGCCAGCGCCGCTGTGTTGCAGGAAGGTTTAATCAGTGCCGACAAAACCAGCTGGCACCTTGTACCGCGGCCGTGAAGGCATGTGGTCCTGGGTTGGACACCGTATTACCGGTGTAGTGATCTTTTTCTTCTTGTTGGTCCATGTGCTGGACACCTCATTGGTGCGCGTGTCCCCTGAGGCCTACACCGCCGTCATCGGCGCATACAAGAACCCCCTGATGGCCCTGGGTGAAACGGGCCTGGTCGCAGCGATCATCTTCCACGCCTTCAACGGCCTGCGTGTGATCGCCATCGATTTCTGGAAGAAGGGCGCGAAGTACCAGCGCCAGCTGCTGTGGATCGTGCTTGCGCTGTGGCTGGTCACGTTCGCAGGCTTCGCCATCCGCCACCTTTCCCTTGCGCTGGGAGGCCACTAAGCCATGACAACCATCGAATCCCCGCGCAGCGGGAAAATCGGGAGCGGCAAGATCGCGCCGAAGTACAACCGCAGCGGTTCCAGCCGCGGCAACTTCGAGATGATCGCCTGGCTCTTTATGCGCCTCTCCGGCATCGTCCTGGTGGTGCTGATCTTCGGCCACCTCTTCGTGAACCTGATGGTGGGCGAGGGCATCCACGCCATCGACTTCGGCTTCGTTGCCGGCAAGTGGGCCGATCCCTTCTGGCAGTTCTGGGACCTGGCCATGCTGTGGCTTGCCATGCTGCACGGCACCAACGGCGTCCGCACCATCATCAACGACTACGCCGAGAAGGATTCCACTCGCTTCTGGCTCAAGATGGTCCTTTATGCGGCCACCCTGGTCATCATCATCCTGGGCACTCTGGTGATCTTCACCTTCAACCCGTGCCCCGTCGTCGACGGCGTTCAGCTGCCTGGCGGATTCTGCCCGGCCCCGTAGCGGGCTGTGCCACAGCGGCGGTCCGGCCCCTCCTTGGAGTAAACCGGTTCGCCGGACGTAGCGGAGCAGCCTCCGCCGACCATCTGAATTTTGAAAGAGAGAGCATCTGGTATGCAGGTCCATAAGTACGACGTCGTCATTGTCGGTGCAGGTGGCGCCGGCATGCGCGCCGCGATCGAGTCCGGTCAGCGCGCACGCACAGCGGTACTGACCAAGCTCTACCCCACCCGTTCGCACACTGGTGCGGCACAGGGCGGTATGTGTGCAGCACTGGCCAACGTCGAAGAAGACAACTGGGAATGGCACACCTTTGACACCATCAAGGGTGGCGACTACCTGGTTGACCAGGACGCAGCCGAGGTCATGGCGAAGGAAGCCATCGACGCCGTGCTGGACCTGGAAAAGATGGGTCTGCCGTTCAACCGCACGCCTGAGGGCCGCATTGACCAGCGCCGCTTCGGTGGCCACACCCGCGACCACGGCAAGGCTCCTGTCCGCCGTGCGTGCTACGCAGCTGACCGTACCGGCCACATGATCCTGCAGACGCTGTACCAAAACTGCGTCAAGCACAACGTTGAGTTCTACAACGAGTACTACGTCCTGGACCTGCTGATCGTCGAAGAAGACGCAGTTCGCGAAGACGGTACGCCGTACAAGCAGAAGCGCGTTGCAGGCGTTGTCTCCTACGACCTCGCTTCCGGCGAACTGCACGTCTTCCAGGCCAAGTCCGTGGTGTTCGCCTCCGGCGGCGCCGGCAAGGTCTTCAAGACCACCTCCAACGCCCACACCCTCACCGGTGACGGCATGGGCATCGCGTTCCGCCGCGGTATCCCCCTGGAAGACATGGAGTTCTTCCAGTTCCACCCGACCGGCCTCGCCGGCCTGGGCATCCTCCTCACCGAGGGTGCGCGTGGTGAAGGTGCCATCCTGCGTAACTCCGAGGGTGAGCGCTTCATGGAGCGCTACGCCCCCACCATCAAGGACCTCGCACCCCGTGACATCGTGGCCCGCGCCATGGCCAACGAAGTGCGCGAAGGCCGCGGCTGTGGCCCGAACAAGGACTACGTCCTCCTGGACCTGACCCACCTTGAGCCTGCGCACATCGAGGCCAAGCTTCCGGACATCACCGAGTTCGCCCGCACCTACCTGGGTGTGGAACCGTTCACGGATCCGGTTCCCGTGTTCCCCACCGCGCACTACGCCATGGGCGGCATTCCGACGAACATCACCACCGAGGTGCTGCAGGACAACGACACGATCGTGCCGGGCCTCTACGCAGCCGGTGAAGTTGCCTGTGTTTCCGTGCACGGCTCCAACCGCCTCGGCACCAACTCGCTCCTGGACATCAACGTGTTCGGCAAGCGCGCCGGTATCGCCGCTGCGGAGTACTCCAAGACTGCTGACTTTGTTGAGCTGCCGGCTGACCCCGAAGCCATGACCCGTGGCATCCTGGACCGCCTGCTCACCGGCAACGGCACTGAGCGTGTTGCGCAGATCCGCAAGGAACTGCAGGACACCATGGACGCCAACATGCAGGTGTTCCGTACCAAGGAATCGCTGGAGCAGGTCCTGCGTGACATCGCATCCTTCGAAGAGCGGTACAAGAACGTCACGGTCCAGGACAAGGGCAAGCGCTTCAACCTGGATCTCCTGGAAGCCGTGGAGTTGGGCTTCCTCCTGGACATGGCCAAGGTCATGACCGTCGGTGCGCTGCACCGTGAAGAGTCACGCGGTGGCCACTACCGTGAGGACTTCCCGGACCGCGACGACGAAAAGTTCATGAAGCACTCCATGGCTTACCTGGACAACACCGTCACCGCCGCGTCCTCGGCGGAATCTGTTGCGGGCATCCGTCTCGAGACGAAGCCCGTCATCTTCACCCGTTACGAGCCGATGGAGCGTAAGTACTAATGACGACCGAAATGGCAGAGCCCGCTTCCAAGATCGAGCTCCCGGCAAGCGTTGCCGGCGACGGTGAAATCCCCACGTTCCACATCACGCTTCGCGTACGCCGCTACGATCCGGAAATCTCGGACGAGGCACGCTGGGACGACTACAAGCTGACCATGTACGGCACGGACCGCGTGTTGGACGCCCTGCACAAGGTCAAGTGGGAGATCGACGGAACTGTTTCCTTCCGCCGCTCTTGCGCCCACGGTGTCTGTGGTTCCGATGCCATGCGCATCAACGGCCGCAACCGCCTCGCCTGCAAGACGCTGCTGAAGGACCTGGACACGTCCAAGCCCATCACCGTCGAGCCGATCAAGGGCCTCCCCGTGGAGAAGGACCTGATCGTGGACATGGAACCCTTCTTCCAGTCCTTCCGCGAAGTCATGCCGTTCCTGATCAACAAGGGCCACGAGCCCACCAAAGAACGCCTGCAGTCCGTCGAGGACCGTGAGCGCTTTGACGACACCACCAAGTGCATCCTGTGCGCCGCCTGCACCTCGTCCTGCCCGGTCTTCTGGACCGACGGCCAGTACTTCGGTCCGGCAGCGATCGTCAACGCACACCGCTTCATCTTCGATTCCCGTGATGACGCCGGCGACATGCGCCTGGAAATCCTCAACGACAAAGAAGGTGTGTGGCGCTGCCGCACCACCTTCAACTGCTCCGAAGCATGCCCCCGTGGCATCCAGGTGACCAAGGCAATCGCCGAGGTCAAGCAGGCCATCCTGGCACGCAAGATCTAGTTAGCCGTTCCCTTAAAGAACAGCACGACGACGGCGCCGCTCACCCCACATGGTGACCGGCGCCGTCGTCGTTAATCACCGTCAGCAAACCGGTTATCGCACCACAAGGAGACCAGCGTGTCACGCTCTGAGAAGATCAGTTTCACCGGAAGCACCGGCGACACGCTGGCCGGCATCGTGGATGTCCCTGAGGGACCCGTCCGCGGTTGGGGCCTGTACTCGCACGGCCTGACCCTTGGCAAGGACAGCCCCGCCGCCTCGCGCATCTGCAAGGGCCTTGCTGAGCAGGGAATCGGGATGCTGCGCTTCGACAACCTTGGCCTGGGTGGATCCGAGGGAGAGTGGTCTGCGGGCTCGTTCAGCGTCAAGGTGGCTGACACGATCCTGGCCGCCGGGTTCATGCGCGAACAGGGCCGCTCGATTTCGTTGCTGGTAGGCCACTCCTTCGGCGGTGCCGCTGTCCTGGCCGCGGCCCGCGATATCCCCGGGCTCAACGCAGTGGTGACCGTTGGTGCCCCCTACGAGCCCAAGCACGTCGAGCACATGTTCGACGCCGAGATCGAATCGATCCTGCGCGATGGCAGTGCCGTGGTGGATCTGGGCGGACGGCCCATGGAGGTCCGCAGGCACTTCGTGGAGGACGTGGAGCGGGCCGACCTGCGCGACTGCATCCGGACCCTCCACAAGCCGCTCATGGTGATGCACTCCCCCACCGACAACACGGTGGGGATCGATAACGCCAGCGAGATTTTCCGCACCGCCCGGCACCCCCGCAGCTTCATTTCCCTGGAGGGCAGCGAACACCTGCTCACCGGGAAGGGCCAAGCAGCACGGGTTGCACGAATCATTGCCGCGTGGGCCGACCCCTACCTGGAAGTCTCCTAAAGCAACGCGGGGTCACTTGTGGCCCATGTTCCACCCCTGGACGGGCCAAAAGTGACCCCGCGTTGCTCTTGGCTACTTGCCGATGGCGGCTTTGCTTTCGCTGAGCCACTGTTCCGCAGCCTTCTCGGGAGTGAGCCGCTTGAACAGGACATCGGTGTTGATGCGGGCCGTGATCTCGGAGACCGCCGTTGAACCAGTGGGACCGATGAACGTCGGCGCGAACTCCATCTTGCCGATCTGGTCGATGTACGCTGCCTCGGTCTTGCCCTGTGGCGTCAGGAGATCCTGAATGGCGGTACGCATGCCGGCATTGCTGGGCACACCGCGGTCGCTTTGAACGATCTTAGCCGCGGCCTCGTTGTTGACCAGAAAATTGACCAGTTTGGCTGCTGCATCAGTGTGCTTGCTGCGGGCCGAGATGGTGTAGAACTGCGAGGACTGAAGCCAGATGCCGGGAGTGGGCGTCTCACCCGGCAGCTTGAGGAGTTTCAGCTCGGCACCGGAGGCTTTGCTCAGCGCAGTCAGCGAATTGCTCCAAGTGAGCATCATCCCGGCCTGCCCCATGCCCATGAGCGTCTGCTCGGTGCTGACATTGAGTTTCTCAACGGTCTCCGATGCGCTGGGGGCCGCACCGGTTTCGCTGAGTTTCAACGAATAATCGAAGTAGGCCTGAACCGTGTCCTTGTCCAAGCCAAGCTGTCCGTCCTGCGTGTAAAGCGACTTGCCGCGCTGCCGAGCGAAGGCGTCCAGTGAATCGTGGGTCAGGACGGTGGCTGTACCGTAGGTTCCCTTCGGGCTCTTATCGGTAATGTCCTTCGCGGTCTTGGCGAAATCGTCCCAGGTCCATGAGGTGTCGTCGGGAAGTTCCACGCCGGCCGCCTGGAACACGGCGGGGTTAGCCACAATTGCCAGTGCGTTCGCGCCGGTGGACACCCCGTACTGCGCGCCCTTGACCTGGCCATTCTCCAGGGCACCCGGGTCCAGTTTAGAGAGGTCCAGGGAATCCTTGACCTTGGAAAGGTCCAGCAGCGCTCCCCTGTTTGCGTATTCGGCGGGGTACGCTCCACCCATGGTAATGACGTCGGGAGCGTCGTTTGCAGCTACCTGGGTTGCGAGCTTGTCGAAGTAACCGCTGATATCGCCGTATTCGGGCTTCACCTTGATGTTGGGGTTTGCGGCCTCGAACTCCTTGATGGCTTTGCTGGTGATGTCCGCCCGGGTTGCGTTGCCCCACCAGGAGAACCTGATTTCCACTGGGCCGTTCTCCGGCTGGTTTGAGGACGGGCTGGAGCAGGCCGCAGTGAGGCCCATCAGGCCGAGAGCGGCGACGAAGGCGATGGATTTTCGGATGATACGGAGAGATTTACGCGCCATTGGGTAAGCTTCTTTCAGACTCAAGAAAACGGTTCCTGAAACGTATCAAGGCGGTGTATATTCGTCAATAGTTTGGGGCATGAACTATATCTGCAGCAGAGGAAACCACCGTGTCGCACAGCTTGGATGACATCCAAATCAGGGATCCATTCGTACTAACACTGCCCGCCTCCGGGCGGTATCTGCTCTTTGGCAGTACCGACCGGAACATCTGGTCCGGCCAGGCAACGGGTTTCGATTGCTACGGGAGCCGTGACCTGATCCACTGGGAGGGACCAGTGGCAGCCTTCCGCCCGTCCCCCGGATTCTGGAGCCAAGAACAGTACTGGGCTCCCGAAGTGCACCAGTATCAAGGCCGGTTCTTCATGTTTGCCACATTCATTGCACCCGGCCGGCTCCGTGGAACCCAGGTTCTTGCCGCGGAAGCGCCGGAAGGACCGTTCGAACCGTGGAGCGACGGTCCGCTCACTCCGGCAAACTGGCAGTGCCTGGACGGGACCCTACACGTGGACCAGCAAGGGACGCCGTGGATGGTCTTCTGCCACGAATGGAAGCAGGTGCATGACGGCGCCATGATGGCCCAGCGCCTCAGCCCGGACCTGCGGACCGCCGAGGGCGTGCCGGTGTTCCTTTTCAGCGCCTCGGAAGCGCCATGGTCCCGGGCCTTGGATGTTCCGTCCGCAAAGGACCGGGAGTTTCCTGTCCATGTCACCGATGGCCCGTTCTTATTCCGGCTCAGCAGCGGCAAACTGATCATGCTTTGGTCCAGCTTCGGTGACAACGGCTATGCCATGGGCATAGCGCGCAGCACCTCCGGGACTGTGCTTGGCCCGTGGATCCAGGAGGAAGAACCACTGTGGAACACCGACGGCGGCCACGGCATGATCGGCCGCAGGCTCGACGGCGGCTTGTTCCTTACCCTCCACCAACCCAACAAGACTCCGTATGAGCGGGCCGCATTCTTCCCACTGCGGGAGCTTGAAGACACCGTTGTCCTCCAACCAGCAACCCAGGAACGGGATCCGCACCGTGCGTAACAACAAACCCATCGACCGCGAGAAACTCGTCCGGCGCCACAACGTCCGGCAGCACCAGCTCGACCCGCGCAGCCCTGTATCCGTCGGCAACGGCGAATTCGCCTTCACCATGGACCTGACCGGCTTGCAGTCGTTTCCGGGCGCCTATCCCGTTGGCGCACGCGACGAGCTGCCACCGGGGACCCTGCTGGGGACCCAAGCGCAGTGGGGCTGGCACTCCGTTCCCTCCGAGCAGACGCACGACCTTGCAGGTTCCACCGTCATGTATGACTCACCACGGGGTCCTGTCCCCTACGTGGACATGGTGGGCGACATCGTCAACGACCGGGAAACAGGCACGTCAGAAGCAGAAAACTGGTTGCGGGCCAACGCACACCGGTTGGACTTGGGCCGCATCGGACTGCGCTGGCTGGATCACGGCACTGAACGCCCGCTGGACCAGGCGGACATCACAGACGCCGAGCAAACGCTGGACCTGTGGACAGGCGTGGTGACCAGTCGCTTCACACTGGCCGGTTACCCCGTCAAAATCACGACGGCGTGCCACCCGTACCGCGACGAAGTCGCCTTCCGCATTGAGTCGCCCGCCCTCCGGTCCGGCCTGGTAATAGGCGTGGACTTCCCTTACGGTTCCGAAGCTTGGCATGACGCCGCTGACTGGACCAGGCCGGACGCACATTCCACCGTTGTGGGCGTGCCCATGTCCTCTGCCGATGACCAAGGGACAACCGCTTGGCCGGTCTTCCGTGCACTGGACAACTCCCGGTACCAGGCGTTGATCACCGGGCAACGCCTGGGAGTTGAACAGACAGGGCAACACACTATCCGTGTGTCCGCGGAGGACAGGGATCCGGGAGCTCCAGACGTGCTGGACTTCGCCGTCTTTTTCACCCCTTCCGGAGACGGCGACTGCATTCCACGTGGCTCTATCCGCTCAACCCCAGCGGCACCCCAGCCCGGCCTCCAAGCGGCGGCGGGATACGGCGTCGTGCTTTCAACTGCTGGAATCGTCATCGCTGCCTCCGCGCAGTATTGGCCGCAGTTCTGGTCCTCCGGCGGCGCCTTGGAACTGGAGGCCACGGACGATCCCCGGGCGAAGGAACTGGAACGCAGGATTGTGTTGTCGCAATACCTGACAGCGGTCAACTGCGCTGGTTCCTTGCCTCCGCAGGAAACAGGGCTGGTGTGCAACTCGTGGCGTGGCCGCTTCCACCTGGAAATGCATTGGTGGCATGCCGCGCATTTCGCGCACTGGAACCGGGTGGAGCTGCTCCTGCCGTCCCTGCGGTGGTACTCCACAGTCCTGGACAGCGCTCGGCAGACCGCCAAGGCACAGGGTTTGGACGGCGTGCGATGGCCCAAGCAGGTGGGTCCGGACGGCCGGGAAAGCCCCAGCACCATTGGCACCTTCCTCATCTGGCAGCAGCCACACCCGATTTATCTCGCAGAGCTGGTGTATAGGGCCAACCCCAGCCGCGAGGTGCTGGAGGAGTTCGAGGAGATTGTTTTCGAGTCGGCCGCCTTCATGGCCAGCTTCGCGCATCCCACGTCCCGCGGCTTTGAATTGGGTCCTCCACTCGTGCCGGCCCAGGAAAGCTACGGCTCCATCAGGGCTACGGTCGCCAACCCCACCTTCGAGTTGGCGTACTGGCAGTGGGGGCTCAGAACGGCTGCCGCTTGGCGGGAGAGGTTGGGCCTGGAACCGGTGGAGGAATGGTCGGTGGTAGCGGAAGGCATGGTCAAGCCACGGGTGATCGACGACGTGTACGCGGCCATCGACGTCGAGCCGTTCACCATCCGCACCGACCACCCCTCCATGTTGTGCGCACTCGGCGTCCTCCCGCAGACGGACGTGATTGATCCAGCGACCATGCGGGCAACCCTGACGGCTGTGCTTGCCGACTGGGATTGGGGCAGCACGTGGGGCTGGGACTACCCCGTGATGGCCATGACGGCTGCGCGGCTGGAGGACCCGGAAGCTGCGGTGGACGCACTCCTGCTGGACGCCGGGAAGAACACGTTCCTCGCCAATGGACACAACCGCCAAACCGACTCCCTGCCGTTGTATCTTCCCGGCAACGGCGGATTGTTGGCTGCAGTCGCTTTGATGGCAGCGGGTTGGGACAACGGACCTGAGCAGCACGCCCCGGGATTCCCTTCGGACTGGACCGTGAAGTGGGAGGGGCTGGCCAAGGCCCCGTAGCCTCCCGCGTTGCTTTTAGTTGCGGCGGGGACCCACGGCGGCACCCACGAGAGCCCCCAGCCCCACACCGATGAGGATGCCCAGGAAGGGTGAGTTGAAGATCAGCTGCCCAACGACGAGACCTGCCGCAGCACCGACGAGACAGGCGATCCACAGCTGGTTGTTCATACGCGCCTCCCGGGGCCAGAAAAGAGTCAGGTACGGGGCGCTACGCGGCGCGAACCGAGGACCTTCTTGCGGGGCCCCTCCCCCGATTCGGCATCAGCCTCGCGGATCGCCGCCCACGACGCCGAAACAAGGTAAACCTGGCTCACCAGGTTGAACCAGATCAGCAGGCCGATGATGATGGCGAACGACGCCAGGACGGGATTGTTCCCGGACCGGGCGAGGAGCTCGGTGCTGAAGAACTGGAGGACGGTGGTTCCGACCCCGGCCAGCGCCACCCCTTCGAGGAAGGCCTGGCGCCCCAACTTCAGGCCAGCGGCGACACGGAACAGTACTGCCGCCGTCGCGCAGTTCAAAAGGAGCGGAACCACGATCTTGACAGTGGCGGCGATGGGCGCTGCCACCTCCTCGTTTAGCTTCAGCAAGCCGATGAACCAGTCCGCCGCGGTTCCAAAGATCAGCGAGGCTCCGGCGCTGATCACCAGGATGACGCCGAGGAGCAGGAGCGTACCGGCGTCGATGGCCTTCTGCAGGAGCACATTTCGCACCAGGGGGCCAGCGTTCAAAACCCCCCGAAGACCTTCCCTGACGCTGGCAATCCAACCCAGGGACGTGAAAATGGTGACCGCCGCCGCGATGAGCGCCGTCCACCCCAGCCCGGACGGGTTGAGCAGCGTCTGTGGATCCACCAGCCCTTTACCGCCGTCGACCTGCAGGAGCCCTGGAGCGGCGGCGGCCACGCTGCTGATGACGGCGTCTTCGAGGACCGGATTGCCGCCCAGGACGATTCCGGCGATCGCGAAACCGGTAGTGAGGAGACCTGTCACCGAAAAGAACATGTTGAAGCCAATGCCCGCGCTGAGCAAAGGCCCGTGCTGCCGCGAGTAATGCTGGAACGAGCGCATGGCGCGGTTGGTGTTCAGCCTGGCCATGAAAACGGCGAAGAATGCACCTGCCCTGGCCGGGAAGCCCGCGCCGGAGCGCTTGGCGTGGCCTAATTCCTGCCGTTTATGCAGAAGCTCCAGTTTGAGCTTGGTCAGCTCAGTTGGCAGCGGAGGAGCGTCCGCCGCCGTGGCCTGGATCCGCTTGCTGTTCCTCGTCAGTATCGCCGCCAAAGTCGAGCTCTTCCCGTAGCTGCCATATTCCATTGGTGTCGTGCTCGTAAAGTCCCATGCTAACCACTGGGAACGTCGCCCGGTAATCCCTGAGCACCGTTTCGGCCTCATCAAGGTTCTTCTGGGCGACGTCGTGGGCCACCGTGACGTGCGGGTGGTACGGGAAGGGAAGCATCCGCTCAAGCGGGCCGCTTTGCAGCTTCTCGTGCAGCTGCACGCACTCCTCAAAGCCCTCTTCGACGTTGACGAACACCACGGGCGAGACGGGCCGGAAGGAACCAGTACCCGAGATGGTGATGTTGAACGGTTCCTGCGTTTTGGCGACCGCCCGCACATGCTCGCGGGTTGCTGCCCAGTCCTGGGTGGGCGTAGTGGTGATCAGGGTGATGTGCGCAGGAATGACAGCCGCCATGGGATCACCGAACGATGCCCGCCATTCCTGGAGCTCTTGGGCGATCTCAGGCGGGAAGCCGAGAATCACGCCCACGCACATGGTGTCACCGGCACCACAATCGGCGCCGGTGACAGCCGGCTGGCGAGAATCGTCCGGACCGACACCCTTCCGGGCGTCGGTCTCGACGTTGAGCTGGCCAGCAGAGCACATGGGCTTAGCGGACTCCCTGCTCGCCGTGTACGGCGTCTCCGCGGTACGGCAGGAAGCCGACCTTGGAATAGACATCGGCCAGGGTGGCTGAGGCGATCCCGCGGGCCTTGTCCGCGCCGAGGGCCAACAGGCGGTCCAGTTCTGCCGGGTCCGCCAGGAGCTCGTTGGCCCGTTCCCGGATGGGTGCGAGGTGGGTGGAGACGAGCTCGGCGAGGTCCACCTTGAGGTGGCCGTACATCTTGCCCTGGTAGTCGGCCACGATCTTTTCCACGGGTGTGCCGCTGATGGCCGAGTAGATGGTCAGCAGGTTGGAAACACCAGGCTTGTTTTCGCGGTCGTAGCGGATCTCGGTTTCGGTATCCGTGACAGCGGACTTGATGCGCTTGGCCACTGTCTTGGGATCGTCCAGGAGGTTGATCAGCCCGGCCGGTGATTCGGCGGACTTGGACATCTTGGCCGTGGGGTTCTGGAGGTCGTAGATTTTGGCCGATTCCTTCTGGATGAAGGCTTCGGGCACCTGGAACGTCTCGCCAAACCGGCTGTTGAAGCGGTTCGCGAGGTCGCGGCTCAGCTCCACATGCTGGCGCTGGTCTTCACCGACGGGCACGCCGTGCGGCTGGTAAAGCAGGATGTCCGCGGCCTGCAGGATGGGATACGTGAACAGGCCAACGCTCGCGTGGTCCGAGCCCTGCTTTTGTGCCTTGTCCTTGAACTGGGTCATGCGGGCGGCTTCACCCATGCCCGTGATGCAGTTCAGGACCCAGGCCAGCTGGGCGTGCTCGGGAACCTGGGACTGGACGAACAACGTGCACTTGTCCACGTCCACGCCGCCTGCAATGTACTGCGCGGCCGTAACACGGGTGCGGCGGGCCAGCTCGGCCGGATCCTGCGGCACGGTGATGGCGTGGAGATCCGGAATGAAGAACACGGCGTCGTACTCGTCCTGCATCCGGACCCAGTTGACCAAGGCACCCAGATAGTTGCCCAGGTGCAGGGAGTCAGCGGACGGCTGCATGCCTGAGAGAACGCGGTGCTTGGCGCCGACGGCCAGCTTGGTGGACGCTGCGGCGCGTTCTGTGGCGGCGGTGCCGGTTTCAGTCGTGATGGAACTGGTCATGGAGAAAATACCTTCGGAAGCTCAGAGCCGGTAGTCGACTACCAGCGGTGCGTGGTCAGAGAAGCGGGTGTCCCACGAAGGCGCCCGGTCAACAACGGCCGAGAAAGCGGCTGCTGCAAGGCCCGGGGTGGCCAGGTGGTAGTCGATGCGCCAGCCAGTGTCAGTGTCAAAGGCCTTACCGCGCTGGGACCACCAGGTGTAGGGGCCGGCGACATTTCCTGCCAGGCCCCTGTGGACATCCCTCCATCCGATCTCTTCGCCGAGGAAGCGGTCGAAGTATGCCCGCTCCTCGGGGAGGAAGCCGGCACGCTTGACGTTGCCCTTCCAGTTCTTGATGTCGAGTTCTGTGTGTCCGACGTTGAGGTCGCCAACCACCAAGGCATGATCGCTGTGCTTGGCGAGCTCGGGCAGCCTGACGGCCATGGCATCCAGGAAACGGAATTTGTCGTCCTGCTTGGGCGTCCCCACTTCGCCGGAGTGCACGTAGGCGCTGACGACGGAAAGAGTGGTGAAGTCGCCGGCAGCGGTCTGCACGGTGTAATCCGCCTCGACCCAACGGCCTGAGGTATCGAAATAGGAGTCGCCGATCCCGATGCGGGTAGCTGTGGGCTCCTGGCGGGAGGCGATGGCTACTCCGGCCCGGCCCTTGGCTTCAGCCTCGGTGTGGAGGATGTGCCACCCCTCGCCGATCAGCTTCCTGACGATGTCATCAGGGGCCCGCACTTCCTGCAAGCACAGGATGTCAACCTCGCGGGGCTCCAGCCATTCCGCCATGCCGTTCTTGTAGGCAGCCCGCAGGCCATTGACGTTGACTGATGCGATGCGAAGGAAATCCTTCTTCAATGCCGTACTCACCCGGTCCACTCTAGTCGATGATGGTTCCGGCTACGGGCTCCTCCGAGCCACCTGGGGACTTGATCATGTCCCGGGCGTTGGTGGCCGTGATGGCGATGGTTTCCAGTGCCCGGTTGATGGTGTCCTGGTCCGCAGCGGCTCCCTTGGCGCGTTCCTCGTCCACCACACGCACCTGCACCTGGACGATCTTGAAGGAGTGGTCCAACTTGAGGTCGCGGACTTCGTCTGCCTGGCTGCGTTCAGCGACCACGCGGGTGCCGCCATTGTCAGCAACACCCGACGACGGCGCGCGGCCGGTTGCGGAGTTGAATGCCGCTTGCGCTTCGCTCAGCTTCGCCCCGGCCCGCTGCGCGGCCTTGCGAATGCTCAGGACTACGAAGGTGGCCAGAGCCAGCCAGCCGAAGGCCACTGCGGCGACGACCCAGCCCACCACGTCGTTCTTGTTGGCCGCGAAGATGACGGCCACCAGGAAGGCGATGATGACGACAGTCATCCCCAGGCCGCCGATGCGGAAGCCCTTGAACATGCCTTTGCCGGCGGGGGACGTGGACGGGCGCGGGTCACCGAGAGATTGCATGGCTCTATTCTCTCAAAAGACCCATGGTGCCTGTGCCGGCTTCCACGGACGGCGAACACAGAGGCGTCATTTGAGGAACAGTTGGCGCAGCCGTCCGGTGGTCAACATGATCCCGAGCCCGATCATCACCACGTAATACCCCACGTGGATGGCCGTGGCAGGGCTGAACGAGCCCACGCTGATCTGCCGCAGCAACTCCACGCCGTGCCACAGGGGCATGGCTTGGATGAACCACTGGATGACCTGCGGGTAGACGTTCAGCGGGTAGAACGTGGCACTGAACAAGAACATGGGCAGCAGGAAGAAGTTGATCCAGTCCATCTGCTGGAAGGTCTTCATGAAACTGGTAATACCCATGCCGAAGCTCGCAAAGCCAAAAGCGATCAACACCGATGCCGGGATGACCAGGATTGCCCACCAACTGGTCAGCAGCCCCATGACCCCCATGACGGCCGTGAATCCGGTGGCGTACAGCAGGCCCCGCAGCAGGGCCAGGAAGATCTCGCCGATGGCAACGTCGAGCGGCCCCAGCGATGTGTAGAGCATCCCTTGGTAGAGCTTGGCGAAGTTCATCTTGAAGAACACGTTCCAGGTGGAATCGTAGATGGCCCCGTTCATGGCCGAGACCGCCAGCAGGGCGGGCGCAATGTACGCCGCGTAGCTGATCTCTCCGCCTCCCGGGCCCTGCACGGTACCCACAATGGAACCCATCCCCACGCCCATGGCCAGCAGGAACAGCACCGGCTCGAAGAACCCGGACACCATCACCAGCCAAGTGCTCGACTTGGCCGCCATGAGCCCGCGTCCCACAACGGCCCGGGCGTTGCGGGAGTAGAGCGAGCCGAACTTCCTCTCGCGGGCAAGGTCCGTGGCGCTGTGGCCACCGGTAAGGACACTCATGAGCCCATCCTTTTCACGAATTGGCGCCGGACAAGGACCCATCCAATGATGGCCGTCGCCAGCAGGAACACCACGTGCGTGATGGTCAGCAACGGATCCTGGTCCATGCCGTAAGTGAAGACCCTGCCCAACTCCGTTCCGTGCCAAACAGGCGAGATCCATCCGATCCAGCGGACCGCCAGCGGCAAGATATCAAGCGGGAAGAAGGTACCGGAGAACAGGAACAACGGCATCACGATGAACCGCTGGACCAAGGCGAACTGCCCCTTGTCCTGGGTGATGCTCGCGGCGTAGGCCATCAACGGCAGCCCAAAAGACAATGCAGACACTGTGGCAACAAGGGCCGACACCCAACCCAACGGGCCCGGTGCGGCACCGAACAAGGCCACCACCACGAAGTAGACCACCGACTGCAGCAGGAACCGGACCGTGCTGGCCATGATGTGGCCACTGGCGATCTGCTGCGGTATCAACGGTGAAGCATGCGGACCGTAGAACACCCGGCGCCATTTGAAGCCGTCCATGATGGGGTACGAGAACTCTCCCGACGCCGTCATCACCGCTGCGGAAACCAGCAGGGCCGGAGCCACGAACTCCAGGTAGCTGACGCCGCCGAACGCTGCCTCGCTGTTCGCGTCCACCAAGCTGGCGAGCCCAACCCCCATGGCGAACAGGTACGCCACCGGCTGGCCTACGCTGTAAAGGACCACGGACCAGCCGTAATTGCGCATGACGCGCAGAACCTGTTCCGCATAGAAGAAGGAACCCCAGCGTCGTGCCCTGGCAGCCGAAACCTCAGGTGAGTGGGCCCGCAACGGCTGCGCCGCCGTCGTGATCGGTTTACCCGGTGAGTCAGTCAACAAGGCTCCTTCCGGTCAGCCGCAGGAACACGTCCTCCAGCGATGAACGGCGCACCAGCGACGTCATGGGCCGCAGCCCACGCGACGTGACCTGCTCCAACGCGGCCTCGCCGTCGTGCGCGTAGATGAGCACGCGGTCGGGCAGCGTCTCCAGCCGCTCACCGATGCCTTGGAGTTCGACGCCGATTGTTGCGTTCCGCTCGGACCCGAACCTGAGTTCGAGTACTTCGCGCGAGGAGTGCTCGCGGATCAGGTTGGCCGGCGACCCTTCGGCCATGATCCGCCCCTTGTCCACGACGATCAGCCGGTCGCAGAGTTGCTCGGCCTCGTCCATGTAGTGCGTGGTGAGGATCAGCGTCACTCCACTCTCCTTGAGCCGGAAAAGCCTGTCCCAAAGGATGTGGCGGGCCTGCGGGTCAAGGCCTGTGGTGGGCTCATCGAGGAGGAGGATCCGTGGCTCGTTGATGAGCGACCGCGCGATGGTGAGCCGCCTCTTCATGCCACCGGACAGTGCATCCACCTTGGAGTTGGCTTTGTCCGTCAGCTGCGCGAATTCCAGGAGCTCGTCGGCTTTGGGCCGCAGGTAGCTCAACGGGAGCCCGAAGTAGCGCCCGTACACGATCAGGTTTTCGCGGACCCGTAGTTCCTCGTCCAGGTTGTCTTGCTGTGGGACCACGCCCAGGTGCGCCCTCACCTCCGGGCCATGGGACTCGGGGTCCAGGCCCATGATGTTGAGCGATCCGGAGGTGCGCTGGGAGACGCCGCCGATCATCTTCATGGTTGTGGACTTCCCGGCACCGTTGGGCCCCAGAAGGCCGAAGGACTCCCCCGCGGGTACGTCGAAGGAGATGTTGTCCACGGCGGTGAGGTCACCATAGGCCTTGGTGAGGTTCCGGGCGCTGATGACGGTTTGCGGGTTCATGTCGGGGTTGGTTCGCGACGATTCTGATGGTGTCAGGGACTGTGTCGAGGAGCGGATGGCTTCATTGTGCACCCTCAGCAGACTAGTAGCGCCAGGGAATATGTGAAAGGGCTCTTGCAGATATTCCTGCAAGAGCCCTCTCGTTTCAGTTTGCCGGCTGGTCAACTGCCCGGCTGCGAGCGCAACACCTCCAGCCGCTGGCGGAACTCGGTCTCATCGATCTCGCCGCGGGCGTAGCGCTCCCGCAGGACCCCCTCGGCGCCTTGGGTTGCGGCCCAGTGGTGGTTGCGGCGCCACGTACGCCGGCCCACAAAGATGAACAGGCCGATCACGATGATCCAGAACAGCGGGAAGATGATGAAGAACGGCCAGAACGGTCCGTCGCCCCACGGTCCGTGGGTGGCGACGGCGGCTGGCAACTGTGCCACCGCTCCCCCAAGCGTGGTGGTCTCCCCGACGATTGACGTCAATGCGGTGAACATGTGTTTGATCCAAACTCTGCGTCGCCGGTGCCCGGCGTGAACCGTCTTTCGGCTCTGGTTCGAGTCTGCCCGGGAGCGGCAGGTGGGGCGTCCGCCGTCGGGAGTCACCTTGCCGCGGCCGCCTACTCCCGGCGGAGTCCCGCCAGGGGGTCAGCTGCTCCAGCCCGGTTTCACCAGGCCTGATTCGTAGGCAAGGACTACCAGCTGGGACCTGTCGCGGACCATCAGCTTGGTCATGATGCGCGAAACATGGGTCTTGGCGGTGAGCGGTGTGATGAAGAGTCGTTCGGCGATTTCGGCGTTGTTCAGGCCCTCGCCCACCAGGGCCAGGACCTCGCGTTCGCGCTCGGTCACCTGGTCCAGCGGGACCACCTTGCCGGCAGCGCGGCTTTGGGACGCCAACTGGGCCATGATCCGCCGGGTCACCGACGGGGAGAGCAGCGCGTCTCCATCGTGCACCACCCGGACGGCCCGGATGAGCTCAGCCGGTTCCGTGTCCTTGACCAGGAAGCCTGCGGCGCCGACCCGCACGGCTTCGGCAATGTACTCATCCAGCTCGAAGGTGGTGAGGATGATGATGCGCGTGCCGGCCATGGCAGGATCGCCCAGGATTGTGCGGGTGGCGGTGAGGCCGTCGTCGTCCGGCATGCGGATGTCCATGAGGATGACGTCGGGCCTGTCCCGGGCCGCGGCGCGGACAGCCTCGCGGCCGGTGCCTGCCTCACCCACCACCTCCATGTCCGGTTCGGCATCCAGGAGCGCCCGGAAGCCCGCCCGGATGAGGGTCTGGTCGTCGGCCAGGAGGATGCGGATCATGGGCGGGTTCCTTCGTGATGTGTCGGCAAGGTCGCTTGGACTCGCAAGCCCGGCTCAAGGCTGTGAAGCGTGAACGAGCCGCCTAAGGCGACCGCCCTCTCACGCATGCCCGTGAGGCCGTTGCCGGGGAGCGCGCCACCCATGCCCGCGCCGTCGTCGTCAATGGTCACCTCCAGCTCCCTGTCGGTTTGGGCAATGCGTACGACGGCGGACCGGGCGCCTGAGTGCCTGCCGACGTTGGTGAGTGCTTCCTGGATGATCCGGTAGGCGGCTTCCTGCTGGGCGGGGCCAACACCTGGGTGGTCGGCATTGTCCTCCAACGTGACCCGAAGACCACCGACCTGCGCGTTTCGCACCAACTCGGGGACACGGGCCAACGTGGGCCGTGCGGCGGGAGCCAGCGGGACGTCCTCGCGCAGCACGCCCAGGAGCTGGCGTACCTCGGTGAGTGACTCTTTACTGGCGGCCTTGATGGCTTCGAGGGCAGGCCTGAGCTTTTCCGGATCATCAGCACCGACGTGAAGGGCCACGGATGCTTGGACGTTGATCATGGAAAGGGAATGGGCCACGACATCGTGGATATCCCGGGCCAGGGTGAGCCTGTACTCGTCGCGTTCCGCCTTCTGCGCTTCCTCGCGGCGACGACGATATTCGGCGAACCGTTCGCTCCGCCGTCGGAAGCCCTGCCCCAACAGGACCAGGATCACGGCCCACGCGACGCCCGCGGAGGCACGCACCGCCCAGTTCTCGTCGCCGGTCATTGCCGACCCGGCGATGACCGCCGCAGCCGCGATTGCGGCACCTGCCCACGCCTGCCACCGCAGTCCGGCAGCTGCCGTGAGCACGATTGCCAGCGCCAAGGACAACACGATGGGCCCCCAGGCGTAACCCAACACCAAATAGGCCCCTGTGGCGACGAGAGCGAGCGGAAGCATCACCTGGGGAGCGCGTTTCCGGAGGGCCAACCCGGCCGGGCCAGCCAGGAGCAGCAGGATCGCCAGCCCGTCCAAAGGCCGGGGCGCATCCTGGTGGCCTGCGGAAAACAGCGTCCCCACAACCTGGACCACAGCGACCGTGATGACAATGAAACTTGTGGGCGGGCCTGCGAAACGGCGGGGGCCTGCGATGGGCGGTGGCCCCGGACGCCGTGTGGGCTCAGGGGAACGGGGCTGCATACTCAGAGCCTAGCCGTGGTTGTTGTGCGGCGTCGTCGGGTTAACGGAGCAGGGCGCCTACTCCGTGGGGAGTAGGCGCCCTGCTGTGTTCGCGGGAACGCTGTGCTCGCGGAACCTTAGGCGATTCCGGCCTGGCGTTCGGCGCTCTCCACCACGTTGGCGAGGAGCATGGCCCGGGTCATCGGGCCCACGCCGCCCGGGTTCGGGGACAACCAGGCCGCGACGTCGGCAGCTGCCGGGTCCACGTCTCCGGTGACAACAGCCTTGCCGTTGCCGTCGTCCACGCGGCTGACGCCGACGTCGAGCACTATTGCGCCCGGCTTAAGGTCTTCGGCCTTGATCATGTGCGGCACACCGGCGGCAGCAATCACGACGTCGGCCTGCTTGATTTCAGCGGGCAGGTCCACTGTCCCGGTGTGGGCGAGGATGACGGTTGCGTTGACTTCCTTGCGGGTAAGCAGCAAACCGATCGGGCGGCCGATGGTGACACCGCGGCCGACCACCAGGACGCGCTTGCCCTTGAGCTCGATGTTGTGGCGGCGCAGCAGTTCCACACAGCCCTTGGGGGTACAAGGCAGCGGGGACTTCATCTCGCCGTTGACGTTGGCCACCAGGCGGCCAAGGTTCATGGGGTGCAGGCCGTCGGCGTCCTTGTCCGGATCCATGGCCTCGAGGATGACGTCCTGGTCGATGTGCTTGGGCAGCGGAAGCTGGACGATGTAACCGGTGCATTCCGGGTTGTCGTTGAGCTCGCGGACAACCTCCAGCAGGTCCTCCTGGGAGATGTCCTCAGGAAGGTCGCGGCGGATGGACTGGATGCCAACCTCGGCGCAGTCCTTGTGCTTGCCGCCCACATACCAGGTGCTGCCGGGGTCGGAACCCACCAGGATGGTGCCCAGGCCCGGAACAATTCCCTTGGCAGCGAGGACGGAAACGCGGGTGGTCAGTTCTGCCTTGATGGCTGCGGCGGTGGCCTTGCCGTCGAGGATCTGTGCGGTGGACTGTGTCATTCCATCTGCTCTTTCTGGTGGGTGACCTGTTGGCTCATGCCAACGGGACCCACCGCCGTAGATATGGCGGCGGATCCCGTCGGCTCCGGTTCAATGCCCGGGTAATGCGTGTTCAGCCTTAAAGGGGCTGGTTACCACTGCTCGTGCTGCGGGTACAGCGGGAAATCGGCGGCGAGCTTGTCGACGCGGGCCTGGAGGGCTTCTACGTCCGTAGCCGAGCCTGCCTTGAGCGCTGTGGCGATGATCTCCGCAACCTCGGTGAACTCAGTGGCACCGAAACCGCGGGTAGCCAGGGCGGGCGTACCGATGCGGAGGCCGGAGGTGACCATCGGCGGGCGGGGGTCGAACGGAACAGAGTTGCGGTTCACGGTGATGCCAGCCGAGTGCAGGAGGTCTTCGGCCTGCTGGCCGTCCAACTGCGAGTTGCGCAGGTCAACCAGGACCAGGTGCACATCGGTGCCGCCAGTGAGCACCGAGACGCCGGCCTCGGCAACATCGGACTGGCTCAGGCGGTCAGCGATGATCTTTGCGCCCTCGAGGACGCGCTCCTGGCGCTCCTTGAACTCCTCGCCGCCGGCGATCTTGAACGCAACAGCCTTGGCTGCGATCACGTGCATGAGCGGGCCGCCCTGCTGGCCCGGGAAGACGCTGGAGTTGAGCTTCTTGGCCCACTCCTGCTTGCCCAGGATCACACCGGACCGGGGGCCGGCCAGGGTCTTGTGGACCGTGGAGGTGACGACGTCGGAGTACGGCACCGGGCTGGGGTGCAGTCCTGCTGCAACGAGGCCGGCGAAGTGCGCCATGTCCGTCCAGAGAAGCGCGCCAACCTCGTCGGCGATGGAGCGGAAAGCAGCGAAATCGAGGTGGCGCGGGTACGCGGACCAGCCGGCAATGATGACCTGCGGCTTCTCGGCGATGGCCTGCTCACGGAGCTTGTCCATGTCGATCCGGAAGTTGTCTTCTTCAACCTGGTAAGCCGCTACGTTGTAGAGCTTGCCGGAGAAGTTCAGCTTCATGCCGTGGGTCAGGTGTCCACCGTGAGCCAGGGACAGGCCCAGGATCTTGTCGCCCGGGGTGATCATGGCCGAAAGGGCGGCGGCGTTCGCCTGAGCACCGGAGTGCGGCTGGACGTTCGCGTACTCTGCGCCGAAGAGTTCCTTGACGCGGTCGATGGCGAGCTGCTCAGCGACGTCGACATATTCACAACCGCCGTAGTAGCGGCGGCCCGGGTAGCCCTCGGCGTACTTGTTGGTCAGGACAGAGCCCTGGGCCTCCATGACGGCGCGGGGAGCGAAGTTTTCAGAGGCAATCATTTCCAGGGTGCCGCGCTGGCGGCCAAGCTCCTGGTTGAGGACTGCTGCGATCTCGGGATCGAGATCGGCGAGCGACTGGTTGCTGACAGACGCGGAAGTGGTTGTGGTAGTCACGGAGATCTCCTGGCTAGGCAACGGTGGTGCTACAGGTCAGGCTACCGGCAGCAGCATTCCCGCGTCCCGCAAATTACAGAGGGATTGGTCACGTGCGTGCAGCGGTAAGACATGACCCTCGGCCCAGGCGTACGATCCGTGGTCTTCATGATTGCCGCTCCCTGGTGGTAGTCCACCCAACGCCAGTTGCGACCCATTAACAGTACAACAAGGCAGCACAGGTAGGCTTGATCGTGTGACTGAATCCACCGCTTTCGTAGTAACACTGTCCTGCCCTGACCGCCCCGGCATCGTTCATGCGGTAGCCGGCGCCTTGCTCGAGGCGGGATGCAACATCGCTGACTCCCAGCAATACGGAAGCCCCAGCACCGGCAACTTTTTCATGCGTGTGGAGGCAACGACGTCGAGCACGCAGGCGGAACTGACAGCCGCGCTGCAGCCGGTGGCTGAATCGTTCGGGATGACGTGGCAGATCAATCCCGTCGGGCAAAAGGTGCGCACCCTGATCCTGTGCTCCAAAGACGCCCACTGCCTGAACGACCTCCTGTTCGCACAGCGCGCCGGAACGTTGCCCATTGAGATCCCGGCCATCGTGTCCAACCACCGTGACCTGGAGTCCCTTGCGGAGTTCTACGGCATCCCGTTCCACCACATTCCCGTGACGGCCGATACCAAGGCAGACGCCGAGGCCGCGCTGCTCAAGCTCATCGCCGAACACGATGTTGAACTCACGGTCCTGGCCCGTTACATGCAGATCCTCTCCAATGACCTGTGCAAGGAGCTGAACGGCCGGGCCATCAACATCCACCACTCCTTCCTCCCGTCCTTCAAGGGCGCCAAGCCTTACCACCAGGCCCACGCCCGCGGTGTGAAGATCATTGGCGCCACGGCCCACTATGTGACAGCCGACCTGGATGAGGGCCCGATCATCGAGCAGGAAGTCATCCGCGTTGACCACGCCCGTACAGCGGAGCAGTTCGTTCAGATGGGCCGGGACGTCGAGGGCCGCACGCTGGTGCAGGCGGTGCAGTGGCAGGCCGAACACCGCGTGCTGCTCGATGGCACCCGGACCGTAGTGTTCAACTGAGGGCCCGCCGCGCCCAACTAAGCTGGGCGCATGGCTCCTTCCTACACGTTCGCCGGGGACACCCCGGACATCCATGAATCTGCTTTCGTGGCACCCACTGCGTCCATCATTGGCAAAGCCACGCTGGCCGAGGACTCCAGCGCCTTCTACGGCGTCTCAGTCCGGGCCGACACTGCCGCCATCAAGGTCGGCGCAGGCTCCAATCTGCAGGACAACGTAGTCCTCCACGCCGACCCCGGTTTCCCTTGCACCGTGGGCGAGCGCGTCTCCGTAGGCCACAGCGCTGTGGTCCATGGCTGCACTGTGGAGGACGACTGCCTGATTGGCATGAGCGCCACGATCCTGAACGGCGCCGTGATTGGTACCGGATCCCTTATTGCCGCCGGTGCCGTGGTGTTGGAGGGCACGGTCATTCCCCCGCGCTCACTTGTGGCGGGTGTCCCGGCGAAGGTCCGGCGGGAACTGACGGACGACGAGTTTGAGGGCGTCAAGCACAACGCAGCCCACTACAAGGAACTCGCGGCGGCGCACCGGGACATGCACTCGGCTTAAACGCGAATGCGAGGCCCGCTCTACGCGTCAACCAAGGGTTTTGGCGCGTAAAGCGGGCCTCGCAACAGAACCTAATCCAGGCTGATCGGACCGAGCTCATCCAAGAGGTCACCGGGGCCCGGGTTGCCGGCAACGGACGAACCGCCGAGGTGGTTCACCACGCCCCACACAGCGTTGAGGCCGGTGGTCACAGCTCCTTCGGCCCAGCCCGCAGTGAAGGACACGTCATCCCCGGCGAGGAAGATGCCGCGCTGGTGCTCGGGCAACTTGTCCTGCTTGAAGTGCGTGAAAAGCCGCTGCTGGTACCGGTAGTGCCCGGGCAGGTTGGCTTTGAAGGCGCCCATGAAGTTGGGATCCGCCTCCCAAGACACGGTGATGGGTTGGCCAACGATGTGGCTCGCGATGTCCACGCCCGGGTAGATCTGCTCCAAGGAGTGCAGCATCAGCTTCACGCGTTCCTCGGCGCTAAGCGCCAGCCACTTCAGGGCATCGTCGTTCCAGGTGTAGGACAGGAGGATGACAGCGGGCTTGTCCGGGCCGTCGTCGAGCAGGTACGTGGCCCGGTTGAGGCGGTCGGTGAGTGTCATCGACAAAACTTCGCGCCCGGTTTCCGGGTCGATGTCCTTCCAGAACGGCCGGTCCACCATGACGAACGTCTTGGACGACTGCATGTAGTGCGAGCGCTCGATCGCCGTCCACAGCTCGGCCGGGAACAGCGCTTCCTCGGTGTGGATGCGCGTCGACAACAGCCACGACTGGCAGGTGGTCACTACGGCCTGGTACGTCGCTTCGCGTCCCCAGTTCTCCCGGACCAGGAGGTCGCCGTTTTCTGCGCGGCGGATATTGTCCACGGCTCCGCGCGGGGATCCTGAGTGCAAGGACGAAAGCGAGGTACCTTCCGGCCAGTGCTTAATGCCCGACGGCGCGTGGTTCCAGAGTGCCTCGGGAAGCCTTTGCGCTCCTCCCGCAATGGAGCGGTGCTGATCGTCGGCGTCGGTGTAAACAACCCGGAGGATTTCGAGGATGGAGTTGGGGAAGTCCGTGTCCCAGCCGCCGGTGCCGAAGCCCACCTGGCCGAACGCTTCACGGTGGGCGAAGCCGGCTTCCTTGAAGGACTTACTGGCAGCGATGAAGCCGTAGAAGGTCTGCTCGTCCAGTTCCGGCAGGAGCGCGTTCCACAGCTCCTTGATCCGCCGGGTGTCGCGGGCCTTGATGGCTTCCTGCATTTCGGCGAAGGCCGCGCCGTCGTTCACTGCGGCCTTCCAGGCATCGGCGACTTCACGGAAGAACTCCGGCAGCTCATCAGCGGTGGTGGCGTAGTGCTTCTTGCCGGCGAGCTCAATGACGGTGCTGGACGTGGCCGGGGCCATGGGGTTGGGGAAGTCGTTGGTGTCCAGGCCCAGCAGGTCAACGTAGTGGTAGAACGCCTTACCCGAGACCGGGAAGCGCATGCCGCCAAGGTCGGCTGTGACGCCCGGGGCGGACGGGAAGCTGGCTGTCCTGAGACGGCCACCGATCTGGTCGGCCTCGTAGATGACCGGTTTGAGGCCGAGCTTCATCAGTTCGTAGGCAGTGACCAGTCCGGACAGGCCGGCACCGATGATGGCCACTTCGGTGCCGTACAGCTCTTCCGGAACGGAGCCCAGCCCGTCAGGGTGAGCCAGGTAGTGGTCGTAGCTGAAGGGAAAGTCCGGATTCAGCATGGTGATCGGTGCTTCTCCGGGCGCTCCGGCGTCATCGACGTGAGGGAGTTCGGTGGCAATGGTCATGGGTTGACTGCTTTCACAGGTTCCGGGCGGACGGCCCTGGTGGTCATTTCACGGTAGTCCTGCTCACTGAGCGCGGCTACCTTGGAGTTCCGGCGTCCATAGCCGAAGTAGATGGCGATGCCCACCAACATCCATACGCCGAATGTCACCCAGGTGTCGGCGCCGAGGTTGAGCATCAAGTACGCGCACATCAGGGTGCCCAGTATCGGCGTGATGGGGTACAGCGGAACCCGGAAGCTGCGCTCAAGGTCGGGGCGGTTGCGCCGGAGGTAGATGACGGCGACATTGACCAGGGCGAAAGCGAAGAGCGTGCCGATGCTGGTGGCGTCGGCCAGGGCCCCGAGCGGGACAAGCCCGGCGGTGAGGGCGACGACTGAGCCGATGATCAGGGTCCCGGCCACCGGGGTGCCGGTTCGGCGGGAGACGCGGCCAAAGACCTTGGGCACCATGCCATCGCGGGACATGGACAGCATGATGCGAGTCTGTCCGTAGAGGACGGTGAGAACGATGCTGGCGATCGCCAGGACGGCACCCACCGAGAAGACCAGTGCGATCCACGGCTGGCCGGTGATTTCGTGGAGGATCTGAACGAGTGCGGCTTCGGTCCCATCGAACCAACCCCAGGGACGGGCTCCGATGGCGGCGACGGAAACCAGGACATAGATGCTGGTGACGATCACCATGGAGAGCAGGATGGCGCGGGGAAGGTCACGTTTGGGGTTCTTGGCTTCCTCGCCGGCGGTGGAGGCGGCATCAAAGCCGATGTAGGAGAAGAAGACGCTCGACGCTGCGGCAGAAACACCGGCTGCGCCCATGGGCATGAGCGGCTCGAAGTTCCCTGCGTTGAAGGCAGTGAAGGCCACAGCGCAGAAGAAGATCAGGATACCCACCTTGATAATGACGATTGTGGTGTTGATCCAGGCGCTTTCCCGTGCACCCCGCACCAGCAGGATCATGGCAAGCACCACGATGATCAGCGCGGGGAGGTTGAGAACGCCCCCATCGCCCGGGGGCTGGCTGATGGCATCAGGCAGGACCTGCCCAAACGCTGCCAACGTCTCATTGACGTACTGCCCCGCACCCACGGCTACAGCTGCGACAGAGACCGCATACTCCAGCACCAGGCACCACCCGCAAATCCAGGCCATGCCCTCACCCATGGTGGCGTAGGAATAGGAATAGCTGGATCCTGCCACGGGGACGAGGCCGGCCATTTCGGCGTACGAAACAGCTGAGAGGAGCGCGGCCACGCCGGCGATGACGAAGGAGATCCAAATGGCCGGTCCCGCCAACGGCACGGATTCACCCAGGATCACCAGGATGCCGGTGCCAAGCGTGGCACCAACACTGATCATGGTCAGCTGGAGTACGCCGAAGCTGCGGACCAACGGCGTACCGCCCTCGCCGCCTCCGGCTTCATCGACCATCTGGCCGATGGGCTTGCGGCGCAGGAGCTGCGCACCGAGGCTCGGCCTCGTCACGCTCACCGCCGCTTCGTTTTCGGTGTTCACAGGCACGGTCACCCTTGACGTCCCTTCAAAGTAGTTTCGATTTCCCCTCCACAAGACTGGCATGTGAGCCACCTCTCACCGCGGTGCAAAATGACCTATAGTGTTCAACCATGAGACGTAATGCACAGTATCAAGGGGCAGCCCCGGCCGCCCTTTCCGGACAGGTCACCGTGGATCTGTCCGCAATTTCAGACAATGTCCGGTCCTTGAAAGAGCGCAGCGAAGCGCCGTATTTCATGGCCGTTGTGAAGGGCAATGCCTATGGTCACGGACTCGTGGAAGTGGCCCGCGAAGCAGTTGCGGCGGGCGCGGACTGGCTGGGAACCGCCCAGCTCACCGAAGCCATCGCGCTACGGCAAGCAGGAGTCACCGTCCCCATCCTTTCCTGGCTCTATCTGGCATCCCAGACAAGCGCCACCATTCTTGAAGCCCTCGAAAACGACATTGATGTTTCGCTTGGAAGCGTCGGCCAACTGGAGGTCCTGGTAGGCATCGCTGGACGCCTTGGCCGGCCCGCCGTCGCGCATTTGGAGCTGGACAGCGGCCTTAGCCGCGGTGGCGCGCGCAAGGAGGATTGGGCCGAACTGGTAGCCCGGGCGCGGGAGGCCGAACTCGACGGGACCCTGCGGGTTCGAGGCCTCTGGACCCACCTGGCCTGGGCCGATGTCCCCGCGCACCCCGGTAACGCCACCGCCGTCGCAGAGTTCGAAGATGCGGTCCGTCAGGCCCGGGAAGCCGGACTCACCCCCGATCTCCGGCACGTGTCCAGCTCCGCCAACATCCTGGACCGGCCCGAATTCCACTTCGACATGGTCCGGGCAGGACTGGCAATCTACGGCCTCGCCCCCGCCGATCACCTGGACCCGGCAGACTTCGGGCTGCGACCCGCACTCAGCGTCACCGCCCCGTTGGTGATGGTCAAAAAAGTCCCGGCCGGCACCGGCGTGAGCTACGAACACCAGGCCATCACCTACGAACCCCGCTACCTCGGACTGATCCCGCTCGGCTACGCGGACGGCATCCCCAAAGGCATCAGCGGACGCTCGGTGGTGAATATCGCAGGCCGCGCCGTACCGGTGATCGGCAAGGTCTGCATGGACCAGTTCATGGTCGACCTGGGCCCGGACGCCACGGGAATCGACGTCGGTGATACAGCTGTGCTGTTCGGGGACCCTGCCTGCGGGGCGGCGAGCGCCGACGATTGGGGCGCCGCAATCGGCAGCCACGGGGACGAAATCATCAACAGGATCGCCCCTCGCCTGCCGCGGGCCTACGCCACAGCCGCTTACCAGTGCCCCGACTACCAGGAGCCGGCAGCCGCCGGGCCGGGCAATGTCGCCTGAGCCCGCCACCGCCCGCCTGAGTTTCGTCACGCTGGAACAGTTCGTGGAGCAACTGCCGCCGGAGTTGAAAATGCTTCACGACGGCGGCAGCGGCTCCTCGCTGCTGCGATGGGTGGAACCGAGTGAGCTTGAGGACCCCACGCCCTACCTGCCTGAGGGCGAGTTCCTTCTCACCGCCGGGCTGCCTTTCCTTGGGGAGGGCGGCTCGGCGGAGAAGGTTGACGCCTACGTGCAGCGGCTGGTGGAAGCGAAGGTGGCGGCACTCGGATTCGGGATCAGGCCCTATTTCGACGGCGTTCCTGACGTGCTGCTGGACGCTTGCCGCAGGCACAACCTCACCCTGTTCGAGGTGCCCGAATCCGTTCCCTTCGCGGCGATCGGCTTGGAGTTCTCGCAGCTCCTGGAAAGCGACAACGCACGGGTGTTCCGCCATCTGGCCGACACCAACCGACAACTCATGCGGGCAGTCCTCTCCCCCAGGCCCGAACACGAACTGCTCGCCGCACTCGTGCAGCGGGTGCCGGTGTGGGCCGTGCTGGTGGGCGCGGACGGACGGGTCCGGGCGCGCGGGCACAATGCCGGCGGCAGCACCGGCGTCGAACATTCCCTCCTGGAACCGATGCTGGGCAGGTTGCTGTCCGGAAGCGGGCCGCGGGTGGAGATGGACGGCTTCGAACAGCCGGGGTCGGCACTGGTGTTCGGGCATCCGCTGCGCAGCACCAAGGACGCGAACCTGGGTGCCTTGATCCTCGGCTCGGACACGCCCCTGACCCCTGCGCAGAACAACGTTGTGCAAGCTGCGGTGGGGTTGCTGGAGCTGCTGGTGAGGCAGCGGACCAGCGGCTCCCTCGCCCCGAGCCAATTGGCCACAGCGGTCCTCCTGCACCCGGAATCGCTGGCCACGGGCGGGACCAAGCATGTCAACGGTTTGAAGGACCTGCTTGCGCAGAGCCTGTCCTCCACGCGATCCGCGCAAATGCGGGTTGTGCAGGGGGTCCGGGTGGACGGCGCGGCGGATGAAGGGCCCGTGCGGGAGCTGCTGCAATGGAGGCGGCTGTTCGACACCAAACTCGTGGAGATTACCGACTATGGTTTCGCGGCCATCACCCGGCTGCGCGTTGACGATTCCTTGCTGGCAGATGTCGAGAAACTCGGTTGGCGGCTGGTGATCGGAGAGCCAACGGAACTGACCGGGCTCACGGCAGCGTACCAGCGGGCAAGCTCGTTGCGGAGCCGTGTCGTGACAAGCGGTGTAAGTGCCCGCGTGGATGAGATTTCGTGGACCGTGGCTGGTCTCTTGGGTCGTGATGCGGGAACCATGTTGGCGTCACGGCTGTTGTCTCCCGTGCTGTCGCTGGAGCCGGACCGCAGGGATCCGCTGTTGGGCGTCCTGCGCGGCTGGCTCAGTGAAAATGGCAGCTGGGACGGTTCGGCCAAACTCCTGGGGCTGCACCGCAACAGCGTGCGTCGCCAAATCGGCGTGCTTGGGGAGCTGTTGGAGATGGACCTCAACCAGGCACAGGTGCGGGCCGAGTTGTGGTTTGCCCTGCAGTACGTGGACGATCTCCTGGCAGCGGGCGCCACCGCTTCAGAATAGGCTCGACCCTATGGAAACCTTGGCTGTCATAGCGGTGCCGATCGCACTTGCCCTCGGCGTCGTTTGGAGAAGCTTCCGCCAAAACAGGAAGGCGAAGGACAAGCCACCCGCCCACAGGGGGACGTTCCAATCCCAGCGTGGCCGGGTTTACCGGGACGGCGGTACGTACAGGAACGCTAACCCGAGTGACGGCACGGGCGGGGGCTACTAGTCCGCGCGGCTGCACTGAGGGTGGATAGCGGACAGCGTTAGTTGCCGCGTTCCCAGCTGCCATAAAGGTCCGGCCGTCGTTCGCGCAGGTATGGGACTTCGTCCCGTGCCGCCTTAACGGCTTCCGTGCCCACCTCGGCGAACAGCAGCGTCGCGGACTCCCCCGCGGCGGCAAGCAACGAGCCGTCCGGTCCGGCCACCACGCTGCCGCCCAGGAAGTTGTACACGTCCTCGTGTCCGGAGTGGTTGGCGTAGGCCACGTTGAGCTGGCTTTCCAAAGCGCGGGCCCGGATGAGGACCTGCGGGACGTTCTCGAATCCGGCGGACAGGGCCGTGGGCACGAGCAGAAGCTCGGCACCCCTGGTTGCCGCGGCCCTGACGGCTTCCGGGAATTCGACGTCGTAGCAGATCAGCATCGACGTCCGGATTCCATTGAAATCCACGACGGCGGGAGGTTCTTGGGCGCCGACGAACGCCTTGTGTTCATCCTGGCCAAAAAGGTGGACCTTGGCGTAGTTGAGGACCTCTGAGCCGGTTGCGTCCAGCAAAGTAGCCGTGATGTTCCAGGCGCCATGAGCTGCAGGCGACTCTGCGCCGTCGTGCGTTTCCTGGCCCGACGCTACGGCAGGAAGGCTGTAGACCAAGCCAATGCCGTGGGACTGCGCAATCGACACCAGCCGTGCGCGGATGCCTGGCAGCGTGGCGGGATCAAGTTCAGCATGGAGCCGCAGTGGCGCGTATCCAACGGGAAACAGCTCCGGCGTGAGGAGCAGCCCGGCACCGGCGTGGGCGGCTCGCTGCGCGGCGTCGTCGATAGTGCGCAGGTTCGCCTCGACATCCATGACGGAAGCGTTGGCCTGCAGGACGGATAGCAGCATCATTACCACCTAGGTTTTCGCTAAATCCCGGAGGCTCATCTCAAGGCCGGGAAGTTTCTTGATTCAAGCCTAGGCCGGGACCCGTCCTGATGATTGAGGCAATTGGACCCGCACACTTCCAAAATGGGACGCATTGCCCGCTCCCGTCGCGTTGTGAGGCCCGCTCTGCACGGTATGGCGCGCACTAACCCTGCAAACCAGGCCCCGCAATGCTTAGAGGGCTTCACAAGGGGTACATAGCAATTGCTCTTGTGTTGGAGTATCTCGGTGAAAGTTGACTCCCTGTGTTCACTTCTTGACTACAAGGATGCTTGTGGGGCAATCTTCTTGTCATGCCCGCTACACAGCGCTCAACGAAGAGCCACCCTCGAAAACCCGGCTCGCAGTCGGCGCTCCGCCACCTCAATCAACAGCGCATCATCGAGTGCTTGCTGAGCGGGCCATCCACGCAGGCAGAGCTTTCCCGTCAGACCGGGCTCTCAACGGCAACGGTGTCCAACATCGTCAAAATCATGCAGGATGCCGGCCTCGTCTCCACTGAGCCCACCACCAGTTCCGGCCGCAGAGCCACCAACGTGAGGCTGAACAGCAACGGTGCGGTCGCCGTCGGAATCGACTTCGGACGCCGCCACCTACGGGTGGTCCTGGCGTCACTGGGCTATCACGTCATTGCTGAGGATTACATCGAATTGCCGCTGGGCCACCAGGCAGAGGAAGGCATCGAAGCGGCCGTCCAACTGCTGGAAAAACTCCTCCGCGAAAACGGTATCGACCGCACTGCCGTGGTGGGAGCGGGCGCCGGCATTCCAGGACCAATCGACCGGCGGACAGGCACCGTGGCCCAAGGTGCCATCCTGCCTGAATGGGTGGGCATCGACATCCTCCACCGACTGGAGGAAGCACTCAATTGCCCCGTATTCGTTGATAACGACGCGAACTTGGGCGCGCTGTCCGAAGTGACATGGGGACCGCACAGCGGCGTCTCCAACCTGATGTTCCTCAAGATCGGATCCGGCATCGGCGCGGGCCTGATCCTCAATGGATTTCCCTATTACGGCAACGTGGGAATCACCGGGGAGATCGGCCACGCAACCATCCACGAGCATGGACTGGTGTGCCGGTGCGGGAACAGGGGTTGCCTCGAAACGATCGCCTCCACAACCACCATGATCGAGTTGCTGGGGCGTGGGCAAGAGTCGCTCCTGACACCCCAGGATATTGTCCGCAATTGCCTCGCCGGGGACTCCGCGACGCAGCGGGTGGTGGACGACGCCGGGCTGGCCGTCGGCCGCGCTTTGGGCAACGTATCCAACCTGATCAACCCGGAGGTGATCGTGGTGGGTGGTCCTCTCGCGGGGCTCGGTGACCTGCTGCTGGACCCTATCCGCCGCGGACTGGTCAGGCACGCAGTGCCCGTTGTGGGCGAGACGACACACCTGGCCATGTCCTCGCTGGGGGCACGTGCAGAGGCACTCGGAGCGGCCGCTTTGGTGTTCCAACACGCGGGTATTACTGGCAGGTAACGAAATCGTTAGCTGGATGATGCGTTCAAGTCTTGACGACAAGCCGGGTGATCCAGTTTACTTTTTCATCAGACAGCTCCGCCGTTTGCGGGGCCGACAACGAAGTCATGCATTGGAGGCGTAAGGGCTGATGACATCCCTCGACACGCAAGGTGATCCCATCCTTTTGGAGATGCGTTCGATCACGAAGGAATTCCCGGGCGTGAAGGCATTGTCCAATGTGAGCCTCCGGGTGATGGCTGGCGAAATCCACGCCATCTGTGGTGAAAACGGAGCAGGGAAATCCACCCTCATGAAGGTCCTCTCCGGCGTTTACCCTTATGGGAGCTACACGGGCGACATCGTGTACCAGGCCGAGACGCAGCAGTTCAAGGACATCCGTGCCAGCGAGGCCGCAGGCATCGTGATCATCCACCAGGAACTGGCATTGATCCCGGAACTGTCCATCATGGAGAACATCTTCCTGGGCAACGAACCCACCAAGTGGGGCGTCATTGACTGGGCGGAAGCCCGCAAGCGTTCCCTGGAACTGCTGGCCCGCGTCGGCCTGCGGGACGACCCCGATACCCCCATCAAGGAAATCGGCGTCGGCAAGCAGCAGCTCGTGGAAATCGCCAAAGCGCTGAATAAGTCGGTAAAGCTCCTGATCCTGGACGAACCAACGGCGGCGCTGAACGAATCCGACTCACAGCACCTGCTCGACTTGATCCTTGGCCTGAAGGGCAAGGGCGTCACCTCGATCATCATTTCCCACAAGCTCAACGAGATCGAACAGATCGCCGATGAGATCACCATCATCCGCGACGGCAAGTCGATCGAGACCTTGAACGTCAAACGCGACGGCGTGGACGAAGACCGCATCATCAAAGGCATGGTGGGCAGGACGCTCGAGTCCCGCTTCCCGGACCACGAGCCCAAGATCGGCGAAGTCTTCTTCGAGGTCAAGGACTGGACCGTGGGCCACCCGCAGATCCAGGACCGCCTGGTCTGCAAGGGCTCCAACTTCTACGTACGGCGCGGCGAGATTGTCGGCTTCGCCGGCCTGATGGGTGCGGGGCGGACCGAACTGGCCCGTTCCCTGTTCGGCCACTCCTACGGCCGCTTCATCAAGGGCCAGGTCTATAAGGACGGCAAGCCGGTGAACCTCCGCAGCGTCAAGCAGGCGATCGACGCCGGACTCGGTTACGTCACCGAGGACCGCAAGTCCCTGGGCCTGAACCTGTTGGATGACATCAAGACCACCACTGTGGCAGCGGCGCTAGACAAGATCAGCAACTACTCGGTGGTGGATACCCGCAAGGAGTTCTCCGTCGCGGAGGAATACCGCAAGTCACTGCGCACCAAGACCCCCTCGGTTGAGGAAGGCGTAGCCAAGCTTTCCGGTGGTAACCAGCAAAAGGTGGTGCTGGCCAAGTGGATGTTCACCGATCCGGACCTCCTGATCCTGGACGAACCCACCCGCGGAATCGACGTGGGCGCCAAGTACGAGATTTACGGCATCATCCAGAGGCTCGCGAACCAGGGCAAGGGAGTGATTGTCATTTCCTCGGAGCTTCCTGAGCTCCTGGGCCTGTCCGACCGTATCTACACCATCTTCGAAGGCGCCATCACAGGCGTCCTGGACAAGAACGAAGCAGACCAGGAAAGCCTCATGAAACTCATGACTTCCGCCCGCAAGACCGCCTGACCCGTTGGCCCAGACTTACCCCTTCCTGACACAAGGACCAAAACAATGAACGCGCTCAAGAAGCTATTTGGTGGCAATACCCGCCAGTTCGGCATGATCTTCGCCCTGGTGGCACTTATCGTCTTCTTCCAGATCTTCACCGAGGGACGCACGCTCACCCCCGGCAACGTGATCAACCTGTTCAACGGCAACTCCTACATCCTGATTCTGGCCATCGGCATGGTGCTGGTCATCATCGCCGGCCACATTGATCTTTCTGTGGGCTCGGTAGCCGCTTTCGTGGGCGTCTTCGTGGCTCTCGCGATGCGGGACTGGGGATTCCCCTGGTGGGTCGGGGTGCTCTTCGGCCTGTTCCTGGGCGCGGTGATCGGTGCCTGGCAAGGGTTCTGGGTGGCCTACGTGGGCATACCTGCCTTCATCGTGACACTGGCCGGCATGCTGCTCTTCCGTGGCTTCAACCAGTTCGTGGGCAAGTCCAACACCATTCCCGTTCCCAAGGAATTCCAGTTCATCGGCTCCGGGTACCTTCCCGAGATCGGGCCGAACACCGGCTTCAACAACCTCACATTGCTTATTGGCCTGGTAGCAGTCGCCTTCGTGATCATCATGTCCCTGCGTGCCCGCGCCGCCGCCAAGGCCCTTGGCGCCGAAGTTCCGGAACTCTGGGTTGAGGTCACCAAGCTGGTCCTGATCTGTGGCGCCATCCTTTACGCAACGTACCTGTTCGCCACCGGCCGTCCCGGCACCTCCTTCCCCATCCCCGGCCTGATCCTGGCTGTCCTGGTCCTCATCTACGGCTTCATCGCCGACAAGACGGTCCTGGGCCGCCACGTCTACGCGGTGGGTGGCAACCGCCACGCAGCCGAACTGTCCGGTGTGCAGTCCAAGAAGGTCAACTTCATGGTCATGATGAACATGTCCATCCTGGCTGGCCTGGCCGGCATGATCTTCGTAGCCCGCTCTACCGCATCGGGTCCGTTCGACGGCGTCGGTTGGGAACTGGATGCCATCGCCGCAGTCTTCATCGGTGGCGCTGCCGTCACCGGTGGTGTCGGTACGGTTATCGGCTCGATCGTCGGTGGCCTGGTGATGGCTGTCCTGAACAACGGCCTCCAGCTCCTCGGCGTTGGCGCCGACCTCACCCAGATCATCAAGGGCCTGGTGCTCCTGGCTGCCGTGGCCTTCGATGTCTACAACAAGTCCCAGGGCAAGCGCTCCATCACCGGACTGTTGATGAAGAACTTCCAGCGCAACAACGAGCTCAAGCCCGAAGAAGCCACCTCCACCAAAGAGGTCATTTCCAAGGAAGCCTGACCGGTTTCCGCACGACTCGCTCCACCCCACCCACACAGAAAGTGAACCAAGATATGCGAATGTTTGGTAAAGCAGGAAAGGCAGCAGCAGTCGCTGCCATCGCGGCACTGGCGCTGACGGCCTGCGGCCGCACTGACAGCGGCTCAAGCAGCAGCACAGCTGGCGGGGAAGCGTTCCCCAAGGACTCGCTGATCGGCGTCGCACTTCCGCAGAAGACCAGTGAGAACTGGGTCCTGGCGGAGAAGCTGTTCAACGACGGCCTCACCGGCGCCGGCTTCAAGGCCGACGTCCAGTTCGCCAACGGCGGCGTGTCCGAGCAGCAGAACCAGATCAGTGCCATGGTCACCAAGGGTGCCAAGGTGATCATTGTGGGTGCCATCGACGGCGCCCAGCTGGGTACGCAGCTCAAGCAGGCCAAGGATTCCGGCGCAACGGTCATCGCTTACGACCGCCTGCTCCTGAACACCGAAAACGTGGACTACTACGTGGCCTACGACAACTTCAAGGTTGGTGTCCTCCAGGGCCAGGCCCTGCTGGACGGCATGAAGGCCAAGAAGCCGTCCGGCCCGTACAACATTGAGCTCTTCGCCGGTTCCCCCGACGACGCCAACGCCAAGGTCTTCTTCGACGGCGCCATGAGCGTCCTGAAGCCGAAGATGGACGACGGCACCCTGAAGGTAGTTTCCGGCCAGACCTCGTTCGAGCAGGCTGTTACCCAGGGCTGGAAGGCTGAAAACGCCCAGCGTCGCGCTGACACGCTGCTCACCGGCAGCTACGGCACCGCTTCACTGGACGGCGTCCTGTCCCCGAACGACACCCTGGCCCGTGCAGTGCTGACGTCCGTCAAGGCCGCCGGCAAGCCGCTCCCCGTTGTCACCGGCCAGGACTCCGAAGTTGAGTCCGTCAAGTCGATCATGGCTGGCGAGCAGTACTCCACCATCAACAAGGACACCCGCAAGCTCGTTGAGCACGCCATCACCATGGTGAAGGACCTCCAGGCAGGCAAGCAGCTGGAGATCAACGACAAGGACTCCTACAACAACGGCGTCAAGACCGTTCCGGCATTCCTCCTGCCGCCACAGATCGTGACCAAGGAGAACGTCAAGACGGCTTACGTTGACGATCCGGTATTGGGCCCGATCACCAAGTAACACCTCTTTACAGCAAGCCCGGTCCGCCAAACAGGCGGGCCGGGCTTTTGCTTTGGCAGCCCACGCTTTGGCAACACGCTTTCACAGCCCACGCATAGCTTCGGCTGGTGCGCCGCACAGCAGTGCTCAGCAATGTTGGACCTGCGGCCCGCGCCTGAGCGGGCCGGACAATCTGCAGGTCCAGAGGAGAAACGTGAGCGTCCTTGCCCGAAGCGTAGGCAATGCCTTCCGCAACAAGATCAGAACGGCGGCGGTTGTTGCCGTCCTGGCCGTAGCCATCGGCTTGGCTTTGGCCATGCTCGTGGCCAACCAGGCCGTGGGTGCCAAGGTCCAGGAGCTGAACGCCTCCGTGGGGACCACCCTGACCGTCAACCCTGCAGGCGGCCAGGGCTTCGAAGGCGGCGGCGAACCGCTCACGACGACGGAAGCCCAGACCGTGGCCTCGGTGGCCAACGTGACGTCCGTGGTGGGAACCAAGGCGCTGCGGCTCCAAACCGCGAGCACGACGACGGGAAGCACCGGTGCGACCACCGGCACTACCCAGCAGGCCGGCCCGGGTGGCGGGTTTGGTCCGGGCGGGCAGCAGGCGACGGTGAGCACCAACCTGACGGCCGCCGTCGACGCCGGAACGCTTGGCAACCGCAACAGCTCCACCGGAACAACAGGCTCTACCGGTTCCACCACCCAGCCGACACGCACCTTGCCCATCACCGCAACAGGGACCGGCGCCGAGGTGGACAGCACGGGTAAGGCACTGAACATCACCAGCGGTACCGGCCTGGGCGACTACACCGCGGCCGAAGCCAAAGCCCTGGTGGGCAGCTCGCTTGCCGAGAAGAACAACCTCACCGTGGGCTCAACCTTCACCGTCCAGGACAAAACGTTCACGGTAGCTGGCATCTTCGACGCAGGAACCACGTTCGGCAACAACGCCGTCTACGTGACACTGCCCGAAGCCCAGGCCCTTGCCGCAACCCCGGATGAACTCTCCACCATGATCGTCACGGTCAACAGCATGGAGAACGTGGACAGCACCAAGACCGCCGTCCAAAATGCACTAGGCGCGGACAAAGCCGACGTCACGCAGGGCCAGCGCAACCTCGAAACAGCCGTCAGCTCCCTGAACAGCGTGAAGAACATCTCACTGATCGCTTTCATCGCCGCACTGGCCACAGCTGGCATCATCATCCTGCTCATCATGGTGATGTTGGTCCGCGAACGCCGCCGCGAGATCGGCGTCCTCAAGGCGATCGGCGCCCCGAACCGCACCATCGGCCTGCAATTCGTAATGGAGTCCCTGGTGCTCGTGGCCCTCGGCAGCGTAGTGGGTGCCGTCATTGCCTCCCTTGCCAGCGGCGGCATCGCTTCGGCGCTGATCAGTTCCAACACCACCACGACGGCGGCTACCAGGACCCAGCGGGGTGGCGGCCTGGCCGGGGCCGTACCGAACGGTTCACTACCCGGTGGTGGCGGCTTCCAGGGTGGTGGTCAGGGAGGTCCATTTGGCGGCGCTTCCCAACTGCTGACGTCCGTTACTGCAAGCGTCTCCCCCAGCGTCCTCGCTGCAGGCATCGCAGCCGTGTTCGCTGTAGCCATCATCGGCGCCCTGGTACCCGCGCTGCTGACTGCACGTATCCGCCCCATCGAAGTACTCCGAGGAGAATAGCCGTGATTGTAGTCAAGGATTTGGTCCGTCAGTTCAAGTCCGGCGACCGGACCATCAAGCCGGTCAACGGCGTCAGCTTTGAACTCGGGAAGGGTTCGCTCGCATCCATCGTCGGCAAGAGCGGCAGCGGCAAAAGCACGCTGTTGTCCCTCCTCGGCGCGCTGGACAAGCCCACTTCGGGAGACGTCGTCGTGGATGGCGTCAGCCTGGCGGGCCTGCCGGACGGCAAACTGACCGAATACCGGCGCCGGGACATCGGCTTCGTGTTCCAGCAGTTCAACCTGATCCCCAACCTCAGCGCCGTGGACAACGTGATGCTGCCCATGGAGTTCGCCGGTGTCCGCAAGTCGGCCCGTTTGCAGCGGGCCAAAGAGCTCTTGGAGCAGGTTCAACTGGATCCGGAAAAGCACGCGCGCAGGACCAACCGGCTCTCGGGCGGCGAGCAGCAGCGGGTGGCCATAGCCCGTGCGCTGGCCAACGAACCCAAGCTGATCCTCGCTGATGAGCCCACCGGAAACCTGGACGAGCAGACCGGTGAGCACATCATCGAGCTGCTCAGCTCGCTGAGCCGCGACCACAACACCACCATCCTGGTGGTCACCCACGACCGCAGCCTGGCCCAGAAAACCGAACGCTGCTTCCGCCTTCAGCAAGGCCGGCTCACGGAGGAGGTCAGAAGCGGATTGCGTCGATAACCTTGACGCGCACCGCCACCAGGGCGGGGATTGCTCCGGCGAGCGCACCCACCAGGACGGCGGCACCGAAGCCCAGAAGGGCCGCGTCGACGGGGAAGGCCGGATATTCAGTGAGTCCCGGAGCCACCTTAGATTCGATCCAGGGGTGTTTGACCACCGCGACGGCGAGCATCACTCCGGCGATGCCCGCCACCGCGGTGGCCACCACGGACTCCATCATGACGCCAACGAAGATGCGGCCCGATGTCGCTCCGAAGCTGCGCCGGATGCCGATTTCCCGCACCCGGTAGCGCACGGTGACCATGGAGATGTTCAGCATGCCGACCGCCCCAAGCAGCAGCACCAGCCCGGCAACTCCGCCGACCACCAACTGCACGGGAGCAAGCGGGTCGCCCCAGGCCGCGTAGTCGACACGATTGGCTTGGGCGTAGTAGCCGGGGAATTGTCCTTGCAGGTCTGCGGTGATCGCGGCCATGAGGACATCAGCCTGCTCCTCGCCCACCCACAGTTTGAACTCCGACATTTGCGGTTTCATCCCCGTCACGGCCGCACCCTCGGTGAGGATGAACGCAGCCGGAGGCATGTCCGGAAAAACGTCCCGCACCACGCCGATGATCACGGCCGTTGCCGGCTGGTCACCTGTAATGGTGACTGTGGGGTGGGTTGTCAGGTTGGGCCTGCCCGCTTGGTTGTAGAACGCTTCGGAAACCACGACGGCGGGGGCCAGCCTTTGGCCGTCGTCGGCAGCGAACCAGCTTCCCTGCAGAAGCGGTACGCGGTGGATGGTGCCGTATCCGATGTCCACGATGGTCATGCTCACCGGGGTCACTCCGCGGGGAAACTGGAAACCCGCCTGGGTCTGGCCCATGTGGGTGGAGGTACTGATGCCGTAGCGCTGCTGGATCCCTTGGTACACCTTCTCGATCTTCTCCGGGTCCGGAGGGGTGGGGCCGTTGACGCTGAGGGCCAGCGTGGCAACACGTCCCCCGTTGCGCTCCGACTGCACTTTGTAGCCTTCGCGGGCCAGGTTTCCCACGCCCACTACGGAGGTCAGGGCAGCCACGGACAGGGCAACGCCCATGAGCGCCAACAGAATTCTCACCTTGTTGATCCGGAGTTCCTGCCAGGCTTCCACCAACGTGGAGATCACGCCCGTCATGCGGACACCCCCGTGTCGGCGGGCGCGAGCGGGCTGAGGACCCCGGCATCCAGGCGGAAACAAGCCCGGGCCAGCGCTGCCACGTTGGTGTCGTGGGTAATGGTGACCAGGGCCGCGGCGGTTTCCGTGGCGACAGTATCCAGCAGCGCCATGACCGACTGGCCGGTCTCAACGTCCAGGGCGCCTGTCGGCTCGTCGGCAAGGATGAGCCGGGGCCGGCGGACCAAGGCCCGCGCGATGGCAACGCGCTGCTGCTCACCGCCGGAGAGCATATTGGGCATGGTGTTGGCCCGCGCCGCGAGGCCCACCCGCTCCAACATATCCATGGCCAGTTCCCTTCGACGCCAGAACTCCCGGCCTTTGGCGTAAAACAGCGGGGTGATCACGTTGTCCAACGCGCTGCGTCCCGGTAACAGGTTGAATTGCTGGAAGACGAAGCCCACGGTGGATCCGCGGAGGCGGGCGCGGGCGTTGTTGCCCAGCCTGTCAGCGGGCTGGCCCAGAAACTCCAGCTCCCCCGACGTCGGAACGTCCAACAGGCCCAAAAGGTTGAGCAGGGTGGATTTGCCGCACCCTGAACGGCCCACAATCGCAGTGTGGTCTCCGCTGTGGACCTCCAGGTCGATGCCTTTGAGGATGTGAAGTTGTTGTTCGTCCGGCAAGGTGACGGACCGGGTGACCGAGCGGAGGCTGACGAGTGTTTCCTTGGGTTGCTCCATTGCCGCTAACCCGCCGGGGCGACGGCAACCTGTCCAGGACCCATGGGCCCTGGGACAGCCGGCGCGCCGGGTACGAATTCAAGGACCTGCTCGCCCTCGGCCAGGCCAGACGTCACTTCCACCACGGAGCCATCATTAAGGCCCAATTGGACCGTGCGCTGCTCGGGTGCGGCCGCTGCCCCACCCGGCCCTGCGATCCAGACGATCCCGTCCTTCACGCTTCCTTTCACCGACGTCAACGGAACGGTCACCACATCCGGTGCGACGCCCGCACTGACCGTCATGGTGGCTCCCAAACCAGGGAAGACCTGCTGGCCCGACGGGACGGGGCAGCTCAACGTTCCTGTGGGGCTGCCGCCTTCTTCCGGTTGGCTCGGCGCCCCCGGGCCGGCAACAGCCATGCCCACGCCCATTCCAGCACCTCCACCGCTGGCGACAGAACCGCCGGAGCCGCTGCCGCCGTCGTCGGACGCGTTGTTCTTGAGCGTCACTTCGGTGCACTGGAACGGCGCCGGGCCGCCCACCAGGGCGATTTCTGCCGGACCGGGCTTGCCGAGCAGCCGGTACTGCTGGGCGGCGGTAACTGAACCCGCCACAGTGTAGGTTCCGGGATCGATCTTGCCCACGGGCTCACCAACGGTCACTTGCTGGTCAACGAGTGTGGAGAGTGACTGCAGGCTTCCTGCGCTGGGGGCAAGGATGTCGAAGTAGTCGTAGACAGGCTTCGGCGGGGTCCCGTCCTTGGAAGGTGCGCCGGTGACGGCGCGCTCGGCCTTGACCTGGAACAGCGCGTCACCCTTGGCAACGGTGGCACCCTGATCAACGAAGACCTTGATAACTTTTCCGGCCGAGGTGCTGCGGACGATGGCGGCTGCGTCGCTCTGGACGGTGCCCTTGATCTGGACGGTGTTGGTGACCGTGGCCCGGGTGGCCGGGACCACCGGAATGTCCACGTGGGCCAGCGGTGCCGGCTCCGATGCCGCTGACTCCATGCCATCGACAAAAGCGATCTTGACCAAGGCCACCGCGATAACGGCGAATATGGCCAACCAGGCAACCGGCAAAATGACGCGCCGAAAAATACCCATCCCTGCTCCATTTCGGTAACTCCCCACAGAACCTCTGCGAGGGATGATGGCCTAAGCCTAGGCGAGGAAATCCACGGCTCCGGGCATTCGTGTGACTTGACAGAAGGCTTACCGTGTCGCCGCCTGTTCCCTGCGGGCGCACCCGTTCCCGCCCGGCGCACCCCACGCTCCCGGTGTGCGCACCCGTTGCCGCCCGGCGCACCCCACATTCCACGCGGGCGCACCCATTGCCGCCCGGCGCACCAGAGGTTCCGGGTGCGAGCGGGGCAAAAGGGTGCGGCACCAACCACGCTCGAGACCCTCACACTCCAAGCCCCAGCCCTGACTGCATCGCGCACAGCGCACCCGTTGCCGCCGGGCGCACCCCACGTTCCCGGCGGCCGCACCCGTTCCCGCCCGGCGCACCAGAGGTTCCGGGAGCGAGCGGCGCGAAAGGGTGCGCACCGCAGCGGCTTGACCGCCAACCCTTGCGCCGAATGACTTGCGCCGAATGACTTGTGCCAAATGACTTGTGCCAAATGAGAGGATGGCACTCATGACCCTCCCCATCGCCAGGCCGTGGCTGTTCGAGCAAACCAACCAGGATCCCCGGGCAGCGACCGGACGGCCGTTGCGGTGGGGTGTGGTGTCCACCGGCAACATCGCCAACAGCGTGTCCCAGGACCTGGCGATGCTGGAAGACGCGGAACTCTACGCCGTAAGTTCACGGACCCAAGAGGCAGCGGATGCTTTCGCCAGTGCACTCGGCTTCGCCAAGGGTTACGGGGACGACGGCGGTGTTCCCGGCTACCAGCGGATGTTCGCCGACCCCGCGGTGGACGTGGTGTACATCGGCACTCCGCATGCCCAGCACTTCCAGATCGCCTCCGCGGCACTGCAGGCCGGCAAACCCGTCCTCTGCGAGAAGGCCCTGACCATCAACGCCCGCGAAGCGTCGGAACTGGTGAAGCTGGCCAAGGAAAACAAGGTGTTCTTCATGGAGGCCGTGTGGAGCCGCTTCCTGCCCAGCATGCAGCGCGCGTTCGAGATCGCCGGTTCCGGTGAGCTTGGGAACATCCAGTGGGTCAGCGCAGATCTGGGTTTCCCGGCGCCCTATGATCCCGCCGCCCGGATCTGGGCTTTGAACGATGGCGGCGGGGCGCTCCTGGACATCACCGTCTATCCCTTGCTCTGGGCGCTGGGAACCCTTGGCTTCCCACAGTCTGTAACTGCCATCGGATCGTTGAACGAGGACGGCGTGGACACCCAGAACGCACTGACACTCGGGTACGCCGACGGTGCGCAGGCCCAGCTGACGTCGTCCTTGATGGCGCACGGGCCCCGGACTGCCACGGTTGCCGGCGGGTTGGGCTTCCTGCAAACGGTCGGGTCGGTGAACAACCCCCGCGAACTGCTCATCCGGGTTGGCTGGGACGAGCCCCGGCACGAGCACTTCGACGTGGTGGGCATCGGCTACACGTACGAACTCCGCGAAGTGACGCGATGCGTCCAGCAAGGCCTCACCGAAAGTCCCGTGATGCCCTTGGAAGACTCGGTCAACGTGATGCGATTGTTTGATGGAGTGCGCTCACAGCTGGGTATCCGGTACCCGAACGACGCACGGTGAGTGCCGCCGTCGTGAGGGGTTAGCTCTCGGGGCTTTGGCGTGGGTTCAAGCGCCGAGACGTCGCCCCTCGACGAGTGCCGACGTCGTGATTTAACCCAGGTGGGCTAACGACCCCGAGCCGGCTGGCGCGCCAGTTTGCGGTCCAATGACAGTGCTCCGGGGCCCAGGAACACGAACGCTACCGAGATCGCGAAATAGACGATCAGGAGTTCTGCCGTCACGCCGGACGCGTCGGTCAGCAGCGGTTTGCCCGCCTCCGTCACGAACCAGATCGACGCGAAAAGGATCGCTGCGAGGAACCCGGCCACCCGGGTCAGCGCACCCAGGACCAGCAGCGTGCCAAGGCCGAGTTCGCCGGCGATGACCAACCAGGCGATGAGCTCGGGCTTCTGGACACCCATGGCGGCCACGGAGGCGGCGAAAGCTGCGTGTCCGGCCATGAGCTTCTGGAGGCCGTGGACCACCATGAGCGCACCAAACACCACGCGCAGGATGGTGACGCCGCGGGAGGATGACTGGGGAGAGGGGTGAAGGAATTTCACGGTCCCAATCTTCCATGTCCTCGGCCCAGGCGCCAACCAGAACAGTCGCGCGCCGCTCCCCTCCCCTGACATCCCGCGGTCCTCGACCCAACTGAGTATCAGCAAACGCTCCAATGAGCCCTCATTGCGACGTCTGCTGCTACTCAGTTGGGTGAGTGGGGGCAGAATGGGAGGTGGCCCTGGTTGGGGTTGTTTTACGGCGCGGACATTGTGGATGGAGCAGGCATGGAAGTTGATGTTGTAGTTGTTGGCGGAGGAGCCATGGGATCGGCTGCCGCGTGGCAACTCTCCCGGTCCGGACGCTCAGTGGTCCTCCTGGAACGGTTCGAGGCCGGCCACCACATCGGCGCATCCCATGGCGCAACCCGCAACTTCAACACCGCCTACGCCGAGGCCGACTACCTGGACCTCCTGGCTGAGTCCAAGACCCTCTGGGACGAACTCGCCGCAGAGCACGGCGCACCCCTGCTGGACCTGGTGGGGCTGGCGAACCACGGCAACATCCCCAAGCTGGAAAAGGTCCGCGAAGCCCACCAGGAACGCGGCATCGAGAGCTACTTCATTTCCGCGGACGACGCCGCCAATCGCTGGCAGGGCATGAACTTCGCCACCGACGTCCTGTTCGTGCCAGGTTCCGGACGGATCCGCTCAGCAGATGCCCTGGTGGCGCTCCGGAACAGTGCCGAGGCCCGGGGATCCATTTTCAAGTACTCGACGCCGGTCCGGGACATCAGCGTGGACGGCGCGGAATCTGTGGTCGTGGTGACCGAGGAAACCGAGTACAGAGCCAAACGGGTGGTGGTCACGGCCGGGGCGTGGACCCCCAAGGTCCTGAACGGCCTCGCCAAGCTTCCGTCCCTGGTGGTCACGCAGGAGCAACCTGCCCATTTCACCCCTACGGACAACACCCTGGTGTGGCCCAGCTTCAACCACAGCCCGGACCCGGACCCCAACAACGAGCTCTACGAATACTGGTTCAGCCCCGTGTACGGCATGCTCACACCGGGCGAAGGCGTCAAAGCGGGCTGGCATGGCGTTGGCCCCGTTATGGACCCCGATGAGCGCACGTTCGAACCCATCCCCCAGCAGCTCGAAGCCTTGGTGCGGTACGCAGAAGAGTGGCTTCCCGGCGTCGACCCCTCCACTGCGGTTCCCATCAGCTGCACCTACACCACCACCCCCACCGAAGACTTCGTGCTGGACAGTTTCGGGCCGCTGGTGGTGGGCGCCGGTTTCTCGGGTCACGGTTTCAAGTTCACGCCGGCCATTGGCCGGGTGCTGAAGGACATCGTCGACGGCGGCACCGCACCCGCCAGGTTCCACGCCGACCGCTAAGCCGACCTCCAACCGGGGCACGAACGCAAAAAAGACCCCGCAAGCTTGACGCTTGCGGGGTCTTTTCGCTTGGCTTAGCCCAAGGTCGAGAGAACCTTGTTGAACGTCGCCGACGGGCGCATGATCTCAGCGGCCTTGGCAGCGTCCGGACGGTAGTAACCGCCCAGGTCGACGCCGTGACCCTGCACTGCGGCGAGCTCGCCAACGATGGTGTCCTCGTTGGAGGTCAGGGCTTCAGCGATTGCTGCGAAGTCCTTGGCCAGCTCTGCGTCTTCGGTCTGCTTGGCCAGTTCCTGGGCCCAGTACGTGGCCAGGTAGTAGTGGCTGCCGCGGTTGTCCAGCTCGCCGACGCTGCGGCGCGGGGACTTGTTTTCCAGCAGGAACGTACCCGTTGCGCGGTCCAGCGTGTCAGCCAGGACCTGTGCGCGGGCGTTGTCCGTGGTGGTGGCAAGGTGCTCGAAGCTCACGGCCAGGGCAAGGAACTCACCCAGGCTGTCCCAACGAAGGTGGTTTTCCTTGACCAACTGCTGGACGTGCTTCGGAGCGGAGCCACCGGCACCGGTCTCGAACAGGCCGCCACCGTTGATCAGCGGAACGATGGAGAGCATCTTGGCACTGGTACCGAGCTCGAGGATGGGGAACAGGTCCGTGAGGTAGTCGCGGAGGACGTTGCCCGTAACGGAGATGGTGTCCTCGCCCTTACGGATGCGCTCCAGGGTGAAGGCCGTGGCCTCGACCGGGGAGAGGATCTCGATCTGCAGGCCTTCGGTGTCGTGTTCCTTGAGGTACTCGTTCACCTTGGCGATAAGGTTGGCGTCGTGCGCGCGGGTCTTGTCCAGCCAGAACACGGCCGGAGTCTGGGACGCGCGGGCACGGGTGACGGCCAGCTTGACCCAGTCGCGGACCGGGATGTCCTTGGTCTGGCAGGCGCGCCAGATGTCGCCCGGGGCAACTTCGTGCTCGATCAGGACCTTGCCGGCGCTGTTGACCAGCTGGACCGTGCCCGGAACCTCGATTTCGAAGGTCTTGTCGTGGCTACCGTATTCTTCGGCAGCCTGCGCCATGAGGCCCACGTTGGGAACGGTGCCCATGGTGGTGGGATCAAACGCACCGTTGGCGCGGCAGTCGTCCAGGACAACCTGGTAGACACCGGCGTAGGAGCTGTCCGGGAGGACGGCCAGCGTGTCGGCTTCCTTGCCGTCCGGGCCCCACATGTGGCCCGACTGGCGGATCATGGCGGGCATGGAAGCGTCCACGATGATGTCGGAAGGGACGTGGAGGCTCGTGATGCCCTTGTCGGAATCCACCATGGCCAGCGCCGGACCGTCTTCGAGGCCCTTGGTGATGGCAGCCTTGACGCCTTCGCGGACGTCTTCCGGAAGGTCTTCGAGACCGTTGAGGATAGCGGCCAGGCCGTTGTTGGGGCTGATGCCAGCTGCGGCGAGCTGCTTGCCGTAGGTCTCGAACAGCTCGGAGAAGTAGGCCTTGACCACGTGGCCGAAGATGATGGGGTCCGAGACCTTCATCATGGTGGCCTTCAGGTGCGCGGAGAAGAGGATGCCCTCTTCCTTGGCGCGGGCAACCTGTGCTTTGAGGAATTCGTCCAAGGCTGCTGCGCGGAGGACTGTGCCGTCAACGATTTCGCCGGCCAGGACCGGGAAGCCCTTCTTCAGGACCTTGACGGAGCCGTCTTCGCGGACGAGCTGGATGGTGAGGGAGTCATCCTTGTCCAGGACCACGGACTTCTCGTTGGAGCGGAAGTCATTCTCGCCCATGGTGGCAACGTTGGTCTTGGAATCTGCGCTCCAGGCACCCATGGAGTGCGGGTTCTGGCGGGCGTAGTTCTTCACCGACAGGGGTGCGCGGCGGTCGGAGTTGCCTTCGCGCAGTACCGGGTTCACGGCGGAGCCCTTGATCTTGTCGTAGCGCGAGCGGATGTCCGTCTCGGTGTCCGAGGAGGGGTTGTCCGGGTAGTCCGGGAGGGCGTAGCCCTGGGCCTGGAGCTCGGCGATGGCAGCCTTGAGCTGCGGCACGGAGGCGCTGATGTTGGGCAGCTTGATGATGTTGGCTTCCGGCTGCTTTGCCAGTTCGCCAAGTTCAGCCAGGGCGTTGCCCGTGCGCTGCTCCTCGGTCAGGAAATCACCGAAGACGGCGATGATGCGGCCGGCCAGCGAAATGTCGCGGGTCTCCACCTCTACACCTGCGGTCGAGGCATACGCTTCCACAATCGGCAGGAATGAGTAGGTTGCCAGCATCGGCGCTTCGTCTGTGTGGGTATAGATAATCTTGGCCATTGGCGGGGTTCTCCCTGAAAGTCTGCAGATTTCAACATCTCCTAACTTACCCGAGTAGGCCGTTTTGGCGGCTCTTCGTGTCCGGGATCACTCCTTTGGTTACCGGCCGGGAAAACGATTTATGCCGGGCGGTGACCTGCCCGCCGCCGCTGCGCACCGCCGTCGTACGCCCCCTCCAGTAGCACGACAAGAAGTGACAGCCAAATATCACAAACTCTGAAACATCTCTTTACAAACTTGTCATACGCGCGATACCTTCGATTCCGTCAGTCGGCGGTCGCCATCACTGGCCGCCTCACTCCCTCGATAGGTAGGAACAACGTGACGAAAACCAAGACCCTGGCCACAAGCCTGCTGAGTCTGTCCGCTGCCGCAATCCTGGCGCTGGTTGGAACCACCAGTGCAAACGCGGCACCGGTGAACACCACAGACTCCAGCGGCGCTTCGGTCAGCAGCCATGCAGCGTCCGACGCGGGTGCTGCAGACTACTGGACGCCTGAGCGCATGAAGAACGCCAAGTCCGGCGACATCCTCGGCGTCAAGGCACTGGAACGCGGCAAGCTCCTCAACCTCGGCAAAGCCCCGATCACCGAAGCCCCGGGCGCTGTCAGCAGCATTCCCGGGCAGGAAGCGGCCACCGACTCCACCACGATCGACCGCAAGGTCAACCAGAGCGAAACGCCTGTCAAGCACATCGGCAAGATCTTCTTCACCCTCGGTGGCTCCAACTACGTCTGCTCCGGCAACTCCGTGACCGCCGCCAATAAGAGCACGGTGTCCACCGCCGGCCACTGCGTCAACGAAGGACCCGGCGCCTACGCCACCAACTTCGTCTTCGTGCCGGCCTACCTCAACGGCGCAGCACCCTACGGGAAGTGGACGGCAAAGGCGCTGTACTCCCCCACCCAGTGGGCCTCCAGCGGCAACATGCAGTACGACACCGCTTTCGCCGTCATGAACACCCTCAACGGCCAGAAGCTCGCAGACGTCGTGGGCTCCTCCGGAGTCCAGTTCAACGCCGCACGCGGCCTGAGCTACAAGTCCTTCGGCTACCCGGCAGCTTCCCCGTTCAACGGCGAATCACTCAAGAGCTGCTCCGGCACTGCCACCAACGATCCCAACAACCCGCAGTTCAACACCCAGGGCATCCCCTGCAACATGACCGGTGGCTCCTCAGGCGGTCCATGGTTCATCGGCAACAGCTCCACCGGCTACCAGAACTCCATCAACAGCTACGGCTACGGCAGCAACTCCACCACCATGTACGGCCCCTACTGGGGCACCGTGATCCAGTCCACCTACAACACCGCGGCGGCTTCGTAACGGTTCCTCAGTAGCACGTCCCTGTTAAGTACGACGGCGGCCGTCCCCTACCGGGGGCGGCCGCCGTTGCGTTGTGGTGCTTATAGGGCGCGTGGTTTCGACACGCTTGGGTTCCTAGTGGAACGCACCTGGGTTCCTAGTGGAAGAAGTGGCGTGCGCCGGTGAAGTACATCGTGATGCCCGCGGCGTTGGCTGCGGCGATGACTTCCTCGTCACGGACGGAACCGCCGGGCTGGACCACTGCGCGGACACCTGCCTCGATCAGGATCTCCAGGCCATCGGCGAACGGGAAGAACGCATCGGACGCTGCAACGGCACCGCGTGCGCGCTCGGGTGCGTCGGCACCGCTGGCGTTGGACGCGCCGCCAGCACCTTCGACGTCGGACTCCACCTGGACGCCAAGTGTGTTGGCGCGTTCGACGGCGAGGCGGCAGGAGTCCAGGCGGTTGACCTGGCCCATGCCGATGCCCACAGCAGCACCGTGGTTGGCAAGGAGGATGGCGTTGGACTTGGCCGCGCGGCACGCGGTCCACGCGAACGCGAGGTCAGCGAGGGTTGCCTCGTCAGCAGCTTCGCCGGCAGCGAGCGTCCAGTTGGCGGGGTTGTCGCCGTCGGCGTCCACCTTGTCGGACATCTGGACCAGGACGCCGCCGGAAACCTGGCGCATCTCGGACGGGTAGCGGCCGTAGCCCTCGGGCAGGGCGAGCAGGCGGATGTTCTTCTTCTTGGAGAGGATCTCCACGGCCTCGGGCTCGAAGTCCGGGGCGATGACAACCTCCGTGAAGATGTCCGCAACCGTGCGGGCCATGCCGGCGGTGACGGTACGGTTCGCCGCGATCACACCGCCGAAAGCGGAGACAGGGTCGCAGGCGTGGGCCTTGGCGTGTGCGTCGGCAATCGGGTCAGCAGAGTCTGCAGAACCAACAGCAACACCACACGGGTTGGCGTGCTTGATGATCGCGACTGCGGGCTCGGCGAAGTCGAACGCAGCGCGGAGGGCGGCATCGGCGTCGACGAAATTGTTGTAGCTCATTGCCTTGCCGTGCAGCTGGTCAGCCTGGGCGATGCCGGCCGGAGCAGCCTTGTCAACGTAAAGTGCAGCCTGCTGGTGCGGGTTCTCGCCGTAGCGAAGGACCTCGGAGCGCTCCAACGCCAGGCCGGCGTAGGCGGGCCAGTCGATGATGCCGTCGCCGTCTTCGTCCAGGAACTGGCTGGCGGTCCAGGAAGCAACAGCGTTGTCATAGCTTGCCGTGTGCGCGAAGGCCTTGGCGGCCAGGCGGCGACGGGTGTTCAGGTCGAAACCGCCGTGGGCTGCGGCGTCGACAACAGCACCGTAGAAGTTCGGGTCCGTGACGATGGCGACGGCGGCGTGGTTCTTCGCAGCCGAACGCACCATGGCGGGGCCTCCGATGTCGATCTGCTCAACAACGTCATCCTGCGCTGCGCCGGACTTCACGGTCTCGACGAACGGGTACAGGTTAACCACCACGAGGTCGAAGGTTTCGATCTCCATGCCGGCCAGGGTGTCCATGTGGGCCGGGACGCGGCGGTCAGCCAGGATGCCGCCGTGCACGCGCGGGTGCAGCGTCTTGACGCGGCCGTCCAGCATTTCCGGGGAGCCGGTGACTTCTTCGACTTCCTTGACCGGGATGCCTGCGGCGGCGATCTTCTTGGCGGTGGATCCGGTGGAGACGATTGCGACGCCTGCTGCGTGCAGGCCCTTCGCGAGCTCCTCCAGTCCCGTCTTGTCGTAAACCGAGATCAGTGCACGGCGGATGGGAACACGGTCAAGCTGCGTCAAGCTCACAAAAGTCTCCGTCTTAGTTCGCGTAGATATCGCGGGTGGTGGGATACGGGCAGTTTATCGTGTTTCGTTGGTTGGCTCGTTTTGCGTCTTTGGGGACCCTTGCGTTGCGAGGCCCGCTCTGCGTGCCACTCGCGCACCTAAGCGCGCACACCAGGCCCCACAAATCACGCCCCCGCGTTGCGAGGCCCGCTCTGCGTGCCACCCCGAGCACGAAATGCGCACACCAGGCCCCACAAATCGCTGCCTCACGTTGCGAGGCCCGTTCCGCGCCAAGTGCGCGCCCAGACGTGACTTACGACGACGGCCCTCGCCAACCGCGCGATGTCAACGCGTCACGTACTTTGCGTTCTGCGTTGGCCCACCCGGCCTTCATTTGGACCTCAGAAAATTTCAGAACAATCCATCCCATGGCCCGAAGCCGATCGTCGCGTTCAATGTCCCTGCCCCACTGCACAGGGTCGGAGCGGTGATGGTCCCCCTCATACTCCATGGCAATTTTGTACTCCTTGTACTGGAGGTCGGGCGTTGAGACATAACGGCCATGATCATCCAAGATTGGTTGGGTTACTGCTGGCTCCGGCAGCCCGGCGTCGACTATCTTCAGGCGCAGCCTTGACTCCTGCGGCGAGTCGACGCCCGACCGCAACAATGGCAAAATTTCCCGCGCCATACGGATCCCCTTGACCTTCGGGCGCCGATCAACAACTTCTTGGAGCGCTTCGATCGAGGACAAAGGATTCTTCCTGGCCAGCAGCGAATCCCCTGCCGCCACCAGAGATGACCTGCCCATATGCCTGGCCAAATCTACCCATGTCCATTCCGGCGACGTCAGTTGAACTCCATTGAGCACGCGCACGTCCCGAGCGAGCAGAGGTGCCCGATGACCTATCACTCCGCGACGCTTGACCCTCCCAATTTCTTGCCGACGCGTCACGTGGATCAGCCCGCCCCTCCCCTCTTCCTCGAGGTAGATAGGAAGCGGAATAGACCACAAGAGTGCCGCCGTGACATGGCTCACTGCGCAGCGGGGTGTGACTGTGGTGTGCAGCCGTCCGAGCAGTTCGAGGTCGCGTTCGTTTGCCTCTGCAACACGAAGGCCCCGACTCGGCGTTAGGAGCCCTTTCGTCTGGAGCCGCCATCGCGGCACACCGGCGGCATATGCGTCTGCGACGAGAAAACCTCGGGGATCGACCTCCGGCGGCAAAGGGGTGAGATTTCGCATGGGTCCATAGTTGCCGGAAACGATGGCTCACATTCGGTTATCCACAGAAGACGCTGCCAGAGGCATCTCTGTCTACTCCTCCACAGCTGTTGTGAGGCCCACTCTGCGCCCCAAACACCCGAAGTGCCACGCACAGCAGGCCCCACAACGCGTGATCCCAGCACTGTGAGGCCCACTCTGCGCCCCAAACACCCGAAGTGCCACGCACAGCAGGCCCCGCAACATAGGGTTGTGCCATGGAAGACCCCCAGGATGTCGTTCTTGTTGCCGATGTAGGGAAGAGCCGTTGCCGCGTGGAGTTGCGCCGTGGTTCAGAGATGCTGGGTGCCGCGGACCAGCACGGGTTCCCGGGAGTTCACGTGGACAACGGCCCCACCCTCGCGTTCGACCTCCTGCTTGAGACCGTTGCGCTGCTGCCGCCGGGCCTGCCCTTGACGACGGTAACGGGTATCGGCGCTGCTGTGGCCGGCGTCGAGGCTTCGGCGCAGAAGTCACAGGAGCTTGCCACCATGTTGTCCCTACGCTTCGGAGTTCCCGCGGCGGTCCTCTCCGATGCCACAGCCGCCCAACTCGGCGCACTCCAGGGCGCCCCCGGCACGACGTTGATCGTGGGCACAGGCGCCGTGGCTTTCCGCTTCGACGAGCTCGGAGTCCTGCACCGGGCCGACGGCTGGGGACCTTACCTGGGTGATCGCGGCAGCGGCCGTTGGATAGGCCAGCAGGGTCTGCAGGCAGTTCTTGAAGCGCACGACGGCGGCCCGGCCACATCGTTGTCCGCTGCGGCCGGCGCTTTGGTTGAGTCGCCGGAGATGCTCCCGGGGTGGCTGGCCGACCAGGAAAACCCCTACAGGGCGATGGCCCGTTTCGCACCGCTGGTTCTGCAGGCAGCGGAGGCGGGTGACGCCGTCGCACTTAACATCGTTGGCGAGGCGTGCCGCATCCTGACTGCAACAGTGCAACGAGCCTCCGGCGACGACACCTCGCAACGCGTTGCGCTGCTGGGCGGTGTCGTCGGGTCGGACTTCTTCGCGTCGCTCTTGCGGAAGTCCCTCGCTTCGGCTGGGATTGAGGTGGTGGCCCCGCTGGGCGATGGCCTGGACGGCGCCGCCCTCGCTGCGACGCGCCGCGGGCTCATCCAGGAAAGGTACATCCACCGTGACGGAACAAACTGGCCCGACTGACGCCGACAAACTTGCGGGCCTGCGCACGGAACTCGCCGGATTGCAGACCGAAGCCACCGCGGAGGGCCTGGAGAACCTGGACATCCTTGGCACCGAAGAACTCGTGGCCGCAATGCTGGCCCACACGGCAGGCGTGCACGCTGCCGTTGAAGCGGCCAGTCCCGCGATTATCCAAACGGTCGACGCCGTTGCGGAGCGGCTCCAGCGCGGCGGCCGCCTTTTGTACGTGGGCGCCGGGACAGCCGGGCGGTTGGGTGTGCTCGATGCGAGCGAGTGCCCGCCAACGTTCGGCACACCGCCGGGGCTGGTCGTCGGATTGATCGCCGGTGGCGCCAAAGCGATCCAGCACCCGGTGGAGTACGCCGAGGACAACGCAACGGCCGGCGCTCGGGACCTGCACGACATCAACGTGACGGAAGCGGACGCCGTCGTCGGTATCACCGCCTCCGGTAGGACGCCGTACGTGATCGGCGCGCTTGAGGAGGCCCGGAAGCACGGTGCCTTCACGGCGTCGCTGGCCTGCAATAAGGGATCGGCCGTGAGCCATGTGGCCGATGCTGCGATCGAGGTTGTTGTGGGTCCGGAGTTCATCGCCGGCTCAACCCGGCTGAACTCGGGCACCGCCCAGAAACTTGTCCTCAACATGATCAGCACCTTGGTGATGGTCAAGCTCGGCAAAACCTACGGGAACCTCATGGTTGACCTGCGTGCCACCAACGAGAAATTGCTGGCCCGGTCACAGCGGACCGTGCAGCACGCCACCGGTGTTTCCGCGGCGGAAGCGGCAGCGGCGTTGGACTCCGTGGGCGGCTCTGTTAAGGCGGCAATCCTGGTGCTCCTCACGGGAATCGAAGCCTCCGCAGCGAAGGGTGCGCTTGAGGACGCGGGCGGCTTCCTGCGAAGGGCCATCGAGAACCAGAAGTAACGTCGGCCGCCAGGCCAAACGTGTTGCCCGGCAGGGCCTAAAGTTGCATGCAGGAGGCCCTATGAATACGTACACAACCGTGCCCAGCGGCGAACAAGTGGTGCAGGAACTGCCATGGCGCTGGAAGGTCCAAGGCAAGATCTTCGTCATCGGCGGCCTTGGATTCATGTTCGACGCCTGGGACGTGACGCTCAACGGCATCCTGATCCCCTTGCTGTCCAAGCACTGGTCCCTGCAACCCGCTGACGCGGCGTGGATCGGCACGGCCAACCTGATTGGCATGGCTGTAGGTGCGTTCGCATGGGGCACCATAGCCGACACCATCGGTCGCAAGAAGGCGTTCACTGCCACCCTCCTGATCTTCAGCATCTTTACGGTCCTTGGCGCGTTTTCGCCGGACATTGTGTGGTTCTGCATCTTCCGCTTCATGGCCGGCTTCGGCTTGGGCGGCTGCATCCCCGTGGACTACGCCCTGGTGGGTGAGTTCACGCCGCGCAAGCAAAGAGGCAAAGTCCTTACCGCCATGGATGGTTGGTGGCCGGTGGGGGCAGCACTGTGTGGTTTTCTGTCTGCGTGGCTGGTGGCGGCTTTCGGGGACTGGCGGCTCACCATGCTGATCATGGTGCTGCCCGCGTTGCTCGTGTTCTGGGTGCGCCGATCGGTCCCCGAATCGCCGTTGTTCCTGATCCGGAAGGGCCGTCGCGCTGAAGCTGCGGCTGTGATCGACGGCTTGGTCGACGCCACAGGGGCTGAACCCCGCGCCTACAGCCTGCCCGAGCCGGAGGCCGCACCCCGGCTCTCCGCCGGCAGTGCGTGGTCGCAGCTTCAGAAGATCTGGCAGTTCAACTGGAAGATCACCACCACGGCTTGGGCGTTGTTCTTCTCCGTGCTCCTGGTCTACTACCTGTCGCTGACGTGGATGCCGCGCATTCTCATCGGCGCCGGGTTCGAGGAGTACAAAGCGTTCGTAACGACGGCGGGTATGGCCGCCGTCGGGCTTTTGGGCGTGGTGGTTGCTGCGCTCCTGGTGGAGCGGGTGGGCCGCAAGTGGATCCTGGCCATCACCGGTCCCCTGTCCGCGGTGACGCTGGTGATTGTGGCGCTCGTGGTGGACGTTCCCTCGGCTGCGGTGTTCTGGCTGCTGGTGTTCGGGTTCGTGGTCCAGGTGGCCATCCCGGTGCTGTACGCCTACGTGTCCGAGCTGTATCCCACCGAGCTTCGCGGCTCCGGTTTCGGGTGGGCTTCGACGTTCTCCCGCATCGGCGCGGGCTTTGGGCCCTTGGTGTTTGCGTCATTCTTCTGGCCGGAGTTCGGTTTGGCGACGTCCTTTGCCCTCGCCGGTGGCCTGGTGCTCCTGTCGGTGCTGTGGATGGCGTTCTTCGCCCCGGAGACCAAGCAGCGCGAGCTCTCCTGACGCGAGCTCTCCTGACCTGGGCAGGGGCGGGTGCGAGTTAGTGGGCCGCGAGGTCCCGCATCGTCTGGACCAGCAGGCGGCGCTCCACGATCTTGATGCGCTCGTGCAGGGTTTCCTCGGTATCGTCAGGAAGAACACTGACGGCTTCCTGGGCGATGATGGGGCCTGTGTCCACGCCGGCGTCGGCCCAGTGCACGGTGCAGCCGGTGACCTTCACACCGTAAGCGATCGCGTCGCGGACACCGTGGGCGCCGGGGAAGGACGGGAGCAGGGCCGGGTGGGTGTTGACGTACTTGCCGTCGAAAGCGTTGATGAAGTCTTCGCTGACGATCCTCATGAACCCGGAGGAAACCACGACGTCCGGGCTGTAGGAAAGAACCTTGTCGCGCAGGGCAGCGTCCCACTCCGCGCGGGTGTCGAAGGAGTTGAAGTTCACCACGAACGTCTCGATGCCTGCTTCGTCGGAACGCTCCACGCCGTACGTGTCTGGGCGGTCCGCACCCACAGCGGCGATCTCGACATCCAGTTCACCCGACTTCACGGCGTCGATGACAGCCTGAAGATTGGAACCGGTACCGGAGACGAGGACAACAATGCGCATTGCACTAGCTTATGGGCGGCTCGCGTAGGCTGGAAAACATGAATCCCGACGTCGGTCCCAAGCCGAGCCAGCAATCCCGCTCCGAGGCCGAAAAGTCCGCGCTCGGCGTGACCCAGATCCTGTTCCGCGCATTCCTTTTGACGGCTCTGGGCGCGTTCTTCGTGTTCTCCCTCAACGTGGATTACGTCTGGCTGAGCGCCATCCTCACCCTCGCCGCCGGGGTGTTGGGCGTGGTGGTGCTGGTGCGGACAGTGAAGTTCAAGCAGCCCCGCCTGATCCTGTTCGGGACCATCTCCGGCCTGATCGTCACCGCCGTGATGTGCCTGCTCATCCTGACGTCCGTGCTTTTCTTCAAGCAGGTCAGCACGTACCAGGATTGTTCTCGTAGTGCCCTCACGGAATCCGCGAAGACACAGTGCCTGACCCAGCTGGAAAACTCCATGCCGGCGCCGATGCGCTGACCGGCATCCGCCTAAGCGGCCGCTGACCCGCTCAGGCGTGTTCGTCGTCGTACGCTGCTTCGTCGAGGTTCGCCTCGCGCTGCTTCTGGCTGCGTTCCAGCCAGGGCCCCACTGCGTACCCGATCACGACGCCGATCCCCACTTCGGCGGCAAGCCAGACTGCCGTCCACAGCGGGTGAGGTCCGATTTCCGTGAGCCGGCCAATGCCGGCAGAACCGCGGGCGATCCACGCCATCGCGCCACCGAGCAGCCCTGCCACAGCGCCGATGAACGCGCCGAGGAACAGCGTTGACGCCGCGGCAGTGAACCAGCGGGCTTTGATCTTGATGGAGAGCCATTCGTCGAAGTGGTTTTCGCCTTCGCGCAGGAACCACCACCCTGCCAGTATCCCGGCGACTACCGGCAGTGCCAGGGCGGCGGAGCCGAAGTCGAGCTGCCCGGCCGGGAGACCACCCAGAATGGGGACTGCCGGGAGCGGTCCAACCGTGGTGCCCAGTGGACCTGCCGTGGAGCCGACACCCAGTGAGAACCCCGCGCCCGAGGACCAGGAAAGCGCAAAGATCACCAGGTTCGGCAGGAAACCGAGCTGCGCAATGGTGAGCACGGCGCCGCCCAACGCGCCGGCCTGGATGCCCTCGTAGACGGCAATAATGTCTGTCCAGTGCCACACGATGGTGGCAGCCAGCAGTACCGCCGACAAGCTCACCGCGGCCATGATCGCCACAAAACCGGCCTTCAACCCGGAGCCGACATACGAGCCTGCCCACCGTGAATGCTGACTGGTTTTCGAAAGCCAGGCGACGGCGTCCACGCCAATCAGCCGGCTCCACGAACCAGCCTCACGCCGGGCACCGACGATCATGCCCAGGGCGAAGGAAATGAGCGGGATGGTCATGGCGTACCAAAGGTTGATGACCACTTCCGGGGTGCGGCACACGAACCCGGTAGCCATCCCGAACGCCGCGTACACAACGAAAGCGCCCAGGAACGCCTGCCACAGCTGGTCAGTGTACGAGGCACGGGCCAGTCGCCGGCCCGCACGCCAGGCAAGCAGGAACGGGACGAGCGTCAGCCCCAGCGGGTGCAGGGACAACAGGCCAGATCCCGGTTGTGCCGCCGTGCCCATATCGACGGGTGCCAGTCCAAGCGGAACACCGTGGATCAGCAGCCAGGCTTGGCCGGCCAGACGGGCCAGGGTGTCGACGTTGCGGTCCTTAAAACCGTCGGTCGCCCACACCCCAACCAGCGGCAACACCACAACAATGGCCGAAATGAACGCCGACTGAGCCGCTTCCAAACCGCCCTGCAGCCAAAGGGGCATGGGGAGGCCACGGTTTCCGGTCTGATCAGCGCGCAGTTTCATCGTGATCTATCGTGCCACGGTGGGCAGCACTCGCCCGTCAGACTCCCCCGAAATACCGCGAATTCCTGCGCTTTTTCCTATGGGCCGCCGTAAGATGGGAGGTGTTCTCCCGGGGCGGATGACGGCCCCCAACTGATGTTGAAAGACCCGGAAACAAACGAAGCCGGGAACTAGGAGCGGCCAATGGATAGGTGTCACAACTTCTAAACGGAAAGTCGTACTAGCAGCTGGTGCAGCCACCTTCGGATCTTTTCCCAGGCTGCACCAGCCTTCTTTTGTTCCACCCCTTCCTTGCGCCGAGGGGCGACGTCTCACCCCTTCCGCCCCGCCGAGGGGCGACGTCTCACCCCTATGAAGCCCTTCTAAGTCGCGAAAGCTCACCCCTCGCGAAGAAACGCACGACGGCGGCCGGCCCACCTAAGTGCCACTCCCGCCGAGGGGCGACATCTCGGCACTTTGGACCCGCCGGGTTGCCGCACAAATGACGCACAAATGTGCTGGACTCCCCGCTTCGGCGCAACGAGACTGTGTACACGAGCAACCATTTGGCCTATTGGGGGTCAACCAAAGTGTGTCGCTCACACCGTCTGAAGGGACAAGGTCAATGGACGACCTCGCAGCTTTCTTCCCGCTGATCGCCATCATTCTGGGCGTCGTACTCGTGATCGGCTTCATTTGGCTGGCCACGAAGGCGATGTGGAAGGTGGCGGAACCGAACGAGGCTCTCATCATCTCGGGCCTTACGCGCGGAACACTGGAAAATACAGACGGCATGGACTTCAAGATCGTCACCGGAAAGGGCGCCCTGGTGGTCCCGGGGTTGCAGACGGTCCGCAGCCTTGCCCTGACCCTGAATGAAACTGAACTCAAGGTCTCGTGCGTGACCTCGCAGGGCATCCAAGTGATCGTGGACGGTGTGGTGATCTACAAGATCGGCGACGCTCCCCCGTTCATCGCCAACGCTGCCCGGCGGTTCCTGGGCCAGCAGCCGAAGATGGAGAGCCAGGTCTACAACGTCTTCGAAGGGCACCTGCGTTCGATCATCGGCAGCATGACCGTGGAGGAAATCATCCGCGAGCGCGACAAGCTGGCTTCCTTGGTTCGCAGTGCCAGTGGCGTGGAGATGGAGAAACTGGGCCTGGTGGTGGATTCACTGCAGATCAAGGACCTGCAGGACCCCACCGGCTATATCCAGAATCTGGCGAAGCCGCACATTGCGCAGGTCAAGATGGAGGCCCGCATAGCGGAAGCCACCAGCAACCGGGAAGCTGCAGAGAAGGAAGCGGAAGCCGCGGCCCTGATCGCTGATGCGCAGAGCCTCTCCGCCATCAAGCAATCCGCAGCACAGGCCAACGCGGAGCAGGCACGCGCCCAGGCCGCGCAAGCCGGGCCGCTGGCCGACGCGACCGCCCGTCAGCAGGTGGTGGTTCAGGAGACCGAAGTGGCCAAGCTTGAGGCCGATCGCGAAGAGCAGAAACTGCAGACCACCATCCGCAAGCCCGCAGATGCCCGGGCATACGCCCAGCGTACCGACGCCGAGGCCAAGAAGGCCGCTGACATCAGCGCCGCGGAAGCTTTGGCCAAGCGCACCGAACTCGAGGCACAAGCAAACGCCCGACGGGTCGAGCTCGAAGCCCAAGCCAACGCAGGGGCGGCGGCAGCGATGGCAGGCGCAACGCGCGTCACGGGTGAAGCCGAGGCAGCGGCGACGACGGCACGCGGCAATGCGGCCGCCTCCGCTGTGAAGGCCAAGGCGTTGGCTGAAGCTGAAGGCATCAAGGCACGCGGTGAAGCGCTCGAAACCAACCAGGATGCCGTCATCTCCCAGCAGATCGCGGAGAACATGCCCGCGATCGTGTCGGCAGCTGCTGAACCGTTCTCACGGATTGGGCAGCTGACGGTACTCAATGGTGGCGAGGGGCTGAACAGTATGGTGGGTGGAATCCTCTCCCAGGTGGGGAACTTCCTGCCGTCGCTTGCTTCGGCGCTGCGGGGCAAGGAAACGCCTGCTCCTTCTCCCCGGCCGGCTCCGGTGAAGGCACCACCCGCACCGTCTCCCTCCGCCAAGGCACCAGATGCCTAGAGCGGTAGATCGAAGTTTGACCGGAAAGATCGGCAGGGTCACAGGCACCGTCGCGCCTGGAACCATTGGCGAAGTCATGCTTCCCTTCCATGGTGGGACCAGCGCCTTCTTCGCCTACCCATTTGACAAGACGAGTGTCTTTACCGTGGGCGAGAAAGTTCTGGTGATCTACTTCGAACCGCCGCAATCGGTCTACGTGGACGAACTGCCGGACGTCCTGCAGGAATAGCCGCCCTCGCGCGGCACGCCCTTACAACTGTGGCCCGTAGATGAACTCCTTGGCATGGTTGACCGCCTTCTTGAACGCGTCGTTCCGGAGTGTCACCTGCTCTCGACTCGCTCCCCCGCTGGGTTCCAGGAACGTGGTGGGTCCAGGCCGCAGCATCCAAATATCGCCGGCTGGCGGTAGGTAGAAGACGCCGAAGGATCTGTGCTCGGGGTCGTCGGTCCAGATAGGAACGACCGCCACGGCCGCGCCCGTATCGGGGTTGATCCACTGGGCACGGGGCATGGGCTGCTCATGGACCTCGGGATCGAGGAACGGCGCGGTCCCCCTCCCCCAGCGTTTCTCGAACCGTTCGTAGAAGGCCGGGATGATGTGGCCGTCGTAGGGACGCCATGCGCTCATGAATGTCTCCTTGGAAGTCGGGTGCTTCGGGGCAGGGGCTCCCATCGGGCCGGGCCAAACGACAGCGGTCCCTGCCCCGAGGTGGGACCGGGCGTAGCTTCCGGCGATCGATGGACTCGGACCTTCACAGGCGTCCCACGATCACCGGATGGAGCACTGGAGCGCCGCTCACGGTCGTATGCCGCCCGCTTTCCTGGGTCCGACAAAACGACGTACGCCTGCATGATGGCGTGCAGTTCCTGAACGTCGCTCGCTGAGGGGGTGCCGCCGTCGTCGGCTGCTTGGCGCGTGTCCGGGTGGTGGGTGCGCAGCAGCGCCCGGTAGGCGCGTGCGATCTCGCGCGGGGTGGCATCGGGCGTCACGTGCAGGGTGGCGTAGTGGTCTGGCTGGGTGTTCACTGCTGGTTCCGGGTGGGATGCGGTGGATGGGAGATGGCCCCCGGCCGAAGCCGAGGGCCATCCGATCGGGAGGCGACGTCAGGGGCCGCGTTTTCCTCTGCGCGTCAAGCGCTGTGGCGTGGCGCGAAGCCTGCGCCCATTTTCCGATGCTGCGGCCGATCCGAAGCTCCCGTCCTGCGCTCCGCTGAGGGCCACCCCCGGGCGAGCCCTCAGCGGAGAGGGTGGATTACGCGTTAATTTCTTGTCGTTGCTCGTTGGACGTGATTTCGATGCGCCGGGGCTTGGCCTTCTCGGCGACGGGGATGCGGAGTGTCAGCACACCTGCGTCGTAGCTGGCCTTGACGCCGTCGGTGTCCAGGGTGTCGCCCAGGATCAGTTGGCGGCTGAAAACGCCTTGGGGGCGTTCGGCGGCGATCAGTTCGGTGTTCTCGCCCGCTGGCGACTTCCGTTCTGCCTTAACGGTCAGGACGTTGCGCTCGACGTCGAGGTCCACCGATTCAGGATTCACACCAGGCAGATCGAAAGCGACCACAAACTCTTCGCCTTCCTGCCAGGCGTCCATCGGCATGCCGGCGGGGCGTGCTGTTGTGCCAAAAACCTGTTGGGCGAGCCTGTCGAATTCGCGGAACGGGTCAGTGCGCATCAGCATTTTGTTCTCACTCCTTAGATCTTGATGCTGACTTTTCTGTTGGTCCAGCCTTCCAGATCTGTGTTGGCTGGTATAGATTTTTTATAGCACTGGTGAGAGAGTGGTGCAAGTAGGTTTTCGGAAGAATTTTGGAGAGGTTTCGGATGGGTGCTACGGACAGTTCATCTGGAGGGCACGACGGCGGATTGGGTGCCGCCGCGTCCGACGGCGGGTCGGGTTCTACCGGCGACCGGGACGCGCTCGGCGTCTACGCGATCTCCGTTGCAGCTGAGCTCGTGGGCACCGGCCAGCAAAACCTTCGGCTGTACGAACGTAAAGGGCTACTCACCCCCGAGAGGACCGACGGCGGCACCCGCCGCTACAGCGAACGGAACCTGGCGACCCTGCGCCGGATCGGGGTGTTGCTGGATGAGGGGCTGAACCTGGCCGGCGTGAAGCTGGTGTTGGAACTGGAGGCCGAGAACCAAGGGTTGACGGAGGACAACCGGGGGCTGGCCCAGGACAACGAAGGGCTGCGGGAGGACAACCGGGGGCTGCGGAGGGATTTGAAAAGAGCGCGAGGTAAAGCAGGCTGACTTCAAGACGGTTAGTCCCGCTCAATATGCGGGGCAGTCGGGTTTTGGAAGCTGAGAACAACTCCAGAGCTTCCGGGGGCGGGCTCACAGCAGCCTTCGCCTCATCCCCAGCATCCTCAATTCGCACAAGGGCACCCTCAATATGCACAGGGCCCAGGCGTACCGCCGTACACTAATCAGGTTCCGCGACCTAATACGAGTATCAGTCGACTACGTCACTGCCGATGGAAACACGGTTGACGGCACCAAAACTTTCGCCGTGGCACCCGAGTCAATCGACAGCATGAGTACGCTCTACAAGGGGGCCACAGCAACCGGCAATAAAGCCTTCGAGGTTCCTGGTGCGACTGCTGGACAAGGCGTCCTCGCGGTCCGTGCTGGAATGCTCGGCGACAAAGTATTCGTAGCGACCAAATAGACGAGGCAACGGCAAAACCCCCGACCGCAGGGACCGCACTTGGAGAATGGACTGCACGTCGACTCTCAGCAGTGAAGTTCACTTCAGCGGGGGTTTTGCCGTTTTTTACTTTAGAGAATTGCGGTCATGCCGTTCCAGCCCTGGCCAATGACACTTCCAATGGGCCATTTGGCACCGCCGCTGCCGGAGAAGAGCCACAATGCGCCGAACGAATCGCGAGCCATGATGTCCGCCTTTCGATCGCCGCTGAAGTCACCCGTTGCGAAGAGCGCTGTCATGCCATTCCATCCCTGGCCGTACTGCACTTGTGGCAACCAGCCGCCGGCACCGTTTCCTGGGTAGAGCCAGAGCCGCCCACCGGAATCCCGTGCCATAACGTCGGAGGCACCGTCGGTATTAAAATCGCCCACGCCCACGATGTCCGTCATGGAAGACCAGCCAGAACCGATCTGGACCCTGGTCAGCCAGCCGCCCTTGCCATTTCCTGGGTACAACCACAAGACGCCGCTACCGTCCCGTGCCGCAACGTCCAGGTTGCCGTCGCCGTTGAAATCTCCTGCAGAGGTGATTGCGGTCATGCCGCTCCAACCCACGCCGATCTGCACACGTGGCAACCAACCTGCAGAGCCGTTCCCGCCATAGAGCCACAGCACGCCGGACGAGTCGCGGGCAAGCACATCTGAATAGCCGTCACCGTTGAAATCGCCAGGAGTAACCATGGACGTCATAACGTTCCACCCTTGGCCAACTTGGCGCCTGTCGAGCCAACCGCCAGCACCATCCCCCGGGTAGAGCCACAGGACGCCGGAGCCGTCACGCGCCAAAACGTCTGCATTCCGATCGTTGTTGAAATCGTTCTTCACGGGTCTGGGATCAGCGGACTGAACAACCGTCACCGAAGCACTTCCCTGATTCGCCACGTAGGTTGCGCCCGTGTACTCGTGAACCGCAACAGCTACAGGTCGAACTCCGGTTCGAACTACTGACGAGGTGTTGGATGAGTCGATGACGGAGACACCCCCACGGCTCAAGGGGGCATATGTCCTGTGGCGCGTGGAATCGACGGCCAATGCGGTGGGCTCGCTCGGGATGCTAATCTGGGCGATCTTCTGCCTCAGTGCCGGATCGACCAACACAATCGACGAACTGCCACCAGCATTCAGGGACTCGACGTAAACAATACCGGTCCAAGAATCCACAGCAACCTTCCCGAAGGTCTCATCCTGCCGGTACAGAAAGCTTGCATAGGCCGAGTCTTCAACTATTCCCAGATCGCTTTGTGGATGGCCAAGATAACTTCCCGCGAGAGTTTGGAAAACCTCGTTGGTCCGGGTGTTGACGGCATGATCAATCGCATCGCCCCCGCCCAACACATAAACGTTCTTGAAGTTCGTCTGTCCGTCAATGACCGTGAGAACGCCACCGTTGGTTGGGACGAACACCCTGTTTCGCGATGAGTCGACGACCACTCCGCCAGGAACGGACCCGTAGTAGGGGATGTCCACCGCCGAATGGCCCGTCCACGGATCAATAACAGTGATTCCATTGCCGTAGGCTACGTACACCTTTCGAGTGTCCTTATTGACGGCAATCTTGCGGGGGTTGGGCCCTGATTTTACGCGGCCCGCAATTGAGGCACCGTTCATAATCACTACCGACCCGTTGGCGCCAGCTTGGCCGTCAACACTGACGTAGGCTGTGCTGCTGCCGAAAGTGGCAACCCCCTGCGCCGGGCCGCCCACGTCTACCGTCGTGACTTTTCTTGTTTTTGCCTCGATCACTGACACCCCGCTGTCAGTAGCGACATAAACGTCTCCGTTGTCGGCCACCGCTAGGTCGTGAGGGGACTTCCCAACCGGTATGTCGAACGAGGTCGAGTCAGCTTCAGCGGGCGCGCCAGCCAACAGCGAAAGGCCCAGTGAGGCAATGACAGCGAGCGCAAACGTGGTGCGCTTAGCTCGGAACTTTCCGGCACCAGGAACGGCGGATTTAAACGCGACAGAACCCAAGGAGACCCCCAGAGAAGTGAGACGCGACTGTCGCGCCGATGAGCGGAGTCTACAGCGTGTGACCTGAACTACAGAATTGCCGTCATTCCGTTCCATCCCGTACCCACGCGGGAAGGCGAAGGCCACGCCAGTCCCCCGCTGCCCGCGTACAGCCACAGCTCGCCCGCGGCGTTCCGGGCCAGGATGTCACCACGTCCATCACCGTCGAAGTCACCCGGACCAGCCAGCGAGTTCATGACGTTCCAGCCCTGGCCGATTGCCCGCTGCGGCAGCCAGCCACCTGAGCCGTTGCCTGGGTAAAGCCAGAGCACGCCGGAAGAGTCACGGGCAGCAATATCGGGCGTGCCGTCGCTATTGAAGTCGCCGACGCCGGTTATCTCAGACATACCGTTCCACCCGGTGCCCACCTGGATGGCAGACAGCCAACCGCCAGAGCCGTTGCCCCGGTACACCCACAAAACGCCTGAGGCGGTACGGGCAGCGATATCCACGAAGGTGTCGCCGTTGAAGTCACCGACGGATTCGATCGCGGTCATTCCAGCCCAGCCTGTGCCCACCTGCACCCGGGGCAGCCAGCCACTCGATCCGTTGCCCGGGTAGAGCCACAGCAGCCCTCCGCCGTCACGGGCAAGGACGTCGGCGTTGCCGTCGCCATTGAAGTCGCCGGGAGCAACCAGAGCTGTCATCACGTTCCAGCCCTGCCCTACGTGCACCCGAGTCAGCCACCCGCCTGATCCGTCGCCGGGATAGAGCCACAAGACGCCGGAAGCTTCGCGAGCCAAGACGTCAGTGAACCCATCGCCGTTGAAATCATTCTTGACGGGCCGCTCCACGGTCCCATCGATGATCCGCACAGAGGCGGTGCCGTAGCTCACGATGTAAGCCCTGTTAGTGGAGGTGTTGACGGCAGCGGAGACCGGTTCACTGCCTGTGAAAACGGCGTAGCTGCTGTTGCTCTGGCCATCGATGATGACTGTGCCACCACCGCCTGTGGGAACGTAAACCTTATTGCTCGCGGGGTTCACTTCGATCTCACTCACACGCGTGGCGGTGCCAATGGTGGTGACCTCCGTAAAGGACGCGCCATCGATAATTTTGATGAAACCGTCCACGGAATCGCTGTCGGCCGCTACGTAGACCTTATTGGACGCCGTGTTGACGGCCAGAATCCCCACCACCCTGGAGGAGTCGATTGTGCCCGTGGTCTTGTCACTCACACCATCCACCACGTTGATGCTGGCGCCGTATCTGCCTAGCGTTGTGTAGTAGATCTTGTTGGTTACCGGATTGACGGCGATGGCCAGGATGCCACCAGCGCCGATAAGGACTTCACCAACGACAGTGCCGCCGGCGTTCAGTACCCGTATGGATCCGCCGGATTTAACGTAGACCTTGTCGGTCACAGGATTTACCACAATGTCCTGGGCACCGCTGAAGAGCGCCACAGAAGTAGTCGTGTTCGTAGCCCCATCAATGATCGTGACACCCGTTTTCACAGCCACGTAGATCTTGTTGTTTGTCTCGTTCACCGCCACGACGCCTGGCTCTGCCCCCACGGGAACCCATGTCACGGCACCGGAAACCCCATTTACAACGGCAACCGACCCGCCGATCTCGCTGACGTAGATCTTGTTCGTCGCCGAGTTCACGGCAACGTCCACGGGCATGTCTCCCGAGTACAGGAGGCCCCCCTCGGACGTTCCGTTGATGACCGAAACACCCTCGAACGAGGCGACGTACGCCTTGTTCGTCACAGGGTTCACGGCGATGGCACCAGGTTTGTCGCCTACGGGAACGATGTCCGTGACCGCATCAGCTACGGCCGGCGGAAGAGGCGAACCAAAGGTTCCCACCAACAGCGCCAGCCCCAATCCGACGGCGACACTACCAGCCGCTGTCCGGCGCCGCCGTCGTACGCCAACCCGCCGTCGTACTCCAAGCGCGCGCGAATTATCCCCAGTAGCAAACATGGCAAGACCCCCAGAAGTCATGACGCCCCAGCGCGTCGGTGAAGCAGAGTCTACGCGCGCCCCAGGGCAAACAGGAGAACCACCTGTTAACCAACTCTTCCTCCACAGGCCACCCGATCGAACCCGCACCGCCAACCGCCCCGACCACCGTTGAAGGCGTGAGGATCGCAATCGTCGCCGAATCATTCCTGCCACTGATGAATGGGGTAACCCACTCGATACTGCGGGTGCTGGAGCATCTGCAGGAGCGCGGGGATGAGGTGATGGTGATCGCGCCGTCGACGTCGGACACTGATGTTTCGAGCGTCGAGAAGGGTGCGTATGTGCACCGGCTTCCCTCGGTGCCGCTGGCCGGCTACACGAATGTGCGGGTTGCGTTGGGTGGTGTGAATCGGGTCAAGCGAATCCTTGCCGATTTCTCCCCCGATGTTGTTCATCTCGCCTCCCCGTTCGTCCTCGGCTGGCGCGCCGTGCAGGCCGCCCACCAACTCGGCATCCCGACCGTGGCGATCTACCAAACCGAGGTCCCCAGCTACGCCGCCCGCTACGGCGTGCCGTTCCTGGAGAACTGGGCATGGAACCGTGTGGACAACATCCACCTTCTGGCAACCCGAACCCTTGTGCCCTCCACGTTCGCGCTGAACCAGTTGCGCGGTCGCGGCATCCTGCGCGTGGACATGTGGCGTCGCGGTGTGGATACCGCGCGCTTCAATCCCGCAAAACGCTCGACGGCGTGGCGCAGCGAAGTAGCGCCCGACGGTCACCGCATCATCGGCTACGTCGGCCGGCTCGCCGTGGAGAAACAGGTTGAGGACCTCGCCGTGCTCGCTGATCTGCCGAACACGAAGCTGGTGATCGTGGGCGATGGCCCGCAGCGCACCTCCCTTGAAGCTGCGCTGCCGGGCGCTGTATTTACGGGCTTCCTTGGCGGGGACGCCCTGGCCGAAGCTGTTGCTTCCTTTGACCTGTTCGTCCATCCGGGCGAGTTCGAAACCTTCTGCCAAACCATCCAGGAAGCCATGGCGTCGGGCGTTCCCGTGGTGGCTACCGGCCGCGGCGGCCCCTTGGACCTCGTGGAAAACTCCCGCACCGGCTGGCTCTACGAACCAGGGAACCTCGCCCAGTTGCGCAGTTACGCGCTGGACCTAACGGGCGACGACGCCAAGCGCCGTGCGTTCGCAACGGCAGCAACCGCCTCGGTCCAAGGCAGGACGTGGCCGGTGCTCAGCGCCGACCTGGTCCGCCATTACAACGAAGTCATCGCCTCTTTCTCCCGGGAAAACGGCCCCACCGAATTGACCTCAAGCAAAGGACCCACCTCATGAAGATTTCCGTGATCGGCTGCGGCTACCTCGGCGCAGTCCACGCAGCAACGCTCGCTTCGATGGGCCACACCGTGGTGGGTATCGACGTCGACTCCTCCAAAGTCGAACAGCTCAACAAAGCACTGGCCCCCTTCCACGAACCCGGCCTGGACGAACTCCTGCGCGATGGCCGCACCACCGGCCGGCTCGAGTTCACCACGGACTTCTCCCTGGCCGCGGATGCCCAGGTTCACTTCCTCTGTGTAGGCACGCCGCAGTCCAAGACCTCGGATACCGCGGACCTGTCCTACCTGATGGGCGCCACGAAGAGCCTCCTGCCGCACCTGGCCAAGGGGGCCGCCGTCGTCGGTAAATCGACGGTGCCGGTAGGCACGGTGGAGAAGCTGCGCGAGCTGCTGGCACGACGCTCCGACGTACTGCTCGGCTGGAACCCCGAGTTCCTGCGCCAAGGCACTGCAGTCAAGGATTCGCTGGTTCCCGATCGGCTGGTCTACGGCGTCCCGGGTGGCAAGGATGCCGCGGCCGGGGCTCCAGTCACCGCCGTGCTCGACGCCGTCTACGAGCCACTGATCAGCGCAGGCATCCCGCGCTTGGTCTGCAACTTCGCGACCGCGGAGCTGATCAAGTCCGCGTCGAACGCGTTCCTGGCTACGAAGGTCAGCTTCATTAACGCGATGGCCGAGCTCTGCGACGCGTCGGGCGCCGACGTCAGCGAACTCAGCGAGGCGATGGGCCTGGACCCCCGCATCGGCAACCGGTACCTGCACGCCGGGCTAGGCTTCGGCGGTGGCTGCCTGCCCAAGGACATCCGGTCCTTCCGGGCACAGGCGCGTGAGCTTTCGGTGCCCTCGGTGGACGAGTGGATGGCGTTGGTTGATTCGGTCAACCTCGATCAGCGCTCCCGTGCCGTGGAGATCGCCCGCGAAATGTGCCGCGGGTTCCTGTCCGGCCGCACCGTGACTATCCTCGGCGCAGCCTTCAAGCCCGACACCGACGACATCCGCGACTCCCCCGCCCTGGACGTCGCCCAGCAACTCGCCTCCGCCGGCGCGCACGTCACCGTCACCGACCCCAAAGCCATCAACAACGCCTGGATCCGCTACCCGCAGATCCGCTTCGAAGCCTCCACCAAACGTGCCCTCGAAGGCGCCGAACTCGTGCTGCTGCTGACGGAATGGGACGAATACGTCTCGCTGTCACCCGTTGCTGTCGGCTCGCTGGTACGACGCCGGATGGTGCTGGACGCTCGCAACGTACTGGACGCTGAGGCTTGGCGGAGCGCCGGGTGGACGGTCCGCGGGTTGGGGACGGGTGCGGGTGTGAGTGTCGGTGCGGAGCGTGGGGCTGCGACGCCTGTCGCCACGCGACGGAAGCACGCGCGGGCTTAGAGCAAGGCTTGTGCGGAACGGCTGGTCCGTAACTTTCGCTCCATGCAAAGTCATAGATAACTTCCTCTCCCTTTGCTGTTCAGCCGGTGTTATGGTCGCAACACGCGCCATCGCATCGGCGCATCTAAAAGGGGGCATTACATTGAAAAAGGGTGCTATTCGCACGTCCAAAAATAGGCATTTCCGGCGCAAGTCTTCCTTGGCTCAAGGCAGTAAATCGCTCGCGCTGATCGCCTTAGGCTCTGTCGTTGTCCTGCTGTCGGCCTGCGGACAGGGGTCCACAACCACCGCCAGCTCGGTGAGCACGTCCAAGTCCTCGCCGTCGTCGACGCCGACACCAACTCCGAGCAAGGTCGCCGGAACGTCCTGTACAACAGAGAAGGCTACGCAGGTCGGCGCCGGTGACACCTATGTCTGTGGCATGGATCAATCCGGGAAATTGGTGTGGTTGGACTCAGCAACCGCACGGAAACTTTCGGATCAGCGCGCTGCCGAAGCCGCAGCTAAGGCTGCAGCGGATAAGGCCGCGGCCGATAAAGCAGCTGCTGATAAGGCCGCGGCCGACAAAGTCGCTGCGGACAAGGCAGCAGCGGACAAGGCGGCTGCAGAGCAGGCCGCAGCTGCTCAAGCTGCGGCAGCTAAAGCGGCTGCTGATAAGGCAGCAGCCGCGGTAGTTCCAAAGGCCCAAGCCCCCGCACCACAGGCACAAAATGGCTGCGATCCGAACTACAGCGGCTGCGTTCCTATAGCTTCCGATGTTGACTGCGCCGGTGGAAAGGGCAATGGTCCCGCATACGTTCGGGGTCCGGTGACCGTCATTGGCTCGGATATCTACAAGCTCGACTCGGACGGCGACGGAATCGGCTGCGAAAAGTAGCTTCTTCTGTGGGGCGGTCGTGGCGTGAAGTGCCGTGGTCGCCCCACACTGCTATCAGCGTCGGCGCTTCGACGCCTCACCTCCGGATAGCAACCTGGGTTCGTCCGGCTGAGTGTTGTCGACAACCCTGGTTGCGCGCGTCCACGGTTCCGCGGCCTCGAAGTAGAGACGCTGGCCGCCGACATACCGGCGCATGGACGGGTGTTCGGGGTCAGGGTTGCCGCCGTCCCGCACGGACATACGTCGTGCTGTTTCGCTGAACGGGACATCGAGGAAGATCGAGTAGTCCCACTGGCCCATCAGCTCCTCCCTGTGAAGGAACATCCCCTCGACCAGCACCAAAGATTCCTCCGGCGCTTGCCGTAGTGGTAACTCAAGTCTCTGGTTCTGACGGGCATCCGTGACGGCCGGGCGATACTTTCCGTCCCCGCTCCTTCGCAGCGGAGTCAGAACGTTGTCCTGGAAGGCCGCGTAGTCGTAGGTGTCCAGCCAGAACCCTTCGGGCGATGCCCGTCCGCGCCGATGCCGGACTTCCTGCAGGTTGAGGAAATCGTCGAGGTGAATGGTCACGACCGGGCGGTCCCGAATCGATGCTGCGAGGCTAGCGGTAAACGTCGTTTTCCCACTTCCGTCGGCGCCATCAATGCCAATCAGGCGGCGGCCCTCACCGAGTTCCACAATTTCTCTCGCCAGGAACTGCAAGAGTTCCGCTCTGCCAGCCAGTAGGCTCTCCCCAATCATCGGACCATCGTGGCACAGGATGACCTCATCCCCCAGCACCTAGGGCCGCCGAATCTCCACTCATCTTGGGCCATAAACCACACAAATCGGGCGTGCTCAGCACCTAGTTTCCCCCTCCCAACACCTAGTCCCGAAATCCGGTCATAGTCTCTTCTTGTGCCTCTGGGGCGGGATCCCGGTGTCCGGCGGGAAACCCCACCCGCCCCGGCGTCGGAGGCATACCGGCACGGCTCCACCCGATTACCCCCAGGTGGAGTCGTGCCCAGCCCGCCGAAGCCGCGACCAACTTCGGTGTTTGGGCGCGAGTTCCTAATATCACTAACGGCTCTGAGCGAGGACGCATTGAACTTTAGTAACGTCGAAAGGTTGTCCAAGTCCTTCGGAATCTTCCAAGCACTGAACACCATCCGGAATACTGCCTCATGCTGAGTCACGACTTCTCGCCTGCACTGCGCATTCTGGGCTTAGCAGTCGCAGTATGCTCGGGCCTTTCAACGGTCATACTCGGGCTCAATCCACCGCCCGCCGGCTTGTCAAAGCTCAACCCCAGTATCCTTCTCAGCTCAGTAATGATCGGATTGCTGCTCCTTGCTGTCCTAGGACCATTCGCACTTCACTTCATGAATCCGGACCGGCTCCTTGTACTCAGGGCAGGCATCTTCGCCAGCGCGGGTTTTGCCAATTCTGTAGCTCTGAGCCCGCCCCTTGCCGTGCCGATTCAGGAGATCATAGGCCTTGTCGCTGCGGTCTGCGCCCTAATGGTGGCTGTTCTGAGCCTCTACAAGTACATGGCTAGAGATGCCGAGAGCGCGCAAGAGTTCCCTCCCAACACCTAGTCCCGAAATCCGGTAATGGACGGCTCCACCCCAATTACCCCCAGGTGGAGTCGTGCCCAGCCCGCCGAAGCCGCAGCAACCGAAACACGATGCCCACAACGAACATCAGAACACCGAGCCCCACAGACAGTGGCGGCAGAGTCGCCACCAGGACCACACACGCCACGGCTCCAGCGACCTGCAGGGCCTTCGGGTACCGACGATCCTCAGCCGGCTGGGTGAACGCCGCAATGTTAGCCACCAAGTAGTAGAGCAGCACCCCGAATGAAGAAAATCCGATCGCACCCCGCAGGTCGGCCACCGCAACGATCCCGCAAATAACCACCGCCAGCGTCAGTTCAGCACGGTGGGGCACTTTGTACTTCGGGTGGACGGCGGCGAGCGCGTGCGGCAAGTCGTGCTCGCGAGCCATCGCCAGACTGGTCCTACCGAGCCCGGCGATCAGTGCCAGGAGAGCCCCGAGTGAAGCGACCGCAGCTCCGACCCGGACCACGGGAGCAGCCCACGCAAAGTTTCCCTGTTCGACGGCGGCGGCGAGCGGCGTCGTATTCCCCGCGATTCCGTCGGGACCGAGCGCAGCCAGCAGCGTGACCGCAATGACCGCGTAAATCAGGATCGTGATGCCAAGCGCGATGCTGATGGCCCGTGGGATGGTGCGGCGCGGCTCCCGGACTTCCTCGCCCATCGTTGCAATCCGCGCATACCCGGCGAAGGCAAAGAACAGCAACCCGGCCGACTGCAGAATCCCGTACCAGCCGTGGGCCAGCAGCCCCTCCCCCACCAGGTTGCCAAAGTCAGGCCCTGATCCGCCCCACACCGCACCGACTGCGATGGCCAGCGCAATCAACACAGCAACCACCAGGATCCGGGTCAGGCCTGCTGTGCGGGTTACGCCGTGATAGTTCACAGCCGTCAGGAGTACGACGGCGGCAATCGCCACCGGGCGTTCCCAGCCTTGGGGTGCGGCGTAGGCGGCGAACGTCATAGCCATTGCTGCGGCGCTGGCCGTCTTGCCGATGATGAAACCCCAACCGGCCAGGAACCCGTACCACGGTCCGAGTCGCTCGCGGCCATAGACGTAGGTACCACCCGATGTCGGGTAGGCCGCGGCCAGTTGAGCGGACGATGTGGCGTTGCAGAACGCCACGAAGGCTGCAACTACCAAGCCCACGAGCAGCCCCGAACCTGCAGCAGCCGCAGCGGGGGTGAATGCGGCGAACACGCCGGCACCGATCATGGAGCCGAGGCCGATGAGTGAGGCATCGAAGGTGCCGAGCCTGCGGGCCAAGGCCGGGGAATTGCTCACGGAAACCCTTCACGTGTTGGGAGTCTGAACGCCACAAAAGGTGCGTTACTCCGAGCGTATCCCGGGTCAGCGCGGTGGAAGTGAATTCCCCACGAGCATGAAAAGACTGTTCCGCGACGTTGCACCCGTTTTCCTGAGTGCGTTGGAAATGTGGTTCTCCACCGTTCTGGCGCTGATGCCCAGGTGTTCGCCAATTTCGACATTCGATCGATGTCCCGCCAGTACTGCCACCTCGATCTCCCTCTCGGTGAGCGGCGTAGTCCTGAAGGTGTTGAAGGACAGTTGCTCGTTGGCCGACGGGAACCGAACCGCGAACATCGAGGAGGCCTGGGCAAGAGCGTCAGCTGCAACACTGTCACCTTCGACGACGTGGCGTTTGAGGGCGCCGCGGAGCAGCATCCCTATTTGGTAGGTGTCGGGATCGGGTTCGTAGTGCTTGAGGAGGAGACCCAGCAGCTGGTGGTCCCCTTCAACAACTGCGGCGGCAATGGCCAGGAGGTTGTCGTGGATGGTTATGCCACTCTCCCTGAGGATCTTCTGCAGCAGGTCCAGTACTGGCCGCCCCGGGCACAGGCATGTGCACAGCAACGCCGTCATCATGGCTTCGAGAACGTAGCCGCTCTTCAGTTGGCGCTTGATGAGCTTGGTTGCTTTGCGATCGAACGTTGCGGGTTGGGCGCTGCTGTGGGCTATGAGTTCGTAGGCGCCTTTGCCAATACCGGGAAGCGGGCCGATATCGTGCATGTCTTCCCGCGCTTGTGCGGCGATGGAGAAAGCTGGTGAGACCACGTTGGTTGCGTGCCTCAGCCCGGCAAGCCGCAGCATGGCGTCGTACAGGGAGTCGACCACGAACCCGGGCCGGCCCATGGCGAAGACGCTGCTCATGAGGTACTCGGCCTCTTCGAAGTTGCCGCGGTACAGCAACCCGTGGGCAGCAATGTAGCTGCTGGTGACTACGCCAAACTGATCCAGGTTCCTGCGGGCTTCGGCACGCCACTCCAGAGCGAAGACAAGGGACTCGTCCACCCTTCCCGCGGCGAACATTGCGAACCCTCGGATGAAGGGGCGGAGATGCGGGAAGGCATCCTCATCGCCCTCACCATCCACACACTTGATGGCAGCGTCGGGCCGCAGTCGGTACAGCTCCAGCAGCCCGCACACCAGGTTCCGCATCCCCGGCTGCGAATCGGGATCTTCCGTCAGCTGCTCCCCGTTGCGCTGAATGCGACCATGGGATGCAGTGAGAAAGGCGATGGCATTTGTAACGTCTGACTCATACTCAGGGTTTGTTGCCGCCAAGGCTTGGAGAATTTCGACGGCGGCGCCCGGGCCTCGGCCCGTATGGATAGCGAGCATCGCCTCGGTAATGGTGAGAAACAGCAGGTCTGTCGGCTCGGCGTCGGCGGTTAGTGTTTCCGCACAGACGCGAGTGGCGCGTTGAACGTTCACGGGCGCGCCCCAATAGGTCCGGAGGAGCGCCACCGCGTTCGCCGCCGTCTTGTTGCCCTCCCATCGTTCGAAGCGGGTGCGTTCACGAGCTGCATTGTGGTCATGGAAATGGCGCGCGGTGACGGCGTCGTCGTCGCCCTTTTCGAGGCGGAGCCCGGCGAGCAGCTGGGTGAGGCAATCACTCGTCGAAGAGTTTTCGCCGGCCACCTGGGGAGCGGTCTCGAGGATCCCCGCGATCTTGCTGCGCAGCAGGTGCCGGTCACGGAGCATTTTCTGCCCACGGAAATAGTCGGCGATGACCGGAGGGCTGATAGCGGCGATAGCCCCGCTGTGGTGATCGTTCATGACAGAGAGAAACCCTCGGCGCTCGAGGTTCTCCAGGATTTCGAGGCTGACCACCTTCTGAAGGATGTCGATGCGCGCCGTGCCCAGTATCGCCATGATGTGGAGGGCAGTGAACTCCTCGGCGGTGAGCTCAGACAGCAGCGCTTCCAAGGTTCCCCGGAGGTGTTCGTTCCACAGGGAGCCGCTGGTCATACGCCATTGCTTGTCCTTCAGCACAAGGAGCTCGCTCAGCGAGGCCGTTTCGGCTATCCGGACAATGAGCCGAGGATTTCCCGCGGATTTGGTGAGGATGCTGGCTGTTGCCTCCGCATCCGCGGGCGCGCCGAGAACCTGCGCGATCAGCATGTGGACCTGCTCGTAGTGGAGAGGGTCCAGCTGCAGATGAGCCTCGCGGCCTTGGTTGAGGACAGCGAGTTGGCCCTTTGAAAACGCCCACGTGTCGGGAGCGGTGGCCACCATGGGGCAGTCCGATCGGCGGCGGACGGCTTCCAGGACTGCCAAGGACTCGTTGTCTACGAGGTGGATGTCGTCAGCCACCATCAGGTGCTTCCCCGGTTTCGCCAACTGGGCGGCGAAAACGTCCGCGATATCAAAGACCCCGCTGCGGCCGGGACGCATGTCCAGGCCCAGCCCTTTGATGGCCGAGTACGGGATGCCGCGGTGCGTACGCATTCCACTGATGAAGTGGACAGCGACGCCTGTCTTCTCCAGGTTGGCGATCACGTTATTGACGACGGCGGTCTTGCCGCTTCCGGGGGCGCCGACAACGCGCACTCCTATGCCGCGTGCAACAAAATCGAGGATTCGTTGAACCTCTGAATCGAACACTCGACCTGACCTTCTGTTTCTGTGGACGCCCGACATGCGGCTCACTTCGCAGGCTAGATCGAGGAAACAGGACTAGGTGGCAAAACGGCCTTGCACAGGCCATTTTGGGGGCTTCTAGGTGGCGATTTAGGCAAAACTAGGTGCTCGGCCGCCTCGTCTAGGTGGTGTGAGGCATGTTGCGCAGTGCTCGCGGTGTCCATCAGGATCCCTCCCCCGTGGTGGTTGCTTGGGTTCAACGCTACGGAGGGCCGAGGTCGAATTACATGGGTGTAATTCGCTATGTGGATATGTGTTCGAACGACCACTTGCTTTGTAGTACATATATCCACTCGGGCAGACAAAAAGCCGTACGCCGAGGAGTTGATCGCAGAGTAGTGAGCTGCCACCGCCCGGCACACAGACGGGATGCACCCGACCACCACTGTGTAGTCGCCGGGTCATCGAAGCTCGGGAATCACATGTCGCTCTCACCTTCTTTTATGAAGTTGCGTATGCAGCTCTCTCCGAGCGATACAGCGAGAAACATGAACTAGGTGGTAATTCGTTCTTGCACAGACTGTTTTAGGGCGTTCTAGGTGGCGATTTATCCAAAACTAGGTGGCGGCGCATCTTCCCTAGGTGGTGAAAGCATTGCTACATAGGTGACCGCAGTGAAACAATCCTTGGATTGTTTGTGCTCCTCGCAACGTACACGTTTGACAAATGCAGATCTGGGGTTGAGAGTGTTGCTCAATCACTTGAACGACTCGCGGAATGGCAACCGTAGAAGTGAAAGTGATTTCCCTTGCAATAACTCAATAATGCACTCAAACTAACCTCATCTCGCGAGAGAGTGTTGGGAAACATTAAATCAAGTAGGCCCGAGTGGCCCTTGAGATCACGTCCATTGGGGGACACAAGATCATGAAAATTCGCACCAGCATCACAGCAATATGCATGTCAGTATTCATCGCAACCCTGGCGACTCCGGCCCATGCAGCTGATGAGCCCGACAGCACGCAGACACTCAAAGACGTCACCGCACCTAGATCTGCATCAAGCGACGGAACCACAAATCACTTGAGTCTCAAGAAGGGCGAACCGACATATTCAACAACAGCTGTCGGATCGCGCCGTGCCAGTCTTTACGCCGGAAACTGGATGCTCTTCACGGAGGAAAACGTGGACTTCTACTACGACTGGAGCCGGGTGACGAGTAGCTACGGCTATCAACGCGTTGGTGCTTTCGGGTTCAACACGGTTCAGGCACTGGGCATCAATCGAAGTTATGTGAGCAACTGGCAGCACTCCTTCAGAGCATTGACCGACGCAGGCGTAGGCACCCCCACGCCTTGGGGAAATGTCAACATTTATCACTCAACCGTCATCCAGAGCGCAAACGTATATGGCGACGGCGCCTGGTATGCGTGGCAGGGCTAGTCAACGGACTTAGTGCCCAAAGGGGCCGGTCCTGAGCGGCCGGCCCCTCCTAAACGAGGACTCATGTTACGCATAACAGATCTTTCCAAACGGTACGGCCGAATAAACGTGTTGCACAACATATCATTGACTATTCCCTCAAGCGGCATATACGTGCTTCGGGGTGAAAACGGGAGCGGCAAGACCACCTTGCTGAAGTGTTTGGCTGGGCTTGAACGATACCAAGGAAGCATTCTCTGGCATAGCGAATCATTGTTGAAGAACATTGCCGTAGCCTTTGATGATTCCACATTGCACGGGCGACTCACAGGTTTGCAGAATCTGCGGGCCCTTCTAGATGCATCTTCAGAAGTCATTGAGGAAACTCCTGCAGTTCGGATGTTCTTCAATAATGATCTTCTCAGGAAGAGATCTGCAAACTACTCTCTCGGACAAAGAAAAAAGATCAAGATAGCAGCGGCTTTCACAGCACTGAAACCATGCATCTTGTTGGATGAACCGCTGTCTGGCCTGGATAAATCCGGTCGAGAGGGCCTGCTGCAATTGCTGGAGTCCAGCGCCGACACCAACTGTGTACTGATTTCAGATCACGAATCCGCGTTCTACCGCAGCGTTGCCTCATCTGAGTTCACCATTCGACGTGGCAAGATCCATCGAGATCCAGGCAACGAAGCTTCCAAGATCGATGAGTTTGATGAATAGCCTACTTCGTTCCATGAGGACCGAACTGAGGTATCAGCACTGGAGCAGAATGCTCTTGCTTCCCCTCGCTGGTCTCCTTTTGGCTCTCGTATTCGCATTCACCGGGAGTGCCAGCAACGTCGGTGCCAGCATGACTCGTCTCGAGGCGACGGCGGCACAAGCATCAGCCAACGGACTGTCCCTGGCTCAGGCCATAGAACAGCCCATGAGCTTGGTGGTTCAGGACGGTCAGAAGCTGGTGGACAATCCACTTCGCTATGACTATGAAAGGGCCTACCTTGCTTACCAAGCCCTCGAAGGAACGAATGGAGTCGGAACCGGACTTGAAATGATCACCTTCTTGGTCATCCCGCTACTCTTTTTCGTGTACGGGTGTGGCGTAGCGGCCGGCGACGCCCGCCGTCGTATTTTGAAGGATCGAGTGGTCACACAAGGCGCAACGCCATACGTCGTTGCCAAAGCGGCTATTGTTGTGGCCGTTTCCTTGGCTGCGGTCCTGGTTGCGGCGACGTTGAGCCTTGCTGTAGCGCCTATCGTCAGAGCGGCCTTTCTACCCTCCGTCGATCGCAGCTTTCCCTACCCTGTTGCAACACTGGCTGTTGGAAGCCCCGCCGTCCAAATTGCATTCAGCGCGTCTACGGCAATCATGTTCGGGCTACTGGGTCTGTTTGTCGGACTCGCGGCCAGAAGCATGCTGATACCGAGCTTGGCTGCCGGCGGGCTGCTTATGGTGGCACCTTTCGCTGGGCCCTACGATCCACGAAATATTCTTACCGCCGCTGCAGAGGGCGTCTTCAACTACTGGGGTGGGTTCAGCCCACGCCCGCCATTCCCAGTGCAGCTCGAACTCGGCCTGGCCGCCATGGCCGGGGGCTTGCTCTTTGTTGCCCTGGTGTCCGTCTTTGTCTGGTCACGGATGACGAAATTTGTGTAAAGGCCCACTTGGGCAGACAAAAAAGCACGGCCGGTCAGTGACCGGCCGTGCTTCTGAGTTATCCGAAGACTAGATAGCCTGGATGTTTACTGCCTGGGGACCCTTGGGGCCCTGCTCGACGTCGAAGGAAACCTTCTGGTTCTCTTCGAGGGAGCGGTAGCCCGAGGAGTTGATCGCAGAGTAGTGAGCGAAAACGTCCTGGCTGCCATCTTCAGGAGAGATGAAGCCGAAGCCCTTTTCGGAGTTGAACCATTTTACGGTACCTGTAGCCATTTTTTCAGTCCTTACTGAAGGTGGAGATTGTCCCGACTTTCGGGTCTCCGGGTGTGGGGTGTTCTCCACAGTTACTTCAGAAAGTCACGATCCGGAAGGATCGTGGGGACTGCCTGAACTACCAAATGCCAAACACAACAACACCGTCAAGTCTACAGAGTTTTGAGCAGATGGCTAGTGCTGGGAAATATTTATCCATCAGGTGTGTTCGGGACACGCCAACTTGGGCGTTACTGCCGCTCGTCGCCTTTGCCTACACTCTGGAGCCTTTCCTTGATCACCCAGCTGGAAATCGCCGGAGCGGCAGTCGCTATCAGGCACGCCGTTGCCCAGAGGTTGTCCAATAGTCCGCTGAAGAGCAGAACCAGGCTAAGGGCCGCCACCACCCACGTTGCGATATCGAGAGCCCGGATCAAGCTTGTGGTCGACATGTGCAAATCATCCCCCCAGATTGTCTTCCGGAAAGCCTACGTCTTTTCAAAACCTTCTTCGCCCATCCCCAAACGCCGCCCGCAAGCGTAACGTTCACCCCATGGGACCGACACCTGACACGGTCATCATCGGCGCAGGCCAGGCGGGCCTCACGACGAGCTACTGGCTCACGCAATTCGGCGTCGAGCATCAAATCCTCGAGCGGCGCGCCACTTTGGGCGGTGCCTTCCAGGATCGTTGGGACGGCTTCTACATGAACACTCCCAACCTTTCGCTGGACCTCCCTGGGATGCCGTACGACGGCGACGACCGGGACGCGTTCATCCCCCGCGATGCAGCGGTGAACCTCTTCAGGCGGTACGCGGAGCTGATCGCAGCGCCAATTCACACCGGCGTCGACGCGACCAAGATGTCCCCGACGTCGAACGGAGGCTTCCAGGTTGAGACGTCTCTGGGCAGCTTGAAGGCGCGAAACGTTGTTCTTGCAACGGGTGCCTACCAAGTGCCCAAGATCCCGGCTCTCGCCGCGAAGCTCCCAAGCGGTGTAACCCAGCTGCACACTCACGACTACCGCAATCCCGAGCAACTACCCGACGGTGGCGTGCTCGTCGTCGGCACCGGACAATCAGGCGGCCAGATCGCCGAGGAACTCCACGCAGCCGGACGGGACGTCCACCTCGCGGTTTCGATCGTCCCCGAAGCGCCCCGCCGGTACCGGGGCCAGGACCTCATCTATTGGATGCTCGAAACCGGCAAGCACGGCCCCGAATTCGGCGTCAACGCCCTTACCGCCAAGGCACTCCCCTCCCCCTCCCTGCGATTCGCACCCAACCCTCTACTCTCGGGCACCGACGGCGGCCACAGCATCCACCTCCGCGAACTCGGCCGCCGCGGCATGCACCTTCACGGCCATGTTGAAGCAATCGACGACGGCGCCATCACCTTCAGCGACGACCTCCCCGAACGCCTCGCCGCCGTCGAGTCCGCGTTTGGACAGCGGTCACGAAAGGCGATTGATGCTTACATTGCGGCAGCGGGCATTGATGCGCCCTCGCAGCCACCTTTAGCCGCGGATGATTGGCTGCCTACCGAGCCGGCGCAGCTGAACCTGGCCGACGCCGACATCACGTCCGTCTTGTGGGCAACCGGGTACAAACTCGACTTCAGCTTCGTTGACATGCCGGTGGTTGATGAGTGGGGCTACCCGAAGCACGTGGGTGGGGTGATGGAGGCAGCTGGACTGTTCGTCGTCGGGCTGCCCTGGCTTACGCGGCACTATTCAGCGATAGTCGGTGGTGTGGGTTTAGACGCCAGATTTATCGCTGAGCGAATCTCCGGCCTTTGAACACTGTTCCCACTCAGTCAAAACGCTCCCAGGAGGACGATTCCATGCAAATGCCCAAGCCCTCAGAGGCGGACAAAGAACGCTTCCGCTCGGCCGTCCCCGAAAATCCGGAGGCGGAGGTTAAGCCGATGTTCGGGAACCTCGGTGCTTTCGTGAACGGCAACATGTTTGCCGGCTTGTTTGGTCCCACCATCGGCGTGAAGCTCTCCGAGGCCGACCAGCAGGAACTGGAGTCCAATCACCAGACGCAACCCTTTGGTCCCGCAGAACGTCCAATGGGCGGTTACCTCGGCCTTCCTGAGTCGTGGCAGGACGACGCCGAGCAAACTGCGGAATGGGTGGCCAAGGCGTTTGAGAACGTGGCAAAATTGCCGCCCAAAGCACCGAAAGCACCCAAGGCGAAGCAGCCCAAGAAATAGGCAAAGCTGCACCCAAAAGCCCTCGCCAAACATGTCCGGAAGTGCTGTTATCCTGCTATGGCATCAATGAATGGGCGAGTGTCCCTTGTGTCGGGCGCTACGGGCGGCCTTGGCAAGGCCATCGCGACGGCGCTGGCCCGCGAAGGAGGGACCGTCGTCGTGCTTGGCCGTTCAGAAGCGCGGGCAGAAGACGCGATTCGCGACATCCAGGCTGTAGTCCCTAACGCGGCGCTGGAGCCGCTTGCGTGTGACCTCTCTATCCAGGCCTCAATCCGGTCGGCAGTTGACGAGTTCCATTCCCGTCATCAAAAACTCAACGTGCTGGTCAACGCTGCTGGCGTGTTCCGTAAGGAACGCCAAGTGACCCCGGACGGCCTCGAAGTCACATTCGCCACCAACGTAATGGGCTATTTCCTGCTCACCAACCTGCTCGTGGATTCGCTGAAACGCGGGGCAAGTGCAGACGATGCCTGGACGTCGCGGGTGGTCAATATCGCGTCGAAGTATTCGGGTGGTCCGTCGGTTACCACGATCGATTTCGACGACCTTCAGACCACCAAGCGCAAGTACAGCTACATGCGCGCTACCCCACCAACGATGCTTGGCCGGGTTCTGTTGACGCAGGAGTTCGCGGAGCGTCTTCGGGGCTCAAACGTTGTGGTGAATGCCGTGCACCCGGGCCTGGTAAAGAACACGGGGCTGCTGCAGGACGTTGGCGGCCCATTCCGCTGGCTGACAAACACGCTAGGCAAGCCTGCCGAGGAAGCGGCTGATACGCCCTTTTGGCTGGCCACTTCGCCGGAGACTGCTGCGGTGTCCGGCAAACTCTGGGCCAAGCGCAAGGAACTGCCGACGCCGGGCATGGGGTCGGACCCGGCGGCGCGAAGGAGGCTGTGGGAGGAATGCACCCGGCTGGCGAAGATCCTCTGAGCTTCCGCTCAGGAACCTTACGCCTCCTTCAGGTCCAGCTGCGGCGCAGGTTTCCGGAACCCTCGCGTCAAGTAGGCGAGCCAGACCAAGCCAACGGCGGCCCATGCCAGACCGAATCCGATCGACAGCCCACTCAGACTCGTCCATAGCCAGATCGTGAGCACAAACCCAATGCCCGGAAGCACAAGGTTGTGGATCACGCCCCGAGTTCCGCGGGCCTCTTGGTCGAAGTAGTAGTGCTTGATGACGGCGAGGTTGACCACGGAGAACGCCACGAGCGCTCCGAAGCTGATCAGCGATGAGATGGTCAAAAGGTCCAATACGAACGCCAGTAGCGAGACAGTGGAGGTCAAAAGGATCGGCAGGACGGGAGTCCGGAATCGTTCGTGCAACCGCCCCAAAGCAGCCGGGAACACCCCGCTGCGACCCATCGAATGAATGATCCGCGAGACCGAAGCCTGGGAGGTCAATGCTGATCCGAGGCTGCCGGCAATGTAGGCGGCCGTGAAGAAGGCCACGAGCAGCTCGCCGCCAGCCGCGCCAATGACCTCGATGGCCGCCGAGTCCACGTCGTTGAAGGTGCTGACGGGGAGAACCAGGTGGCTGATGTACGCGAGTCCCAGGAAGATCATGCCGGCCAGCACCGTGGTGATCATGATGGCGCGGGGCAGATTCCGCTTCGGGTCCTTTGTTTCCTCGGCGAAGGTTGAAACGGCGTCGAAGCCCAAGTAGGAGAGACAGAGGATGGCCGAGCCGGCGAAGATGGGCGAAAGTCCCTCGGCACCTTCGGCCCCGGTGAAAGGCGCAAGCAGATCAACGCTGCCGGTTCCCGTGATGGAAGAAAGCCCCAAGGCGACGAACAACACGATGAAGAGCGCTTGGAGACCCACCACCACAAAGTTGGCCTTCGCAATCGCAGTAATGCCAAGGATGTTCAGCACGGTCACAGCCACAATCGAGACGATCATGAACACCCAGGCCGGGATAGCTGGGAAGGCGGCTTCCATATAGATGCCGATCAGCAGGTAGTTGATCATCGGCAGCAACAGATAGTCCAGGAGGAGCGACCACCCGGCCATGAAGCCGAGGCCTGGCCCGAAGGAACGGGTTGCATAGGTGTAAGCGGATCCCCCGAACGGGAACGCCTGCGACATCCGGCCATACGAGCGAGCCGTGAACAGCATGACCACCAGGGTCACGGCGTAGGCAGCCGAGAGCCGCCCGCCGGTAAGTTCAACGACGATGCCGTAGGTGCTGAAGATCGTCAGCGGCACCATGTAGACCAAGCCCAGCAGGACCAGGGATGGAACGCCGAGGACTCGGCGCCAACCCTGGGAAGGCGCTTGGGTGGAGGACGGCCCCACAGGCTTCTCGCCTGCCGGTGTATCAGTTTCAAACGTGGGGGTCATTGGGGATCCTTGGTCTTGCTGAGGTGTGCTGGGAAGCTGCGACGCTGCAGAACTTCGTAGCGGCGACCGGATCTACGGGGTCACCGTGATCCTGAAGTGCTGGGGGTTGGTACGTGAGCCCTGATGTACGACACGGACCACGCGCTTCAAATGAATAGCGTTCATTTATTGTGACGGTGAGGCGGGTCACAGTCAATATGTGACGGGGGGCTGGAGGCCGGCCCCACCGGCCTCCAGCCCCGCTCTCATGGCCGGGTCTTACTACCAGGCGTTCAGATTACCGGGTCGCTGCACACCGCCGGCCGCGAAGTGCCTATCGCGAGTGTCCATCGTGTCGGCGCGACGAGCGATGTGGCAGGGCCATCGCTTCTTCACTGCCCAGCGAAGGACCACCGTCGTGCTTGGGCGTTCAGAGGCGCGGGCAGAAGACGCGATTCGCGACATGCTGGCAGTCAATAGAGAGCAGGACCGGAGAAAGCCAAGGCTTCCAGCCGCAAGCTAGAGGCGCCCCGCTGCAGGAGCTAATGTGTACCGTCACGCGGCCTGGCGTCCGCACGGCGGACCGACGATCATAGCCGACACGCCTTTCACCGTCCTCCTCTGATTCTCACCTCTATGAACCGGGAGGAAGTAGGGTCGTCGTCATGACCGCGTTGACATCTGACAAACAAAAAGGAGTCCTTCCTTGGTCTCATTCTGGGCCGAGTCTTCTTATAGAAGCTGACAATCTAGATGCGCTCGGCTTGTTGTCCGATGAAACCTTCCGGTTGATATACATTGATCCGCCCTTCAACACCGGTAAATCTCAAGTTCGACATACTCTAAAAACAAGACGATCTCCAACCGGTAGCAGGCTTGGCTTCAAGGGAGATAGGTACGACACGGTCAAGGGTGCCGCGTTGGCTTATAACGATACCTTTGATGACTACTGGTCTTTCCTGCAGCCACGCTTACTCGAAGCCTGGCGACTGTTGGCCGATGACGGAACCTTATATTTACATCTTGATTACCGGGAGGTGCACTACGCAAAGGTCTATCTAGACTCGATCTTCGGAAGCAAGTGTTTCTTGAATGAAATCATTTGGGCTTACGATTATGGCGCGAGAGCACGGAAGAAATGGCCAACAAAACACGACAACATATTGGTCTACGTAAAGAATCCCAAGGCGTATCTCTTCAATGCACAGGTCGTCGAAGACGAGCTCTATAAGGTTCCTGGTATGGATTCATCGCCGCTCGCTGCTGAGGTCCTCCCCAGCGATATCTGGTGGCACACCATTGTGTCCACGATGGGGAAAGAAAAGACGGGATACCCGACCCAGAAGCCTGAAGGCATTCTTCGACGCATCATCCAGGCAAGCAGCAAACCGGGCGACTGGGTCCTCGACTTCTTCGCTGGAAGCGGGACAACGGGGGCGGTCGCCCATTCGCTCGGAAGGAAATTTGTGATGGTCGACCAGAACCCTGAGTCAATAACAACGATCAAGGCGCGACTTAGCTCCCACCTGGGAGACACCGGCAACGCAGAGTCGCCGGTCAGATTTGTGTCGCTTGCCTCAGCTGAACCTGGCCGCGCCTAATGGATATTGACGACTATGAGGTTATGACAACCGTATCAGCGAAGCTTCTTAGCAATGTTGCGCTAAATGACGCATGGTCTGGAAGTCCGTTCGAGTGGATCCGCGGAGTCCCCTCCGCTACGAAAGGCCGAGTCGGTAAAGCGCTTATAACCGAGTGGGCCCGTGCGGTGGGACTCTTTATAGAAGGAGCACCCGACGGGAAAGGAGATCGTTGGATTAACGGACATTTAGTTCAAATCAAGATGTCTACCCTTTGGGACGCAGGGTTCTACAAGTTCCAGCAGATCCGAGACCAAGACTATTCGTACTGTCTTTGCCTTGGTATTTCCCCCTTCGAAGTACACGCGTGGCTCCTGCCAAAACACCTAATCAAAGAACACGTGATCGGCCACATGGGGCAGCATACGGGTTCTGGTGCCAGCGAAACGTCTTGGCTAGAGGTACGACCCGGAGCGGTCCACCAGTGGATGCGGCCTTATGGCGGTACCCTGGAAAGCGTTCGAGCCATCCTTGAACGAATACAGAAGTAGAGGGTTTCTCGAAGGCGTGATCGCCGTGGCAGGCTAGCTAGCTGTCTTCGGATGACCCTGCTTGGAGCACAACTTCAGTAGGCAAAGACAGCGACCCGGGGAGAATCTGGGCCGGCATACGAGAAGAACATCAACGGTTCACTGCTGTTAGGGGTTTGGCCTTTGGGCAGGATGTTTCATGTGGTGAAGTTTCGCGACGCAGTTGCTCAAGCCTGGGGTGGGTGGCCCGACTTTATCGCTAGAACACAAGGGCTGCCGCTAGTGGAATGACCTTGATGGATATTCGCTTCGGTGGCGGGCAACAGATACTAGCGGCCAAGATGATCTTCTACTCGCGGTCGGTAGATACTTCGCTGCTAACGTGGCCGACAAGGCGTCAGCTCACAGCCTGAAGTTGACGGTCCACCATCTCGATTCCAATCTTGGCCGGACCGCTCTTCACTCCGAGTGCATGTGCTATGGAATTCCCTATTGCGCACGCGACCGGCGGCGGGAAGGCATTGCCAATTTGGCGGTAAACCGAGGTTTTACGGCCTGCGAACTGCCACTCCGGTGGGAACCCCTGGACGCGGGCAACCATTTCGTTCGTCAGCCGTGGCAAGTGATCATGCGGCGTGTCTGGGCCAGGAACCTCATTAGCGATCCCCTTACCGTCGACGCCCAGTTGCAACCACGCTGCTTTCGCGCGGGTGGGACCGAGGTCAGCACCACCGTGCTTTTTTGAACCCCCAACAACTGTAGGGGCGATGTAGTTAGCTCGTTCTGCCCAGGCCTCCGCTCCAGGCCAACCACCGCTCTTCATCAAAGGCAGCAAGATTTTTCCTACGCTTGGAGGTGTTCCTTGCGCTGAGGGCCAGGAGAATTTTCTGAAGTACCGCCGTTTCATGGCCACGAGGATGAATCGGGGGCGCAGTTGCGGGACACCGAACTCGCTGGAGTTGAACAACTGCCAGTCCGCGTCGTAACCGAGCTTGTCAAGGGCATCCAAAATTGATTGCCGATAAGGGGTGAATCGAGCAGATGCCAATCCCCTAACGTTCTCAAGCATGACGGCGCTCGGGGAGGCTTCGCGAACGAGGCGCAGGGCTTCAGGGAAAAGGTCACGTTCGTCGTCAGCACCCAGCTGTTTGCCAGCAATGCTGAAGGGCGGACACGGAACTCCACCGGCCAACAGATCGACCCCCCTGTATCCGCTGCCAGTGATCTCTCGCACATCTCCCTGGTGCACGTCCCAGATGGGGCGGTTTAGGCGAAGAGTGGCCGCTGCATCTACGTCAATTTCTACGGCCAAGGAATGTCCGAATCCGGCCTTTTCCAAACCGACGGATTGACCTCCTGCTCCGGCGCAGATTTCGAGCACGGTGAGTTGAGAGGAGGATGTGATCATGTTGTCTATCCTCTCATTTCATCGGTAGTGGTTCGGCCGTCTGACACGCGGCGCCCCAGACCGATCGAAGCATGCGGACCGACAACGCTGGTCTCAATTGGTCGGCTCTTCGAGCTTGGTCAGCAGATCTTCGCGCTCCTGTTTTGAAAACAGTCGTATAAGGCCCCAAGCCTTATCAATCTGTCGTGGGGTTCTGTGCCCAACCCATATCCAATCCGTTAGTATCCGCCTCTCGTCAGGGGCAAGGGTCACGGCTGCTGCATATGCAGCCTCACTCGATCCTATTTCCGCGAGAGGATTCCGACACCGTTTGCACGTGGTCACGTAACGTCCTTGTGGCGCAGCCTCATCGCACCAGGTGACGCTCAGCTGACCTGCAAGAGCAGGGTCATCGCTGTACGTTTCCCCAGCGCCTATGCCACAGAAAACGCAGGCAAAGTTGTCCCTCGCCAATATTTCACGGCGCTCACGGTCACTTGCGCGGGGAGTGAGATTGGACTTGTAGCCTGGCTCCCAGACGTGACCGCCGATTTTGACGAGGCGAAGCTCGTCCATGGCCAGTGACCGTTCCTGGGCATAGGTGGACAAGATCCATCCGTCTTGTCTTAGGTCCCGCATACGACGGTCGATTTGTTCAACCCCCGGAAAAGCTTCCCTCAGCTGCGCCTTCGTGAACACACCTCCTTCGCCAATCTGTGAGGCCAACCATAAAGCGGCTCGGGTACGCGTACCTGCGATGCTCGTTCTCCAGTCAGGAAGATTCATGTCGCCCATCATCTTTGATTCTCGTCGCTTTGGAAAATGCTAGACATGTTTGGCGCTGAAATTCCCGGCTGAAGGAAAGAGCACAGCAAGGACATAGAATGCAATCGGGATCTTTACCTTAAGGGGGCAACAATGAGCAACGTGCCAGGGCGTGCGCAGGACAACAAGGCCATCATCGAAGAGCGGCTTGCGGCCGGCCGATCTGCCGAGGGCGTCCAAGAGACAGTCTCGATTGAATGGCGCGGAAGCTCTATGCACCTACCAGTGATCTCCATGCCGGTGGAGATTCTGTACTACAACCCCGCCACACACCGCATACGGGCGCAGCGAAGCATCGACAGCGCTAGGGACCAGGAGCTGGACAAGGACCCGTATGGTGACCTGGGCCAGGCATACCTTCATCAGCTCCTTAAAGGTGACCCTACGAACCCTGAGTCGATTGACCCCGCATTTGAGACGCTCAAAGAAGATTTGAAGATTCACGGTCAAAGCGATCCGGGAATCATTACTCGCAGCGGAGTTCTGATCAACGGGAACACCCGCCGTGCTGCTCTGTCGGAACTTAGACAAGAGCATATCCGCGTCGGCGTGCTTCCGCCCGATGCCAGCCTTGACGATCTTCGGTCCATCGAACTTGCTCTGCAGCTGCGGAAGGACCACAAGCGAGACTACTCATTCATGAACTTCCTACTCGCTATCGAGGAGAGGATCCTTCAGGGACGGCCGACATCGGAGATCACGGCTGACTTCCGAATCAAAGCGGCAACCCTCGAACGTCACCTATGGATTTTGAGCCTCATCCGAGAGGCAATCGACAGGAGTAGGATTCTTGGTTCAGACGGCCAGCAGGTCTCCTTACGACTGGTGGATTTCGAAGAGCAACAAGGGAAACTCGAAGAGCTCCACCGAACCTATTCGGCGCTAAAAATAAAGGCGCCAGATGAAGCTGAAGCTCTCAGGGAACAGCGGCTCTTGGCCATAGCCCTGAACAAATCCAAGACCGACCTGCGGTTGATCGAACCAGACTTCGTGGGTAAATACGCTAAGCCACTCATGCCGAAACAGACTTCCACCGGGGGGACTTCAGTCCGCATTCCCGGTACACAGCTGACTGCGCCCGGCCCGAGCGCGGTGGTGGAAGCACTGAAGGCGTCAACGACCGCCGTGCTTCAGGCAAAAGCCGCCACGCAGGCTCACGTGAATGTACCCAATACGGAACGCGCGGCGGCCCAACAATTGCTGGCAAACACCCACATCGCCCTGGATGACGGATTGGATTTGGCTGGCCGCCAAGGCAGAGTCCTAAAGAGGAAATTAGCAGCCACAGACAGGTTGTCCGATGCGAACGACGCACTTGAGCTGGTTCTTGAGGCCGTCTCCAGCGCCAAAGCAACAGGAAACTTCAGCGTATCCGACCTCGAGGATGAAATTGGAGCTATGCGTGATAATCTCCGGAAGCTTTCACAAATCGTTAGCCGCGGCCTAAGCGAACCGACGGATGGCGTTCGGTGGCTCCAGGCAGTAACTCGCATAGAAATCGGGGCGAATAAATAGAGTGCTCGACCTCCGGTTTTCCCTCACGGCAGGGAGAGTTGATGTTTCATGCGACGAAGGTAATGCCCCTCACATTCGGATGCTGGCAACTCGATTTTCGACAAGTCTAAACCTGCAGATGACGTCAATCAGCATTGAACTAGATGATTTCCTCGTCAACCTTCGAGAATTATCCCGATGGCCGGCTGAAGACGTCGATGTTCGCTGGGATGATGCACTCCTGCGACTTGTCGAAGGGAACGTTCAAGACTCCGCACTGCTAGATGCTCGGCTCAAGACCGAGGAAATCGATCAGCTATCCGTCCCCGTTCTGCCGCCTAACTGGGTTGCTCCGCTCACCCAGCACCAGACTCGTGATCTGACTAAACTCTTGGCGCTAAACCATGGAGCAAACTTCAGCGTTCCTGGTGCTGGAAAAACCAGGGCGAGTATGGCCATCTACGCCGCCCGCCGCTCCGCCGGATCAATCGAACGCATGCTCGTTGTGTGTCCTAAATCTGCATTCGAAAGCTGGGTGCACGAAGCCGGAGTTTGCTTTGACGGTGCGCCCATGACAACGCACGTATGGACGGGGGGGCTTCCCCCGGACGTCGACATTCTTCTGGTCAACTATGAACGCCTGCCAAATTCACTCCCGCCCCTCACTACCTGGATGAAGGCTGCTTCAACTCTTTTGGTCCTAGACGAGGCGCACCGAATGAAGCTCGGCAGCGCAGGGGCCTGGGGCAGCGCATGCCTATCTCTTGGCCCCTACGCGACTAATCGTCTGATTCTGAGCGGCACGCCCGCTCCGAACGGCTCTAGAGACCTAGAAAGTCTCTTCTCATTCGTGTGGCCTGGACAGGGCAGGGCGGCTGTCCAACGAGCGGTGGCAAACGAGGATTTGGCTATAGCCAGCCGTGTGCTGAAACCGCTCTTCACGCGGACGACGAAGTCCGAGTTGGACTTACCACCAATGAACATATCGGTCCGGCGGGTGGACCTACCGCCACTGCATCGAGAAGTTTACGATGCCCTTCTTGGGCAAGGAAAGCTTGCATTAGCCTCGGAAGCTGGTGACATGGCCGCTCTGGGCAAAATCCTGCTCTACCTACTGATGGCCGCCACTTCGCCTGCGCTTCTTGCCGTTGGCTCTGATAAACACGAAGCGCTGCCCTATCGTGTGCCGCCCTATGACGTTCCAGAGGGCACTTCTGCAATGGAGCTCCTTCGGGATCTGCCGCTCTACGAGCTCAACCCCAAATATCAGGAAGTACGCAGTATTGTAGAAAAAAATGTGGGCGAGGGCAGAAAGACGCTTGTCTGGTCGACCTTCGTTCGAAACCTGAAATCGCTTGAAAGAATGCTCGCGGAATTCAATCCGGCCTTGATTCACGGCGGAACAATCGACAGGAGCGAGGAGCTAAGGCGCTTCCGGCAAGACCCCACATGCGCGGTTCTGCTGTCCAACCCCGCGACGCTCGGCGAAGGTGTCAGTCTCCATCATGAATGTCACGACGCCGTGTATGTCGACCGTGATTTTTCCGCTGGCCGATTCCTGCAAAGTCTGGACCGAATCCATCGACTCGGCCTGGCTCCTTCCGCCATAACTAAGATCACCGTTCTGGCCGCTGCGAACACCATAGACGAGGTGGTGGAGGATCGGCTGGCACGCAAGCTAGAGTTCATGGGCGGTATCCTCGACGACCCCAATGTTCGCGTTCTTGGTGACTTGGAAGAAGAAGTCGATGAATCCGTCGGAATGGATATGTCCGACCTGGCGGCCCTTACTAACTACCTCAACCGATGATTCCTGCTGAAGGAGTAATTGTCGCGGCGGCTCGGTGGCTTGAGCTGCTGGGACGCTCCACCGAACTCCAAGCTTCAATTCTCATCCGGTCTAGCTCCAGGTACACAGACCTAACTCCAACCCAATACTCCACTGCCCTCGAGTGGTTACATTCGATGTCTTGGACCAGGTTGCCGAAGAGCAGCCTGGACCGTTCGCAAACGTTGGGGACGATGACATCCCAGAGCAAGAGAGAATACCTCCTGGCGAGTCTGTTAGGAGCCGCGGACCCTCCCTGGCTGGAAAATGCTGATGTGCTCGTTCACAGCAGCGACGACCTTCCGCAGGACATAGAGAGATGGTCGGAAATTCTTGGTTTGTCGCCCGCTTCCGGATTACGAGTTATACGACGAGTTAGCGGAAAGATAGATTTAGCCCGGCGAGCACAGGTAGGAAGCGCAGGAGAAGTCGCACTCTGTGCACTTCTGGAAGCCAAGTGGCCGGGAGCGATCAATCATGTAGCCGCAACAGACGACGGGTTCGGATATGACATTTCAGCTTCACTTCAAGAGGTCGAATGGCATCTTGAAGTGAAATCAACTACACGCAGAGGCCGTCTGTCCTTCTTCCTGAGTCGTCACGAGTTCGAGACGGGGTTAGCCGACAGCCACTGGAAGTTGCTTGTCGTTGGCTTAGACGATGCGCTTGAAGCGAGCTGCGTTGCCGAGGTGGACAAGTCAGCGTTGAGGCAGTTCGCCCCAGCAGATCGAACTACGGCAGCAAGCTGGGAAAGCGCAAAATATGACCTGGGAGGCCGCCACCTCGTGCCTGGCTTAACGTTTCTCCCATGGGGTGATGAGGCGGATGTGGGGGCGCACGGCTTGCTCGCAACGGGGACCAGCAACCGTTCCCCTCATTTCGCGTGGATGCCTAAAAGTAGCTAAACGCCGACGCCTACACCGCTACCGACAATGTAATAAATGGTCGACTCCAGTAGCCACGCGTGGAGGCGGGGTTCACGGCGCAGCAGGAAGGTCCGAAGTGGCGCTCTGGAAGTGAGCTTGACCTGCACCCGCCAGACCTCGACGTCAACGACGTTGCGGACACCGAAGCCGCTCTCGAACCGGCGCATTGGTTCTTCATTAGTCCCCTGCAGGCGGCCGGTTGCTAAGCCACGCACCTGACGCCCGCTCGTTTTGTAGGAGGACCGGATCAGCATAGAGCTTCTTCACTCCCTCGACGGCGATGAAGCTGGACCGTGAGACCGTGCCCGACCATGGAAGCTACGACTTCGGTTTCGTAGCCGGCTCCGGAGACGCTGACTCTCAGAATCGCTTTCGCCCGGATCAAAACACCCGCTAACAAGAGATGGCCCGCAGACGTCAGTCCGCAGGCCATCATCAAAGCCCGAGTCACTCAGTGCCTCGAGGCTCCGCACTGGACTCAGGTCGTTTGCTTCGCCTCAACACATAAACGCCGTAGCAGCCGAACCCCAGCATGAGAACTGCAGCCGCGGCACGCCACCAAACAAACGGCTGCCAGCTTGCGAAGATCACGGCCATCACGAAAAACGACACCACTTGGAACGTCGACGGAATCCGTTTCATCGGGCTGCCTTCAGTCATCGCTGCACGCTACCAACCCGCGCAGCCCGCGAGCGTCAACCCGATGCTCGACAACGTCCCCGCGAGCGCCCACCCAACGACAGCACCACCCGGAGCGAAAATGGTGATCATGCTGACTCCCCGCCCAACGCGCAGCTCCAAGGCTGTGCTTGCGGCCAGGACGATTGCTATCTTGCTGATGTACTTCCGGATCATCATTGCTCCTAGTGAAGAACGATCTTGCTTGACCCGCACAGCCTGCGCCGGGGAATCAGAGACTAGGTGTCCAAAAGCCCCGAACTAGGTGGCGGGCCAGCCAAAATAGGTGCTAAAAAGCCCAAAAATGAGTGGCATAGCAGGCCCCCTAGGTGCCACCAATCAGCCCTAAATTTGTCATTTCGGAAATTTCCGACATATCATCACAGGGTGCTTCCCGACGTCTTCGGTGCCCTCGCGAACCCCTCGCGGCGCACCATCCTCGACAGCCTCCTCGGAGGTCCCCTGACTGCGGGCGAACTTACCGGCCAGCTCGAACTCAGCCGCTCATCGGCGTCGGAACACCTCAGCGTCCTCAAGGAAGCGGGCCTGATCCGGGAGGAACGGCAAGGCAGGCACAGGCTCTACCACCTCCAAGCCGCCGGGCTGCAGGAAGTCAGCGGCTGGCTGAAGCACTACGAGCAATATTGGAACCACCGGCTCGACGCCCTGGCCGATCTATTGGACGGCCAATCTACTGAACAGGAGAACACCGATGACTGAGAACGCGATCCGCCTCGAACGCACCTTCCCGCACCCCCAGGACGCCGTGTGGGCAGCCCTGACAACGCCCGACCTCCTCGCCCGCTGGTGGGCACCCGGCGACATCGCACCCGTGGTCGGCCACCGCTTCACCATGGACATGGGCGGCTGGGGCCAGCAGCCCTGCGAAGTCCTCGCGGTCGAACCCGGCACGTCCATCAGCTTCAGCTTCGCCGAAGGAACCTTGGACACCACCATCACTTGGACACTGGAAACGGTCGACGCCGGGACCACCCTCTACTTCGAACACGCTGGCTTCAACCTGGACTCGCCCATGGGACGCCAGGCCATCGAGGGCATGGGCAACGGCTGGCCCGGCCTCCTCGCCCGCATCGACCAGGTCTTGGTCCACGCCAGCTAGCATCGGCACCCAAGGCGAGTGCCGGCGTCGTACTTTCCTGTACGGTACCGGACGTAGATCCGGCACCAACGGCGTGTGCCGCACGGACATGGCAGGATGGGCTGATGTTGCCCGATGCCGAGTCCTTGCTTGCAGGTCCCCGCGGAAGACGACTGTGCCTGGAGCTTGCCATGGCAGCCGACGAGGAAATCCTCTGGGCCGCACGCCACCTCAGCTACAACCTCGATCCCGCGGCCGGTAGGTCAAGGGTCATTTACACGCGCGGCTCCTCGAAGGAGCCCGAGTCAGTTCCAGCTGCCCCGACCGTCGCCGAGCTGATTGACCGCATCAACGCATTGGACTTGGAAACCGTGAATTCCTTGGTGCCATACGCCCTGCAGCGAAGCGTGGACACCGCCAGGTATTGGCAGGAACCCGACGGTGAGGACGCTCTCGCCGCCACGGATGCGGTGACTGCTGCGTTGGCACACATCGCAGCGGGGGTTTTGGAATCGCCCGCGTCGCAATGGTGGTGGGACGGCTTCCGGCCGGGGCAGTGGGCGATCGACTGGCGTTCCGCAAACGACCCAGCTCCACTCCCTCGAAATCCCCAGCAAATCCTGTCCAAATGGGGCCGTAAGGAGCGCGCCGATGAGGCCCGGGCTGCGTGGGAACGCCCTGCAGACATTAGGGCCCAGGTGGGCGGAGAGTGGTGGTCAATCCCGCATGGGCTTGTGCAAACCGTCCCATTGATCCCCGGAGGGCTCAGCCTCGTGGAGGATTCCCTCGGGTGGGAAAAGGCAACCACTATCCCTGTGAGCGGCGCCGGGCGGATTCTGGAGATACGCACGGCCACGGATTGGACCGATCTTTGCCGGACCTACCCGCTGGAGGTCACTGCATCCCGCCGCCATGACTGGTTCCGCTCTACCGGTCGCCACGGGCGCTGGCTCATCCCTGACTGGGAGCAGGCCGCATCGGAGTGGGACGCCGTGCACCTCACCGTCGCGGGCTACCTCAATTCGGCAGGTCGCGCGCTCCCCGTTGGCCCGGACACCGCAACAGTGATCGCGGGTTGGGACCCGGGCAGCACGATCTGGCTCACGGACGTGGCCCGCGAATCCGAACAGCCACGGCAGTTCTGGCACCGACCCGATAACCAGGACGAGTGGTTCCAAATCCAGGCGGAATAGGCGACCCGATCAGCCGCCCGCAATCTCCCGCAAGGTGTGCAAGTGCGCCGCCCACACCTCGTGCCCGGCCGCAGTCAGGCTCGCCGACGTCCGAGGCATCTTCCCCGCGAAGCTCTTCTTGATCTTCACGAACTCGGCCTTCTCCAGGATGGCAAGTTGCTTGCTCAGTACGGAGTCGCTGACCTGGATGGCGTCCCGCAGATCCTTGAAGTCCAGCGACTCGGCTTTGACCAGCGCGGCCATGATCGAGAAGCGGACCGGCGAGTGGACCAGTTCGTTGAGCTTGTGGCGCGGGTGTTCCGCAGGGATGCTCATGCGCGCAGCTCCCGGAAGGCCGCGGCCAAGCCCACGACAGCAAGCGCGATGCCCGCCGGGAGGTAGAACCATAGGTTTCCGTCCCGGAACAGGATGGCTCCTGCCGCCAAGGCCACCACATACAGGGCGAAATACGCCAACAGCGATGTCAGGAAGCGCTTGGTGTACCCAGCCTTCGTGGAACGCTGGAACATGGGCCAAATACTGGCCGTCACTGCGGCCCACGCACCAACGGAACAGGCCAGCAACGCAGCGCCGTAGCCGGTGACGAGCACGATGTGCATGCCGATCATGAGCAGCGACCCAATGATCGCGAGGCTGGTGAAGGTGACAGCAACCGGCCAAGCGGCGGCGTTGGTTGAGGTGGCGCCGATGGCCTCTGCCTTGGCCAGCAGTTCACGTGCTTCTGCAGCGGATGGGCTGCCGGTGGTCTCATTCATGCTTCCCCCAAAGTTTCGAATCTGACGTCTCAACAGTAGGAAAGTACTTTCCATGTTGTCAAGTACTTTCCAGTGATCACCGTTAACACCCGCCCCACCAGACCCGGTAAATTTGATTCCACGAGTTTGACCCTCGGTGAGCAACACCATTCGCGCGCCTCACGAAAGCAGGATCACATGACCGTCTCTCCCCTCATCTGGGGCATCACCATCGTCGTCATTTTGGCGCTCTTGGCCTTTGACTACTTCTTCCACATCCGGAAGGCCCACGTCCCGTCGCTGAAGGAAGCGGCCATCTGGTCCTCCATCTACGTGGGCCTCGCGATCGTTTTTGGCATCCTGGTGCTGATCTTCGGTGGCGGCCAGATGGGGTCCGAGTACTTCGCCGGTTACATCACGGAGAAGGCCCTCTCGGTCGATAACCTGTTCGTGTTCCTCATCATCATGGCCAGTTTCCGGGTTCCCCGTGAGGATCAGCAGAAGGTCCTGCTTTTCGGCATCGTGTTCTCGCTGATTGCCCGTACAGGCTTCATCTTCCTGGGCGCCGCGCTGATCAACTCGTTCGCCTGGGTGTTCTACATCTTCGGCCTCATCCTGCTCCTCACGGCAGGAAACCTGCTCAAGCCCGGCGACCACGGCGACGACCAAGCCAACAACTTCATCATCCGCGTGGCCAAGAAGCTCTTCCACACCACGGATAAGTACGACGGCGACAAGCTCTTCACCATGGTGAACGGCCGGCGCGCCCTCACTCCGATGCTCCTGGTGATGGTGGCGATCGGCGGCACGGACATCCTCTTCGCGCTCGACTCCATTCCGGCGATTTTCGGCCTCACCCAGAACGTCTTCGTCGTGTTCACCGCCACAGCGTTCTCGCTGATGGGCCTCCGCCAGCTCTACTTCCTGATCGACGGACTCCTTGACCGCCTGATCTACCTTTCCTATGGCCTCGCTGCGATCCTGGCGTTCATCGGCGTCAAGCTCATCCTCCACGCGCTGCACGAGAACAACCTGCCGTTCATCAATGACGGCGAGCACGTCAACGTCGTCGAAATCACCACCGGCCTCTCGCTGAGTGTGATCATCGGCGTCCTGGTCGTCACCGTGGTGCTCTCATTGATTAGCCCAGCGGGCAAGGCCCAGACGGCCATCAACAACGCCCGGCGTCACGCCGTCGACTACCTGGACCTGGACTACACCGCCGATGCCAACGAACGAGAGCGCATCTACCGCGCCCTGACCGCTGAGGAAGCGCAGATCGTGCAGATGCCACTCAAGTACCGCAACAAGGCCAAGGACGTGGAGAAGATCCGCGAGCAAGTGGCCGAGGCGCACCGCCAGCACGAGGCGTTCCTCAACCGCTAAAGCTAGCCGCCCAGCAGCACGCTGACCTGGGCACGGATATCGTCGCCAACCTGGGCATCGCTCAGGCCCAGGTTGGCTGCCGACGTCATGCTGATGAACATCACCGCCGAGATGATTCCGGCCAGTTTTTCGGATCCGCGCGCCGCAATCTTCTTGTCACGGTTCAGGACATCGACGACGGCGGCTTCCGTCCGTTGGGTGAGGGCCAGCGCCTCCGCGTGGTGCGGCTCAGCCGGATCGCCAAAGACGATCTCCTTCAGATAGGTTCTGCCGTTCTCAATCTGTACCCGGTTGCAGGTGATGATCGGGTTGATGATGGCCATCACCGCGTCAAGGACCTCGGCTTCGGCGGCGGCAGCTTCGATTCCCACGTCGAGCGCCTCAGCGTATTTCACGTTGTGCACCAGAAGCAGCAGCTCCGCCTTGGTTTTCGCATACAAGAACAAGGTTCCCGATCCGACGTCGGCCTTTTCAGCCACTTGCTGGGTGGTAACCTCATCCACTCCGTACTGGGTGAAAAGCTCTCGGGCGGCCGCGGTGATGCGGTCAAGCTTTTCCTGCTTGTTCCGCTCACGTCGGCCAAGGGTCTGGGGCGCAGGCTGCATTCAGCTACCGTATCAGCGGCCCAAGAACTCGAGGGCTACAGGGACGAACCTGTCATGGAACTGGAAGATGCCGCCGTGTCCGGAATCAGGGTAGATGACCAGTTCGCTGCCCGGAATCCGACGGTGCATGTCGCTTGAAAGCACAGAGGGCACCATGCGGTCGTTGTCGCCGTTGGCGATCAGGGTCGGCTGGGTGATGACGCCCAGATCGGCCGACGGCGACAGCCCCCACCGGCGGATCGCTTTCAGTTGCGTCTGGAAAGCGCTGAGCTTGATGGGTGCCTCGCGATTAGTGGTGCGTTCCTTGAGTCGGTTAATGAAGGCCCGGGCGGCAGGCTTACCGGTGGCATTCCTGTTGAAGAACAGGAACTCCTTGGGATCCTGCCGGGTGAGGCTGCCCCGGAGAACGTCGTAGTACGTGGTTCCCATAATCTTCTGAATGCCTTCTCCACCGGCAGGGCCGGTACCGGCGAGAACCAGCTTGCGCACCAAACCGGGGTGCTTGAGCACCAACGACTGCGCGATCATGCCACCGAGCGAGAAGCCGAAGAGATCCACCTGCTGATATCCGAGAGCTTGGATGAAGGTGGCGGCGTCGTCGGCCATGCCGTCGATGCTGTCCGGAACGGTGCCAGTGGACGCGCCTACTCCTCGGTTGCTGAAGGTGATGACGTGGTGCTTCGCGGCGATGGGGTCGATGATGCGCGGATCCCAGTTGTCCATGGTCCCGGCGAGGTGAATCAGGAAGACCACCGGAACCCCGCCCTTGGGCCCCATTTCCCGGTACGCGTACGTGACTCCGCCTGCCGTTACGGTCTTAGCGGGTACTTGCAAATATGACTGTTCTTCACTGCTCATGATGTTCGTCCTGTCCTGTGGTTGTTGCTGGCTAAAGGGTTTTGGCTAAAGGTGGCTGACAACGGTCTTGCCGCGGACGCCGCCCTTTTCCATGGCAGCAAGGACATCGGCCGTCTGATCGAACGGCACCACCCGGCCAAGGACCGGCTTGATCTCCCCCGCATCGATAAGTCCCGCAATGCGGCGAAGCTGGTCGCCGTCCGCACGCATGAAGAGGAACTGGTAGCTAACGCCCAGGCGGCGGGCCTTGCGGCGGATACCCGAGCTCAGCAGGGTCGTAGCACCCAGCAGCACAGGGTTTCCGCCCAGCTGCCGAGCAAAGTCTGCGTCCGGCGGACCCGCGATGCCGATGGCTTTGCCACCCTTTTTCAAGACCTTCAGGGACCGTTCCAGGTTCTCGCCACCGAGGCTGTCCAGAACGAGGTCGTAGTCGTGAAGGATCTCCACGAAGTCCTCGGCGCGGTAGTCAATCACTACATCAGCGCCCAGCTCACGGACAAAGTCTTTGTTCCCGGCGCTGACCGTCGTCGCTACGGTTGCGCCCAGGTACTTGGCCAGCTGGATGGCGATTGAGCCTACTCCCCCGGCACCGGCATGGATGAACACCTTCTGCCCAGGGCCAACGTTTCCGCGCTCCACCAGCGCCTGCCACGCGGTCAAGGCCACCAGCGGAAGCGAGCCCGCTTCTTCCATGCTGATGGTGGCCGGTTTGATGGCCAGGTCTTCTTCGGCCACCGCGATGCGCTCCGCGAACGTGCCGATCCGGTGGTCCCCTGCGCGAGCGAAGACCTCGTCGCCGGGCGTGAAGGACCGCACCTTCGGCCCCACCTGCAGGACCACGCCAGCGACGTCGTGACCAAGAACCTGCGGCAGTTTGTACGGGAGGATCTGCTTGAACTCCCCTTGCCGGATCTTCTCGTCCAGCTGGTTCAGGCCGGCCGCGTGAACCTCCACCAACACATCGTGATCGCCGAGCACAGGCTCAGGAACGTCAACCTGCTGCAGTGGTTTCTTGTATTGGCTAAGGACGAAGGCTTTCATAAGGGGTCTCCCATGCTTGATTTCTGACTTAACTCAATTATGAGCCTACTCAGTTATTTAAGCAAGGGAAGCTGCGGACCTCTCCCGTCGGAGAGGCCCGCACGCTACCCCGGGAGACGGCGCCGGTAAGACTGCTGAGCCCCATTTAGACGACTCGCTGCGTATAAGACGGTAGGAAACGTCGAATACGCAGCGAAACATCGAAATGGCCGGCCTGAAGCGTTACGTCGCCGGCTTCCGCCACATCGCTGCGAGCACCAGCACCACGGCACTGAGCCCCAGCATCACCAAGACCATCAGTCCCCAGTTGGCCTGGTTCACGCCCGGGCCGTAGAACACGCCGATCAGCACCGTCGCCGTGATCGCGCCAAGGTAGCGGCAGGTCTGGAAAATCCCGGCGGCCACTCCGCGCTCTTCGGGCCGGGCGGAAACGTAGAGACCCTGATTGGATGCTGTGCTGACCACGCCATACGGCACACCCATCAACGCGGTGAGCACGAACACCAGCGGCGCCCACAGCGTCAGCGTCAGCGCACCCAGCGTGCCCGCCGCAGCAGTAAGAATCAGAACGCCGGTGATCAATACAGGCCGCACGCCGTACCGCTCGATGAACCGCACCGTCAGCGGCGTCACCACAACCGACAACGCCGCAAGGGGCAGCATCAGCAGGCCTACTACGCCGGCGTCGTAATGGCCAGCTTCCTGCAGCAACTGCGGAAGGCCGAAGAACGCAAAATAGTAGACGCCGCTGAAGACGATAAACAGCAAGTAGACCAGCAACAGCGGACGGTTCCGCCCCAGCAAACGCAGATCCAGGAATGGCGGACGGAAGCGCAGCTCACGCCAGGCGAAGAGCGCCCCGATCACGGTAGCTGCGGCCAGGAGGTGCCAGCGGTAGCCCGGCATGACGTTCAAGAGCGCCATCATCGCAAGCATGAGCGAGGTGACGAAGGCCAAGATGCCGGGGATGTCGGAATCGCGGAGCAGCGTCCCCAAGGAACCGGTCTCGCGATGAGCGTCCGCGGGCGCCGTCTGCCGAACCACGATCATGGCCAGCAAAGCGATAGGCACGTTGATCGCGAACAGCGCCTGCCACCCAACAAGGCTCACCAGCAGTCCACCCACTACTGGTCCGACAGCAGCGGCAGAGGTGTTGGCCATCTGGATCCGGCCCAACGGCCGCGTGGACGGCAGGTTGGCCAGCCGGCTCAGTTCGGTGACCATCACGACGGCGGACGGGTACGCCGTCGCGGTCCCGACAGCCATCAGTGCGCGGGCCACGCAGACGAGCGCGAAGTTGGGCAGGAACGGGGCGATCGCGCAGGTGACTGCGACCAACGCCATGCCGAACATGAACAGTCGGCGGGGGCCGAAGCGGTCCGCGAGCCTGCCCATCAAAGGCTGCCCGGCGGCGGATGCGAGGTAGAACGACGTGATCACCCAGGTGACCGTGGCGACGTCCAGCGAGAAATGCTCCCGCAGCACCACCAACGCAACGGCGATCATGGATGAGTTCAGCGGGTTCAGCGCCGTCCCCAGGCTCAAAGCAGCAATCGCGAGGCCGGGGCGGGGTTTGTTGACGGTCACCCGTCTAAGTCTGCTCCATGGTTGCCTCGGGTCACGAAGTGGGGTCACAGGGCGGACCATCAACTGCCTGCTGTCCCAGGTATCCGATATGGCGAATACGGGATTTAGGGCCAAGCAAGAGATTGCCGGCGTTACTCCTCGAAGTGGGTTGTGATCTTACCCGAGGAAACGGCCGCGATGATGGACCGGGCCAGGTGCCGCAGCTTGATGTTGCGGTTGCTCGAGGCGGTGCGGAGGATGGTGAACGCCTCTTCCTGGCTGCAATGGTTTTGGGCCATGATGGCGCCCACCGCAAGGTCGATGACGGTGCGCGACTGCATCGCGGCGGCGAGGTCGTTCCGGGCATCGCTGAGCTGGGCGATCTTCAACGCAAGGCGAAGCGACTTGGCAGCGTGCGACGCGAAAACCTCTGCCCTCTCCACGTCGTCCGGGCCGAAAGCGTGGGTGCGTTCCGAGTAGAGGTTCAGTGCGGCACGGGTGTCGCCTTCAACCAAGAGCGGCACACTCAGGATGGATGCGAGGCCCTGCTGTGAAGCGGCTTCGACATAGTCCGGCCAGCGATGCTCGCTTGCGAGATCCGGGACCAGGACGGACGTGAGCTTATCCATGGCCGTCAAGCAGGGGCCGTCATACTCGCTCTGCAATTCATCCATGACGCGGGCGCGCTCATCACTGCTGGCCGCCGTGGCTGATTTCTTTCGGCGCAACACCGTGATCCCGGAGAAAACGGGGTCGGTTCCGTGGGAGAGGCTCTCGGCGGAGAATGCCGCTAGATCTGTGAGGAACGCCTCGACATCTTCGCTGCCGAGGACCAGATCGAGGAAGTATCCGTTGCGGAGAGCTTCCTGCTCGGGGCGTGGGTTAGACATATGAGACGTTCCTACTGACTGAAATGCGTCCCCAGCAGACAGCAAAGGAGCGAAAATTGCCGCCCTCTGCAAAACGGTCTGGGAATACCTTATCGCCCAACGAACGACGGTACAAAGTTCAGCCCGTGACGGCTTGACCTGCACAGACACGACCCACTTACGGCCTTCCTGTCAAGTCAGTGCAGGGTGTCGCTTTGTGCAACAACTAAGTAGGCTTACTATGTGAGCCGGGTTCGATACCGGACCATTTCTGCAAAGGAGTCATCTCATGGGCGTCGAAGACAGCATCCGCAAGGCCACCGAAAATGCGATGGAAGATCTAGCGAACACCTCCAAGCCGGTGAACGACCAGCAGGTTCCCGAGCCGGGCGAGAAAGACGACGATATCCAGGTCCACTCCTCCATCAGCGAAGGTTCCAACGCCATGGACGAGGACCTTTCCCCCAAGCCCACGGGTCGCCGTCGCGCGCCGGGGGAACCCGACGGCGGGACTCGCGCCGCGTCATCGGATTCCGACGGCGGAACTCACCGGGGCGACGACGCCGCCTCTGACGCCACGTCCGAAGCCTCCTCGGGAGACGTCGCAGGCCCAGCCGGCTTGCCCAGCGGCGACCCCGACGACCTGCGAGCAGACCCCTCCGAGGGCAGCGGCGACCCCTCAACCAGCATGGGCCGGGGCTAAGCGTATTCTGGCCACGGCTGATCGCAGTCCGTAGGCTGTGGGCATGCTCCCCCACCCCACCGACCGGCTGCGCTTCCGCGAGATGACACCGGATGATCTCGACGCCATGAGCGCCATGCTGGGCGACCGCGACGTCATGACGTATTACCCGGCACCGAAATCCCGGGACGAAGCAGCGGCCTGGATCGAATGGAACCAGGCGAACTATGCGCAGCACGGCTATGGACTCTGGATCGTGGAAACGTACGCCGGCGACTTCGTCGGAGACTGCGGGCTGACATGGCAGAAGGTCAACGGTAGGTCCGAGCTTGAGGTTGGCTACCACGTCCGTCTGGACCTCCAAGGCCGGGGTTACGCCACGGAAGCAGCTACGGTCTGCCTTGAATATGCGCGGGACGTGGTCGGCGCGAGCTCACTTGTCGCCATCATTCATCCCGAAAATGCCGCCTCCCGCCGGGTCGCTGAACGGATCGGCATGCGCCACATCGAGGACGACACGGACGGGCCGGTAACCCGAACCGTGATGGGTGTGCAGCTGGGTTAGCTACCGCTTCCGGACTGCCCCATCAAGCGAACCGAACGTCCGTGTCCGGGTCCTTGTGGGCGTCCAACATCCCGGCGATCTTCCCTTCCAGCGCCGCGACCGTGGCCTCGGGAAGCACGATCAACCCGTCGAGTTCCTTGCGTGCACGCTTGTAGGCAGTCTGACGTTCGGCAGGGGTCGCTGCGGTGTCTTCGGCAATGCGCAGCAGCTTCCTTGCCGTGGCCAGCCGTTGGCGTTCGGGGCCGCTGAAGTTGCCGTCCTTGATACGTCGGGCTTCGCGCTCGGCGACATCGAAAGCCAGTTCAAAGTTGTGGACCGCCGCACGATATTCGGCGAGCCGGGCCGGCGTCGTGATGTCCTCTGGCGCTGCGGGCCGCAAGCCGTCGGCTTCTTTCTTGGCTTTGAGGAAGGCGACCGTGAGTGGTTCGCGAACATCGGTCATAAGGGGGAAATCGATGAGGTTGCCGACATCGAGTTCGTAGTCCAGCCACCGGTGGTTCACGGAATCGTGGGCGACTATCAGCGAGACCACTTCGGCCTGGTTGGCTTCCTCGTGCACGGCGAGCTGGTTCTTCAGCTTGAGCAACTCCACCTTGCGGCGGTGGCGTTCTTCGCTGGCCTTGGACCACGACCGCGCCCAGCCACCAGCCATGACGCCAATGGGAAAGATAAGCCACCAGTAATGACCAAGGAAATCGAAGAGGGGTTCCACCGCTCCATCCTCCCACCGGCCCGGACGGGCACTCAACACGACGGGCACTCAACAGGACAGGCCGCCGTACCCTCTCGCTACTATTCCCCTATGGACCAGCAACTGCACTTCATCACGTTTGCCACGCGGGACCTCGACGCCGCCCGCGCGTTCTACAAGGTTGGCCTCGGGTGGGACCCGCTCATGGACGTCCCTGGCGAGATCCTCTTCTTTCAGGTTGCGCCGGGCCTGATGCTCGGCCTGTTCGACGCCGAAAAGTTCGATCAGGACCTCAACAACGCCACCGCCACCTCCGGAGTCAGCGGGGTCACGCTCTCCCACAATGTCGGCAGCGCGGCGGAGGTCTCCACCACCATCGATGCCTTGGTGGCTGCTGGCGCCACGGTGGTGAAACCCGCCCAGGCCGGTGCGTTTGGTGGCATCTTCCATGGCCACGTGAAGGACCCGAACGGCATCGTCTGGGAAATCGCGCACAACCCCGGTTGGAAAATCAACGACGACGGCACGGTGGTTTTCGGATGAGCACGCCAACGTCAACGGAGGACGTCATCAACAACAGCGAACGAGTCCAGTTCGATACCTTCCTGGACGAACACCGTTGGGCGCTGAACGCCAGTCTCGAGGGGCTCACCGAAGAACAGGCACGACGGCGGCTGGTCCCCTCGCGAACCACCCTGCTGGGTTTGGTGAAGCACGCCACCTTCGTGGAAAAGGTGTGGTTCGACGAAGCGATCTCTGGCAGGTCCCGCGCGGACATTGGCATCCCGGCGTCGCCTGACGAGTCGTTCATCCTGGATGACCAGGACACCGTCGCCAGCATTCGGGCAGCCCATGTGGAGGCGTGCGAAGCATCCAGGAGAGCGGCGGCGCAGCTGAGCTTGGACGATCTTGTCCTCGGAAACCGCCGCGGCCCACTCCCGCTGCGGTGGGTGTACCTGCACATGCTGCGGGAGCTCGCGCAGCACTGCGGGCATGCGGACATTCTGCGCGAACAGATCACCCACGCCGACGCGTAGGCCGAATCGAGTTCCACCCAAAACCGTTGACACGTGACCAAACAGTCACCTATTCTGAAGCCATGGACACCGTGTTCAAAGCGCTGGCAGACCCCACCCGCAGGGAACTCCTGGACGAACTGTTCCGCGAGGATGGCCAGTCTGCCTCGGCGCTCGGAGCCCGCTTCGAGATGACCCGTTTCGGCATCGCCAAGCACCTCAAACTGTTGGAAGATGCAGGGCTGGTGGTTACCCGCCGTCGTGGTCGCGAAAAACTACATTTCCTGAACCCGGTTCCCATCCGCCTCATCCACGACCGCTGGGTGAGCAAATTCGCAGAACCATGGGCCGCTGCACTCAGCGACCTCAAATCAAGATTGGAAAGTCCCATGGAAAAGATCTTCGAGATTTACATCAAGACCACGCCGGAGCGGTTGTGGGAGGCCATCACCAACAGCGAGATCCGGAGCAAGTACCAGTTCGGAAACACCTTGACCTCGGACTTGACTCCGGGGAGCCGCTTCGAAATGCGGAACCCCAAAGCGGATGCGCCCCTCGGCGAGGGAGAGAACATCGAGGTTGATCCTCCGCGCCGGCTCGTCCAGACCATGACCGCGCTGTGGGGCGAGGATGTGAAGGCCGAGGGCACGTCACGGATCACCTGGGAGATCGAACCCGTCGGCGATTCGTGCCACCTCACCGTCACGCACGATCAACTCCGCGAGGGCGCCAACGACCAACTCTACGGCGGCTGGCCCATGATCCTTTCAGGCTTGAAGACCTGGCTTGAGACGGGCGAAACACTCACCACGCCCGGCTCTCTCATGTACGCGTAGGCGGCCTAAGCGACCGTAGCTTCAGTAAGCCACGCCGCCTGCAGTGTGCCCAGCAGGTGTGGAGCGAAGTCCTCCCCGATGGACAGCACCACCCGGCACCGCGCACCGCGTTGTTCCGGGAACCCGGCGTATTGGCCACGGAGGTCGCAGACCGTCTGACCGCGGCCGGGTCCGTCCGTGGTGTCCACCTGGACGCGAACGGTGGGAGCCAAGGCAAGCTCCACTCCCCTGACGGCGATGGCCGCGGCGAGGGGATCGTGCATTGCCGAGCATGCCCGGCCGAAAATGTCGACGTAGAAGCCGAAGTAGTAGCCCAACATTTCACCGAGGGCCTGCGAAACCGGGTGTTCGGTCGCGAGCAGCTCCTGCCGGTGGTTTTCCTCCAGGACATTGGTCATGGTGACGTCCAAGGGCACCATGGTGACGGTCCAGTCGGCGGCCAGAACCTCGGCGGCAGCTTCGGGATCATTGGCAATGTTCGCTTCGGCCACGGGCGTGATGTTGCCCGGGGCCAGCGCGGCGCCGCCCATAATGGTGATCTCCGCGACCAGTTCCGGCAGTTTCGGTTCCAGTCGCAGGGCCTCGGCGATGTTGGTCAGCGGACCGATGGCGACCACCCGCAACTCCCCCGCGTGCTGGTGGGCCAGCTGGACCAGCAACTCTGCCGCCGAGGCCGTCATAGGCTCACGATCAGAGGGCGCCAGGTCCACCCCACCGATGCCGTTGTCGCCGTGGACGTGCGGAGCGCCCCCATGGAACGTGCCCACTTGGGGATCGTGCGCGCCGATGGCCACGGGGATGTCCGGGTGGCCTGCCAGGTTCAGCAGATCCAGGGTGTTCCGGGCCCCGCCGGCTGCACTGACGTTGCCACTCACGGTGCCGATACCCACGAGCTCCGCCAACGGGGAGGCGAGGAGGTACGCGAGGGCGAGGGCGTCGTCGATGCCGGTATCGCAGTCGAGGAAGAAGGGTGCGGGCTGGGTCATGATCTCTCGTTTCAGGTGTAGCGGACTGTAATGAATCGGCGGCGGGCCGGGATGCGGGAGGTGCTGCCCGGCGTCGTGCGTTAGATCTTTTCGCCCTTCGGCGCTGCGATGAACAGGCTAACAATGAAAGCCAGCGCTGTGATGGAAACCGAAATCCAGAGGGCCGTGGAGTATCCGGCCGCAGTGCCCAAGCCGGCGAACGGCGCAACAATCACGACGCCGAGGCTCGCCCCGATGCCGAAGGACGCTCCGTTGATACCCGGCAGCGCGGCGGGTGCTTCCTTGGGCGAGAGCAGGACGGACAGGCCGTTGATCGCGGTGAGGAAGAAGCCGTTGTAGAAGATGCCCAGCGCCGCGATGGCGATGAGGACTGCGATCTGGTTCTGCGCAAACACCGCGGCGATGATCGCGCAGGTGAGGCTGGTGGCGGTGCCCACGCGGACGGTCTTGATCCAGCCGCGACGGTCGGCGATCCAACCGGCCAGCGGTGCAGCGAACACACCGATCAACGCGGCGGGAGTGAGGAACAGGAGCGCCGCAACGGACGCGGAGAGGCCGAAGCCGTTTTCCTTGTCCTGGCTCAGCAGCACCACGGTGAAGTTGATGATGGCGAAGATGCCGGCAAGCGTCAGCACGGTGGTGGCGATAACGGGCCACACTTGGCGCGAACGGAGGTGGTGGACTGCAACCAACGGGGTTTCGCGCTTCTTTTCGATGAGCCAGAAGGCCGCGAAGGACGCGATGCTGCCAGCCAGCAAGCCGAGGGCTGCCGGTGAGGTCCAGCCTGCGGAGGAACCCGTGGACACGAAGTACGTGATGAACACCAGGAACACGGACAGCGAACCCGCTCCCCACCAGTCCATCCGGCCCGGAGCGACGGCGGACTTGCCGCCCGGGACCACTTTGATGACACAGACGACGGCGATCGCGGCCAGTACCAGCACGGCGACGAAAATCGACTGGAAGCCCAAAGTCTCTGCCATGAGCCCTCCGAAGTAGCCATCCACACCACCCACGCCACCGTTGATGGCCGCGATGATGCCAATGGATGTGCCGAAGAGCCGTGCGGGCAGGTACTCGTTCAGGACGATGTAGGAGAGCGCGAAGATGGCGCTCGAAACACCCTGCATGAAGCGGCCGGCAACCAGCAACGGCAGGCTCGGCGCGAAGATGCAGAGCACCGTACCCGCTCCCATGATCGCCAGGACCAGGAGGAGCGCGTTGCGGCGACCGATGAAGTCACTCCAGCGCCCAATGACGGGACCGGAAATGGCACCGGCCAGGAAGAACATGGACTGCACCTGGGCCACAGCTTCCGGGGATTCGCCGAAGAAGGAGCCGATGTGGGGCAGGGCCGGGGTGATCATGCTGGCGTTGAGCTGAAAGGCCAGGACGGCGAGCACCAACGTGGTGATCAGGAGCGCAGCGGCCTTGCCCTGGACGCGACCCGCGTCGGGCGTCGTGCCGGCTGCTGCGGCGTCGGCTGAGGTCGGGGAATGCGGGTCCACCGTCTTCGTGCCTGTGGTGTTGGGGATGTTCACATCAAACTCCTTTGTCCGAGGGCGCGGGGCGACGCCACGAGATGTGAGTTGTTATACAAGCATGTATTACGAGCTTGTGCAACCTGTCACATCGATCCGGTACAGTATCGGTAACCCATCCCAAGTGAGGCACCCTTGACCGACAACGCCGTCAAATTCCTGTCCCGACCCATCGCCACCCAACCAGGGCAGCCGTTGCGCGTCGCGGCCTACTCCCGCATCGCCGAGGCCATCAGGACCAAGGTCCTGCCGCCTGGCTCGTTGCTTCCCACGGAGACGGAGTTGGGCACCATGATGGACGTCAGCCGTACCGTGATCCGGGAAGCACTGATGCTGCTGGAAGAAGACGGCCTCACCCGCGCCCGCCGAGGGGTGGGCCGCTTCGTGGCAGATTCACTGCCACGGATCGGGATCGAACACATCCGGCCCTTCGATCAGCTACTTGGTGGCCCGGACCAGGACATCCAAGTTAAAAGGGTGGCCGCCATCAAACAGCCCGCCTCGGAATTCGTGGCACCGGGTGTGGGCGTGGAGCCGGCCCAGGACGTCTGGTTCTGGGAAAGCGTGCTCATCCGCGACGGCGAACCCGTGGCCCACCTGCAGGAAAACGTGTCGCAGGAAATACCCGAAGCCGCTCCCCTGACAGAGGCCGCGGAAGCACCAACACTTTCTGCCTCCACGCTGCTGGAAGTACTGGGCGGGCTACCCGGCGTGACCCTTGGCCCCGGCGAATGCGAAATCAGCCTCAGCACTGCAGGTCCAAGCCGAGCCAAGCTACTGGGACTCCGCCCGTCCGATCCCGTACTGGTCCTCACCCAGTACGTGCGCCGGAACGGCTCCCCGTTCTACCTCGCCAAATGCCTCGTGGCCGCCAAGGCCGGGCACCTTTCCGTCATCCAGTCCTCCTGAAACCTTCCCGAAAAGGACCTCCCATGAGCACGCCCGTTCAGTCCTCCGCGCCCACACTCACTGTGGTGGGCAGCATCAACCTCGACATCACGGCCACCGCCAGCCGGCTCCCCTCGCCGGGCGAGACGGTGGGCGGAGCTGTCCTGCGGCAGCAACCCGGCGGCAAGGGCGCCAACCAGGCAGTCGCCGCAGCCCGGCTCGCAGGCAGCTCCCGCATGGTGGGGGCCGTCGGCCAGGATGACGCCGGGCGGACACTTCTGGACGCAATGGCGGGTGCCGGCGTCGACGTTCGGGACATCGCCGCAGTGGACGAAGCCACAGGAACCGCGCTGGTGCTGGTGGACAGCGACGGCGAAAACCAGATCGTCGTGTGCCCCGGCGCCAACGCGTCCGTGAGCCTGGGCGACGTAAGTTTCGGCGATGACGAGGCCGTGTTGTGCCAGCTCGAAGTGGACCAGGAAGTTGTCCTCGAGGCAGCACAGGCCACCAAAGGATTCTTTGTGCTGAACGCAGCCCCCGCGGCACCCATCCACCCTGAACTGCTGGAGCGTTGCGACCTGGTGATCGTGAACGAGACCGAATATGAGTTGATCCCGGCCCTGAAGAACGCTCCGTTGGTCGCCGTCACGTACGGTGGCGACGGCTCGGCGATCTTCGTCGACGGCGAACGCGTTGCCGAAGCTCCTGCCGTGCGTGTCACGGACATAGCCAACACCATCGGAGCTGGGGATGCCTTCTGCGCCGCACTGGTCCTGGCCCTGCAAACCGGGCTCGACTACGCTCACGCGCTGGCCGCGGCAAATGCTGTTGGCGCGGACGCAGTGCGTGATGCTTCGTCCCAGCCTGCGCTGAAGTCACTGGAGCACTACATCGAGGCGACGCGCCAGCCCGCGTCAGGTTCCGCAGCCAGATAGCCTGCCGATTGCGTTTTGGCCGATGTTATCGAGGCTCATCGCTCTCGGCTGCTACGATTGCTACGGAGGCTAACCATGACAACTATTCCGCACCGCGAACTGCGCAATCAAAGCAGCAAGATACTCGAACGCGTCAAGAACGGTGAGGTCATCGACGTCACCAACAACGGCGAGATCGCCGCTACCCTCATTCCGCCGTCTGCATCTCCGTTCGAGCGTCTCCTTCGAGCTGGCAGCGTACGGCCCGCCTCCGCCTCGCCGGTCGACTACCGGATCCTGCCGCGGGTTCAGAGTGAAATGTCCACGGCCGAGATTCTGGCCGATCTGCGTGGCGATCGGTGATCGTCTACGCCGATACATCCGCGATTCTGAAGCTTGTGGTGGAGGAACGCGAATCCGTGGCACTGGCCGCCTACCTCTACGACGTCCGCGAGGCCGGAGGTCATTTAGTGACGTCGATGCTCCTCTATACCGAGCTTCATTGCGCAGCACGCCGCCGCAACCTGCCCTATGACCTAGTCAACGACGTCCTGACGGGCATCAATCTGGTTGATGTCACCCGCTCGGACCTGATGTACGCCTCAGCCCTGCCCGGGCAACTTCGGAGCGCAGACGCAATCCACCTCGCAACCGCCATCAGATTGCAGGCGGACGCGGTGGTGGCCTATGACCAAGAACTCCTCATGGCTGCGAAGGAGTCCGGGCTCATGACTGCGTCACCGGGAAATTAGCGCTGCTACCCAACGATCCGGAAGTCGTCGAACTCCCCGGTGGCCTCGGAAACCTGGAAGTCGACGTTCTCCACCCGACCCGGGGCGTTCGAGGAATGGAGCCAGCTCGTGAAACGCTCAACACGTTCCACGGACCCCTCGGCCACGAGTTCCACCGAACCATCCGAAGCGTTCCGCACGGTCCCTGTGAGCATCAGTTCGTCGGCCTTCCGGGCTGTCCAGTAGCGAAAACCCACGCCTTGCACCACGCCCGAAATGCGCGCGGTAACCCGGATCGTGTCAGCTGCCATGGACCCACCTTAACGAGTCCCGCCCTTGTTGGTCACGCACCCCGTACAACGGGTGGCGTCACGAACAAGGGCGGGATCCAGCAAACGGAAGAACTAGCCGACCACGATGTCCCGGGTCACGTGGTTGTACGTGATGGTGACGGGACCGCCGTCGTGGTTCAACTCGTGGTTGGCACCGTCGCGGGCGCCGAACGCACCGTAGTTCTCGTCCCACGAACGGTTCAGGGCGATCTTGTAGGTGTAGTGCCCTGCCGGAAGATCAGCCGTCAGCGTCCACACCTGCACCAAGGGGTTGAATTCCATCTGGGCTTCGTCGTACTGCGGCGCCCAGTCCTCGGGTGCGCCCAGGATAGTGTTGAAGTCGCCCGCAACAGCGACGGCATCGGGCTGCGGAACGGTCTCGACGGCGGGAGCCGCCGCAGCTTTCGACGGCGCCTTGCGCGGTGACTTCTTCGCGGCCGGCTCAGCCTTGGCAGCAGCCGCCCTAGCTTTGGGGGCCGAGACCTTTGCAGCGGCAACCTTCGGCTCAGCCACTTCATCAGGAGCCGCCTTCTTGGCTGCAGCGCGTTTGGTTGCTGCCTTCTTCGCCGCAGGCTTCACAGGCGGGGCGGTCGGAACCGGAACGTCGGCTGGTACCGGAGTTCCGGCGTCGAGCGCTGCCGCGAAAGCCGCCACATCAGGGAATGCGACTGTGGCGCGCAAGCCGTCCTCGGGAATGGTCCACCCGGACCGGCCCTTGACCAGCCACCCGGCCTTGACCAATTTCGCCGAAGCCGACGTCAGGGTCTTGTGGCCGCGGGGAATACCGCCGCTCAGGAGCTCGGCTTCGTGATCGTTGAACGGAACGCGGGCGATCGCCTCGGCCAACACCTCCCCGGCGTTCAGCGAAGTTCCGGCCCACACGCTCTCGGCGAGGATGTCCAGTACGGCCTTCAGACGAAGGTTGGTGTTCTCGGCGGTGTTCGCGCCCATGCTTCTCCTTCAACGGTGGTTACTCCACAGCAGTTTGCCAATGATTTGTTAATTCCCACGACTGCTGAAGGTAAACACCGTGTGTCGTGACCGAGTGTGACATCACATTCGCCGCAACTGATCTACGGGTCTCGGCTGCCGGGCCCAAGCGAGCCTCAGGGGTGCGGCACGGAAGCCTTGACCCACTCCGTAACCTCGTCCAACAGCGCCGCTTTGCGGGCGTCGCTGGCGAACGAGGACCGGATGGAGTTCGCGGCCAGGGTTGCCTGCTCCGGTACCGAGAATTCCAGGACCTTGACCAACTGCTCAAAGTTGTCATCCACGTACCCGCCGAAGTAGGCGGGGTCATCTGAATTCACGCAAACGTTCAAGCCGATGGCGAGCATTTCCGGGAGCGGATGGTCAGCCAGCTTGTCCACCGCACGCAGGCGCACGTTGGACAGCGGGCAAACGGTCAGCGGCACCTGCTCGGCGACGAGCCGCTGCACGACGTCAGTATCTTCCATGCAGCGGATGCCGTGGTCGATCCGTTCGACGTGCAGGACGTCCAGCGCCTCGGTGATGTACGACGCCGGTCCTTCCTCGCCCGCGTGCGCGATCCTCCGCAGTCCGGCCTCGCCGGCGCGCTGGTACAGGCGTTCAAATTTCGACGGCGGGTTGCCCACCTCTGCGGAGTCCAACCCGATGCCGGCGATGGGTGCGTGCATGGCCAGGAGCTGGTCCAGCACCTCAAGGGCCGAATCCTCGGACATATCCCGCAGGAAAGCTGCAATCAGGAGGGTCGAAACGCCGAAGTCCTCTTCCGACGTAGCCAAGGCGTTGGCCACGCCGTTCATGCAGGTTTCCAGGGCAACGCCGCGGGAGACGTGGGCTTGGGGGTCCATCATGATTTCCGCATGGCGAACTCCCCCGGCTGCCGCCCGCTCCAGGTAGGCGCGGGTCATGTCGGTGAAGTCCTGCTCGGTCTGCAGGACTGCCATGTTGGCGTAGTAGAGGTCCAGGAAGGACTGCAGATCGGTGAACTCGTACTTTTCGCGGAGTTCCTCGATGTCTTCGTACGGCAGTTCGATGCCGTTGCGTTCGGCCAACGCAAAGATGAGCTCTGGCTGGAGGGTCCCTTCGATGTGCAGGTGCAGTTCGGCAACCGGGGGCGCCGTGGTCGTCGTTTTCTCGCCAAAAGTTTCCACCCGACAACTCTAGGCCCCATCGGCGCACGTGTCCCGGAGCACTCAACTTGGTTCTCACGCCCGGCACCCTCAAACTGAAAGGATGCAGACTTTCCTCCCCTTCGCCGATTTCCGTGAGAGCGCCGCGGCGCTCGACACCTCAAGGCTCGGCAAACAGCGCGTCGAAGCACTCCAAGTCCTCCGCGCGCTGGTGATCCCGGAGTACGGTTGGCAGTCACACCCGGCCGTGCGCATGTGGATGGGCCACGTCCCGGCGCTCACCCTGTACGGCTTGGCGATGGCCGACGAGTGGATGGAGCGGGGCCACCCGGACAACACGCGCACCAATATCGCGGAGTTCGCACCCCAGGCCGCCCACCCGGACTACGCCTCCAGGATCATCATGCCGCCATGGCTCGGACACGAGGACCTGCACCTCAGCCACCGCTCCAAGCTGATCGGCAAGGACCCCAAGTTCTACACGCAGCTGTTCCCCGGCACCGACGAAAAGCTGGAATACGTGTGGCCGGAACCCAAGCACGAGTTCCACCCCGAGGAACCCGAAGAGGACAGCCTCTGGATCCTTCGCGCCCCGGTGGAGGAAATCCGTCCCGAGCAGCTCACCACGGTCAGCATGCCCCCGCACGGGAAGTCTAAGCCCGTTTCGGACACCGACGATTACGAGTTCGTGTACGCCGAGGAGAAGTCCCGCAGGCAGGTTGGTGGGCCCAAGAAGCGTCCCGCCGCGCCGAAGGAGAAGAAGCCCACCCGCAAGCGCCAGGCCCAGGATCAGGCGTTCAACACGCTTCCCGGCAAAACCGAGGTTGCTGTCCCGTTCGACGGCGGCCAGGTCTTCGCCGTCGGCCTCATCCAGGGACGCCCCATCACCGTTGACGGACGCTTCGCCCGCAACTTCGAAGTCACCAACGTGATCAAGCGCTCCGATTTCGACTACCCGGCGCTCCTGCAGGATCCCCGCGTGTTCTTCCGGGTCCCGGCGCCCGCGCTGTAGCGTTTGCTGGTTCACGACGGCGGCAGCCGGGTTCCGTAGCTAGGGGACCTGACTGTCGCCGTCGCTTGTTTGTGAGACGGTGGAGGCACGCAGCTAACCGGGGAGGGCCATGGATTTCCAGCACATCATCGAAGCAGTCGGCCGGTACATGGACTTCGCCGGGGTGGCGGTGATGGTGATCGGCGCCTTGGTATCCATCCCCATGGCCCTCCGTGGATACCAACCCAAACGCGCCAGCGGCCTGGAACCGTTCTCCCCGTACCGCGCCTACCGGCAGTTGTTGGGCAGGTCCATCTTGCTGGGCCTGGAACTGCTGGTGGCCGCCGACATCATCCGAACCGTCGCCGTCACCCCCACCTTCGAGAGCGTCGGGGTATTGGCGATCATCGTGCTGATCCGGACTTTCCTGAGCTTCTCGCTGGAACTGGAAATCACCGGGCGTTGGCCGTGGCAGAAAGAGAAGACGTCGTGACTGGGCCTTGGGTTGCGGACATACTTGGTAACGGCTTTGAGCAACAGACCTTGGAGCTCGACGGCGGCGCTGTCGCCACTTTGGTGAGGTACGTTGGCGCCACTTCCCACGCGCAGCCTGACCTGGACGGTCGCAGTTTGGACGCCGATGTCCTCTACGTCCACGGCTGGTCCGACTACTTTTTCCAACGCCACGTGGCCGAGTTCTGGCACAGCGCCGGCGCGCAGTTCTTCGCCTTGGATCTGCACAACTATGGCCGCAGCCTCCGGCCCGGACTGGTTCCAGGGTTCGTTACCAGCCTGGACGACTACGACGCCGACATTGACGCAGCGCTGGAGGCCATGGGCCGTTCAGGCGCTTCGGAGCGGCCACTCATTCTGTTGGGCCACTCCACCGGAGGACTCACCCTCAGTCTCTGGGCTGCCCGCCACCCTGGCATGGCTTCGGCACTTATCCTCAACAGTCCTTGGCTGGAGTTCCAAGCTACCGAGCTCGGCAGACGCGCGATCGCGCCCTTGGTGGGACTCCACGCCCGGCTTCATCCGTTGGCACCGCTGCCACCGGTGGACCCGGGCATCTACACGCGGGCCGTTTCCGCTGCACTGGATGGCGAGTGGGATTACAACCTTGAGTGGCGGCCGGACCGCGGATTCCCTCTCACTCCCGCGTTTCTGGACGCGGTGTTCCGTGGACAGGCGACTGTCGCGGCCGGTCTGGGCATCGACGTTCCGGTGCTGGTGATGCTCTCGGACAAGAGCTACCTGCAGCCGAAATGGTCCGCGGACGCCCTCACCGCGGACGTTGCCCTCAACGTCGACGCCGTAGCCCACCGGTCACTTTCCCTGGCAGATACAGTCACCATCAGCCGGCTGCCTAACGCGCTGCACGATATCTTCCTGTCGCCCGAACCCATCCGGCGGGAAGCCTTTGCGCGGATCGTTCGCTGGCTTCCCGCAGCGCTGCAGCCACACGAAGCAACATTGGGGAACGCCAGGACCGCAGGCGCGTAGCCCACGAGTCCCCCGTCCAGACAGAACCCAGCCCTTGTTCGTCAGCCTCACCGTAGAACGGCAAGGCACACAAACAAGGGCGGGATTTGTGGGCGGGCGAGGCCTACTTCCCCAGTCCTGCCCGGCGCAGCGCCTCGGCCATTGCCGTGTTGGCGGGAGCGGACGGGGCCTGCTGGGGCTTGCCTTGCTGCGGCTTTCCCTGGCGCTGACCGCCCTGCTGGGGGCGACCCTGGTTACCCCGGCGATCGCCCTGACCTCGCTGACCGGGCTGGCCGGCACGCTGGCCCTGCGGACCGCCAGGACGCTGGCCATCACCTGAAGAACGCCCGCCGGAGGTGCGGCCGCCCCCGGTGCCGGGTTCGTCGTCGAGCCTCAACGTCAGTGAGATGCGTTTGCGCTCGGGATCCGCCTCAAGGACCTTGACCCTGACCACTTGGCCGGACTTCACGATCTCGCGCGGATCCGACACGAACTTGTTGGACAGGGCCGAGACGTGGACCAAACCGTCCTGGTGCACTCCCACGTCCACGAACGCGCCGAACGCGGCAACGTTGGTAACAGTGCCCTCCAGGATCATGCCTGGCTTGAGGTCGGAGATCTTCTCGATGCCTTCGGAGAACGACGCCGCTTTGAATGCCGGCCGGGGATCACGGCCCGGCTTCTCCAGCTCGGACATGATGTCCTTGACCGTGGGAAGGCCAAAAGTGCCATCAACGAAAGCCTGCGGATCCAAGGCCGTGGCGGGCCCTCCGCCGGCGGCGACCAGGATCTTACGGGCCACCGAGTACGCCTCGGGGTGAACGCTGGAGGCGTCCAGGGGCTCCGCTCCCCCGGTAATACGAAGGAATCCTGCGCACTGTTCGAAGGCCTTCGCGCCCAGGCGCGGCACCTTCTTGAGGTCGCTTCGCTTGGCAAACGGACCATTCTCGTTCCGGTAAGCCACGATATTTTCGCTGAGCAGCGGCCCGACGCCGGCCACCCGGCTGAGCAGCGCCGGGGAGGCAGTGTTGACGTCCACACCCACGGCGTTCACACAGTCCTCCACCACGGCATCCAATGAACGGTCCAGCTTCGCGGCGGTGACATCGTGCTGGTACTGCCCCACACCGATGGACTTCGGTTCAATCTTGACCAGTTCCGCCAGCGGATCCTGCAAGCGGCGGGCAATGGACACAGCCCCACGCAACGAAACATCCATCCCCGGAAGCTCGGAAGCTGCGAGCGCGGACGCGGAGTACACCGAGGCTCCGGCCTCAGACACCACCAGCTTCTGGATTCCCTTGGACCCGGCTGCCTCGAGGGATTTGATGAGCTCGGTTGCCAGCTTGTCCGTCTCGCGGGAAGCCGTTCCGTTGCCGATCGCCACCAGTTCCACGTTGTACTGTTTGGCGAGCCGGCCGAGGGTGGCCAGTGCTTCGTCCCACTTCTTTGCGGGCGCGTGCGGGTAGATGGTGTCGGTGGTGACCACCTTGCCGGTTCCGTCTACTACCGCGACCTTCACACCGGTCCGCAGTCCAGGGTCCAAGCCCAGCGTTGCGCGGTTTCCCGCGGGGGCGGCCAGGAGGACGTCGCGCAGGTTGGCGGCGAAGACGCGCACGGCCTCGTCCTCAGCGTCCGCGAACATGCGACCACGAAGGTCCGTTGTGAGACGGTCCAGGATACGTCCGCGCCAGGCAAGCTGAGCGGTCTGTGTCAGCCAGGTATCGGCGGGCCGGCCCTGGTTGGAAACTCCCAGGCACTTGGCCACAGCGTTCTCGTACCGGCCGCGGGCGGCGGCCAGGGCGTCGTCATCTGCGGGGTCGGCTTCGGCGAGGTCCAGTTCAAGGACGCCGTCCTTCTCACCACGCAGGAGTGCCAGCACGCGGTGCGACGGCATCCCCGACGGCACCTGGGTGAATTCGAAGTAGTCCTTGAACTTCTGGCCCTCGGCCTCCATGCCTTTCTTCACGCGTGACACCATCCGGCCCTGCTTCCAGAGCCGTTCGCGGAGGTCCTCAGCCAGGTCCGCATCCTGCCCGACGCGCTCCACCAGGATGGCCCGCGCACCCGCAAGCGCCGTGGTGGCGTCCTCGATGGAGTGCTCGGCGTTCAGGTATTTGGCGGCCTCGGTGCTGGGATCCAGCTGCGGGTTGGCAAGCAGGGCATCAGCGAGTGGTTCCAACCCGGCTTCGCGGGCGATCTGGGCTTTGGTGCGGCGCTTGGATTTGAAGGGAAGGTAGATGTCTTCCAGCCGCGCTTTGGTGTCAGCACCGACGACGGCGGCTTCCAGTTCCGGGGTCAGCTTGCCTTGGGCGGCAATCGCCTCGAGGACGGACTTGCGCCGTTCTTCCAGTTCCCGCAGGTACCTGAGGCGCTCCTCAAGGTCGCGGAGCTGGGTGTCATCGAGCGTCCCGGTGACTTCCTTGCGGTAGCGGGCGATGAAGGGAACGGTGGATCCGGCGTCGAGCAGTTCCACCGCGGCTTTGACCTGCCAGGCTTTGACGCCGAGTTCCTCGGCGATCTGGGTGTGGATGGCGGAGTCGGCTGACTGGTGTTGGAGATTTGAAGTCACCATGACAGTTTGCCTCACCCGGCCGACAGTTTCAGGTCCGGCATCCTGCGGGCCTATCCCTGCGGCCCGGTTAGTGGTGTAGTTGGAGCAAAAGACGGGCCGCGAGGCGTTCCCCCGGAAGGGGTGCCTCGCGGCGGCTGGGGATGGTGACAGGCTGCCCGCGATAGGCGGGGCCTAGTGGGCCATGTGCTCCTTGGCGGAGATGTGCTCCACCATTTCACCGAGGCGATCTTCCGCGTAGTGGTGGCGGGCAATGTCGCCCTGGCTGATGATGCCCACGAGTTTGTGGTCGCTGATGACCGGCAGGCGCCGCACCTGATGTTCTTCCATCATGGCAATGGCGTCGTCGACGTTGGCATCCGCGTCAACCCAATGGGGCTTGCCTGTGGCGAGGTCCCCGGCACGGACTTCCCGGGCGTCCTTACCCTCAGCCAGGCACTTGACCACAATGTCGCGGTCGGTGATGAAACCAGTGAGCTTGCCGTCCCGGCCGCAGATGGGAAGTGAGCCGCAGTCCAGGTCCCTCATCAGCATGGCGGCATCCTGAAGAGTTTTATCCTCTTCGATGCACTGGCAATCCGTTGACATGAATTCACGTACGACACTCATGGATCCTCCTTCATCGATTGGATTACCGACGCGGGGCCTTGGGGATGAGTCTTTCGGCTCAGCGCCGATGAAGCCAAGCCTACGCTCGATCGGCCTCTTCAGCGATGTCCTCGGCCCACAGTTCCGGGTGCTTTTCCTGGAACGTCCGCATCATGTCCACGCACCGGGGATCGTCCAGAACCACCACCTCAACGCCGCGTGACCGGAGGAGGTCGAACTCGCCGGGAAAGGTCTCCGCTTCGCCGACTACCACCCGTGGAATCTTGAACTGGATGATGGTTCCCGTGCACATCGCGCATGGCGCCAAGGTGGTGTAAAGGGTGGTGTCGCGGTAGCTTTTCTGCCGTCCCGCGGCGCGCAGTGCGGACATCTCGCCGTGCGCAATCGGATCGCCGTGCTGCACGCGTTCATTGTGTCCGGTGGCAATAACCTCGCCGTCACGGGCCAAGGCAGCTCCGATGGGGATCCCACCTTCGCTGAGGCTCTTTTGCGCGGCCTGGAACGCGGCTTCAAAAGCCGGGTCAGCGCTGTGGGCTGTTTCAGTCATGCGTGAAGTCTAAATTGCTTCCACGCTAAATTGTCGGGGCCCGCTGATAGCTTGGCTGCAAGGGTTTAACCATGGCATGGAAGGAAGGTGAGTCGCAGTGTTCTTTCTCGATTCCGAGACCGCAGGCGCCCCGCAGGACTTGGTCTTTTCCGCCAGCGACCTCGTCATCGCTGCAACCTGCGAGTACCAGTTGCTCCGGAAGCTCGATGAAAAGCTGGGCCGGACCCCCAAGCCGGACTTTCCGCCCGACGCCATGCTGGAGCGCACCGCAACGCTGGGCGACGTCCACGAGCACAAGGTGCTCGATGACTTCGTGGCGGAGTTCGGCCACTGGGACCCGGCGACAGGAAAAGGCGTTTACGACGTCGTCCCCGCCGACGCGATGGACCGCACCACCCTTTCGGCCAAGCATGCGGAATCCATCGACGCCCTCAAATCCGGCGCGGACATCGTATTCCAGGCCGCCTTCTTCGATGGCCGGTTCCACGGCCGTTCGGACTTCCTGGTGAATCGTCCCGGTGGCATGTACGCAGTCTTTGACACCAAGCTGGCACGGCATGCGAAAGTCACGGCCTTGCTGCAATTGGCCGCGTACGGGGATCAAATGCTGCAAGCCGGCATCACCCCTGACCCCACGATCACCCTGGTCCTGGGCAACCGCGTCCACAGCGACCACCCTTTGTCGCAGGTCCTCCCGGTATTCCGCGAGCGGCGCGAACGATTCCTTGGCATGACCGCTGCGCACATGGCGGAGCCCGGGCCCATCGAATGGGGTGACGCCCGCTACTCCGCGTGCGGCCGCTGCGACTACTGCGCAGAGCAGGTCCAGCTCCACCGGGACCTCCTGATGGTGGCAGGAATGCGCATCAGCCGGCGGAAGAAGCTGATCGAGGCCGGAATCACCACCATCGACCAACTGGCAGCATCTCCTGCCGACGGCGACCCGATGTTCCTCAGGCTCCGGGAGCAAGCCCAGTTGCAGACCGGCACAGGCACACCTGATGGAACGGTCAACTACACGGACAAGTCCGGCGAAGCCAAGTCAGTGAGTTACACAGTGCTTCCCGACAACACTCTGGGCAGGCTCCCCGTGCCGGACCCGGGCGACATCTTCTTCGACTTCGAAGGCGACCCCCTCTGGCAGGACCCTGTCACCCGGAAGTGGGGGCTTGAGTACCTTTTCGGCGTCATCGAGAATCCAGCGGAACCTGGGGGCACCCCGGTCTTCAAGCCGTTCTGGGCGCACTCGCGTGCCGAGGAAGGCCACGCGTTCGTGGCTTTCCTGGACTACGTGGCCAAACGTCGCGCACAGTATCCGGGGATGCACATCTACCACTACGCGGCCTACGAAAAGACGGCCCTCAGGAACCTTTCCCTGACGCACGTGGTGGGCGAGTCCGCCGTCGACGACCTCCTGCGCGAGGGCGTCCTGGTGGACCTTTACGACACCGTGCGCCACAGCATCCGGGTCTCCGAAAACTCGTACAGCATCAAGAAACTGGAACCGCTGTACATGGGCCAGCACCTGCGATCCGGGGACGTCACCGACGCCGGTGCCTCCGTGGTTGCCTACGCGGACTTCTGCACGGCGCGGGACACTGGCGAAGCAGACGCTGCGGCGGCAATCCTCGAGGGCATCCGGGACTACAACGAATACGACTGCCTCTCAACCCTGGAGCTTCGCAACTGGTTGCTGGAGCGAGCTGCCGAACGCTCCATCCAGCCGGTCGGCGGATCCGACGAGGCAGCTCCGACTGATACCGAACCCGAGAAGTACGAAGCAGCCCCGGAAGAAAAGTCCCTGTTCGATTACCTGGCCGACCTACCGGAGGATGGGAAATCCACCGCGGACGCGCGCGCCATTGGCATCGTCGCAGCTGGAGTGGGCTACCACCGCCGCGAGGACAAGCAGCATTGGTGGGGGCACTTCGACCGACTGGAAAAGCCCACCTCGCAGTGGCCGGATGAGCGTGATCTCTTTGTGGTGGATCACGCTGAGCTGCTCCAGGACTGGGCTAAGCCGACACCCCGGAGCAACCCGGCGCGGACGGTGAAGCTCTATGGCCGCTCAGGGGACGGAGCAGGACTCGAGGCCGGCAAGAAGTACTTCAGAATGTATGGCTCGCCCCTTCCGGACGGCTTGCAGGGGAAGGAATCGGCCGTGCTGGGCCGTGCCGGCTGGAACGGGACCCTGGTCACCGAGGTTGGCGAGGACCAGGACTTCGAAACGGTCACCATCACTGAAGGCCTTCGCAAGGACTCCAGTGCGTTCAGCCAACTGCCCATTGCCCTGACCCCCGATCCGCCCATTGCTACGAAAGGCCAGCGGGCAGCCCTCGCCGCGCTGGCAACACAGCTCAAGGACGCCCTGCCGGACTGGCCACAGGACCCGGCCTTGGACCTGGTGCGGAGAAGGCCGCCCAAGCTACGGAGCCTGGACGCTCTGCCTCGCGTGGAATCCGGGCCTGACGGATACATTGACGCCATCACTGCGGCCGTAACCGACCTGGACGATTCCTACCTTGCCGTGCAGGGACCTCCGGGGAGTGGGAAGACCCACGTGGGTGCCCACGTCCTGGCACGGCTCGTAGCCAAAGGCTGGAAGGTGGGCGTCGTGGCGCAGTCGCACGCCGTGGTGGAAAACATGCTGTGCGCCGCAGTGGAGAAAGCAGGGTTGGACCCCCGGCAGGTTGCCAAGGAAGTCAAGCACGATAACCCCGTGCCATGGATGCACTGCGGGAAAGGCAACGTCGAGGACTTGCTCGCCAAGCCGGGCGGAGCATTGATCGGCGGGACGGCCTGGACCATGGTTGGCAAGGAGGTCCCGGCCGGTTCCTTGGATTTGCTGGTCATCGACGAAGCAGGCCAGTTCTCCCTGGCTAACACCATGGCAGTAAGTCGTGCAGCCAAACGGCTCCTGCTCCTGGGCGATCCGCAGCAGCTGCCGCAGGTCACGCAGGGCAAACATCCCGAACCCGTCGACGAGTCGGCGCTTGGCTGGCTGTCCGATGGCTACAACACCTTGCCACGGGAACTGGGCTATTTCCTGGCCCTGTCCTGGCGCATGCATCCCGAACTGCGCAGCGCAGTCTCAGAGCTCTCGTACGACAAGCGGCTCGAGGCAGCGCCTGCCGCCAAGGAACGCCACTTGGAAGGGGCGAATCCGGGGATCTCCTGCGTCTATGTCCCGCACACCGGGAACTCGAGCAATTCGCCCGAAGAAGCCGCCGAAGTGGTCAGGCAAGTCCAAGCCCATTTGGGACTGGAATGGCTGGACCCCTCGCAAGCCCCGGAGCCGAAGCCACTGCAGGAATCCGACATCCTGGTAGTCGCGGCTTACAACGCCCAGGTCCAACTCATCAAGCATGAGCTCCGGGCCGCGGGCCTTCTCCACGTACGGGTAGGAACAGTGGACAAGTTCCAAGGGCAGGAAGCACCGGTGGTCATCGTGTCCATGGCCGCCTCGGCAGCCGCCGAGGTTCCCCGGGGCATGGAGTTCCTGCTCTTGCGCAACCGGATCAATGTGGCGGTGTCCCGCGGCAAGTGGCGGGCCGTCGTCGTGCGTTCGCCTGAACTGACCAACTACCTCCCCACCCATCCGGAGGGACTGGAGAATCTGGGCGGCTTCGTTGCCCTGTGCCAGCGGAGTGTGAACACAGCTGACGACCCTACAGAGTCCCGTTAAGGACCTCTGCCGTACTCAAACGCAATGCTTCGTCCAGCACCAGGCCGAAGTTCGTGGCGTCGTGCGCAAAGCGGCCCAGGAAGAGCCCGGAAACCCCGGTAAGTTGAGGCAGCAGCCCCGGCTTGGCTGATCCCCCATAAATGATGGGTAGCCCGCCCAGTCCCTGCTGACCGAGCGAGTCCCGCAGGGCAGCCACCACGCGGGAAACATGGGCGGCGGACGCCGGCTCGGGGGCACCAATCGCCCAGACCGGTTCATACGCAATAACCAGTTTGGCGGCCGCTGACCAGTCGGCGGACACCGCTGACGTGATCTGCCGAAACACTGTCTCTGCGGCCGTCTCCGGTTCCACCAGGTCAGGCTCCCCCACGCACAACAGCGGAGTGAGGCCAGCATCAACAGCGGAACTGACCTTGAGTGCCACCACACTGTCGTCTTCGGCGAAGTGCCGCCGCCGTTCGGCGTGCCCGATCTCGACAAGGCCCACACCGAGCTCAGCCAGCATGGAGGGAGAGACTTCCCCTGTCCATGGCCCGTCGGCCCATCCGCAATTCTGCGCGCCGAGCAGCAGAGGAGTACCTGCCGTCATCGCGGCCGCGGCGGGCAATACAGGAAACGACGGGATCACAAACGGGATTACCCGCCCGGCCGCTAGGGCCGGGCGGGCGTCGACTTCAGCAACCAACTGCTCCAACCACGCCAGGGAATGCGCGTAGCCCATGTACATCTTGGTGCTGACCCCTATGTAAAGGACGTCAGGCGAAGGTGAGGAGGCAGCTGGGCGCATTTTCTACTTGTCCAGCAGTTCGTCGGCTTTGTTGGTGAAGGCGCGGGTACCGAACATCATCAGTGCCGCCAGGAACGGCAGGACACCCAGGGCGTAGACACCCATGGTGCCGGTATCCGAAGCCGTGACCTCGTTGACGGTAGTCCGCAGGATTGGTGCGACGAATCCGCCCAGGTTTCCGAGCGAGTTGATCAGCCCGATACCGGCAGCGGCCGCGGTCCCGGTGAGGAACGCCGTCGGGTATGACCAGCAGATGGGGCCCGTCGCCAGGAAGCTGCACACCGCCAGAGTGATGAAGATGATGCCGATGGCCGGCAAGTGGTTGGCACCAGCCCAGGCGGAGCCGAAGATGCACAGGCCAGTGGAGACAAACAGCGCGGTGCCCCAGCGGCGTCGGCGGGCAACAGTGTTGGCCGCTTTGCCAATGAAGTAGCAGGCGAAGATGCCGAAGAACCACGGAATGGCAGCCATCAGGCCAACGGCCAGGCCCACCTTCTGGCCGGTGAGCTGAGCCACCTGCTGCGGGAGGTAGAAGGTGACACCGTAGACGGCGATCTGAAGGCAGAAGTAGATGACGGTGAAGTACCAGACCTTGCCGTTGCGCATGGAAGCCAGCACGCCCTTGGGACCTGTTTCTTCCTTGACCGTGTCTTCCAGTGCCATGACGTCTGACAAGGCCTTCTTTTCCTCTTTCGAGAGGAACTTGGCGTCCTGCGGGCTGTTGATGAGGAAGAAGTAGGCTGCCACACCGGCCAGGACGGCGAGCATGCCTTCAACGAAGAACATGACCTGCCAGCCTGCGACGCCGGGAACCTGGTCGCCGATGTTGATCAGCCAACCGGACAGCGGCGCACCCATCATCTGCGAGAACGGCTGGGCCAGGTAGAAGATGGCAAACATTTTCACGCGGACCTTGTTCGGGAACCAGGCCGCGAGGAACATGATGACGCCGGGGAACAACCCTGCTTCGGTAACACCCAGCAGGAAGCGAAGAATGATGAAGGACGTCTCACCCTGCACGAACGCGAAGCACGCTGAAACGATGCCCCAAGTAATGGCGATTCGGGCCAACCACACTTTGGCACCGAACTTGGTGAGCAGCAGGTTGCTGGGGATTTCAAACAGGGCGTATCCGATGAAGAAGATACCGGCACCCAGGGCGTATGCCCCTGCCGTGATGCCCTTGTCCACTTCCAGCGCAGCTTCGGCGAAGCCAACATTGGTACGGTCCAGGAAAGCCACCACGTACAGGATGACAAGCATCGGCATGAGCCGACGGGATGCTTTGGAGATCGCCGATTTGAGGACCGGCGTATCCAGCAACTCCTTGGTGGAATTGGCGGTTACTGACATTGAAACTCCTCTTTGAGTGACAGCAAATAGATGGGTGCGGCGCTATCAGCGCGGGAAGAAAATGAGCACCATGCCCACGGCGCAGGCGAGAATACCCACGGCAAGGTAGATCTTGCGTTCTCTGGTCCAGGTCCGCATGGCAGCCCTAATGCATGTACAGTCCGCCATCCACATTCAGCGTCTGGCCGGAGATGTATCCGGAGTCCTCGCTGATGAGGAAGGCGATGGCGGCTGCGATGTCCCGGGTGGAGCCCACCCGGTTCACTACGAGGTCCTTGGTGAGTTCATCCTTGCGCTCCTGGCTCAGCGTGCCGCCCATGATGTCGGTGTCGATGGGGCCGGGAGAGATGGCGTTGACGGTGATGTCGTACTCGCCCAGTTCGCGGGCTGTTGCCCGGGTCAGGCCGATGACGCCGGCTTTGGCTACCGAGTACGGGGTCTTGGAGAAGGTGCCGCCGCCGCGTTGCGCGGAAACGGAAGAGATGTTCACGATCCGGCCGATCCGGTTCTTGACCATGGATTCAGCCACGCGACGGGTTGCATAGTGGACACCGTTGAGGTTGATGTTGAGGACCCGGTCCCACTCAGCCGGTTCAAGTTCAAGGTAGCCGATGGGCGAGCTGACGCCTGCAACATTGGCCAGAGCGACAATCTGGGGCAGTTCAGCTTCGAGTTCGTCAATGGCCGCACGGACTTCGGCTTCGCTGGCCACGTTCGCGCCCACGCCGTGGGCCTGCACGCCGAATTCTGCGGCGATTTCCTTGGCAGCGAGCTTGCAGGTAGCGTCGTCAAGGTCGATGATGCCGATGTTCCAGCCCTGGGCCGCCAGGTAGTTGACGGTGGCCCTGCCGATGCCGCGCTCGGACACTGCGCCGGTGACAATTGCGGTGCGTGATTCTGGGAAAGTCATGGGTCTTCTCCTGTGAAGTGTTAGTTGATGGGGGCCGGGCCGAGCTCTTCAATGAGCTTCTGCATGGCCACATATGCCTTGTTGCGGTAGGCGATGAGTTCCGGGGTTCGCTCGGCGGGAACGTTGAGGAAGCCCGAGCCGGTCTTGGTGCCCAGCTTGCCTGCCTCGACCAGGTCCGAGAGGATCTTCGGCGTGGCAAAGCGTTCCGGGAAGCCCGTTTGCAGAGACTTGTAGCAGAAGTCGTAGACATCCAAACCGGCCATGTCCGCAATGGCGAACGGTCCAAAGAAGGGCAAGCGGAAGCCGAACGTCGTACGCACCAGGGTGTCGACGTCGTCCGCTGTTGCGATCCCCTGCTCAACCAGTTGAGCCGCTTCGTGGAACAGCGCGTACTGCAACCGGTTCAGCACGAACCCGGTGACGTCCTTGACCACGGCGGTCTGCTTGCCGGCTGCGTGGACGAGGTCGCAGGACGCGGACACCGTCGCGGCAGAGGTACCTGCGTGCGGGATGACCTCGACGCCCGGGATGAACGGAGACGGGTTGGAGAAGTGGACGCCCAGGAAACGTTCCGGATTGGTCACGGCTTCGGCCAGGTCCGCAATGGAGATCGTGGACGTGTTCGAGCCGATCAGGGCGTCCGGTCGGGCCGCAGCACTGATCCGCGCAAGGGTTTGGTGCTTGATCTCGAGGACCTCAGGGACGGCTTCTTCGATGAAGTCGGCATCGGCCACGGCTTCCTCAATGTCCTTGGCAGCCCACAGGTTCTGCTTGAGGATCTCCGTGGACCCGGCCGGGAAAAGCCCGTCCGCAATGAACTGCTCCGACTCCTCCAACAACCGGTCGTAGTTCTTCTGCGCCACTTCGGCGGAAACATCGGCCAGCGCCACACGCGCTCCGCCGAGGGCCAGGACCTGGGCGATGCCGCCGCCCATGTAGCCGGAACCGACGACGGCGATCTTCCGGGCTGCGTTACTGGCCGGGCCTGCGTTTGATTCAGAAATGGTCATGGTCAGACTGCCTTCGTGTAGTCGGGCTCATAGGAGCAGATGGCATCCACCTTCGCGGCGGAGGATGAGGTTTCGTCGAAGCGGTGGTCGAGCCACTCTCCTACAAGCTTTTTGGCCAGTTCCAAGCCAATCACCCGCTGGCCGAGCGTCAGGACCTGTGCGTTGTTGCTGAGGACCGAGCGCTCCACGGAGTAGCTGTCGTGGGCGGTGACTGCCCGGATGCCGGGAACCTTGTTGGCCGCGATGGCCACGCCGAGTCCCGTGCCGCAAATCAGCAGTGCCCGGTCGGCTTCGCCGGCTGCCACCTTGCGGGCGGCGTCGACGGCAACGTGCGGGTAGGCCGTGGAATCGTTGAAGCCCACTCCCACGTCCGTCACGGACGCCACTCGGGGGTCTGCCTCCAGGAGGGCCAGAAGTGCCTGCTTGTACTCAACGCCGGCTTCGTCATTGCCGACGACGATGCGCCAGCCTTGGTTGTTGCTCATGTTCAGGCTCCGTTTCCGGCCGGGGCCGCGGAAGTGGCGGCGGCCAGTAGTGAATCGATGTGGCTGGAGATTCTTGTGACGATCAGTCCGAAGGAGACCGCGCCGGGATCGGGATGGCCGAGGCTCTTTTCGGCGAGCGGACGGGCGCGGCCCTTCAGCGGCCTCAGTTCAGCGGTCCCCGCGGCAGCGGACTCGGCCGCCGCGGCGGCGACTGCCAGCGCCCGGTCAACAGGGGCACCGCCGTCGAGCTCTGCCAGGAAAGTGTCCCGGAACGGAAGGAGCGCGTCCACCATGGTCTTGTCGCCGGGGTCTGCTTTGCCAAGTTCGGTGATGGCACGCACGAAGGCCTTCACTGCAGCGGCTGCATCCTCCGACGAGTAGCTGTCGCGGTTGCCGAGCGACTGCCCGGCCGCGATCACAGCGGACCCCCACAGCGCGCCCGACGTCCCACCGGCCCGCTCGCTCCAGGCTTCACCGGCCGTGGTCAGAACGCGGGCCACGGACGAACCGGTTGCCGCCTCCCCGGCCGAAGCGGCCGCGTCGACACCGCGGCGCATGCCGATGCCATGGTCGCCGTCTCCGGCGATGGCGTCCAGCTTTCCGAGTTCCTCTTCGTGCTCCACCACGACATCCCGCACCTGCGCCAGGACGGCTATGGCTTGGCGCCCCAGTTCGGCGGCCGCCGCGGTGGGCTGTTCGACGTCGGCTGTCCCGGCGTCGTCGACTATCGCCTCGGCACGGGGTGCGCGCGGGGCCATGCTTCCCTTGCGGAACGCGGGGGTATCGGCGGGCGCTGCCCAATACTGTTCCAGTTCCTCGTCCAACCACAGGAGCGTCAGTGAGAGGCCGGACATGTCCAGGCTGGTCACCAGCTCACCGCATTCGGGTTCCACCACCGTGAGTCCGGCAGCGGTGAGGAGCTTCTCGACCTTGCCAAAGAGCAGGAAGAGTTCGTCGTATTTCACAGTGCCAAGTCCGTTGACAATGGCGACCACGCGGTCACCGGCGTCCTCGGGCTTGTCAGCGAGCAGCTTTGACACCAGGAGTTCGGCAAGCTCGGATGCCGTGGGCATGGGATGCTCGGAGATTCCTGGTTCGCCGTGGATACCGAGCCCCAAGGACATCTGCCCGGATGGCACATGGAACAGCGTATCCTTGGCGCCGGGCAACGTGCAGCCGTCGAAGGCCACGCCGAGCGAACGCGTGCGGTAGTTGGTCTTGATGGCCAAACGCTCGACGTCGTCAAGGTCCAGTCCCGCTTCGGCCGCAGCTCCTGCGATCTTGAAGACCGTGAGGTCTCCGGCGATACCGCGGCGCTTCTCGAGCTGGTCGATGGGAGCGCTGGCGATGTCGTCAGTGACGGTAACGGTGCGGGTTTCGATGCCCTCTGCGTTGAGCCGCAGCTGGGCTTGGCCGAAGTGGAGGACGTCGCCGGCGTAGTTGCCGTAGCTCAGGAGGACACCGCCTCCGGCGTTGGCTGCCTTGGCCACCCGGTACACCTGTCCCGCTGCCGGTGAAGCGAACATGTTGCCGCATGCGGAGCCAGTTGCCAGGCCGGGGCCGACCAGACCGGCGAAGGCCGGGTAGTGACCCGAACCGCCGCCGACCACCAGTGCTACCTGGCCGGACGGAACTTCGGTGGAGCGGACCACGCCGCCGTCCACCCGGGCAACGTAGCCACGGTTGGCGGCAACAAAGCCGTCCAGTGCTTCATCGGCGAAGTCTGCCGGATTGTCGAAAATCTGTGTCATTTCCTAGACTCCTGCCAGCTGGGTGGCTGGTTCCTGGCGTCCCTGCGCTACCTGGCTGGTGCCCAGTGCATAGCCGTCGGACTTCGGCAGGACGTGCCTGCGCAGGTAGTCCTGGTTGCTGGCCGTGACGCTCAGGCCGTCGCCACCATAGTGCTCGGTGCAGAGGATGCCCTGGAAACCAACCGACAGCGCGAATTTGAAAGCCTCGCGGTAGTTGATGAGCCCGCTCTCCATCGGAGCCGGCATGGTGATGTAGCTGTCCCGGGCCACGTCCTCGTCCCGGATGTAGTTCTTCATGTGCCAGTAGTTTGAGTAGGGCAGGGTCTTTTCCACCATTTCGCGCCAATCCTCGATGGGACGGTGAAGGCGGATGAGGTTGCCCAGGTCCGGGTTGAGGCCCACGTTGTCCAGGCCGATGTCCTGGACCAGTTGGACCGAGGAGTCTGCAGTGCCGAGGTACGTGTCCTCGTACATTTCCAGCGAGAGGAGGATACCTGCCTCTGCGGCGTGCTTGCCAAGTTCACGGAGACGGGACACGGCGTTGCCCCAGGCTTCCTTGTCCCCCAGGGGGTCCTTGTAGCCCTCGACGGTCCAGAACCAGAGCTGTTTCTGCTGCTCCGGCGTGATGGCCTGGTGCAGGCCGAAGGAGACTACTTCGCAGCCCAGCTCCGCGGCGGCGTCGATGGTGCGGTGGCTGTAGGCGAGGTTGTCTGCCCAGTCCGTGTGGTGGATGACGCTGCGCCGGATCGCGGAGATGACGGGAACCCCAATGCCCACGTCGGCAGCGGTCTGCTTGAACTCAGCCAGGCGCTCTTTGCTGAGGTCTCCGGGTCGTACCCAGCTGTCGGTGAGGTCTGCGTTCGCGAAACCTGCGTCCTTCACTTCCTGGAGGACGGCGGCCCACACTGAAGCGTCGGCATCGTTGACCTGTGTTCCCTCGGCGTCGGTGCCGGGGAATTGCAGGAGGGCCGCGGTGATGGGCCAATTCTCGGCGGTGTACGCCATGATGATCACTCCTTCGTGGAATCCTGTTTCCTATAGGATTTACGATACGAGCAATGCTGTCAACCCTTTTTGAAAACTTCCTAGATCCTATATGTCATACATATGTATGTGAAGGGGGTCACTGGCGGCTGGGTGTGCTTCGTGGGGGCACCCTTTTCCGCCCGGCGCACCCCCAACAACAGGTGCGCGAGGTGCGAAAGGGTGCGCCGCAAGCCACCAACGGGTGCCCAGGGCGGGATCAGGCGCGCAGCTCGAAAGGGAACGCGGACTTAGTCCTCGGGCGCGTCAGCCATCGCCCGGCCGCGCACCTTCTCCACGTGATCGACCATCATGTCCGCAGCCCTCTCCGGGTCCCCGCTCAGCATGGCGTCCAGCACGGCCTGGTGCTCGGCAATCGCCTGCTCGGCATCGGTGATGCCCACTCCCCCGAAAAGCCGGAACCGTTGGATCTGCCCACCCAGGGTGTTGTAGGCCGCGAGCAGGAACTGGTTGTTGGCCTGCGCGGCAATGAGCTGGTGGAAGCGTTCGTCGGCCTCCAGGTAGCTGCGGTACTCGGCAAATGTTCCACCGCGGGGTGCCGTTTTCAGGTCCTCCACGGCCTGCTTAAGTGCGTCCAGACCGTCGGGTGTCATGCGCGAGCAAGCCAAACGGGCATTGACCGGCTCGATGGACAGCCGCGCTTCCATGAGCTCAGCGAAATCCTCGCGGGTGAAGACCGGCGCCACGCGATAACCCTTCAAAGCGACGCGCCGGACCATTCCGGTGTGCTCCAGCCGGGCCAATGCCTCGCGGACCGGGGTGGGCGAAACGTCGAGTTCCCGCGCCATGCCGTCGATGCTGACGGCCGCGCCAGGCTCCAGCCTGCCGTCCATGAGCCATTCCAGGAGGGCTTCGTAGACGTGGTCGGCCAGCACTTGGCGGCTGACGGGGAAGCCGGCGCGGGCGACGGAAGGATCAGGCATGCCACAAATCCTATAGGAACGCGGGCGTCTGACAGGCCAGGCGCCTCCGTCACATTCCGCCGGGATGGCGCGTTAAACCGCGACGTCGGCACCCGGGTTGGGTGCCGACGTCGGGAAAAACTTCAGAGGTTGTGATTGACGCTTAGTTCGCGTAGAACGGGTAGTCCGTGTATCCTTCGGCGCCATCAGCGTAGAAGGTGGACGCGTTCGGCTCGTTGAGCGGCAGGCTCTCGCGCCAGCGGCGGGCAAGGTCCGGGTTGGCGATGGCGGGGCGACCCACCACTACGGCATCGGCCAGGCCGTCCTCGATAATGGCCACGGCTTCCTCGCGGGTGGTGATCTCGCTGAAGCCCGTGTTCACCAGGAACGTTCCGTTGAAACGCTCGCGAAGGTCCTGGACCAAGGCGCCCTTGGGGTCGTGGTGCAGGATGCTCAGGTATGCCAGGTTCAGCGGGGCGATGGTGTCCACCAAGACTTCGTACGTGGCGCGTACGTCCGCGGCATCAACTTCGGCGATGCCTTGAACGTTGTGCTCCGGTGAAATCCGGATGCCGACTCGGTTAGCGCCGAGGGCTTCCACTACGGCATTGACGGTCTCGATCACGAAGCGGGCACGGTTCTCCGGGGAGCCACCGTAGCTGTCCGTGCGCACGTTCGAGTTCGGGGCGAGGAACTCATGCAGCAGGTAACCGTTGGCTGAGTGGAGTTCGACGCCGTCGAAACCTGCCTCAATCGCGTTCCTGGAGGCGGTGACGATTTCCTGGATGACGCCTGGGAGCTCGTCCGTGCGAAGTTCGCGGGGCACCGGGTAGGCCTGCTTGCCGTTGGGCGTGCGGACTTCGCCGTCGATGGCTACGGCGCTGGGGCCGACGATCTCGACACCGCCGGTGATGTCGGCATGTGAAACGCGTCCACCGTGCATGATCTGGGCGAACATGTGGCCCCCCTCGGCGTGCACAGCTTCGGTGACCTGCTTCCAGCCGGCGATCTGCTCTTCAGTCACGAGTCCCGGCTGGCCCGGGTAGGACCGGCCCGCGGGGGTTGGGTAGGTTCCTTCGCTGACGATCAAGCCGAGCGAGGCCCGCTGGCGGTAATGCTCAGCGATCAAAGAACCAGGAATGCCTTGGTCGCCTGCGCGAAGGCGCGTCAGGGGCGCCATCACCAGTCGGTTGGACAGTTCAAGTTCGCCGAGGGCCAGGGGGGAAAACAGCATGCGCGGATCCTTTCAGAATGAATCAGGTTCACTCTGGGCAACTGCATGGCGTCTGCAACTATTCCGCTTGAGGCGCAGATCACACAGTCGGGCTGGCATCCCGGGCGGAGCGCGCACCCAGAAACTCGCGGCGGGCTACTCCGGCTTGATGTTCTTCAGGGCGTCGTCAAAGCACTCGCAGAGGGCCAGTACCGCCACCAAGTGCGCTTCCTCGGCGTGGGGTGGATCGGTGTTGATGCAGATGGCTTCATTCACCGAGTCTGCGAGATCCTTGGACTCCTGGCCGGTGAGGGCCCAGACCCGGGCACCCCCTGCTTTGGCGGCGGCAGCAGCGTCCCGCAGGTCGTCGGTGATGCCCTTCGCAGCCAGGAGGACAACGATGTCGCCCCGGCGGACCTGTTCTGAGATTTGGGCGCTGATACTTGCAGAAGCTCCATCAGATCCGCTGGAGCCCTTCGGAATGTAGATGGCTTTGAAACCGGAGCCACCCCCGGGGTCGTGGGCCGCGAGCTCCGAAGTGAACCTCTGGGCTTCGTGCGATGAACCGTCGCTGCCGGCAGCGAACACGGTCCCTCCCCGTCGCCGGACACGCGCCAGTTCTTCGCCCCATTCGGCGAGCCTGGAGGACTCCCGGCGCAGGGACGCAACCGCTGGACCGATTTCGCCCAAGTGCCCAAGAACCACATCCACGGCGTGCCGGCTCGCCTTGGACCCGGCCGCACGCACCTCCTGACCTGTTCGCCTCACCACGATGCTCACTTTCCCGCCTCCGTTTCCCGGTCGAAACTATAGGTTCCGATCGCCGTCGCGCGTTGAACCCTCCCGTACTGAACCGTTGCGATCGGACCTGTCCCGGGTCAGACGCTCCCCCTCCGCCGCGTCGGTGCGATCGGTGGTGGATTCATCCAAGCGGTCCGAGCCGTTGGAACGGTCGTGGTCGTTGGCGTTCGGGTCCAGCTTGTCTGCGTGGCGAAGGTGCTCCTCAACGCGTCCGCGAGCCTCGTCGGCTTTCTCCGAGTGGCGTTCAGCTTCCTTGCGGAGCCGGTTGGCCTCCACTTCGGCCTGCAGGGCGTTGGCTTCGGCCTGCGCGGATTCGGCTTTGGCCTGATGCGCGCCGATCGCTTCTTCGGCGGCCTTCTCCCGCAGCTCTTCGGCGCGGTGACGGTTGACTTCGGCCTTCTTCCGGCGCCCGACGACGACCGCGATCACGACTGCGGCAATAACGACGACGGCGATGACGATGATCAGCACCAGCTGTCCTGTGTCCATCTGGATTACCTCCCTGATGTGCGGCTTTTAGGGGCGCCGCCCGTTGCCCACGCTGTGGTTGCTACCGAAGACGTACCCCGGCGGGAGTACTTCCAAACGATGTACATGGCCTAGGCCGGGAGTTCCATCCTGAAACCACAGCGGCACTGGAGCACGCGGGTTTTCAGGTAAACGTCCATGAGGCCGTCGTCTGTGTCTTCGGTGGAAAGCGGTGCGTACACGCTGCGTGCTGAGTTCGTTGAGAATTGCATCGGTTCGCCGCAGTGGAAGTACTGTCCGCCGAATTGCAACAGTCCGGAGACGGTTCCGTTGCGGTTCAGCACGGCAGCGACTTCATGGAACGCTGCGGTGTGCGCATAGGAGGATTCGCAGGCCAGGCAGGTGTAGGACACGGAGACCAGCAGCTCGCCGGAGTGCGGCTCTATGGACTCGATTGTCTCCAGGTCCAGGTGATCGGTGGACCCGCACTTGCCGCACAGCAGCGCCTGGGCTTTGGGATGCTGCGTTGAGCCAGGAATCAACGGATTTCTCATCATCGACAATCTGATCTCTCCTCGGTCCACTCTGTCCGATAACTCTCCCTGCCACTATCGTAACTAATGGTCAGCTTACTTACTAGTTTCTGGATGCAAGCGCATTGTCCGAGGTCCAGCGGCCTTGTGCCGAGGTATCAACTCTGCTTCGCTGGGAGGGTCTCCTGCAGCGTGGGACAGCTCCAGCCGAACAGCAGGGAGAACCAGTTGTGAAAGCAGTGACATGGCAAGGCCGGCGCTCTGTGAGCGTCATCGACGTCCCGGATCCAACCATTCAAGAACCCACGGATGTGATTGTACGAATCACGTCCTCGGCCATCTGCGGTTCGGATTTACACCTGTACGAGGTCCTTGGCCCATACATGCATAAGGGCGACGTGATAGGCCACGAACCCATGGGAATCGTGGAAGAAGTCGGCTCGGAAGTCCACCGCCTGAAGAAGGGCGACCGTGTGGTGGTGCCCTTCAACATCTCCTGTGGGCGTTGCTATATGTGTAATCAAGGCCTGCAGTCACAGTGTGAAACCACCCAGGTCACTGCCAAGAACTCGGGAGCCGCCTTGTTCGGATATTCAGAACTTTATGGCTCCGTGCCCGGTGGACAGGCGCAGTACTTGCGGGTCCCGTTCGCCGATTACGGTCCGGTCAAAATCGAATCCGATGCCCCCGACGAGCGCTACCTTTTCCTTTCGGACATCCTTCCCACCGCGTGGCAGGCAGTGGAGTACGCGAACGTTCCCGAAGGCGGCACACTCGCGGTGCTCGGACTGGGGCCGGTGGGCCAGTTCGTTGCCAGGATCGGCGTCCATAAGGGATTCAGGGTGATCGGCGTCGACCCGGTGCCTGAGCGCAGGGCCCTGGCGGAGCAGCATGGGGTGGAAACCATGGACTACAGCCCGGACGTTGCAGGCATGATCCGGGAGGAGACTGTGGGACGCGGGCCGGACTCGGTGGTGGACGCCGTAGGAATGGAAGCCCACGGCTCACCCGTGGCGTCCTTACTGCACAAGGCCGTGTCCTTGCTCCCGGACAAACCGGCACAGGCCGCCATGGAGACCATGAGCGTGGATCGGCTTGCCGCGTTGCACACTGCCATCGACATGGTCCGGCGCGGCGGGACGATTTCCCTGAGTGGTGTCTACGGCGGACAGGCGGACCCCATGCCGCTGATGACCATGTTCGACAAGCAGATCCAGCTGCGGATGGGCCAATGCAACGTTCGTAGCTGGACTGATCAGCTGCTCCCCCTGGTAGAGGACGACGCCGATCCGCTGGGCGTCATGCATCTGGTCACCCATACGGGTTCCTTGGATGAGGCACCTGAACTGTACGAGAAGTTCCAGAAGAAGCAGGACGGCTGCATCAAGGTGGTCCTCAAGCCATAGGCAGCCGGCACTTCACGGACCTTCAGGAAACATCCAGAATCGCTAGATAGCCTAGCGATTGTCAGAGTTGGATTACATCGAAGGAGGGCCCATGGGACTCGGAGACAAGATCAGCAACAAGGCACAGGAAGTCACCGGCAAGGCAAAGGAAGCCTTGGGCGACGCCACCAATAACGAGAAACTGCAGGCCGAAGGAGCCGCTGACCAGGCGGCAGCCAAGACCAAGCAGGCCGGAGAGAACGTCAAGGACGCCGCAAAGGACGTCTTCGACAAGTAATCCACCAGCAATAACCACACAGCGCAACGCCCGGCTTCCCCGATGGGGAGGCCGGGCGTTCGTGTTTGCCTGGAGGATCTACTTCTGGGCCGGCAGGACCAACTCGCCCGACTTGTCCGTGGACAAGGCGAGAGACGAGATGAACCGGGGTTCGCCGGCGGGCCCGTCCTTGCCGGAGCGGAGCATGTCCGGGCGTTCGAACTCGATGCCGGTGACGTGGCACAGGAGCTTGGCATCGCTCGGGTTGCCGTCGGCGTCAAACATGGGGAGGTCGATCCCGTCATCTGTGCGCCGGAGGTAATAGCGTCCCTTGGTCGCCAGTGCCAGGACCGGCGGCAACACCAGGGCCAAGCCCACCGCGAAAATCGGTGAGAATGGCTGCACGGCAGAACCGAAGGCCCCGAAGAAGACGGCGATCGAAACTCCCGCGGAGACCAGCATGGACACGAAGCCCACCGGGTTCACCGCATAAAGCATCCCGCGGCGGAACTCGGGAACCTTGGGCGAAATCTTCAGCAGGTACTTGTTGATGGCGATATCCGAGGCCACCGTGACCACCCAGGCCATGGCGCAGTTGGCGTAGAAGCCCAGGATGGTGTTCAGGAACTCGAACATGTTGGACTCCATGAGGATCAGCGCGATCACCAGGTTCACCACAACAAAGACCATCCGGCCCGGGTATGTCTTGGTGATGCGGGTGAAGGAGTTGGTCCAGGCCAGGGAGCCGGAGTACGCGTTGGTGACGTTGATCTTGATCTGCGAAATCACCACAAGCACGACGGCCAGGGTCATCGCGAGCCAGGCCGGCATCATTTCCTCGTAGACGCCCAGGAACTGGTGGACGGGTTCATTGGCGTGGACTGCTGCTGCTGGGTCGAGCTTGGCGATGAGGTAGATCGCAATGAACAGGCCGATGATCTGCTTGATGGCTCCGAAGATCACCCAACCCGGTCCGGCCAGGATCACTGCACGCCACCAAGCCCCCTTGTTCTCCGCGGTCTTGGGTGGCATGAAGCGGAGGTAGTCGATCTGCTCGGCAATCTGCGCCATCAGGGACAGGCAAACACCGGCCGCCAGCATGACGGAGGCCAGGTTGGGGCCGCCTTCGCCTGACGCGCCGGTGAAGGCGAAGAACGCATCGATGCTTTCCGGGTGTGAAAGGAGCAGATACCCCACGGGAACAACCATCAGCAGCAGCCACAAGGGTGTGGTCCACACCTGCAGGGTGGCCAGCGTCTTCATCCCGTAGATCACCAGGGGGATGATGATGATGGTGGACACTGCATAGCCGATCCACTGCGGGATGCCCAAGCCCAGCTGCAGGCCTTGGGCCATGATGGAGCCCTCGAGGGCAAAGAAAATGAAGGTGAACGTGGCGAAGATGATGTTGGTGACCACCGAGCCGTAGTAACCGAATCCCGAGCCGCGGGTGATCAGGTCCAGGTCGATGTTGTACCGGGCCGCGTAGTAGGCCAAGGGGAAGCCCGTGGCGAAGATGATGACGGCGGCCACGATGATGCCGAAAATCGCATTCACTGTTCCGTAGGCGATGCCGATGTTGGCGCCGATCGAGAAGTCGGCCAGGTAGGCAATGCCACCCAGAGCACTGGTGGCCACCACTCCAGCGCTCCACTTCCTGTAAGAGCGCGGGGCGAACCGGAGCGTGTAATCCTCCAGGCTCTCCTTCGCGGCACTCAATGCGTCGGCGTTGCCTTGCGTCGGTGTGCCGGCGGTGCCGATTCCGATGGCGGTGCTTGCCGCCGTCGTCGGCTCCAATATGGCGGTACTGGTCTTGTCGTCACTCATGCGTGGTCGCTTTCGTCCGGGGAGGGTGCCTCGCCCACGACGCTAGTAATGCAGCGCGTCAATTCCGTCACGTGCGTGTTTCGCATCTGTAACTTCTGTATCAGCGGCCCCGCGTGCCACCACCAAAATCCCCGATCAGGCTTTGTGCGCAACCCACAAAATCGACGATGACCTGCACGGATACCGTCAAGGCATGACCACCGAAGCCATCAGTTACGCCATCCTGGACACCGCCCGACAACAGGTTCTGGAACGCGGTGAGGGCCCGGACGAGGCGCAGCTCATCGAGATCCTCGAACTCCCCGACGACGCCATCCCGGCAGCCCTGCAACTGGCCCACGAGGTGCGGCTCAAACATTGCGGGGAGGATGTCGAGGTGGAAGGCATCATTTCCATCAAGACAGGCGGGTGCCCCGAGGACTGCCACTTCTGCAGCCAGTCCGGCCTGTTCGACTCCCCTGTCCGTGGCGTGTGGCTGGACATCCCCGAGCTCGTGAAGGCAGCCAAGGAAACCGCCGCCACCGGCGCCACCGAGTTCTGCATCGTCGCAGCCGTCCGTGGCCCGGACATCAAACTGATGAACCAGATCAAGTTCGCGATCGACCGCATCAATGAGGAAGTGGACATCAACATCGCCTGTTCCCTGGGCATGCTCACGCAGCGCCAAGTGGACCAGCTGGCGGAGTGGGGCGTGCACCGCTACAACCACAACCTCGAAACGGCCCGCAGTTTCTTCCCGGAGGTGGTCACCACACACAGCTACGAGGAACGGCTGGAAACCTGCGCCATGGTCAAGGCAGCCGGCATGGAACTGTGCTGCGGTGCCCTGATCGGCATGGGTGAATCGGTGGCTCAGCGCGCCGAACTGGCCGCTCAACTGGCAGCCCTGGAACCGCACGAAGTCCCCCTCAACTTCCTCAACCCCCGCCCCGGAACACCCTTGGAAAACCAAGGAATCATGGACGGCAAGGATGCCCTCCGTGCCATCGCCGCCTTCCGGCTCGCCATGCCCCGCACCGTGCTCCGCTATGCCGGCGGCCGCGAGCTGACGCTCGGAGATCTTGGCACCCGCGATGGACTGCTCGGGGGCATCAACGCGGTGATCGTCGGCAATTACCTGACAACGCTGGGCCGCCCCGCCAACGCCGACTTGAACCTCCTGGTGGAGCTGAACATGCCCATCAAGGAATTCCAGAAGTCCCTGTGACAACCGGCTACTGCGGCCGTTGCGGCGGCGTCGCAGACGCGCCGGCAGCGCCAGGCGACATTCCGACGTCGGACCCCCACCACAGCTGCCGGCAGCAGTTGGCGATGGAACCGCCACGCTACTGCGGGGAGTGTCGAAGGAGGATGAAGGTCCAGGTGACTCCGACGGGCTGGACGGCGGAGTGTTCGCGGCATGGCCTCACGCGGTTTGGTGCAGATCCTGCCCCTCAAAGCGCTTCCTAAAACGGCATCCGTTCAAAACTCCCTGGGTAGGCTGGATCCATGGGCGAAAGCCGGGACCGTCTGACGCAGGAGCAGCGCAGCCGCAACATGTCCAAAATCCGTGGGAAGAACACCAAGCCCGAACTGCTGGTCCGCAGGCTGCTGCATGCCAAGGGCTACAGGTATCGGCTGCATGGACAGGCCGGGCCAACCAAGTTGCCCGGCCGCCCGGACCTTGTGTTCGCGGGCAAGCGAAAAGTCATTTTCGTCAACGGCTGCTTCTGGCATTTTCACGACTGCAAGGTTGGCTTGCATGCCCCGGCGGCCAACGCGGAGTTCTGGGAAGCCAAACGTTCCCGGACCCGGGAGCGCGACGCAAGGCAACGGGAGCTGTTGCTGGCTGCGGGTTGGGACGTACTGACCGTATGGGAATGCGAGCTCGGAAACCGGTCGATGCTCGAAGAGCGGCTGACCGGTTACCTCGACGCGGGCAGTGGCTAGCGGGCGGAGGTGGTTGTCGGGGCTGATTCACCAACGTGCTCTACACCGGCGCCATGAGAGCTCTGCTCCCAGAGGGCAAACGCGGCGGTACCGCCGATGCCCAGGAGGATGGTCATGCAAACGACAATCACAACCATGAGTGCCGGTGATATTCGAGCCCCACTGTCCATGCTGTTTCCGCTCCTTGGTTCAAGGCTGACATCCCCGGATCAGTGACCCCCAACCTGCTCCCCATCACTTTCCGGCCCGGCGATCAAGACTGCCTCTGAGTCCGCTCAAGATTGGATCAAGCTTTGGATTTCTGGCGCGTGGGTAGTTCTGCGGGTCCTACTGTTGAATCGTGAATCGATTGTTTGGAGGCGGGAGGGGTTTGGTGTCTGAGCACGGCGAATGCACCGAAGTCCTGGTGGATCGCACGGTCCTCATCGCCCTCCAGGCCGAGCTTGGCGGCGACCCGGGCATCATCAGCGCATTCGTCAGGAACTACGTATCCCTGCTGCCGTGGCGGGTTTCGCGGCTACATGCCGCCCTGGACAACCTGGACATGGAAGATGCCATGGACGCAGTGTTGAGCCTCAAGACCTCCAGCCACATGGTAGGCGCGATCTGCCTGGAGTCGTTGGCACAGGAACTGGAGATCAACCTCCGCCTCTTGCCCAACGAGAACCACCTCAAGGAGCTGAGGCCCCTGGTGACCCGGATCGAGCAATACGTGTTTGGCACCATCGCGGAGCTGGAATCTCCGGTTCTGTAACCAAGCGCGGTTCTGTGACGAAGCGCCTTAGTTGCTCTGCACCGGTGGTGCGAGCCGGTATCCCACGCCTCGGACCGTCTCCAGCCAACGCGGTGCCTGGATGCTGTCCCCAAGCTTCTTCCGCAGGTTGCCCATATGTACCTCAACGGCACGCTCATCGGCGTCGCTGACGTAACTTCCGACGTCGTATGGTTCGTTCCTGAGGCGGCGCGCAAGATCGGCTTTGGTCCGCACAATCCGGCCTGTCTCCAGCAAGGCCAGCAAGAGGTCGAACTCGGTGCGGGTCAGTTTCAGTTCTTTGCCATTCAGCACGGCGCTGCGTGAGCCCGCGGAAACGGACAGGCCGTTATGGGCCATCTCGGGATCGGCTTCGTCCGGCGCGCTCCTGGTGTCCGACGACGCGCGGGGCCTCCGCATCATGGCCTCCACACGGGCGCGCAGCTCGCGGGGACGGAATGGCTTGGTGAGGTAGTCGTCGCCGCCGGCTTCGAGGCCCATGAGGGTATCGAGTTCTTCAGCGCGTGCGGTGAGCATGATGATGTAGGCGTCCGAGGACTTGCGGATTTGGCGCGCGACCTCAAAACCGTCGATGTCGGGAAGGCCGAGGTCCAAGGTGATGACGTCCGGATTCAACTCGCGGGCCGACATGACGCCGGCAGATCCCGTGGACGCAGTGTGGACATCAAACCCCGCCTGGGATAGAACCACACGTACCAATTCGCGGATATCCTGGTCATCTTCAATGACCAACCCCACACGTACTTCACTCATCGCTGCCCCTCAGCCCCTTCGATAACCTCAGAAGTATATCCGTTATGGTTAGGCTGATCTCATGAACCAAATTTCTTCTGCATCCGTGGTGGATGTGCCATGACCGGCCCTTCTTTTTGGGATATTGGCGAAAAGAAGAAATTGTTGATCTTTCAGCGCTCCTTCCATGAACATACCCTGCGGATGCGGGTAGTCCTCAGCCAATTGCCGTTATCGGTATGTGTCTGCTTGTCGGCTGTATTGGTTTGGCTGTTTTTTCCGGCCACACTCGAAAATCCGTTGTTCCTGATCTTCCTGCTCAGCCAGGCTTTTTTGTTGGCATTGTGCATCATTGTGCCGTGGCACAGGCTTCCCTTTGCCAGCTTCCTGGCCATCCCCATCCTGGACATGGTGTCCATCGCGTTCGGCCGGGAGGGCGGGCAGGAAGCACTCACTGGCCTCAGCGTCCTTGTGGTACTGCCGGTCATTTGGCTGTGTGCGTCCGGGCTTTACCCGAAGCTGGCCATAGCCCTGTCCTTCATTGGCCCCTTGGCCATCGTGTGGTCCCCATTGTTCGCCCGGGGTGACCTCTCAGAACAGGCCCTGACCAAGCCGCTCCTGTTCCCCATTCTGATTCTCGGCATCGGCGTGTCGGTCAGCGTGCTGACCTTGAGCATGGTTCGCCAGCAGCGTGCATTGGAGCAAAAGGACGAAGCACTCAAGGAAGCCCTGGATGTGAGCACCAAGCAGGAACGCCTGCTGAACACCGTCATGGAGGCCCTCCCGCTGGGTGTGGTGGCGGTAGACGGGGACGGGCACGACATCCTCATGAACCGACGCCAACGGCAGACCCACACCCTGGCGACTCCCCCGGACATCGAAGACCCCAACGAGTCCCAGCTGCTCGTCTTCGACACCGACCGGACGACCCCCTTGCCGGCCGACCGGCGACCGGTGCGCCGTGCTGTGCTGGGCGAACGGTTCACCGACCAGCTCGTGTGGCTCGGCGACGGCAAGGACCAGCGCGCCTTCACCGCAAGCGCCCGCCCCATGGTGGACGATGCCGGGAAGTTCGCCGGCTCAGTGGTGGTGTTCAGCGATGTAACCGAGTTGGTGAACGCGTTGGCTGCCAAGGACGACTTTGTGGCCAACGTTTCCCATGAGTTCCGCACTCCCCTGACGTCCATCCTGGGCTACGTGGAACTGATCCTTGACGATCCTGATGTGTTGGATGCGAGGTCCCGCAAGCAGCTGGATATTGTCCGGCGCAACGCCGAACGGCTGCTCACCCTCGTCTCGGACCTCCTGGCTGTCCGCTCGGGCCAAATCGCCATCCAGCCACATGCCGTGGACGTCGCGGAGCTGGTGCGGGGCAGTGTTTCCTCCGCCGAACCCCGGGCAGCTAAGGCCGGGATCAGGCTATCCATGAACCTCCCGGACGCCTTGGAAGCGCACGTCGACTCGTCACGGATTGCGCAGGTGCTGGACAACCTGGTGTCCAATGCCATCAAGTACTCCCCGGACGGTGGAGACGTCGAGGTAGCTGCGTGGGAAGACCAGGACTTCGTTTTCTGCCGTGTCACCGACACCGGCATGGGCATGAACGAAGAAGAGCAGGCCGAGGCCTTCACCAAGTTCTTCCGTGCCGGCGGCGTCCGCAACAGCGCTATCCCTGGGGTGGGGCTGGGACTGCCCATCAGCAAGGCCATCGTTGAAGCCCACGGAGGAACCATTACCTTGGAAAGCGAACCGGGCCGAGGCACGACCTTCACGGTGAAGGTGCCTGCCTAAGGCTCAACGCTTGGCCGGTGATCCTCCCACCAAGGCCGAGTCACGACGCCGGCCGAACAGGAAGTAGCTGACGGGACCGAAGAAATTGATGAAGGATGCGGCCCGCCACAAGCCCTTCCTGCCCCGGATATTGGCGTCCGGGGTTTTGGCGATGCTCCGCTGCGCGGCCACCAGCAACGCCATGTTCACCACGCCGCTGGCCACCACGGAAATCCGCTGGCCCTTGCTCATATCCCGCCACGATTTCTTGCGAGCCATGGTTTTGCCTCCACTCCGGATAGGTTCCTTCTCAGGCTAGTCCGACGGCGGTCCGCCCGCCACAGCCTGGCGCACCACTTCTCCCCATGACTGTTCGGCAAGGTCAGCCACCGATGCCAGGATTTCCGCAGGAGGCCGGGAAAGGTCCAGCGGATACTCCACAATGTCGATGTCCGTGTTCAGGATCCGGCGCAGTTTCATTTCCCCCGAACCGGCATACACCAACCAGGCAGTGGGAACCCTGAGCGCCGTGCAGTACGCCAGCAACTGGTAGTGGTCGGCACTCAAGGAGGCACCGGCGTCGGAGGCGGCTTTGTACTTGGAGTCGTACACCACCACGGGACGGCCGCCCAGGAAGTGGACGGCGTCGGGCCGGACGGTGATGCGGTCGGAGTCACGGACGGCCTCGTTGAGCAGGGCTCCGTACTGGAGCCGCATCTCTCCCGGATGCGCGCTCATGGCACTTCGCAGGGCTGCGCCAACGAACTCCTCGAAAACCTGGCCCATGTCCACCACAAAGGAGGCGCTCTGCTGTTTGCCCACACCGGCTTCGGCGGAGGCGTTGCGCAGGATCACCTCGGAGAGGCGCAGCACCGGGTGGTACCTGAGGTTCATCCGGCTGGCCCGCCACGGCGGAAGCGGAGCCCCGGACTGAAGGCGGGTGACGGCGTCGAGCTTTCCCTTAAGCTGGCGCAAGCGGCTCAGGACGTCGGGCCGGACACCGGGAACCTGTCCCATCCGCTCCAGGGCGGACCGAAGTATCCGGTTCTCGGCAATGTCCTCCGTGAACTCGTCGTAGGACACTTCCAACGGAACCATCATGCCGGGGCGGCGGGAGATCTGGTCAGAGATGCGGATACGGCCCTTGACGGTCCGGAGTGATTCGTCCACGGTCAGGTAGCCCTGGAGGACGCCCCTGCTCAGTGCCTTGTCCGCGAGCTGGGCCAACGATTCGGCCAGCGCGCTCCACAGGTCCGGGTGCTCCACGGCCTCCACTGACTGGTCGCGGAAGCCTTGTTCGCCGGCGTAGCTCAGCAGGAAGAGCAGGCGGCTGAGGCCCAGCCGGTCTTTCGGGCGGACTTCCAACTGCACCGTGGCAGTGCGCACGGAGCCCACCTTGCCCACCGGTTCTATCCGGTAGAGGCCCATGCCCATGGGCGATGCCTTCGCCAGTCCGCTGGCGTTGATAAACGCCGCCGATTCGGGGTCCAGCTTGTCCACTACTCCGCCGGAGAGCTCATCCATGACAATGTGCCGCGGACCCGATGGTCCGCGGCGGGCACTCGCAGGAGCCCGGCCGGGCTTCGGCGGGATGGCGCTAGCGGGCTGCAAGACGTCCCAGCAACTGTTCCAGGCCGAAGCGTTCTTCCAACTGTGCCCGGTTCAGCTGCCCGTGGTAGTGCTCCTCCAGCAACGGCATGAGCTCGTACTTCCAGATGCGGCGCAGGCCCGTGGGATTCTGGGCCGCGTTCTTCATGAAATACGACGGCCCGATCATGAGGTCACGGTCCCAGTCGTCTATCGCGTCATTCAGCGCATCGAGGAGGTCGGCGTTGAGCGTATCCAGGCCGCGCGCTTCCAGGAACCGGCGCAACGTGCCACGGATCGGCTCCTCTTTGGGGTGCAGTTCGATGAACGCAAAACGACGGCGGATGGCAGCATCCATCATGGCGATTGAACGGTCCGCGGTGTTCATGGTGCCGATGATGTAGAGGTTGTCGGGCAAGCTGAAGGGCTCGTTGGGGCTGTACTGCAGGTAGATGCGGTCGTCCCTGTACTCCAGCAGGAAGTAGAGCTCACCAAACACCTTGGCCAGGTTGGCACGGTTCATCTCATCGATGATCAGGAAGTACGGCTTGTGCGCGTTTTCGGGCTTGGCTGCTTCCTCAGCGAGGCGCCGCAGGGGTCCGGCAACGAGCTTGAAGGAAACCTGGCCGTCGTCGGTCTTGTCCGGCCTGTACCCCTCGAAGAAGTCCTCGTAGGCGTAGGAAGGGTGGAACTGGACCAGCTTCACGCGCTCGTCCGTGTGGTCGCCTGCGAGTTCGGCGGCGAGGTGCTTGGCCAGGTACGTCTTGCCTGTTCCCGGGGGGCCGTAGAGCACCAGTTGGCGGTTTTCCTCCAGCAGTTCAGCGATCTCCTGGAGGGGTTCCAGGTCCATGTGCAGGGACGCCGCGAACTCTTCAGTCAGGGGACGGAAACCTTGCTGGACAACCTCGACGACGGCGGTTGGCGGCGCTTCGTCCTCGCCGTCGGTCTCGGCCTCCACCGGAAGCAGTTCCTGCAGCGCCTGGATGACCCGGGTGACGTCCACCAGGATGCCGGGGGTGGAGAGCTGCCGCTGGGCGTGGCGCGGAAGTTCCGGAATGGCATAGCTGTCATCGAACCAGCGGACCTTGCGGCGGATGCGCCGGTTGTCCTCGTGGTGCTCCGGTTCACCGAGAACCACACCGACCCGCACCCGGCCGGCGTGCTGGTACAGGGTGAGGTCGCCCGGTTTCATGACGGTCAGGAACGCAAAGACGGCCGTCTTGGTGTCTTCCCGTTCAACATAGCCAAGATGCTTGTAGTCCTCATCCACGGCATGCTGGACAACCCCCGCAGTAACTCCCGCAGTGAGGGTGCGCAGGTGCTCAACATCCAGGGTGGCCTTTTCCTCGGCAACCCATGAAGCCAGGAGGTCCGCATTGTCGTGGTGCGTGCGCAGGAGCCAGGAACGACGACCCGGGTCCCCCACCTTCCGCCACTGGCTCACCAATTGGCGCGCGTACCAGTCGATGCGCTGCCCGGCCTGCTCGTCCAGGTGCAAGCGGATGCGGTGGATGTCCGCGGTAATATCCTCGTCCGTGTCGCCCTTTGCCCCGCCCACCAGCGACGCGAAAGCGTCCCTGATTTCCTGCCGTTCGACGTCCGCAACCACAGGCTCGAAGTAGCTTGGCCACACCAGGTACTCGATGCTTCGGCGCAGGGCGGGCTGGTCCCCAGGGGTGCCGGCCGCAAGTTCGTGGAAGGCCAGCGGGTCCGCGAGCGCCGTGCTGATGGTGGCCGTGCTTTGGCTGTCCACGTGGGCCACAAAACGGCACAGCCACTTCAGGTGGTCCCAGATGGTCCAGTTGAATTCCGCGGTCCGGTCACGGATGACGCCGTGGTCCGTCATGCCCTCATAGAGTTCCTCCGGGAGCTCGATAGGCGGCTCAACCCACGATGCTGCCTCGGCAACCCGGGCACGCTTCACCCTCAGGGACTTGACCTCGTGGGCGAGCGGGAGGGACTGCAGGAACAGCAGTTCAACGGCCAGGAGTTTGGCCTCCCGCGAGGCACCGTCAAGGTTGTGGCGCAGGTTGGTCATCATGGGCGCCTTGGAGTCTTCCACCCCACGCTCGAGCCGTTCAAGCAGCTCCGCGGCGGCGTCCGATGTCCACGTCAGCGTCCGTCCGTCCAGCGCCGACGGTCTCCCTTTCAGCGCCGGACCGAGCACATACCAGGCCGCGTCCTCGATCTCCTTGGAGACTCCGGGGGCGCGGTCAAGGGCAGGTTCTACGGAGGGAATCACCATGCCAACTTACCCTGTTTGGCTTAAGCAAGCATCTGGATATCCACAGGTTCGCGGCCCGGGCCGGCGCTCCCGTCAGTGCATGCCGAACTGGTACGCCGCCGGCACGGGTTCACCTGGGCACACTTCCTCCCACAGCGCCGAAATCGCGTCTTCGCCCTCCCGGAGGTCCGGAATTTCGACGCCGTTGCGCAGTATCGCGGCGGCCTCGGCTGCGTGGCCACCCCTTGCGAGCGCGAGCGCCTTGAGGAACGTCAAGCGCCCGACGACGGCCCCCTCCTTCGGTGCCGACTCCGCCAGGTCCAAGGCCATAGTGGGGTCGCCGTGCCTGATGGCCAAGGTCACGGCCTCCGACAGGAAAGCAACGCTGGAGGAATCGGTTTCCACCCCGTCCCGCAGCTCAGAGAGCCCCTCCTCATCGCGCCCCGCCGCGAGCAACGCCAGGCCGAGCCCACGGTGCGCAAGCGCCTTGGTGCGCCTCCGCACCCCCTTGGCCTGAAGGACCTTCCGGTAGCCTTCCTTTGCGCCTTCGAGGTCCTGCCGTGCGTGCCTCATCGTGGCCAGATGGAACGTGGCTTCAGGATTGTCCTGCGCGGCAAGCAACTCTTCCCAGTCCCACCCCGCAACGTAACTGGGTGCGCCGTCGAACGCTTTTCCGTGAAGAAGCCCAAGCCAGGGTTCCTGTTCCTCCGTCACGCTCTCGTCCACGAAGGGTGTCCCGCTTTCGTCGATCCAGCGCCTGCCTGCCTTGAGCCGCCGGGCGCGTTCCACCACACCCCAGCCACTGCCGTACAGGAGCATTTTCGACGGCGGGACGTCGGCATTCGTGATGGCGGCCGGAAGCATGGCCTCGAGATCATCGTGGGGCAGCAGCTCTTCCAGGCGCGCGCTTGCATCGGCCACTGCAGCACCCCAGTCCGCACCGTGCGAGGCCTCCGGGTCCAGATGCCCGTTGCCGTATGCCTCCACCCAGGCCCACTCCGCGCCGGCCGGCATCACCAGGTGTTCGAACTGGGTCTGCGCCAGGCCCGCTTGGATCTCCGCGTAGGGCCCTGCTCCGGGGCTGAGCCACTCCTGCCACCGTTTGCCACCTTGGCCCTGGCCCCAGACGAACAGCTTCTTCCCGCGCAGGAGGCCCGTGGACAGCATCGCCAGCCCGTCGCCGTCGTCGTCTGCTGCTACCACCCAGCGCCGCTCGCCGGGGTCGATGTCGAAGAAGAAGTCAGCTGCGTGCGGGCTGTTGACCGGCCAGGTTCCGTCGTAGCCTTCGTGGCTGGTGGGCCGGACGCGGGTGATGTCCGTGGTGTAGTCGCTGCCAAAGGCCTCGTCGGCCGGGGCAATGACTCGGGTTCGCTCGGTTTCCGGGATGGCTGCGTTGCTCCACCAGTACATGGGGACGTCGTGGTCGTTGGGGTTTCGCAGCCGGACGGCCGCGAACACCACGGCCGAATCCTCGGGAAGCCAGATGTCCACTTGGAACACCACTTCGCGCAGCCGTTCGTACTCCCACATCCGAAGGATGTGCTTGCCGTCAGGCGTGTGGACGATCGCCGTATGCAGCGGATCGCAGCTGGTGGGCGAGTGGCCACGGGTGCCGATGTTCCACTCCAGTCCGCCCGCGAACCACGCCTTGCGCAGCGCGATGTTGGCCAATTGCGGGGAGTCGTGGGTGTGGAGCAACTGTTTGCCGGTGGCTTTGTCGAACAGTTCCCAGATGCGGCCGCCCAGCGACGGAAGGACCGTCACCCTCAGTTTGCTGTTTTCAAGAACGACGGCGGGCACCTCCTTGGGCGCTGCCGCCCGGCTGTAGCCGTCCTGCATCAGGTACGGGTAGACGTTGGGCACCAGACCGTACCGGGCCGAGGTTTGGAGTTCCTCCGGGATGCCCTCGCCCACGGTGTAGGGCTGGTCCAGTTCGGCAGCGACCACAGGCAGGGGATTCAGGGGGCCGAGCTCGGCCATGGTCAGCGAGATGGTGGTGACGGTCAGGTTGGAAGTTGCTGTGTGTGCCACGTCAGAATCCGATCCAGAGAAGGAGGCCGCGCTGCGGCTCGATGGCTATTGATTGGCCGGGGGCGTACTCCGCGGCTGGCTGGTATCCGCGGATTGGCGGCGCTTCGATGTGGCGGCCGGTGGCGGCAGCGCCGGAGGCTCCGGCGGTGAGGGCGTCGTCGTCGAATATCAACGTCACGTCCTCAGTTTGCCCGGCCCATGATGCGAGCGCCACAACCATTCCGCGCTCCGTAAGCCAGGTGGTGGCCAGGACCTCCGGATGGCTTGTGCGGACGGGTGATTGCGGGTCCCAGAAGCCCCGCATCTGCGCGCCTTCCAGACCGGTGCCTGCCCAGAACTCCCAGAGTGGACGGTTATCCACGGCCGGGGCCCGGCCGGTCATGCCGAACACCATGCCACGCCATGGGTTTCCCCCGCCTTCCAGCATTTCGCCCATGAGGCCAAAGGGGATGCCGGACAGTTCCACCAACCAGTAGTCGGGGTCGGTGTTGTCGTAGTCGAAGTACTCCCCCAGCCATAGCCTGTCCACATAGGGCAGCTGCTCCATGTACAGGTTGGCCGAGGACGCGTACCCGTCATGCGCTGTGAACTGGTTGGCCGAGTGGAGGTCGATCTCCGGTCCAACCACACCCCGCGTCGCGCAGGCCCTCTCGAGGACCTTGCGCACGCGCAACATTGCATGCCGGTCGTAGGCGATGTCATCCAGGTAGATACCGTCGATCCCGTCATCTCCCATGGCCAGTTCCTGCAAGCTGCGCACGTAGAAGTTCTCCCACCGCGACTCGCCTGTGGTCACCACTGCGATGTCCTCGACGTTCGGCGCGAACCACGCGGACACGTAGCCGCTGCCGGCGTGTTCCTGTAGCCAGATGTGGCCTGCCCCGGGGCCGTCGCTGAAGATCTCATGGTCGAGCTGCAGCAACGGCAGCAGCTCCGGGCTGTGGAAGGTGAGCTCCCGGACGGTGTTGTAGATTTTGGCTTTGAGCCCTTTCTGATGGCAAGCAGCCACATACTTCCTCAGCCGTTCGGCGCTGAGAAGGGGGTCGTTGATGTAGGGCGCCGGTGCTGTTGCGTGATGGATGTTGACCACCGTGGCCCCGGCGGCTTTGATCTCGGACGGGTTGGCCGGTTCGTGGAAGTAGCGTTTGCCCAGGTGCTTTCCGGGCTCGATGGGTTGAACGGCGTCAGCAGGAGCCGGAAGTCAAAGTCCAGTGGCTGGCCCGCTTCCATGGTTCGGGCACCACTGGCTGCGCAGACCGCGACCTCGTCCCCGGAAGTCCGAAGGCTCACGCCGCCCCTGACCGAGTTGCCCTGCCGGTTGGCCCACGACGCCGGTTCCACCAACGGTTTTTCGCGGTAGAAATTGGTGTTAAGCGGACGCTCGTAGCTGCCGTCCCGCAAAGCCAGTTGGAGTCCGGCGTTCACCCCACCCAACCACAGCGAATCCTGGTTCCTCGTTGCGACGTCCCACGTCCAGTCAAGGGTTTCAGGCCGCCGTCCGCCCGGCACGCCCAAACCCATTGCGAACGGAACCGCGGCCCGATGGAGCGCCAACTGCAGGCCGACGTCGCCCGCTGCGAACGTCGACCCGGGCGTGAGGCGCAGGCCGTACGTCACTGTTCCGTCGGCGTCGAGAACGCCCTTCAACTCGAGCGACATGGCAGTACTTTGACCTGCCCGGCCGGTCCACCGGGAACGCCACGAGATTCGGGCCGGGCCTTCCCGCTTGAACGTGATCGGCGAATGCGTCCACTCCACACCGTCCACGTCCAACCGGATGGGCGCACTGAGAAGCTCGACGGCGGGACCTTCAGTTGACGTCACAGCGGCGGTGAACGTTGAGGTTACCTGGGCCGGAAGTCCCGATTCCGTCAGCTGCAGCGTCCTGCCCAGGATTCCGAGGGTCCTGGCGGATTCGTCGAGCGTTACTGCGGTGAACGGCGCCACGAGCTCCGAGTCCTGTGCCACTGCCGAATCCAGCCAAGCGAGGCGTCGGAGGTAGCGGGGCTCGCCGAAACCGCCCGCACTGACCACCGGGTCCGCCTCTTCCTCTGGGAGGACATCAAGCGCGACCTCGACGGTCCGCGCTGGTTGTCCCGTTGCGCTGACCGTGATCGACGCATAGTGAGTGGTCCCGGCAGCGTGCTTCGGGATGGGGAGGATAACGAACAAGGCCAGTACCGTCCCCGCTGGAACGTCCAGGGTCCTCCGCCACGGCCGGCCCAGCCGGTCCACACCGTCGGTGTTGATGCAGTGTCCGCCCGATGCTGACGCGACCTCAACGGAGAGCCCTTCCAGGTCTCGCTGCGCATACAACCCCAGCTGGACCACGTAGTCCTCGCCTGGTTGTGCTGCGGCCCGGAACGTGTCCGATGGGCCGTTGATCACCCAGTGCGCGGGCAGGTCCGCCCGCATGGAAACAGGGTTCAGGCGCTCCTCGGGGAACACCAGGAAGGCCTCTCCGGGGTGCCGGGCGTGGAGTGATTCCAGTTCGATGGCGCTGGCCGTGAAGTTCATCGGCGCGAACGAGTCCCGCTCACTGGCGGCCTCGTAGCGCAGAACCTCAGCGCGCGGAAGCCCGCGTTCCGGCGCCCACGCAGAACCCCCGACGGCGGCCGCCCACGCCGGATCCGCGGCCGGCCGCCGCGGGAGGTACTGCGCCTGCGGATAATGGGGTTTCCCGAGCATTGCGTAGGGCAGGTAGTAGACGAAGTAGATGCCGGCACCGTCGATGGCTTCGAACACCAGGGTTCCCGACTCCCTCGTAGCCTGCTCCACCGTGAGGTTCCTGACCCTGCCTCCGGAGCGCGCCGAGACAACAATGACCTCCACCGTTGCCGGCTCGGGGTCCTGCCGGCGCCACGGCAGAACCACGCGGTGTGCCCTGCCTGCTGCTTCGGCTCCTTCGGTGTGGGTGTGCGTTGTACCGACTTCGATGACGAAGCGATGGTTTCCGTACAGCAGCTTGTCCCACTCACCGATGCCGCACTTCACCTCCGGATGTCCGGGGCTGCTGCTGGTAGATGGAAGGGGATGGGCGGGGGCCGATGAAACCGGCGAGGGCAGCGGCATCGCTGGGGACTCCTGAAGGTAGCTTCCGGGGCTTTTCACCGAGTTGGTGAATCCTTCAATCATTGGCGTTGCGGCACCCTCTGTAAAGGGTCATTACGATGCGTACTCACTGGAATTTCGCCCGCACGGGGCTGGACGGCGGCGGCCTGGTTAAGCTTCGGCGCCGTTCAATGCGTTGACCATCGCTTTGGCGGCCCGAACGGTTTCGCGGTCGGTGACGGTGTAGGCCGTGGGATCGTTGCCATCCTGGGCGCCGAGGGAAATCGTTCCCTCGCCGAGGGTGGAGACAGTCCTCTTGGCTGACAAGTGAACAGCCGAAAGGCCTGCCTTGTGCATGGCAGGGATGTCCTCCAGCGCCAATCCCCCACCGGCCATGATCTGCAGGTCAGCTCCGGCCCGTTCTGCCATGGTGGCTAGAGTAGGCAGGCCCGCTCCTGCCGTGGCTTCGTGCCCGGAGGTGAGGACCCGCGTGAATCCCAGTTCGAGGAGCTGCTCCAAGGCGGCCAGCGGGTCCTTGGACTGGTCGATGGCACGGTGGAACGTCAATTCGGCGTCCTGGTTGGCGTCCCGGGCGGCGTCCGCCAGGCGTTGCAGGATGCGGACATCCAGCTCGCCGGCCCCCGTGAGCGCTCCCACCACAACCCCGTGCGCACCTTGGGCCAGCAAGTGCCGGATCTCATGCACCATGGTGTCCACGTCCGAGGCGGAATACCGGAAATCGCCGGGCCTGCATCGAATCAGCGGGTGGATTTCCAAACGGCCGTCGACGTGTTCCAGGCTGGCTTCCATGAGGCCCTGGCTGGGCGTGATGCCACCAAGTTCCAGGCTGCTGCACAGTTCGATGCGGTCCGCGCCTTCCGAGGCGGCGATCCCTGCTCCGGCAGCACTCACTACGGCTATTTCAAGTTTCATGCTGAAACTCTACGTGCCCATGGGTTCGCCTACGCGAACGGCCCCCGGGAACGTATCCCGGGGGCCGCACGCGTGCTCGACGTCAGGGAGCCTGGTAGCGTCCCAGCTGCTCCTTTTGTTCAGGAGTGAGCCGGAGGACGCGGCCGCTGGCCTCAGCGACGAAGGCCAGGTGCGTGCTGGCTTTGACGCACTCCTCCCCGGTGACCGGGTCCTTGATGACGTAGTGCAGATCGAAGCTGGCCCCTTTGATGGCGCCCACCCAAATCTCCACGACGGCCGGAACATTGCGGTATTCCAGCGTCCGGACGTAGCGGACCTTGTGTTCAACAACCAGGGTCATGGTGCCCTCGTCAACATCGTTGAAAAGAGCTGCCGGTGGCTCAACCCCGGGGAGTCCCGCACCACGGGGAGGCCCGAAGGCTGCGATACGGGCTTCCTCGAGCATGCGCACGATCTGGACGTTGTTGATGTGGCCGTAGGCGTCCATGTCGCCCCAACGCATGGGCACGAGGACCTCAATGCGCTGGGGCGTGGCGGATGCTCCGGTAGCCGGCAATTCCGTGCTCAGCTGTGCACCGCCGTCGAATCGTCCACCGCGGTCTCTTGCTCACCCGCGAACTGCGACATGTACAACCGGTAGTACGCGCCCTGCAGGGTGAGCAGATGTGCGTGGTTGCCTTGCTCCACGATCTTGCCGTTCTCCATGACCAGGATGGTATCGGCGTCGCGGATAGTGGAGAGCCGGTGGGCAATAACGAAGCTGGTCCGGTCAGTGCGCAGTGCCGCCATGGCTTTCTGCAGCAACAGCTCGGTCCGGGTATCCACAGAGCTTGTCGCCTCGTCCAGGATCAACAGGGACGGGTCGGACACGAACGCGCGCGCGATGGTGATGAGCTGCTTTTCACCTGCGCTGACGTTGCTGCCTTCTTCGTCGATGATGGTTTGGTAACCGTCCGGCAGGGCACGTACGAAACGGTCCACGTAGGTAGCCTTGGCCGCCTCCATGATCTGCTCTTCCGTGGCGTCCAACTTGCCGTACTTGATGTTGTCGTAAATCGTTCCACCGAACAGCCAGGCATCCTGCAGCACCATGCCCACCTTGGAGCGCAGCTCGGCACGGCTGAGGTCCTTGATGTCCACGCCGTCCAGTGTGATGCGGCCGGCGTTGAGCTCGTAGAAACGCATGACCAGGTTGACCAGTGTGGTTTTACCCGCCCCGGTTGGTCCGACGATGGCTACCGTGTGCCCGGGCTCAGCGCTGAAGGAGAGGTCCTCGATCAACGGCTTGTCCTCCACGTAGCTGAAGGAAACGTGCTCGAATTCAACGTGGCCGTCGGTCTTGGCCGGCAGGTGGCGCGTGCCGGTCTCTTCGATCTCTTCATCGGCATCGAGGAACTCGAAGACCCGCTCGGCAGAGGCAACGCCGGACTGCAGCATGTTGGCCATGCCGGCGATCTGGCCCAGGGGCTGGGTGAATTCACGCGAGTACTGGATGAAGGCCGTGGCGTCACCCAGGCTCATTGAGCCCGACGCGACCCGCAGGCCACCCACGACGGCAATGCCAACGTAGGACAGGTAGGACACGAAGTTCATCGCCGGGAAGATCACGCCCGAGACGAACTGGGCACCGAACGATGCTTTGTAGAGTTCGTTGTTCTTCTCATCGAAGCGCTCCAGCATGTCGGCGTCGCGGCCGAACACCTTCACAAGATCGTGGCCGGAGAACGCTTCCTCGATCTGGCCATTCAAAGCGCCGGTGTTCTTCCACTGTGCCGCGAACAGTTTCTGGCTGCGGGCACCGATGACGCCTGCCAGGATGCCGGAGAGCGGCAGGGCGATCAACGCGATCAGCGCCAATTCCCAGGAGACGATGAACATCATGACCGTAATGCCCAGCACCGTCAACACGGAGCTGACCAACTGGGAGAATGCCTGCTGCAGGCCTTGCTGGACGTTGTCGACGTCGTTGGTCACGCGGGACAGGATGTCTCCACGCTGGCGGGTGTCGAAGTAGTTCAGCGGGAGCCTGTTGAGCTTCGCCTGGACATCGTTGCGGAGCTTCTTGATGACCCGCATGACGATCCTGTTGAGCAACCACCCTTGTGCCCAGAGGAAGATGTTGGCCACAAAATACATCAGCAGCACGATCGAAATCAGGAACGTCAGCTTGGGGAAGTTGATCCCGTTGGTGAGCTCCATCTTGGAGACCATGTCCGCAAAGTTGCCTTGGCCCTGCTGGCGCATAAGCTCGACGAACTGTTCCTGGGAGACGCCCTGCGGGATTTGCTTCCCCACGACGCCGCCGAAGATGACGTCCATGGCACTACCGAGGACCTTGGGGGCAATGACGTTCAGGACCACCGAGACGACCACCAGGCCGATCACGATGTACACGCCGACGCTTTCGGGTTTCAGCAGGCCCATGAGCCGCTTCGCCGACGGCCAGAACGCTTTGGCCTTCTTGGCCGGAACGTCGCCGAACATGCCGCCATCAGCCTCTGTGGGGACGTATTCCTCTTCTACGAAGTCTTCGTCCTCAAGCACTTCGGTTGCGACCTGGGCCTCGGCTGTCGCCTTGGCATTCTTGGCGGCTTCTGCCTTGGCAGCCCAGCCGCGCTTCTTCTGCTGGTTCTGCCCGCTCATGCCACTTCCTCCACGCTCAACTGTGATTCAACGATTTCCTGGTACGTGGGCGACGTTTCCAGCAGTTCGTCGTGCGTTCCACGGTCCACGATCCGGCCGTTGTCCAGCACCAGGATTTCGTCGGCGTCGGCGATGGTGGAGACACGCTGGGCCACGATGATGACCGTGGCGTCCTTCGTCTTGGCCTTCAGGGCCTTCCGGAGCCGGGCATCGGTGGCAACGTCCAAGGCCGAGAAGGAATCGTCGAACAGGTAGACGTTGGGTTTGGTGACCAGGGCCCTGGCAATGGACAGACGCTGGCGCTGCCCCCCGGAGACGTTGGTTCCGCCCTGGGCGATGCGTCGGTTCAAGCCGGACGACTTCTCCTCCACAAAGCCCTTGGCCTGCGCGGTTTCAAGCGCATCCCACAGTTCCTCGTCAGTTGCATCCGGCTTCCCGAAACGAAGGTTGTGCTCGATCGTGCCGGAGAACAGATACGGTTTCTGCGGAACAGCCGAGACGCGGCTGGTGATCTCCGAGGCGTCCATCTTGGTGACGGGTACGCCGTCGAGCAGTACATCACCTGAAGCGACGTCGTAGAGTCGCGGCAGCAGCGAAACCAGGGTGGTCTTGCCGGCACCCGTTGAACCGATGATGGCCAGGGTCTTGCCCGGCTCTGCCGTGAAGGAGATGTTGCTCAGTACGGGTGCCTCGGCACCGGGGTACTTGAACGTGACGTCGCGGAATTCGACACGTCCCTTCTTCTCAGCGGGCACCACCGGTGAGGTTGGGTTATGGATGGAAGGCTCGACGTCGAGCACCTCACCAATACGGTCGGCGCAGACGGAGGCACGCGGAATCATCATGGCCATGAACGTACCCATCATGACGGCCATGAGGATCTGGAGCAGGTACTGCAGGAACGCCGTGAGCGCGCCAACCTGCATGTCGCCGGAGTCCACGCGCTGGCCACCGAACCACAGCACAGCGGCCGTGGAGAGGTGCAGGATCATCCCGATGGCCGGGAACATCAGGACGAACAGGTTACCGATCTTCACGGACACCGCGGTCAGCTCGTCATTGGCATCACCGAAGCGTTTGGCTTCATGGGGCTCACGCACGAACGCACGAACCACGCGGATGCCGATGATCTGTTCACGGAGGACGCCGTTGATGGCGTCGATCTTGGTCTGCATGGAGCGGAACAAGGGCATCAAGCGGACCACAAGGTAACCAACTACTGCGACGAGTACCGGGACCGAGACCCACACCAGCCAGGAGAGGCTGAGGTCCTCGCGGAGTGCCATGATGATGCCGCCAACACACATGATGGGTGTCGAAACCATGAAGTTCAGGCCCATCAGCACAAGCATCTGGACCTGCTGGACGTCGTTGGTGCCGCGGGTGATCAACGTGGGGGCACCGAAACGGTTGACGTCCTGCGCCGAGAAACCGCTGACCTGGCGGTAAACGCTGCGCCGAAGATCGCGGCCGATGGCCATGGCCACCCGGGCCCCGAAGTAGACGGCGATGATGGCGGAGAGCACCTGTCCCAGGGCCACCGCGAGCATGAGGGCACCGGTCTGCCAGATGAAGTCGGTGTCCCCGCGGGAGACACCCTCATCGATGATCTTGGCGTTGAGGCTGGGGAGGTAGAGCGTGGCAATGGTAGAGGCCAGCTGAAAGAACAGCACGGCCGCTATCTGCGGCAAATACGGCTTGGAATAGCGCCGTATAAGGGTGACAAGCATGCCCACGGGTCCTTAGAAAGAGTGCGTGAATGAGACAGGAAGAAGTTTGGCAGCAAGGGCTGACAGTATTAGCCTCCCCACTGTACGAAATACTTTGCTGTGGCGAAACGACCCAGGGAAAAGATCATCCCAGCGGAGTATCTCCCGTGTCCCGGGTGCTCCCGCCGGTGCATCTGGCCCAGCGACAGGCAAGTTGGAACGCAGCAAAGCGCCGGCCGGGTTACCCAGCCGACGCTTACTGTCCCGCCCTTGTTCGTCACGGCCCACGTATTACGCCGGGTGTTTCACACAAGGACGAGATCCGTGGACGAATTAGCCGGCGTGCTTACCGTGGTCGGCACGGGCTTCGGCTCCCTGGAGAAGCAGCAGTGCCATACGCTCCTGTTGCCTGCGTTCGCGCTTGAGCTCCTTGCGGATGGCTGCCAACTCTTCGGCAGTGGCGGCCTGCTGCTCTGCGATGGCCTGCTGCTCCCGCAGGCGCGCCTGCAGTTCAACATTGGCTCGGCTGAGCTGCAGTTGCTGTTCGGCCAGGACGTACTGCGTCCGGGACAGCTGCTCTTGGACTTCCTTGACGTCACCAGTGGCGTGGGGACGTTCCTGGGTGAGGATCCGGGCAAATTCCAGGTCCAGGTCGGTTTCGGAATCCTGCTTGGGAACCCGGCGGTCCGTTCCCCCTGCCGGGCGTTCGGCACCCAAGCCATTGTCGCCGTCGTCGGCCTTTACGGCGTCCAGGGACGACGTGTCCAGGGACATTCCGGCATCGCCGGAGGCCGTGGCAATCAGTTCCTTTTCGGGAGCGGCATCAACCGTGCGGCGCAGTGGACGTTCCTTGATGAACAGAACGGCCAGGAGGGCAACCACGCTGATGATGGCGGAAATAAGGAAGATCTGTGCAGTTGCGTCGCCGTATGCAGCCCGCATGATGTCGGCGATGGGCGCAGGCATGTCGGCCAGGTCCATGCTGGCCCCGGAGCCGCCACCCTGGACCGGAATGCCCGCAGCGGCCATTCCTTCCACGGCAAGGTCCTTCACGTGGTTGGACATGATGGCACCGAGGACGGAGACACCGATCGCGCCGCCCACCGACCGGAAGAATGCCACCGAAGCACTTGCCGTTCCGATGTCCTTGGCCTGGACGGTGTTCTGTACGGCCAGCACCAGGTTCTGCATCAGCATGCCCAGGCCGAGGCCGAACACACCGGTGTAGATCGCAACGATCCAGAGTTCCGTGGTGTGGTCCATGGTGCCGGCGAAAGCCAGGCCACCGATGAGCAGCACCGAACCTGCGATCAGGAACCTCTTCCACTTACCAAAGCGGCTGATCAGCACACCCGATGCCACGGAACCAATGAGGTTGCCGGCAATCATGGGCAGCGTCAGCAGGCCGGCCTCGGTAGGCGTAGCGCCACGGGCCACCTGGAAGTACTGGCCCAGGAAGGTGGAGGAACCGAACATGGCGATACCGACGGCGATCGACGCAACGATGGCCAGGGCGGTGGTGCGCTCGGAGATGATCTTCAGCGGGATGATCGGCTGGGCAACCTTGGTTTCCACGAACACCAGGAGGGCAAGCAAGGCCACGCCGCCGCCGACCATGAGCGCGGACTGCCAGGAGAACCAGTCGTAGTAGTCCGGGTTACCGGCGAAGGAAACCCAGATCAGCAGCAGGCTGACGCCCGAGGTGAGGAGGATGGAACCAAGCCAGTCGATCTTGGCGGGGCGCTTGATGTGCTCAATCTTGAGGGTGATCTGGAGAAGGATCAGCGCCACAACGGCCAAGGGAACACAGACGAAGAATGTCCAGCGCCAGCCGAGCGGGCTGTCAACAATGAAGCCACCCAGCAGCGGGCCGCCGGCGGTTCCGACCGCCATGACAGCGCCCATGTAACCCGAGTACTTTCCGCGGTCGCGCGGCGGGATCATGGATCCGATGATCGCCTGCGCCAGAGCGGTCAGGCCACCCATCGCGATGCCCTGGATAACGCGTGCGGTCAGCAGAAGCGGAATGGTCTCGGACAGGCCGGCCATGACCGAGCCCGCCACGAAGATGATGATGCTCAGCTGGACCAGGAGCTTCTTGTCGAAGAGGTCAGCGAGTTTGCCCCAGATGGGCGTGGTGGCGGCGTTCGCCAGGAGCGCTGCCGTAATGACCCACGCGAAATCCGTTTGGGTGCCCTTGAGCTCGGACATGATGGTGGGCAGTGCGTTGGCGACGATGGTGCTGCTGAGGATCGCCGTGAAGAATGCTGCGAGGAGGCCGGTCAAGGCTTCCATGATCTGCCGGTGCGTCATGGGCGCGGCAGCAGTTGCTGGTGCGCCCACCGCCGTCGGGGTTTGTGTTGGTTTAGCCATTCCGGGCTCCTAAGCTGTCTGGTTTGTTGTGATGGAGCCGGCCGCCGTTGCCCGGATTGAGTCCTTGAGGGACTCTGTGAGTTTGTTGAGCACCTGGGAGGCCTCGAGGGCGTCAGCCTCGCTCCAATCCGCCAGGTAATCCCGCAGTCTCACGCTGCGTTGTTCTTCGAATTCGTGCAGTTTCGCCGCACCCTTTTCCGTGAGGGCGAGCAATTGCGCCCGGCCGTCTGCCGGATCGGGCCGCCGGACCACAAAGCCGAGCTCTTCGAGCTCCGCGATATGCCGGCTCAGGACCGGGGCGCTGACACCCAGGCGCGAAGCGAGGTGCGTCGCGCGGGCCTCCCCCTCGCCGATGAACCGCATGACACCTTGGAGCGCCATTCCGACGTCGGGAACGCGGGCCATGTGGGCAGTCACCACGCAACGCAGAGTTCGTTGGAGATCGAAGATTTGATGAACAAGATCGGTTGCTGTGGCAGAACCGACGGACATGTAGACACACCCCTTTTTTGTTTGCCTAAAGCAACTATAACTCATATTGATTGCTTTGGGAAACTAAAGATGAAGTTCGTGGAGGCGTTGCGGGGCCCGCTTGCGCCCCAATGAACGAATTTGGGGAGCAGAGCGGGCCCCACAACGCAGAAAACCCCCGCACGGTGTTCCGTGCGGGGGCTGACTGTTGGCGTTTTAGTCGTCCAGGTGCGTGGGGCCGAACATCTTCAGCAGCGTTTCAACCACGACGACGTTGGGTCCGTCCGCTTCGAAGGACGCCTTGAGCGCGTCCCCCACTTCCTCCGGGGCAACCCGGCGGGCCGGGACACCGAAGGACTCGGCAAGCTTGACGAAGTCCGGGCGGGCGAGTTCCGTGGCGGTGGCCTGGCCGAAGGCCCCCACCATGTACTCGCGCAGGATCCCATAGCCGCCGTCGTCCACGATCAACCAGGTGACCGGTACGTTGTGCTGCTTGGCCGTGGCGAGTTCGGAGATTGAGTACATCGAGGAACCGTCACCGGACACAGCGAGCACACGGCTCGGTTTGCCGGTGGTTTCCAAGCCCACAGCCCCGCCGATCGCCGCGGGGAAACCGTAGCCGAGGCCGCCTGCGCCCTGGGCGGAGTGGAACTGGCCCTGCCGGGCGTCCCAGCAGCTCCAGCCCCAGTACGCGGAGATGGTCATGTCCCAAAACGTCTGCATGTCCGCCGGAACAGCCTCACGGATGTCCGACATGAACTTCAGTTCCTTGGCCAGGTCCTGGGATTCCAGCCGTGCCTTGACCTTGGCCAGGGACTCCTTGACCACGTCTTCCGGGCTGCTTCCGTGCCAGTCCCGCTTGTTCGCTGTTCCGGCGCCTGCCTCTGAGAGCGCTTCGTCCAGGGCCGCGAGTGCCTGTCCGGCGTCGGCGCGGATGCCCAGGCCGGGACGGTTGGACTCGAGGACGCGTGGTTCGGCGTCGATCTGGATGATCCGGCCTCGCGGTTCGAACGTGAAGTAGTTGGAAGTGACCTCGCCCAAGGATGAGCCGATCACGATCAGCACATCAGCGTCTTCGAGGACATCGGTCATGTACCGGTCCTCAATCCAGGACTGCAAGGACAGTTCGTGGTTCCACGGGAATGCACCATTGCCGCCGGGTGTGCAGATCACCGGCGCACGGAGCTGCTCGGCGATGGAGAGCAGAGACTTCTCGGCCCGGCCACGGCGGGTACCGCCGCCGGCGATGATCGCCGGACGTTCCGCCGTCGAAAGCCACTTCACGGCCTCCCGCACGAGCTCAACGCGGGGCGGATTGTCGAAGGCCTCGGCCAATGCGTCTTCCACCGGCGGGACCATGATCGGGTCCAGCAGGACGTTCTGCGGGATCTCGATCCACACCGGACCCTGCGGCGAGGAAATCGCCTCGGTCCACGCGTCCTGGATGGCCGACGGAATGCCTGAAGCGTGCTGGATCAGGCGCTGGCTCTTGGTGACATTGGCCGCGGAGGCCTTCTGGTCATCAAGCTGGTGCAGCATGCCTTTACGGCGGGCGCCCAGGCCGTCGAGCGGGATCTGGCTGGCAACAACAACCATGGGAACACCCGTGGCATATGCCTCCTGGAGGCCGGCAAGGGACGTCAGCGCACCGGGACCGGTGGACAGGAACAGAACCCCCACCTCGCCGGTGGCGCGCGAGTAGCCGTCGGCGGCGAAGGCCGAGTTGTTCTCCACCCGGGAGGAAACGAAGTGCAGGTTGCCGCGACCCATGGCATCGAAGAGACCCAGGGCGTGCTGGCCCGGGATACCGAAGACGGTCTTCGCGCCCAGCGCTTCAAGGGTCTCGACGACGAGGTCCCCGCCGTTGCGCTGGTTGGTGCCCTTGGTGGGGGCTGCTGTACCCGGATCGAAATCGATCATCGCTGCTCTCCCGAGGCCTTCGCGAGCTCCTCGATGCGGGCACCCAGGGCCTGCTGGGCGTAGCCGTTGGGGGCACCCAGTCGATCACCCTCGACGGCGTTGTCTGCCATCAGGGTGACGAGCTCGTAGGCAACATGGCTTCCGGCAACACCGGTGATCTCCGCATGGTCGTAGGCGGGAGCAACCTCGACGATGTCCGCGCCAACGAGGTTCATTCCACGGAAACCGCGAATGATTTCAAGGAGTTCACGGCTGCTGATGCCGCCGGCCTCGGGGGTACCGGTGCCGGGTGCGTGCGCCGGATCCAGGACGTCGATGTCCACGGAGATGTACAGCGGGCGGTTGCCGATTCGGTCCCGGATCTTCGCGACCGTCTCCAGGACGCCCTGGTAGTAGACGTCCGCGGAGGTGACGATTCCGAACCCGAAGCGGTGGTCGTCGTCGAGGTCCTTCTTGCCGTACAGCGGACCGCGGGTGCCAACGTGGCTAATGGCTTCGGTGTCCAGGATGCCTTCTTCCACGGCACGGCGGAACGGGGTGCCGTGGGTGTACTCGGCACCGAAGTAGGTGTCCCAGGTGTCCAGGTGCGCGTCGAAGTGGAGCATGGCGATGGGTTCGCCGGCGCGCTCGGCGGCGGCACGGAGCAGGGGCAGGGCGATGGTGTGATCGCCACCGAGGGTAACCAGCTTGCTGCCGTTGGCGGTGAGGTCCAGGGCGTTCTGCTGGATGGTCTCGATGGCCTCGTTGATGTTAAAGGGGTTCACAGCCATGTCGCCTGCATCGGCGACCTGGATGTTTTCAAAGGGGCTGACATCCCAGGCGGGGTTGTAGGGGCGCAGCAGGCGGCTGGCTTCACGCACATGGTTGGCGCCGAAGCGCGCGCCCGGGCGGTACGAGACGCCTGAGTCGAACGGAACGCCAACAACTGTGACGTCAGCCTTTGCTACCTGGTCGAGGCGGGGCAGGCGGGCGTAGGTGGCGGCACCGGCATAGCGGGGGATGCGGGACGAATCGATGGGACCAAGGTTGCCGTTGGCCTCAATACGGAGCTCTTCCAAAATGCGCCACTCCTTAGTGGATCGGGGGTGAATCTGTGACTGTGACACCCATCATACACTCGAAGTTGTCTAATAAGCATCATCTGTTTACAACTTTGCCTCAGCTTGAGACGCCCATCACAGCAGGCGTAAAGATTCCATAAAAACCGGGGTTTCGGCGTCGAAGGCGGTCCTACGCTCGACCGGGAGCAGCACCGTGCTGCGCGAAAGGACACCGTGACCACCCTGTCGAGGCCTCCGGCCGATCCGGCCAACCGGCAAAAAGACTCCTTCAAGCTCAAGCCCTGGCTGCTGGAAGGAATGCCGGACACCTCAGGCAAACGGCAAGGCCCCCACGGCCAACCCTCGGAGTCGCACAAGCCGCAGGCGTGGTGGAAGGTCATGTGCCTCACCGGGCTGGACTACTTCTCCACGCTCGGCTACCAGCCCGCCATCGCGGCGTTGGCGGCTGGCCTGCTCTCTCCCTTGGCAACGTTGCTCCTGGTGGTGGCAACCCTGGCCGGCGCGTTGCCCGTATATCGCAGGGTGGCCAAGGAAAGCCCCCGAGGCGAAGGCTCCATCGCCATGCTGGAGCGCCTCCTCCCCCGCTGGAGCGGCAAGCTCTTCGTCCTGGCGCTCCTGGGCTTCGCTGCCACCGACTTCATGATCACCATCACCTTGTCGGCCGCAGACGCCACGGCCCACCTCATAGAAAACCCCTTCGCCCCGGACTTCCTCGAGGGGCAGCATGTCGTCATCACCCTGGCGCTGATTGCTGGTTTGGGAGTGGTCTTCCTTCGCGGCTTCAAAGAGGCTATCAACGTTGCCGTCGTCCTGGTGGCTGCGTTCCTGGCCCTGAACCTGGTGGTGATTTCGGTTTCCATCGGACATCTCTTCACCGAAGCGCACGTCATCACCAACTGGTGGACAGCCCTGACGACCTCGCATGGCGACCCCATCATGATGGTTGCCCTGGCGCTCCTGGTATTCCCCCGGCTTGCCCTGGGCCTGTCCGGATTCGAGACAGGCGTGGCCGTCATGCCGCAGATCAAGGGCTACCCGTCCGACACTGAAGCCAACCCGGTGGGACGCATCAAGGGCGCCCATCGGCTCCTGACAACTGCAGCCATCATCATGAGCTCGTTCCTCATCACCTCCAGTTTCACCACGGTGATGCTTATTCCGGCGGCCGAATTCGAATCCGGAGGCAAAGCCGAAGGCCGCGCGCTTGCCTACCTCGCCCACAAGTTCCTTGGTGACGGCTTCGGAACGGTCTACGACGTCAGCACCATCGCGATTCTCTGGTTCGCCGGCGCATCAGCCATGGCAGGTTTGCTCAACCTCGTGCCGCGCTATCTTCCCCGCTACGGAATGGCTCCCGCCTGGGCCCGCGCCCTGCGCCCGCTGGTCCTGGTCTTCACGGTCATCGCCTTCATTGTGACCATCATTTTCCAGGCCGACGTCAACGCCCAGGGCGGCGCCTATGCCACCGGCGTCCTTGTCCTGATCACCTCCGCTTCCATCGCGGTGACCCTTTCCGCACGGCGCAAGAAGCAGCGGGCCCAGTTCATCGGCTTCGGCATCATCTCCCTGGTTTTCGTCTACACCACGGTGGTCAACTCGATCGAACGCCCGGATGGCCTGAAGATCGCGGCCCTCTTCATCCTTGGCATCATGGTGGTCAGTTTCATCTCCCGCATGCGCCGGGCGTTCGAACTGCGGGCCACGCACATCAAGCTGGACGAGAAGGCGTTGGAGTTCACGGCCAACCATGCCGAGGGGCCGGTCCGGATCATCGCCCACGAACCCAAGCACGTAAGCGCGGGCCGTTACAGGGAAAAGCTCCAGCACGCCCAACAGGCAAACCACCTTCCCGTCGACTGCGACGCAGTATTCATCGAGATCATCGTGGACGACAGCTCCGACTTTGAGCAGGAACTGCAGGTGGTGGGCAAGGAGAGGCACGGCTTCAAGATCCTGGAAGTGCACAGCAACAACGTGCCCAATACCCTTGCCGCCGTCCTGCTGCACATCCGCGACGTCACCGGCCTGATGCCGCACATCTACTTCCGCTGGACCGAGGGCAACCCGATCTCCAACCTGAGCAAGTTCCTGTTCTTCGGCGAGGGCGAAATCGCGCCCGTAACGCGCGAAGTGTTGCGGGAAGCGGAGCCGGACATCACCCGCCGGCCCTGGGTCCACGTGGGCTAGCTCCTCCCCCGCCGCGCTCCTCCCCAGTTGGCGGCCGCCTCCGCCGCGCTCCTCCCCAGTTGCCGGCGGGAAGGGCACGCATGGATCCCGGGTTTCCGCGCTCGCCCTGGGGCCTTGGGCCTCCTGGGTCAAAGCAAACGGGGAGGAACGCAGCTGCGGACTGGTCCAAACGGGGAGGAACGCCGGCACAACCATCCGGACAGCCGCCCACGTTTCCCACATGCGGCGATTCCCGCATTCCCAATGCCCCTCGAGCCCACTGGACTGGCTGGATGGACGCCATCCAGTACTTACAGACAATCGGGGGGTTGCCCGCACCAGGCTACTCACGCACGGAAATTTCCCGGCTGCCAGAACAGGGAGCCAAGCAACCTCGGCGCGGCGTCTTCATGCTCAAGGGTTGCAAACCGGAATTTGCCACGGCAATCCGGAACAACGCCAAAGTTACGTGCGCCAGCGCAGCCAGCTATTACGGCCTGTGGCTCAGGAACCCGCCCGAACAACACCATTTGGCTTGCGATCACGGCCACGGCTCAGGTTTCGTGCGGCACCGGACCATAAGGTTCGACGCCGATCCAGCACTTCCGCTCGCGAGCGTCGAGGATGCGGTGATTCACTCACTGGGGTGCCTCCAACCCAATGCGGCAGCAGCGATGGCAGTTTCAGCTGTCCGGCTCCGCGGAGTCCCTTTGGCCTTGCTGCGGGGCGAACTCAGCGCCCACAAATCCCGCCCATCACTGCTGATACTTCAAGAACTCGACCTACGGGCCGAGTCCATCGTGGAAGTCGATACCCAACACCTCCTAAAAAGCCATGGCATTGCCTACGATGCTCAAGTGCAACTCCCGGGCATCGGCCGCGTGGATTTCCTGATCGAAGGAGTGCTCATTGTCGAGGTGGATGGCTTCGCTTTCCATGCGGACCGGTCAGCTCTGCGTCGGGATCTGTTCCGCAACAACGCGTCCACGCTTAAGGGATTCTCCGTCCTCCGCTACCCGCCGGAGGCCATCTGGTACGAACCGGGCCGGGTCATAGCGGAAATCCGGGCAGTGCTGGAACGGCGGCGCAACGCTCCTCCCCGGTTGGTCAGCAAGTAAGTCCAAGCAAACCCCGGAATTACAGGGCAAAGGATCACCGAGAGCCCCCGGAAGCGAGGCAACCGGGAAGGAGCACAGAGGCTCCGCGCGAAGGGGAAAGAACTACCGGCTCGCAGCGGGCACAAGGACCCAGAGCACTTCGACGGTTTCGTCCGTGGGGTTGATCCAGGTGTGAGGCTCCCGGCCCGGGAAGGAGAGGGTATCGCCTTCTGCGAGGTCGTATTCCTCGTTGGTCAGGATGAGCTTGATCCGGCCCTTGACTACATGCAGGACATCCACGTCGCAATCCACTGCGTACAGCTCGTTCTCACCGCGGCCGCGGGGTTCGATGGTGGCCTGCAGGATCTGCAGGCGACGCTCGGAGCGCGCAGTCAGCAGGCGTTCCACGATCCCTTGGCCACCCAGGGAGATGCGGGGACCGTCGTCGCGCTTGGTCAGGTGGGTTTCCGGTGCGGCGAACAAGTCCCCCACGGAGACGGACAGAACCTGGCACAGGGTGACAAGTGACGCGACCGACGGCGATGTCAGGTCCCGTTCCACGCGGCTGAGGAACCCTTTGGTCAGACCAGTAGCGTCTGCCACCTGCTCGATGGTGAGTCGTTGCGCCTGCCGGGCTGCGCGGATTCTGGAACCGATGGCAACTGGAACGTTGCTTGGTTCAACGGGGAGAGCCTTCATTCACGAACCTTTCAGGCCTGTCATGTGGCCCTGTCATTGGAGCAATAGTAGCCGGATCGCGCAGAAGGGAAGCCAGAAACTACGGAAGCATGTCTTAAGCATCTTGACTGTTACTCCCATCACAACATATCCTCTGAGGCAACAAGTGTTGTCTGTGAGGCATACGACACCCTCCCCAATCTCCAATCGTCAGCACGGAGACTTCGACCCTTCGCAGGAGTATCGTCGAAATCCCCAAACCTCCGTGCATCAGCTCCAAGGACCGTTCATGGAATCTTCGGCTATAAACATCGCAATCGTGGTGGTGTACCTGCTCGCCATGCTGGCGTTCGGCTGGTGGGGCAAGTCCCGCACCAAGAACAACAGCGACTTCCTGGTGGCAGGCCGCCGCCTTGGCCCCTTCCTTTACACAGGCACCATGGCCGCGGTGGTCCTCGGTGGCGCATCCACCGTCGGCGGCGTCGGCCTGGGCTACAAGTTCGGCATTTCCGGAATGTGGCTCGTGGTGGCCATCGGCGCCGGTGTGCTGCTGCTGAGCCTGCTCTTCGCCGGCACCATCCAGCGCCTGAAGATCTACACCGTCTCCCAGATGCTCAGCCTCCGCTACGGCAGCAAGGCCACGCAGACATCCGGAATCGTGATGCTCGCGTACACCCTGATGCTGTGCGCCACGTCCACTGGCGCCTACGCCACCATCTTCGTGGTGCTCTTCGATTGGGAACGCTGGCTGGCAATCGCCGTTGGCGGGGCAATCGTGCTGGTCTACTCAACCATTGGCGGCATGTGGTCCATCACCCTGGCTGACCAGGTGCAGTTCATTATCAAGACCGTGGGCATCTTCTTCCTGATGCTGCCGTTCGTCATGAACGCTGCCGGCGGCATGGACGGCATCCGTGGGCGCCTCAAGGACAGCTTCTTCCAGATCGACGGCATCGGTACCCAGACGATCATCACGTACTTCGTTGTTTACACGCTGGGCCTCCTGATCGGCCAGGACATCTGGCAGCGCGTCTTCACCGCCAAGACCCCCACCGTTGCCCGCTGGGGCGGCGCCACGGCCGGTGTCTACTGCATCCTTTACGGCATCGCCGGCGCCTTCATTGGTCTCGCAGCCCGCGTGGCACTGCCGGATATCGACGTCGCGAACCTCGGCAAGGACGTTGTTTACGCCGAGGTGGCAACCCACATCCTCCCCGTCGGCATCGGTGGCCTGGTGATGGCCGCGGCTGTCGCCGCCATGATGTCCACCGCCTCCGGTGCACTGATCGCTGCCGCTACGGTTGCCCGCGCCGACGTCGTCCCGTTCGTGGCCAGTTGGTTCGGCAAGACCATCAACACTGACGACACCGAAAACCCCGAGCACGACGTCAAGGCCAACCGTTACTGGGTCCTTGGCCTGGGCATCGTTGCGGTCCTGATCTCCATGGCCGCGCAAGACGTGGTGGTAGCCCTCACCATCGCCTACGACATCCTGGTGGGCGGCCTCCTGGTCGCGATCCTCGGCGGCCTGGTGTGGAAGCGCGGCACAGGCATCGCGGCTGCATGGTCCATGGCGGTTGGGTCCGTGCTGACACTGGCCTTGCTGATCATGTTCGCAACCGGAGTCATTCCCAGCGAAGACGGCGTCTACGCGAACGAACCCATCTACTACGGCCTCGCGGCCTCGTTCGTCGCTTACGTGGTCATCTCGCTCCTCACCCCGCGCACCGATCCCGCAGTCCGGGCCGCCTGGGACAAGCGAGTGGCTGGCGCGATCTCCGACGAACTGCCGATCGAAGCACACCCGGTCAGCTCCAGCAGGGCTAACTAACCCAAACACGCAGGACAAGCGAAACAAAGCAACGCCCGACGGCGGCGCTCCCCTTATCGGGGAGCGTCGCCGTTTTGCTGTACCCCCGGAAAGTACTCGTTGTGGGGCCTGCTCTGCGCGCCAAAACCCCACCCACATACGCTCACCAGGCCCCACAACGAGCGCGCGCGTGCGGTAGTGTGGTGCCAGCTTCAAGAGATGTGGTGCCAAGCTCCGACTGGCCACACACCAACCCCATGTTCACGGGTGGTTCGGATGAGGAAGCGGCCCGCCCCGGACCCAAGACAACCGAGCGGGCAAGAGCACTCCCCCTAGGAGAAGTACCTTGCCGTACCACGCCGACAGCAGCCAAGCCCCCACGTCGCCGGCACCCGGCGCCCAAACACCCGGCGCCCAAACACCTGGCGCCCAAACACCCGGCACCCCCGCCGAACCCGCAGCCAGCAAGGTTACGGTGATCCCCGCCGTCGACCTCTTCCTGGGGACCGTCACCATAGCGACCGGAGCGAAGAGCGTGACGCTGCGGCACCCCGATCCGCGGTTGATCGCCCGGGCGCTTGCGCAGGCCGTGCGCCCCACCCAATGGTGCGCTGCGTCAGCGACGCTGACGGTGACCGTTGCCGCCGTCGGAAAGTCCATGGGGCTGCCGAGGCACTTTTATTTTCCGGAGCCAGCTGCCTAATCCTCTTCGTCTTCCTCCCGGAAGTCGTCCGTTTCATCGATCGGGACCACCCGTTCGTCATCCTCCGGTGCGTCCACTTCCTCCACCCAGGGCTCGTCCACTTCCTGGTCCTCTGCGTAGTCGTAGGCCGGGTCGGACTCCACAGTTGCCCGCTCCGGGTAATTGGCGTGTGATTCGGTGGTGTTCATGATGCAACCTCCGTCCCATGGGCCGCGAACGGCCCGATGACCTTGCGCGGGAGACCCCGCCCTGTCATTCCATCTGAGCACCGGCCCACGGACCGGTCAAGGGGCCGAAATTACGGCGCACCGAACATTCCGGGTAAGGAATACCAGCCAAAAATCCCCGAAAATAACCGGTAGTGTTGGGCATGCAATGGGGCCGTAACTACCCCACCCAGCACAGGAGAAAAAGTGCAACAGCACCAGGAATCCCACGGTCCGTCGAGCCCCGTTCCGGACCCCATCAACGAAACCGAAGCCCCGCAAGAGGCCGAAGCACCACTAACCGCGCCGACGTCCTCGGACATCAGGCGCTGGCGTCAGTACCTGGCGGACGAGCGGGCCGAAGCCGCCGTATACCGGGAACTCGCCCAACGCCGGGACGGCGAAGAACGCCAGATCCTGCTGGCCTTGGCCGAGGCCGAAGGCAGGCACGAAGCCCACTGGCTCAAGCTCCTCGGGGAGCACGCAGGAATGCCCAAGGCGGCGTCCGGTCGCAGCCAGTTCCTGGGCTTCCTTGCCCGCAACTTCGGATCGGTGTTTGTGCTCGCTTTGGCGCAGCGGGCCGAAGGCCGCTCCCCCTACGGCACCGAGCCGGCCGCAACGCCAGCCATGGTGGCGGATGAGCAAATCCATGAAGAAGTGGTCCGCGGACTCGCAACCCGTGGCCGGAACAGGTTGTCCGGCACCTTCCGCGCCGCAGTCTTTGGCGCGAACGACGGCCTGGTCAGCAACCTTTCCCTGGTCATGGGCATGGCCGCCACCGGGGTGCCCAGCCCGGTGGTGTTGATGAGCGGCGTGGCGGGTTTGCTGGCAGGAGCCCTTTCCATGGGCGCGGGAGAATACGTCTCCGTGCGCTCGCAACGGGAACTGCTCAACGCCACCCTCCCCACGCAGGCCACGCTCACCGCTGCGCCGTCCCTGGACATTGAGCACAACGAACTGGTCCTGGTCTACCTGGCCCGCGGCATGACCCAGGAAGCGGCCGAGCACCGGGCCGCCGAACGCATGGGATTGTTCAGCTGCGATTGCGATCCCAGCCTCTCCCTGCAACCCGAAAAGCCCGCCGAGGACGAGCACGAATCCGTGGGCTCAGCCTGGGGCGCAGCGTTGTCCAGCTTCTGCTTCTTCGCCTCGGGCGCCATCATCCCCATCCTGCCGTTCCTGTTCGGCATGACCGGTGTCGCAGCCCTCATGGTGGCTGGCGTCCTGGTGGGCATCGCGCTGTTGGCGACCGGCGCCGTCGTCGGCCTCCTTTCCGGTACGTCGCCGCTCAGCCGCGGCCTGCGGCAGCTTGCGATCGGCCTCGGAGCGGCAGCCGCCACCTACGGACTGGGATTGCTCTTCGGCGCAGCGATCGTCTGAGTTGGACGGCTCCGGCCGCAGCCCGTACTGTTGGTTCGTCCTCCGCGCTGCCCCGCGTGACCAGGGCGTGAGGAATGGAGAGCCGTGGACCCGGAGCGGGAAGAAGTGCGTGTGCCCAGGCACCGGCGCACGGGAACTGCTTTGCGTGTTCTCCGCGGTGTCCTCCTGGCCGTCGTCGCGGCCGTCATTGCCGTCGTGGTCAGCGGTTACCTGCACGGCGACCCCCGCATCACAGCGCTCTTTCCCGGGGCGGGCGTGCCAGGCACGCCGCAGCCAGGAAGCCAGGGGCAAGGGAAGGCCGCCCGACCGGTCGACGCGCCGCCGCCGGGACTTGAGGAAGCAGACGCCCCGCTGGCCTCACCGCCGGCGCCCGGAACCACCAACGATTCGTACAAGTTCCTGGCAACCAACGACGACGGCACTCCCGTTGGGTACTCGCCCTGCCGACCGCTGCATTACGTCGTCAACAACGCCACCGCACCGGAAGGATCCGACGCGCTGCTGGCCACCGCGATTGCGAACATCTCCGCAGCGTCGGGCATCCAGTTCGTCAACGACGGCACCACCGACGAGCTGCCGGTTGAGCGCCGCGAACCCTACCAACCTGCCAAATACGGAGACCGGTGGGCTCCGCTCCTGATTTCCTGGACGACGCCGGAGGTCGCACCTGCGCTGGCGGGCAAAGTGATCGGCACCGGCGGCAGCACCATGTACTCCCTCAACAACGGCCCCAAAAGCTACATCACCGGCAGCTTGGAGCTGGACACCCCACAGGTGACAGAGCTGATGTCCAGCGGAGGCGCGGACTACGTCCTGGCGGTCATGCAACACGAGCTGGGACATGTCATGGGCTTGGACCATGTGGACGATCCCATCCAGCTCATGTACCCGGAAATCGGAGCACCGGACGGGCTTGCCGCCGGCGACCTGACCGGCTTGCACCTGCTGGCATCGGCACCGTGCCGCAAGGACATCTGACAAGCTTCGCTTTCCAGCAGTCGCGCCATGGACTCGCGGCGTCGCCGGACTTATGCTGACGGTTACGGCCGACGGCGGCGCCCCCACCACCCGTCGCGGCCGCTACGTCAGGGGGTTCCATGGAACCTTTTGGGTCGTCCAAGTGGCCAGACCACGATCCTCCCCGGCCGAATTTCCTCCCAGTGGTTGCGCGTCCGCCCGAAGATCCGCCTGTCAGGCCGCCCATCAAGCACAGCAGCATCGCCGCCATCCTGTTCTTCTTCGGCATCCTCGGACTCGTCTGCGCGGGCGCCTACTTCAGCGGCGAACTCCAACAACTCGTCACCGGCTCGCCCCTTGTCCAAGGCCAACCACCACGGCCCGGGGTGGTGCCCTTTGGGCAGCGCCAGGATCCTCCACCCGGACTCGAGGAAGCCGACGCACCCCTTGGCAAACCTGCGCCGTTGAAGAAGACCAGCTCCGCGTACAAGTTCCTGGCCGTCAAGGAGGACGGGACCCCGCTGGCCTATTCGCCCTGCCGGCCCATCCACTACGTGGTCAACTCCGATCTGGCGCCGGCTTCCTGGCAGGCCATGGTGGAGGAAGCCATCCGGCAGGTGAGCCTCGCTACTGGACTGAAATTTATCTACGACGGCCCCAGCTCCGAGGTTCCTTCCACCAACAGATCCGGGTACCAGCCCGCGAGGTACGGAGACCGTTGGGCGCCGGTGCTGATCGCGTGGAGCACACCGGAGCAGGTCCCCCGCCTGGCCGGACAGACCGTGGGCCTTGGCGGAAGCTCCTCCATTGGCCTGAGCAACGGCTACAAGGCTTACGTCACCGGCACGCTCTCCCTGGACGCTCCCCAGTTCGCCGGCATCATCGACACTCCCCACGGCCAGGAAATAGGCGTGGCCGTCATCATGCACGAACTGGGGCATCTTGTGGGACTGGACCACGTCAGCGACCCGCGCCAACTCATGTTCGACGAAGCATCCTGGGTTCGGGAGTACGCTGCGGGCGACCTCACTGGGCTGGCCCAACTTGGCTCTGGCCCCTGCAGCAAGGACTTCTGAGCAACTTCCTCAGTGCCCGGTCACAACCGCGAGCGCTTCCTCCACGCTGTCTACCAGGAAGATCCGGCCTTCCATGGGCTTTCCAGCGGCCAGGCTTTGGAGCATTGGCCAGGCCGGGAAGGTCCGCTCCCAGTGGTCTCGTCCCACCAGCACCATGGGCGTGATGGTTTCGGGCGCACCGTAGTAGTTTTCGCAGGCATCCTGGAAGATCTCCTGCACAGTTCCGGCCGCCCCCGGCAGGAAGACGATCCCGCCATTGCACAGTTCCAGCAGGATGGCTTCGCGGACGGCGTTGGCGAAGTATTTGGCGATGTGGGTGGCGAACAGGTTGGGAGGTTCGTGTCCGTAGAACCACGTGGGGATGCCAAGCGTCGGAGTGCCTTGCGGATGCTGTTGGACCACGGCTGCTGCCTGGCGCGCCCACGCTGTCACGGATGGCCTGAACCCGGGTACCAGGGCGAGCGTGCCAAGCGCGGCTGCGGTATCGGCGTCGGGCAGTCCGCTCAAATAGGCGCCCATGTTGGCCGCTTCCATGGCACCGGGCCCGCCGCCGGTGGCGACGGCGAAGCCGGCTTGGGCCAGGAGCCGCCCCAGCCGGGCGGCGTCGGCGAATTCGCGGGTCCCGCGCTGGGCGGCATGCCCACCCATGACTCCCACCAGTTTGCGGCCTGACAGTGCGCCTTGATCCAACAGTTCGTCCAGGGCATCACCGATCGCATGGTCGTGCAGGGCCGCAGCAAGGGTGGCATCGAGGCTCTTCCGCTGCCCGGGCAGGATGCTCCATTGGTAAATCCTGGCATCCAGGGTGGCTTCGTACTCTGTGGCGGAAATGTCCTGGTAGAGCTCGTCGGCCGAGTAGAGGCTCCCCCGGTACGGGTCGAACGGGATCCCTTGCATTTTGGGAAAGATGAGCGCCCCGCGGCGTCGGAGGCTCTCTTCCACGCCGTCGTCGAAAGTGCAGCCAAGGAAGATCGCGCCTTGGGGGTCCAGGGCCTTAAGCTCACGCGAGTGTCCACGGAGGTCCAAAGACTGCGCGTGCCAACCGTGCATGGACCCGGCCCCAGCGGCCACCAGCCGGTCGAAGTGGACCACGCTTTCGACGTCGAGCGTCCGCGGACTCGGGTTCAAAGCTCCGGTGCGATTCATGGTTTCAGCGTAGTGGCCCGAACCCTACCCATGCCCGGAGCGAAGGAGTACAGTAACTCGCATCACGACGCCCACGGCTCTCCCGCCAGCGGGCCTATTACATAACTTCATTCACATGACGCTCTGGGGGCGTCGTAAAGTTCGCCGGCTGGGGGGCCCAACATCTGCTCGAGGAGCATGGTTGTGGACCGTCCAAAACACTTTCGCCGTCCAGGATTCAGCGTTGTAGCCCCACCCACTTCCAGAAGCCGCCGATTAATGGCGTGGCTTCTGGCTCTTTCCATGACCATCACGGGCCTGACGCTTGGCTTCACGGCGCCGGCGTCCGCGGCCGTGCCGCCCTGCGCAGGTACTGGTGGCGCCATGCAGATCGTGGCCCATACTGACGACGACCTGATCTTTATCAGCCCGGACTTCATGCGCGACATCCAAGCCAAGCGGTGTGTCCAGACCGTCTACACCACGGCCGGGGAAGCCGGCGAGGGGCCTGCTTACTGGAAAAGCCTTGAGGCTGGCATAAGGGCCAGCTACGCGAAAATGGCAGGAGTCCCAGACTCCTGGACGACGTCGGACGCCGGTGTACCGAACCGTCCGCTGACCATGCAGACACTCAACGGTGCCCCTAATGTCTCCGTTGTCTTTATGCGCCTGCCCGACGGTTTCCCCAACGGACTGGGCAGCGCCGCCTACAATTCCCAAAGCATCCTCAAACTTTGGGATGGACGGTTGTCTTCCATCCGTCCGGTGGATAACGCGGCTGCCTTCACCAAGACACAGTTCCAAACAGCACTGAACCGTCTGGTGGCCAACTTCCAACCCACCACCTTCCGCACCCAGGATTGGACCGGGACCTACAAGAACCCGTACGACCACAGCGACCATTGGGCTACCGCCAAGTTCGCCCAGCTCGCCAGCCGCAGTTACACAGGACCCCATACAGCCCTGGCCTATGACGCTTACGTCATTGACGAGTACGCCCAAAATGTGACGGGTGCCGAGCTTACAGCGAAGGTAGATACGTTCGTTCGGTTCGCGGACTTCGACATGTACATCTGCAGCAGCCCAGGCGAAGGATGTCCCGACTCCCCCTACGACGAATGGCTGAAACGGCAGTACATCACGGCCATCGAGTGGACCGGCAACGCAGCCAAGTCCCCCGGCACCACGGTCACTGCATCCTCGCAGAAAGCCTCGGCGCAGGGCCCCGAGAAGGCACGGGACGGTTACGCGTGGGGAGCCCCCATGGACGCAAGCCGCGAATGGGTCACCGCCGGCGAAAAGGCCGGGAGCTGGATCGAATACGATTTCTCGCCCACGCGCACCATCAACGCGGTCACCTTGGCCGATCGCCCCCTGCTCACAGATCAGGTGACGGGAGGGAATCTCCAGTTCTCCGATGGCAGCACCGTGCCTGTTCCGGCCCTTCCCAACAATGGGTCCGGCCTCACCATCAATTTCCCTTCCAAGACAGTGAGCTCTGTCAGGCTCAACATCACCTCAGTCAGCCCCACTACCACTAACGCCGGACTGGCCGAGTTCGAGGCCTACCTCGGAACAGACAACGTGGCGCCTTCAGTAACACCGACGCCTCCCGGCGGAACCTATTCCGTTGGGCAGACCGTCACCCTCACGGCCAACGAGACCGCCACAATTTATTACACGACCGATGGCAGCACGCCCACGACCACCAGCAACAAGTACACCGCTCCGCTGACCCTGAGCGGTCCGCTGACCTTGAAGTACTTCGCAGTGGACAGCGCCAACAACGCTTCCGCGGTGGCCACGCAGACCTACTCCACGGGGCCGGACACGACCAAACCCATAGTGACCGCCAACCCGGCTGGAGGAGCGTACGCTGCCGGCACGTCGATCACTTTGACAGCCAATGAACTGAATTCGGTGATCAAATACACCACGGACGGCACGGATCCTGTGACCGCCGGGCTGGTGTATACCGCTCCGATCACGTTCCCGGGTACCGGCCCCATGACGCTGAAGTACTTCGCTACCGACCCTGCCGGCAATGCCTCCGATGTGGCCTCGCAGACCTACACAGTCCCGGCAGACACCACGGCTCCCACAGTGACGGCCAATCCCACCAGCCGTCCGTTGGCCAGTGGAGCCACCATTTCCCTGTCTGCCAATGAGGCTGGGACAACCATCTACTACACCACCGATGGCAGCACACCGACGGCAACGGAGAGCGCCACCAACTTCAAGTACGCGACTCCAATCGTGATGGGCAATTCCGCACTGGTGCTCAAATACATCGGAGTGGACCCCGCCGGCAACACCTCCGCCGTGGCCACCCAGACCTACAGCGTTCCCGCAGCCGGTCCGCCGTCGGCCCATGATTTCGACGGTGACGGCAAAGCCGACGTCCTGGCCTCCGATGCGACGGGAAACCTGTACCTGTACCCGGGTGACGGCGCTGGCGGCCTCCAGGCCAGGAAGCTTGCCATACCGGCCTCGGACTGGTCGACGGTGACTGACGCCATCACCCCCGGTGACTTCAACCGGGACGGCAAGGCCGACGTCGTTGCCCGCGCGGGAGATGTCCTGTGGCTGTACCCAGGGGACGGGGCCGGTGGCTTTGGTGCCCGCTCGCAGATCAGTACCGGCTGGAGTGCCATGACCCAACTGTTCTCCCCCGGGGACTTCAGCGGTGACGGCATTCCCGACATCATGGCCCGGCGCAGCACCGGGGACCTGCGCCTCTACGCAGGAAACGGCAGCGGTGGCCTCCGGACGCCCACCACGGTGGGAACGGGCTGGAATGTCATGAATGCAATCTTCAGCACCGGGGACTTTAATGGAGATGGTAAAGCAGACGTGCTGGCCCGGCGTGCGGATACCGGCGCACTCTGGCTCTATCCCGGTGACGGAGCCAGCGATTGGTTGCCGTGGAAGCAGATCTCCGCGGGTTGGGACAACAGAACATCGATGGCAGGGCCCCGGGACTTGGACGGTGACGCCAAGAATGACGTCCTCGGCCGCATCGGAGACACCCTGTGGCTGTATCCGGGCTCGGGCAGCGGAACGTTCAGAAACGTTCCCCCCACCAGCCTGGGCACCGGTTGGCAGGCGATGAAGATCATCGCCTGACCGGCCCCTTAGACCTGGCGCGGGTCGGAGTTTTCCCCCAGACTCTTCGGCCCGCGTCAGCCATGTCCACCCCTCACTCACATCCCACCCCCTTCAGCCAGACGCTCACTCACTTCCCACCCCCTTCAGCCAGACGCTCACTCACATCCCCACATATGTTTGACAGGACAATCTGACAACCTCTAGTCTCACTTCAGGAATCTCTCTCTGGAGATGACCTTCTGCTGCACCGACGGAGACAGAAATGACCAAGAACGTGACCCTCGGCCTCGTAGGCGTAGGCCGGATCGGCGTGATGCATGCCAAGAACATCAGCGCCCTCAACGAGTCCCTCAACCCTGACGGCATCCATGTGAGCCTCAAACTGACGGATGTGGCCGAGGACCATGCCCGTGCAGTGGCCGAGAGTGTGGGCGCCGAATTCCTGGGATCAGCGGAGGAGCTCATCGGGTCCGGAGTGGACGGCCTGGTCATCGCAACAGGCACAGCCACACATCCTGGTCTCATCCGTGCGGGTGTGAACGCAGGCATCCCGGTGTTCTGCGAAAAACCCGTGGCCGTCAATGTGGCGGAGTCCCAACCCGTCCTCGACTACATCAGCGAGAAATCGGGCACCGTCCAAATCGGTCACCAGCGTCGATTCGATGCCGGGTACTTGGAGGCCAAACGGGCCTACGAGGCCGGGGAGCTTGGTTGGATCCACTCACTTCGGGCTGTCACCTGCGACATGACCCCGCCGCCGGTGGAGTTCCTTGCAACATCGGGCGGTTTATTCCGCGACTGTTCAGTCCACGACTTCGACATCCTCCGATGGCTCACAGGCAGGGAAATCGTGGAAGTCTACGCCAAGGGCTCCAACAACGGTGATCCGGCCATCGGTGAGGTGGGCGACGTCGACACCGCCCTGGCTCTGGTGACGTTCGACGACGGCACGGTGGGTACGGTATCGGCCAGCCGCTACAACGGAGCCGGGCATGACGTCCGCTTGGAACTTCAAGGTTCAGAGCAATCCGTGCTGGTGGGAATGGACCAGCAGATGGCGATGAGGTCGGCCGAGCCCGCAGTGACCTTCCCGAATGGCACTGCGCACACCACGTTCGCCGAGCGGTTTGACCAGGCCTACCGGGCCGAGATGGCGGCCTTCGTAGAGGTTGTGCTCGGCAAACGTAAGAATCCTTGCACTCCCGAAGACGCCGTGGCGGCGTCAAAGGTAGCCGACGCAGCACAACTGTCCCTGGAGACCGGCGTCCCCGTCAAGGTCCAGGCCTAGCATCAGCGTGCAGCGCACGGAACGGTGAACGGCGCGTCCGGGGCGGGGGCCGTAGCCGCCGCCCCGGACGCAGCACGGGACCCTTAGGCAGGGACGTTGAACGATGCCTCAAGGGCTGCGTCGGCATCGCGAAGCACCTGTGCCGCGACCTCGAGCCCCTCGATCCGACCCAGCGAGACGTCCTCGTGCTCGATATTGACCAGCATGTTCGGATCGACCTCGTGCAGGGCCCGGAGGAACTCGGTCCAGAACGCGGTGTCGTGACCACGGCCCAGGGCCACGAAGTCCCAGGCAGAGTTCTTGGGCCATTCGTTGGCCCATTCGTCGCCACCAAGGTTGGTCCGGTTTTCCGCTTCCGAGAGCCGCCGGAAGCTGTTGTCCAACACACCGTAGAGCGCAGCGTTGTCCTTGTTCACACGGACGTCCTTGGCTGCCGCCTGGAAGACCAGTGGCCCAAGTTCCCGGACCACCGCCACCGGATCCATCTGCTGCCAGAACAAGTGGGATGCGTCCAGTTCGACGCCAACGTGGGTGGCACCGGTGAGCTCGACCAGCTTGTAGACGTCCGCGGTATTAAAAACAATGTTCTGCGGGTGCAGCTCCAACGCCACCTTGACACCATGGTCTGCGGCGAGCCGGTCCGTTTCCTTCCAGAAGGCTGCCGCTACTCCCCATTGGTAGTCCAGGACATCCAGCGCCGCGGAGTTCCAGGCGTTGACCACCCAGTTCACCGTGGTGGCGCCGGGCTCTCCCCCGGGCAGCCCGGACATGGTGACCACGCGGTCCTGGCCCAGCCGGTTGGCCAAGCGGATGGAACGACGGATGTCCTCGGCGTGCTTTTCGCCAATTTCCCGCTTGGGATGCAGGGGGTTTCCATTGCAATTCAGGCCAGCGATTGAAACCCCGGTGCCCTCAAAGATCCCAAGGTAGTCGTCGCGGGCGGCGTCGCTTTCCAGGATCTGGTCGAACGTGGGGACATGCACGGCGGGAAGGAACCCGCCGGTGTTGATCTCGATGCCAGTCAGGCCAAGGTCGGCGATGACTTTGAGCGCTTCAGGAAGCGGACGGTCGTGGAGAATCGCGTTGTAGACCCCGAGCTTCATAGCGTGATCTTCTTTCCGTTGTCCAGGGCGGACTCAGTGACCGCGCCGAGGAGTTCCATGTTGCGGACACCTTCGTCGAACGTCGCGCAACGGGGCAGGGAGTCCGCTTCGGCCAAGCCCGCGACCTCTTCGAGGAAGGCCCGTGCCTGGTATCCGAAGGCATCGTTCTGGCCGAAGCCGACTTCCGGGGCGTCCATGGCCAGGCCGCCGGCAATGTAGGGGTGTCCTGGGCCCAGGATCACTTGGCGGTACCCGCCTTGGAGGCCCGAGCCATCGTTGAGGAAGAGCTGGATTTCGTTGGGGCGGCGCTGGTCGAACTTGGCCCCGCCGTTTTCGCAGAAGACCTCGAATTGGAGGCTGTTGGCGTGTCCTGCCGCAACGCGGGACACTTCGAAGCTGTCGGCACCGTTGGTGAACTCGGCGTTGAAGGCTGCGTAGTCGTCGTTTTCCACGGCCTCGAAGGTGTCGCTGACGGCAACATGGTCGTGACCCATCACGGCGGTCAGTGGCAACGGGCGCTTATCGATCGCAGTGGACAGCCTGCCACCGCTGATGGACTTGATCTCGCCGCACAGGAACTCGGACACATACGTCAGGTGGCTTCCGACGTCGGCCAGCGCACCGGAGCCGGGTCCGCCCTTGTAACGCCAGCTCATCGGAGCCGAAGGGCTGAAACCATAGTCGGTCCAGTATCGGCCACTGAAGTGCAGGACGTTCCCCAGCACGCCGTTCCGGATCAGGTCGCGGATGTAGGCGATGCCTGGGGTGCGGCGGAAGGTGAAGCCGATGCGTGCCAGGTTTCCGCGGGCCTCGGCGGTGCGTGCCGCTTCCGCCATGGCACGGGCGTCGTCCAGGGTGTCACTGAGCGGCTTTTCGCAGAGGACGTGCTTCCCGGCGGCGAGCAGGCCTTCAACCACCTCGCGGTGCAGGGAGTTGGCGATCACCACGCTGACGACGTCGATGTCATCGGCTTCGGCAATGGCCTGCCATGACGTGTCGTTGCGTTCGTAGCCGAATCGGCGTGCAGCCAGCGAACCGAACTCAGCATTGACGTCGCCAATGGAGACGAGGCGGATCTGGGGAAGCACGGGGCTATAAAGGGCAGATGCCGTGCGGTACGCGGCGGCGTGGGCCTTGCCTGCCATGCCTGCTCCGATGACGGCTACGCCGAGGCTTTCGGCCATTGATTTCTCCTTCGAAATTCTGCCGTCGCATGAGGATCGTCCGGCATTTTGTAGCGCTACAATTTTTACGCTGGACTTGAGCGTAACCATGTCTATATGTCCTGTCAATCCTTAACGGACTATCCTCGGGGGAGGATACGAAAGGCAGCCAAATACGTTGAACAACAACCGACGCCCCACGCTCTACGACGTCGCCACCCAAGCCGGCGTTTCGCCGTCGTTGGTTTCGCTGTTCCTCAAAGACCCCGAAAGAATCAGCGAAAAGCGCCGTAACGCCGTCCGGGACGCCATCACTGAACTGGGCTACCGGCCGAGCCGTGCCGCCACCACCCTGGCAAGCAGCAGCACGAAAAGCATCGGCCTGGTCATCGATGACTACCGGAACCCCTGGTTCGTTGACCTGCTCCGGGGAATGGAATCAGTCCTTTCAAACCTTGGGTACCAGGTGATGCTTGCGGACTCCAGGCCGGGCGAAAACCGGATCAAGGAAGCAACAGACGGTCTGCTTGCCATGCACGTCGATGCGCTGGTGATAGCCGCCGAACCGAGCGAGGCCATGCTCGCCAAGACCTGGGTACCCACCGTGGTGGCCGGCTGGCGCAAAGGCGTGCCGAAGGGCGCCGACCTCATCTCCAACGACGACGACGGCGGCGGAAGCATGGCAGCCAACCACCTGTTGGGTTTGGGCCACGTCCGCGTCGGCCACGTCTCAGGGTCCGACGGCGCCTCCGCACACCGGCGCGCCGGTTACCGTCGCGCCGTGGAAGCTGCCGGCGTCGAGCCTGTCATCAGCGAGTCCACCGGAACGTCGGAGGAAGACGGCTACGAGACAGCAAGCCGGCTCCTGGAGCGCCATCCGGACACCACTGCGATCTTCGCAGCGAACGACTCCATGGCCCTGGGCGCCTTCGCAGCCATCAAAGCACGCGGCCTGTCAGTACCTGCCGACGTTTCGGTGATCGGCTACGACAACTCCCCCTTGGCCAAGTCGCGTTTCCTGGACCTGACGTCCATCGACAACCGCAGCGACGTTGTTGGGGCGGACTCCGCCCGCAGGCTACTGGCCCGCATAGCGGATCCGACACTGGCACCGGAGCGCAAGCTCATTGAGCCAACCCTGGCCCTGCGGGGCACCACGGCACCGCTTCGCCAGGGTTGGCTCCTTGCCTAAAACAGTCCTGCCCGGAGCCAACATGCGCTCCGGGCAGGACTTTCAGCAGCTATCGCGTCAGTGCCGCTTAGTGGCGTTTTCCGGAACGGATTCCTCCACACCGGCCACCTCGGCCTTGACTTCCTCAAGGGCGTCGGAGTGGCCACCGAGCTGCTCCAACTCGTGGGCCAGCTCTGCGAGTTCTGCACCGCCGGCCATCTGGGCCGTCAGCTCATCCAGGGTGATGTCCTTCTTGTCGTAATACCCAATCGACTTGCCCCGCTTGAGCAACAGGAACCGGTCGCCCACGGGGAAAGCGTGGTGCGGGTTGTGGGTGATGAAGATGACGCCCAGGCCACGGTCGCGGGCCTGCAGGATGTAGCGGAGCACCACGCCGGACTGCTTCACGCCAAGTGCCGCAGTGGGCTCGTCAAGGATCAGGACCTTGGCCCCGAAGTACACGGCGCGCGCGATCGCCACGCACTGGCGCTCACCGCCGGACAGCTGACCGATGGGCTGCTCCACATCGCGGAGGTCGATGCCCATCTGGGCCAGTTCGCTGAGCGTGATCTCCTTCATTTTCTGGACATCCATGCTCTTGAACGGTCCAAATCCCTTGGTCAGTTCAGAGCCGAGGAAGAAGTTGCGCCAGATGGGCATCAGCGGAACAACTGCCAGGTCCTGGTACACCGTGGCAATACCGGCGTCGAGCGCGTCCCTTGGTGAGTTGAACTTTCTGGCATCGCCCATCACGTGCAGGGTGCCTTCGTCGTGCTGGTGCAGGCCGGCGATGATCTTGATCAGGGTTGACTTGCCTGCACCGTTATCACCCAGGACACAGGTGACACGGCCGTTGTCCACGGCCATGGTGACATCCCGCAACGCGATGATGTTGCCGTAGTGCTTGCCCACTCCATCGAGGGACAGCAGGTGGACCGGTGTGTTTGTCAAGGGATCCTTCTCGCCTTTCAGCAGGGTTTGCTGATCGATCTGTTGTGCGTTCATTGTTCCGGCCCCTTACTTGAGCTCTGCCCGGCGCTTGACGATGAGATTGACGATGGTGGCCAGCAGCAGCATCAAGCCCAGGAAGAACTTGAACCAGTCCGGATTCCATTGTGCGTACACGATGCCCTTGTTGGCCATGCCAAAGATAAAGGCGCCGATAGCACCACCCACTGCGGAGCCGTAGCCGCCGGTCAGGAGGCAGCCACCGATGACGGCCGCGATGATGTAAAGGAATTCGTTGCCCACTCCCTCGCCGGACTGCACGGCGTCGAAGGCGAACAGGTTGTGCATACCCAGAATCCAGCCGCAGAAGCCCACGGCCATGAAGAGTCCGATCTTGGTCTTTGTTACCGGAACACCCACGGCGCGGGCGGCGTTTGCGTCGCCGCCTACTGCGAAGATCCAGTTCCCGATCCGGGTGCGCAGCAGGATCCACGAGGCCACGGCCACCAGGACGATCCAGAAGAAGACCGTGATCTTGACCTCCACCCCGCCGATGCTGACGGAGGACGCGAAGACCGCACGTGCTGATTCGAAGCCGTCCAGCTTGGAGATCGACGGCGAGGATACGCTGCCGCCGATGAGGCGGGTGAGTGCCAGGTTGAGGCCGGTAAGCATCAGGAATGTGGCCAGGGTGACGATAAAGCTGGGCAGTTTGGTTTTGACGAGGATCCAGCCGTTGATGAAACCGATGCCCAGGGAGACCACCAGGGCCAGCCCCACGCCGACCCAGGCGTTCAGGGAGAAGTTCCAGCTGAACAGCGACGCGGTGAGTGCGGAGGAGATCACGGCAACACCGGTGGAGAGGTCGAACTCCCCACCGATCATCAGCAGGGACACACCTACCGCCATGATTCCGATGGTCGATGAGCCGTAGAGCACGGTAGCAAGTGCGTTGGGTTGGGTGAACGTCTGCGAAACGGACGCGAAGAAAATGAAAAGGACCACCGCGCCCACCAATGCTCCAACTTCGGGCCTTGCGAGGAACTTCTGGAGGGGGCTGCGCCGCCCGATCCGTTCATCGCCGGGGGCCGTAGCCGGCGCCGGCGGCAGGGTTGCTGTGTTTGCCATAGGGGAGGACTCCTTGTTGGTCAGGCTGCGCGGCAGGGAGCCGCCGCGCAGCCTGGTTCCTGGATCTAGCGGACGCCCTGCTGGGCGAACTTGAGGACATCGGATGCGTTGGTCTTGTCCACGATGGTTGGGCCGGTAAGGACGGGCTGGCCGCCACCGATCTTGAAGCCACCGCGCTTGGCCTGCCACAGGGAGTCAACGGACATGTAGCCCTGGAGCCACGGCTGCTGATCGACCGTGAAGATCACGGCGCCGTCCACGATCTTCTGGGCAAGGTCTGCGTTGAGGTCAAAGCTGGCAACCTTCGACGAGCTGCCGGCGTCAGTGACGGACTTCAGCAGGGTCAGGGTGATCGGAGCGCCGAGGCCGATGATGACGTCGGCGTCCTTGGCGGCCTGGAGCTTTGCCGTGGCGGTGGACTGGACCGCAGTCATGTCCTTGCCGTCCACGTACAGGATTTCGGTTGCGGGCACCTTGGCTTTCACACCGGCGCAACGGGCTTCAAGGCCAACGTGGCCCTGCTGCTGGATCACGCAGACGGGGTGCTTGTACCCCTCGGAGGCGAGCCTGGTGCCGACTGCTTCGCCGGCAAGTTGCTCGTTGGAACCGAAGTGGGTGAAGGCACCCAACTGCTTGGAGACTGATTCGCCGGCGTTGAGGCTGACCACCGGGATGCCCGCGTCGGAGGCCTTCTTGAGGACATCCTTCAGCGCGTCCGGGGTTGCCAGGGTGACGGCGATGCCATCCACCTTCTGGTCAATGGCCTGCTGGACCAGCTGCGCCTGGCGACCGGCCTCAGGGTCGCTGGTGTAGAGGAGTTCAACGTTGTCTTTCGCCGATGCTTCCTCGGCACCCTTGCGGACGATGTCCCAGAACGTGTCGCCGGCAGCGGCGTGCGTAATCAGCGCTACCTTGATCCGGTCAGTTGATGCCACCTGGCCAGCGGCTGCGGCGCCGCCGTTATCGGCCGGCTTGCCGCCCTGGCTTGAACAGGCGCTCAGTGCCACCAGGGGAACCACTGCTGCGACGACCGCCGCTTTGCGCCATGAGAATTTTGCCACCGTTATCTCCTTTGATGTCAGCTTCAGGTTTCCGGGACTCGTATCCGGAACACCTGCTACTCAGATCATGGTGACTGACCTCACACTTTGTCAATAGTTTGTCCTGACATTAGGATGTTTTAACGTAATATCGCTATCGTGAAGGCCGAACCCACCCCTTCCTTGACGGCCCAACCGCGGCTGCTATCATCAGAAAAAGGCAGTATGTCCTATCAAGAGAACATGAGCGGACATACGCTACCATCCGGCAGAGGAGCCGCAGACCCGCTCCCCCGGCCGGCCTCAGCAGGCGTCTAGGAGAATCCAGTGGCGAACCAACTCAGTCTCAGCATCGATCGTTCGTCCCCCGTACCGCTTTACCATCAGGTGGTTCAAGGAATCGAGGCCGCCATCCACAGCGGCATCCTGGAACCCGGTAGCCGCTTGGACAACGAAATCGACCTCGCGGCACAGCTGAACCTATCCCGCCCCACCATGCGCAAAGCCATGGATGAACTGGTCCGGGCCGGGCTCCTGGTCCGGAAGCGTGGCGTAGGAACGCAGGTGGTTTCAAGCCAGGTCCGCCGGCCCCTGGAACTCTCCAGCCTCTATGACGACCTCAGCAACAACGGCAAGAAGCCCACCACGGACGTCCTCAGCTTCTCGCACATCGAAGCCGACGCGGCAACGCTGACCGCCCTGCAACTGCCGGCCGGTTCCAAGGTCTACCACTTCACCCGCCTGCGCAAAGTAGGTGGCAAGCCCCTGGCGCTCATGGAGAACTGGGTCCGCGACGACATCACCAGCATGGACGAGGCACAGCTTGCCAAGGAAGGCCTTTACGCGATCCTGCGCCGCGGCGGGGTCAACTTCCGGCTGGCCTCGCAACGGATCGGCGCGATGATCGCCAACGACTACCAGGCTCCGCTCCTCGAAGCCGAGGTGGGATCGGCGCTGGTCACCATGGAACGCACCGCGGTGGATGACACCGGACGCATGGTGGAAACCGGCCACCACGTCTACCGCGCAGACTCCTACAGCTTTGAAATGACACTCGTACAGCGCTAAACAAGGACACACACATGACCAACTGGGTATACCCGCTGGGAACAGCCACTGACGGTAAATGGGACATCTCCCTGGGAACCTCCGATTCCACGCTCGCCCTAGACGGCTGGGCCCACACGGGACTGAAGGTCGCGACGCTCGCCGCAGGTGCCGCCGTCGAGCTTCCCGCGGCTCCGGAGGAGCGCATCGTGGTGCCGCTGAGCGGATCCTTCACCGTAACGGTCGACGACGGCGTGTACAGCCTCGCGGGACGGCAGTCGGTTTTCCACGGGCCAAGTGACGTCCTGTACACGGGGATCGACAAGGCCGTCAGCATCAGCTCGAACGACGGCGGCAGGGTGGCCATTGCGACGGCGCCCGCCAAAGCCGGCTATCCCACCCGCCTGATCACGGCCAAGGAAACCCCAGTGGAGCTCCGCGGAGCAGGGAACTGCTCACGCCAGGTCCACAACTTTGGCACGCCGGCTGCGCTGGAAGCCGACCGGTTCATCGTGTGCGAGGTCATCACCCCTGCCGGTAACTGGTCCTCCTACCCTCCCCACAAACACGATGAGGAGAAGGACGGCGAGACCAGCCTCGAGGAGATCTACTACTTCGAGACCCGCGTTGCCCCGGGGTCCCAGGCACCGGAGGACACGGATCCGGTCGGCTATGCCCGCGTCTACGCCTCCGACGAGCGTCCCATCGACGTCTCCGCCGAGGTGCGTACCGGCGACGTCGTGCTGGTCCCCTACGGTTGGCACGGACCGGCTATGGCCGCCCCGGGCTACGACCTGTATTACCTGAACGTCATGGCCGGCCCCGGCCGCGTGCGTGACTGGCTCATCAGCGACGACCCCCACCACGGCTGGATCCGCCAAACGTGGGAAGGTCAGGACACCGATCCGCGGCTCCCGTTCGGCGCGTAACCCACACAGCGAAGGCCGCCTGGATGTTCCAGGCGGCCTTCGCTGTATGCTTCTGAAGCCTTGCGCTAGGGTCGTGAACCGGCCTTGAAGAACTCTTCCAGCTCTTCGAGGCTCTTCCCCTTGGTTTCGGGCATGGCGCGTTTCACCCAGCCGATGGCCACCAGTTGGAGCGCAACGAACACCAGGAACGTCGCCGAGACGCCCATCCAGGCAACCATTTGCGGGAAAAAGAAGCCCACCAGGAAGTTGAACATCCAGAGCACGAAGACGCAGATTCCCATTCCCACCCCGCGCACGTGCAGCGGGAAGATCTCTGCCAGGGTCAACCAGGTGACCGTACCAATGCACGACTGCATGGAGGCCAGGAAAGTCACCATGAACAGCAGGACAAGGTACCCGCGCAGGGTTCCCTCCGGAACCGCGACAGAGATGATCGAAATGGCTGTGAGCGACACCGCGGTACCGGATAGCCCGGCAATGAGCATCGCCTTCCGGGGAAGCCTGGTCATCAACGACATACCCACGATCACGGCAACCACGGAAGTCACACCGTTGACCACATTTGCCAGGAGCGCGCCCTGGTCGCCGAAACCGGAGGACGACAGGATGGACGTGCCGTAGTACATGATGGCGTTGACGCCGCTGATCTGGTTGATGATGGCAAGGCCCAGTCCCACCACGAAGATCCTGCGTATCCACGGCACGGTGAGGTCCTTGAAGGTGCCCATCCGGGACTGGTAATCCTCGCGCGCGGCGCGCCGGACGTCGTCGAACTCCGCAGAGACGTCATCGGCGGCGCGGGTCCGCCGCAGGACATCCATCACCTCGCCGAACCGGCCCGAGGACGCCAACCAGCGGGGACTCTCGGGCAGTATGAGCATGCCGAACCACAGAATGACGGCGGGCAGGGTGGCAATAACCAGCATCCAGCGCCACACGTGCATCTCTTCAGGGAACAGGTTGCCGAGCACCGCGTTGAACGTGAAAGCCAGGAACTGGCCCGTCACAATCATGAGTTCGTTTTGGGTGACGATCCTGCCGCGCTGCGCGGCAGGCGACATTTCAGCCAGGTACACCGGGACGATCACCGAGGCACCGCCGACGGCGAGGCCCAGGACAGTGCGGGCCAGCACCAGCAGCTCCGTGGTTGGTGCAAGGGAGCAGGCGACGGTGGCCACGGCGAAGATGACGGCCAGGCCCATGATGGTCCTGCGGCGGCCGAAGCGGTCGGACAAACGTCCGGCGCTGATGGCACCGAACGCCGCACCGAAGAGCAACATCGAAGTGACGAGGCCCTCGGTCAACGGCGTCAGGCCCAGGTCTTTCTGCATGAACGGCAAGGCACCGTTGATCACGCCGGTGTCATAGCCGAACAGCAGGCCGCCGAACGTGGAGAACAGCGCCACCTTGCGAAGGAATTTCCTGGGGTTGGCCGGCTGGCCGGTTTTCCCTGCGGTTACGGGGAGCGAACCAACCGTCATTTTGTCCGGGCGACGTAGTCGACCATTGTCTTGAGCTGGTACCGGGAGACGTCCTCGGCATTCTCGTCCTCCGCGAACACGGAAGAGACCATGACGGTGTTCTCCTTGTCCAGGAAGCCGATTTCCTTCAGCCCGCCAAAGAACTCGTCCCAGTTCACGTCGCCGTCGCCGATCTTCAGGTGCTGGTGGACGCGGACGGCGTTGCCCGGCGGATTGGTGATGTACCGCAAGCCGTGGGACGCATGGTGGTCCATGGTGTCGGATACGTGCACCAGCCGCAGCTTGTCGCCGGCAGCCCGCATGATCTCCAGGGGCTTGTTGCCCATGTGGAAGGTGTGCGATGCCACGTACACCATGCCGATATTCGGCGAGTTGATGCCGCGGATGACGCGCAAAGCTGCCAATCCGTCTTCCACGAAGTCGTCCGGGTGCGGATCGATCAGGACGTCCATGCCCTCGCGCTCGATGATCGGCAGCAGTTCCTCCATGGAACGGTAGAACGCACGCTCGGACTCTTCTGCCTTCTCAGGGCGGCCGCTGAACTCTGTGTTCATGGTCTGGACGCCGAGGTCCACTGCGATCTGGATAGCCCGCTTCCAGTAGCGGACGGCTGCCTCGCGTGCGTCTTCGTCCGGGCCGGACCAGCGCAGGACCGGCAGGACAGAGGCGATCTCGACGCCGGCATCCTTGCACGCAGCTTTCAGCTTGCCTACCAGCTCGTCGTCGGCCTTGGGATGGTTGTAGAACGGGATGAGGTCCGCATGCGGGGTCATCTGCAGGTACTTGTAACCAAGGTCTGCCGCAACCCGGGGGAATTCGAGCAGGCCGTGGCTGTGGTGGAACGGTGTGGGGTCAAGGGCGATTTTCATGCTCAGTCCCCTACTTGTACAGGTCCGGTTTGGTGTTCAACTGGACCTTGACCTTTTCGCCCGACTTCTGCGCTTCGACACCAGCCTCGCAGCATGCTGCAGTGGCGTACCCGTCCCAAGCCGTGGGTCCACCGATTTCCCCGCGAAGGGCGGCATCCACCCAAGCCTGCACCTCGACGTCGTACGCTGCTCCGAAACGTTCCTCAAAGCCCGGGGTGACATTGCCGCCCCACTTACCGGCTGCCTGAACGTAGGGGCCGTTGTCCCCGCCGATGCTCACGATGCCATCCTCGAAGGACGCCTGCGTGGCCACCTGGTAGCCGAACTTGGCGTTGACGTAGATTTCGACGTCGGCCAGCACACCGGACTCGGTTTCGAGCAGCACGTGCTGCGGGTCGTGCTGGCCGTTGGGTGCGCTGCGGGTCGGCTTGCCCAGGCGGACCTGGACGGAGGTGATTTCCTCACCCGTGAAGTAGCGGATGGCGTCGAACTCATGCACGACGGAGTCGTTGATCAGCATCTCGTTGGTGAAGCCCTCAGGCGTGCTCGGGTTGCGGTGCTGGTGGTGCAGCATCAACAACTCCCCCAATTCGCTGTTGCGGATGATGGCACCCAGTGCCGAGTACTCGGCGTCAAAGCGGCGCATGAAGCCCACCTGGATGCGCCTGTGGCCCAGAGCCTGCTCAGCCTGGACAACTTTCCAGGCGCTTTCGGCGTCGGGGGTCAATGGCTTCTCGCACAGGATCGGGAAATCCTTCTCCAATGCCTTGTACAGGATTTCCTCGTGGAGGAAGCCCGGAGTGGCGATCAGCACGGCATTCACGTCGCCATTGTTGAGCGCTTCGTCTGCGCTGGCGAGTGCCACGGCGCCGTCGATACCCTCGATGGCGGCCTGGGCCCTGGCGAGGTCAACGTCGACGACGGCGGCCACTTCAGCGCCGTGGATGCGGGTGCTGAGGCGCTTGATGTGGTCCGCACCCATGCGGCCTGCGCCGATGACGGCAACGCGGAGAGTCTTAGTCACTGTATCTGTCCTTCGTGAAGTTCTTCTGGGGTGCTACTGGACGCGGGTACGGGAACCGCAGGAAAGCAGGTAGTTGCGGGTGCGCTTGGCGATGGGCATCGGCACATCGAACGCTACCGGGTACATGTCCTGCTCCACGATGCCGAAGATGGGCCGGTTGAGCGCTTCGACTGCTTCGATGACTGCGCGCAGGTCCGGGAGACCGTTCGGCGGCTCGGTCATGACGCCGGCCAGGTTGGCAGCCGCCCAGGTCATGTTCTTCTCGTTGACTTCGGCCAGGACCTGAGGGTTGATCTGCTTGAGGTGCAGGTAGCCGATGCGGTCCGGGTAGTTCTTGATCAGTTCCAGGCTGGAAGCTCCGCAGTACTCCGCGTGTCCAGTGTCCAGGCAGAGGTTCAAGTACTGCGGATCCGTGGCGGCCAGCAGGGTTTCGATGTCCTTTTGCGCGCCCACATGTGAATCCGCGTGGGAGTGGAACTGCTGGTGCAGGCCGAAGTCCTCCAGGAGGACCTTGCCCATCCGGTTGTGGCCGGCGAAGAGGTCCGCCCACTGCTCGTCCGTGAGTTCGCCGTTCTCCACAGCTTCGCCGGTGACGTCGTCGCGCCACATGGCGGGGATGACCACGATGTGTTCGCCGCCCATGGCCGCGGTCAGTTCCGCGACCTTGCGGGCCGGCTCCCACGCTTCGTCGTACTGGCCGGCACCGCGGTGGAAGGCGGTGAAGACCGTTCCCGCCGTGACCTGGAGGTCCCGCTGTTTCAGTTCCTCCGCCAGGCGGGTGGGGTCGTTGGGCAGGTACCCGTAAGGGCCAAGTTCGATCCACTTGTAGCCGGACTCCGCAACCTCATCCAGGAATCGCTCCCACGGAGTCTGCTGGGGATCATCCGGGAACCAGACACCCCAGGAGTCCGGGGCGGTGCCGATGATCAGTTTGTTCTCGACGTCAGTCATGACAGCGTTGTCTTCCTTTGCGGCGGGGGGACTTAGTTGGAGGGGAAGTTGTAGGAAGCGCCGGAGGCGTGGGTGGGCTCGGGCCAGCGGGACGTGATGACCTTGCCGCGGGTGTAGAAGGAAACGCCTTCGGGGCCGTAGATGTGCTTGTCGCCGAAGAGGGAATTCTTCCAGCCGCCGAAGGAGTGGTAGGCCACCGGCACGGGCAACGGGACGTTGATGCCGACCATGCCCACGGTGACGGAGCGCTGGAACTTCCGCGCTGCTGCGCCGTTGGAGGTGAAGATGGCGGTGCCGTTGCCGTACGGGTTGGAGTTGATCAGGTTGATGCCGTCCTCGAGGGTATCAACGCGTACTACCACCAGGACGGGTCCGAAGATTTCTTCGGTATAGGCGGTCATCTCGGTTTTGACGTGGTCGATCACGGTGGGACCTACCCAGAAGCCGTCTTCGTGACCGGGGACCACCAGGTCACGGCCGTCCACCACCATCGCTGCACCGGCCTTTTCGGCTTCGGTGACGATCTTGACGATGCGTTCCTTGGAGGCCGGGGTGATGACCGGGCCCATTTCGGCGTCGGGCTCGGTGCCGTTGTTGACCTTCACGGCCAGGGCCCGTTCTTCGACCTTTTTCACGATCAGGTCCGCGGCGTCCCCGACGGCGACGGCCACCGAGATGGCCATGCAGCGTTCCCCGGCGGAGCCGAACGCGGCGGCGGCGAGGTGGTCGGCGGCGTTGTCCAGGTCAGCGTCCGGGAGCACGATTGCGTGGTTCTTCGCCCCGCCCAGGGCCTGGACGCGCTTGCCGTGCTTGGTGGCGGTCTCGTGGACGTACTGGGCGATCGGGGTGGAACCAACGAAGCTGATGCCATCCACGTCCGGGTGCGTCAACAGGCCGTCGACGGTCTCCTTGCCACCGTGCAGGACCTGGAACACGCCATCGGGCAGGCCGGCCTGCTTCCAGAGCTTGGCCAGGAGCATCGAAGCAGACGGGTCGCGCTCGGACGGCTTGAGGATAAACGCGTTGCCGGTGGCGATGGCCATCGGCGCCATCCACAACGGAACCATGACCGGGAAGTTGAACGGCGTGATGCCGGCAACGACGCCCAGGGGTTCGCGGAAAGAGAAGACGTCGATCCCGGTGGAGACCTGGTCCGAGTAGTCGCCCTTGAGCAGCTGCGGGATGCCGCAGGCGAACTCGATGACTTCCAGGCCACGGCCGATCTCACCCTTCGCGTCGGAAAGGACCTTGCCATGCTCAGCGGTGATTAGCTCGGCCAGCTCGTCCACGTGGGCTGCGACGAGTTCACGGAACTTGAACAAGACGGCGGTGCGCTTGGCCAGGGAAATGTCACTCCAGGTATCGGCTGCCTTGCGGGCCGCTGCGACCGTGGTGTTCAGGTCCGCCTCGTTGGCCAGGCGCAATTCAGCGGTGACCTGGCCGGTGGCCGGGTTGTACACCGGTTGGGTACGGTCGCCCTCGCCCGTGGTTTCAGCGCCGTTGATGAAGTGGTGGATGGTGGTCAGTGTGGTCGTCGTCGACATGTGCGGACTTCCTTGTGGTCTGTGGGATCTGTGTGTCTGGGATTCAGCCGAGCAGCTTGCGCTGGCGGCTCTTGTGGTCTGTGTACGTCTTGTAGGCCTGCTGGGTGGATTCCAGCTCGGAGACTGCCGAGACGGGGACGTCCCACCAGGACTCGGAGCTCGGGGCGTCCAACAAGGGATCGGACTCGACGTGGATAACGATCGGACCGGTCTCCGGAGCTGCCTTGGCTTCCTTGATCGCCGCACCGAGGGCTTCGATGACGTTGTCGCCCGGTTCGATCCGGATGACCTTGGCGCCCAGGGACTCGGCATTGGTGGCCAAATCGATGGGAAGGTTCTCGCCGGCGTCGAAGCTGTGCTGCTCCTTGTCCAGGACCCGGTACTGGGTACCAAAGCGCTGGGAACCGAGGGACTCGGACAGCGAACCGATGGACGCGTAGCCGTGGTTCTGGATGAGGACCACGATCAGTTTGATGCGTTCGGCGACGGCGGTAACCAGCTCGGTGTGCATCATCAGGTAGGAGCCGTCCCCCACCATGACCACCACATCCCTGTCAGGGCCGCCGGCTGCGGCTTCGGCCAGTGCTGCTCGTTTGACGCCGAGGCCGCCGGGGATTTCGTAGCCCATGCAGGAGTACGCGTATTCCACGTGGTAGCCGAACGGGTCCCGGACGCGCCACATCTTATGCAGGTCACCGGGCAGCGACCCCGCGGCACAGATGACAACGTCGTGGTCGTCCATGGCCTTGTTGGTGGCGCCGATGATTTCGTTCTGGGCCGGCAACGGCGTGTAACGGGTTTCGAAGGCTTCGTCCACGATCGCGTTCCAGCGTTTCTTCTCCGCCGCAACCTTCTCTTCGAGGTCGGCACCAACGCGATAACCACCCAAGGCCTGGTTCAACTTCACCAATGCCTTGCGGGCATCGGCGACGATCGGCAGCGTCGTGCCGTGCTTGTAGGCATCGATCGGCGCGACGTTGATGTTCACGAACTTCACGTCCGGGTTCTGGAACGCCGTACGGGACGCTGTGGTGAAGTCCTCGTAGCGCGTGCCGATCCCGATGATCAGGTCCGCTTCGGCAGCGATGGCGTTGGCCGCCGTCGTACCGGTTGAGCCGATGGCACCGAGCGACAACTTGTGGTCCCAAGGCAGGACGCCGACGCCGGCCTGGGTGTTGCCCACCGGGATTCCCGTCAGCTCAGCGAACTTGGAAAGTTCGTCATTTGCGTAGGCGTACAGGACACCGCCGCCGGCAATGATCAGTGGGCGTTTCGCGGCGCGGATGGCCTCCACGGCACGGCGGATGTCATCGTCCTCCGCCTCAGGGCGGCGGATCCGCCACTCACGCTCAGCCAGGAACTCCTCGGGCACATCGAAGGCCTCGGCCTGGACGTCCTGTGGCAGGGAAATCGTCACTGCGCCCGTTTCGGCCGGATCAGTCAGGACCCGGAGGCCGTGGTGGAACGCGGAGAACAACTGCTCCGGCCGGGAGACCCGGTCAAAGAACTTCGACAACGGCCGGAACGCGTCGTTCACCGTGATGTCGTAGGCGTACGGCAACTCCAACTGCTGCAACACCGGGTCAGCAGCGCGGGTAGCGAACGTGTCCGAGGGCAGCAGCAGAACGGGCAGGCGGTTGGTGGTGGCCAGCGCCGCGCCGGTCAGCAGGTTCGATGAGCCAGGACCAATGGAGGTGCTGATCGCGAACGTCTGGCGACGACGGGTGTGACGGGCGTAGCCCACGGCCTGGTGGACCTGGGCTTGCTCGTTGCGGCCCTGGTAGTAGGGCATGATCGCGGGATCCGCGGCCTGGTACTGCTTCAGGGCCTGGCCCACGCCGGCCACATTGCCGTGGCCGAAGATACCGAACGTCCCCGGAATCAAGCGCTCACGGAACTGAACGCCATCAACAGAGTCAACGGTGTACTGCTTGGACAGGAACTCCACCACGGCTTGCGCCACGGTCATCCGACGGGTTGCTGTTCCCACTGGTCTTACTCCGATACTTTCACTGGAATGCGGTCTGAGGAGGCATGGCCGTTTGCGTTGGCAGCGGCAGCGGGCGCCGGGGCGTTCAGCAGCGAGGCGGCCGTGGCTACGGCACCTGCAACATCGCCGTCGTGCGGGTACAACAGCGTGCGCCCCACAGTGAGGCCCTGGACTCCGGGCAGTGCAAGGGCCGCCTGCCAGGAAGCGAAAACTTCATCCTGGCTGCCGTCCGGGTCCCCGCCCAAAAGAACGGTGGGCAAGGTGGTGGAGGCCATGACGCGCTCCATGTCCTTCACCACCGGAAGCTTCATCCAGGTGTAGGCGCTGGTGGAACCGAGACCTTCGGCGATGCCCACCGACTTGATCACGGCGTCCGCGCGGAGGTCGTTGCGGACCTTGCCGTTGGCGTCGCGGATGGACAGGAACGGCTCCACCATGGCGATGAGTTTGCGCTCGGCCAGCGAATCAATGGCTTTGGCGGTGGCCTCAAGGGTGGCAACCGTATCCGGGTCGCCCAGGCAGATGCGGGTGAGCATCTTGCCGCCATCAGCGCCCAGCGCTTCCAAGGCAGCTGCCGTGTGGCCGGTGAAGCGGTCGTCGAACTCGTTGACCAGGCCAGCCAGGCCGCCGCGGTTCATGGAACCGAACACCAGCTTCCCTTCCAGTGCACCCAGGAGCAGGAGGTCATCCATGATGTCCGGCGAAGCCAGGATGCCATCCACGGCCGGGTTCGCCAAAGCGATCTGCAAACGGTCCAGCAGTTCCCGGCGGTCAGCCATGGCCATGGGGTCCGTGCCCACTGACAGGGCGCCGCGGGCCGGGTGGTCTGCTGCGACGATGAAGTTCTGCACGCCGTGCTTCAGGCCAGGATGACGACGGCGGGTGGCAGCTGCGCGGGCGACGGCCTCCGGATCTTCGAGCCGGATCCGGCTCAGGTGCTCATAGCGACGGGGGTCATCGTTGGGGCTCAACGCACTGCTCCTTCGGTAAGGGTGGCACCGGGAATGGGGCGGCCGCGTTCGGCGAGCAGCGAGGTGACCTCGTCCGGCGTCGGCATGGCATCCGCGCACGAAACGCGGGAGGCGACGATTGCGCCCGAGGCGTTTGCGTAGTCCAGGACTTCGGACAAGGGCCAGCCGGACAGCAGGCCGTGGCAGAACGCGCCCCCAAAGGAGTCGCCGGCACCCAGGCCGTTGACGGTTTCCACCGGGACCGGCGCTGAGACCACACGCTCGGTGCGGGTCTTGGCCATCACGCCTTCAGCGCCAAGCTTCACGACGGCGATCTCGACACCGGCCGCCAACAGACGGTCCGCCTGCTCGTCGGGCGTCCCCCCGCCAACGGCTACGGCACATTCCTTGTCGTTGCCGATTGCCACCGTGGCGTACGGGAGGATCTTGGCGACCTCGGCACGCGCCTCTTCCTCGGAGTTCCAGAACATCGGCCGGTAGTCCAGGTCCAGGATGGTGAACTGGCCTTCCTTCAGGCTGGTCCGGGGGCGGGCCTGGTGTGCTGCGAGGTGTGCACCGCGGCTGGGCTCCTGGCACAGGCCGGTCACCGTGGACCAGAAGATCCTGGCTTCGCGGATCGCGTCCAGGTCGAGCTCTTCGGCCTGGATCTGCAGGTCCGGGGCCGTGGGAAAGCGGCCGTAGAAGTAGAGCGGAAATTCGTCTGTTGCGGGCTTGATGGCGCAGAACGTCACCGCCGTGGGGTATTGGGTCACGGGTGAAACGAACGAGTCATCCACGTTGAATTTGCGCAGTTCCCGGTGGAGGTATGTGCCGAATGCGTCGTCGCCGGTCCGCGTGATCACGCCAGTGCGACGTCCGTGCCGGGCGGCCGCCACAGCCACGTTGGAGGGCGAACCTCCGAGGTACTTGCCGAAGGACGTCACGTCCTCCAGGTCCACTCCGATGTCGTTCGGGTAGATATCAACGCTGATGCGCCCGATTGTGAGCAGTTCGTGGGTCACGATGATCGTTGACCTTTCTCTTGTGAACTCTGAACCTCTGAGCGCTGGGCCCCGATGCCTTGCCACCCCTCAGTGAGCGGGGCCACATGACTACTTTGCACCAGATTTCATGTCCTGTCAAAGGTTTGTACTGACATATTTACAACATGACACAGACTGCTTTTACTTGCGCGGAACAGCCAGTTCTCCGGTGACATACTGGCTGCGCCCGAAGCCGAAGGACCAGTCCCCCGCAGTGTTTTCGACGTAGCCCACAAAGACATCCTCGCCACGGACTCCCACTGCCGCCAAGCGGCTCGCGATGGCTTCAAAGAGGGAGCTCTTGGCCATCTGGCTCCGACCTTCCTGGGTAAAGATCTGGATCATCACCACACCAGCAGTCCGCTCAAAGCCAAGCCCTGCATCCTGCGCCACGATCTGCCCCTGCGGATGCTCAGTGAGGATGTGGAAGTAGTCGCGCTCCGGAATTCCGTACTCACCCAGAATGGCGTCGTGGATGGCTCGGCTGAGAGCTGTCAACTCCTCCGCGGAGCGGCCCTGGTTCACGTCGATTCGCACAAGTGGCATTGCATTCCCTTCGAATAGTTTGTCCTAACATACTAACAAACTACGTCCATTCTGGATACAGCAAAGGCCCGCCCGGATCTTCCGGACAGGCCTTTGTTCCTGCGTTGCGGGGCCCGCTCTGCGCCCCTCGACCCGCGCATGCCGCGCAGAGCGGGCCCCACAACGAGGGTTGGAGTACGACGACGGCCCGGTACCTTCCGTGGGGAAGGTGCCGGGCCGTCGTCGTGAGTTAGCTGTAAAAGCTAGAGCGTAGCGAAAACTTCGCGCAGCAGCTTGGCGGTCTCGGACGGCGTCTTGCCGACCTTCACGCCAGCAGCTTCGAGGGCTTCCTTCTTTGCCTGGGCGGTGCCTGCAGAGCCGGAAACGATGGCGCCTGCGTGGCCCATGGTCTTGCCCTCAGGAGCCGTGAAGCCAGCCACGTAGCCGACAACCGGCTTGGTGACGTTGGCCTTGATGAAGTCGGCTGCGCGCTCTTCAGCGTCGCCACCGATTTCACCGATCATGACGATTGCCTTGGTCTCGGGGTCAGCCTCGAACGCAGCCAGGGCGTCGATGTGCGTGGTGCCTATGATGGGGTCGCCACCGATCCCGATAGCGGTGGAGAAGCCGAGGTCGCGGAGTTCGTACATCATCTGGTAGGTCAAGGTACCGGACTTGGAGACCAGGCCGATGGGGCCCTTGCCCGTGATGTTCGCCGGGGTGATGCCAACCAGTGCTTCACCGGGGGTGATGATACCGGGGCAGTTCGGTCCGATGATGCGGGTAACCTGCTTGCCGTCAGCGTCCACCTTGGACTGGGCCAGGGCCCAGAATTCGGCGGAGTCCTGGACCGGAACACCTTCGGTGATGACAACAACGAGGCCGATGCCGGCTTCGATGGCTTCAACCACTGCGTCCTTGGTGAATGCCGGCGGTACGAAGACGATGGAAACGTCCGCGCCGGTTTCAGCCATGGCTTCCTTGACGGTGCCGAAGACGGTGATTTCCTTGTCGCCGTGCAGGACCGTGGTGCCGGCCTTGCGGGCGTTGACGCCACCGACAATGTTGGTGCCGGCTTTGAGCATCAGTGCGGTGTGCTTGGTGCCTTCGCCGCCGGTGATGCCCTGAACGATGACCTTGGAGTCTTTGTTGAGGTAGATAGACATTCTCGGGTCCCTTACTTAGCTGCGTTGGCGAGCTCGGCGGCCTTGTCGGCGCCCTCGTCCATGGTGGCGGCCAGGGTAACCAGCGGGTGGTTGGCCTCGGTCAGGATGCGGCGGCCTTCCTCGACGTTGTTGCCGTCGAGGCGAACTACCAGCGGCTTGTTCGCGGAGGTACCGAGCTCGGCCAGTGCACCAACGATGCCCTTGGCAACAGCGTCACAAGCGGTGATGCCGCCGAAGACGTTCACGAACACGCTCTTGACCTGGGAGTCGCCCAGGATGACGTCCAGGCCATTGGCCATGACCTCGGCAGAAGCTCCACCGCCGATGTCCAGGAAGTTTGCCGGCTTCACGTTGCCGTGGTTTTCGCCTGCGTAAGCAACGACGTCCAGGGTGGACATCACAAGACCGGCGCCGTTGCCGATGATGCCTACTTCGCCGTCGAGCTTGACGTAGTTGAGGTCCTGCGCCTTGGCCTTGGCCTCGAGCGGATCAGCTGCGTCCTTGTCCTCCAGCGTGGAGTGGTGCACGTGGCGGAAGTCAGCGTTCTCGTCCAGGGAAACCTTGCCGTCGAGGGCAACGATGTCGCCTGCGCCGGTGCGGACGAGGGGGTTGACCTCAACCAGGGTTGCGTCTTCCTTCTTGAAGACGTCCCAGAGCTTCAGAATGACATCGGCCACTTTGCCGCGCAGTTCTTCAGCGAAACCTGCTTCGGCGACGATTTCGTCGGCCTTTGCCTGGTCGATGCCTACAGCGGGGTCGATCGCGATCTTGGCAAGTGCCTCGGGACGCTCGACAGCAAGCTGCTCGATTTCCATGCCGCCCTCAACCGAGCACATGGCCAGGTAGTTGCGGTTGGCCCGGTCCAGGAGGACCGAGAAGTAGAATTCCTCGGCGATGTCAGCACCCTGCGCGATCATCACCTTGTTGACGGTGTGGCCCTTGATGTCCATGCCCAGGATGTTGGTGGCGTGCTCAAGCGCCTCTTCGGCAGTCTTGGCAACCTTGACGCCGCCAGCCTTGCCGCGGCCACCAACCTTAACCTGTGCCTTGACGACAGTTACGCCGCCGATCTTCTCGGCAGCTGCCTTTGCTTCTTCAGGAGTGTGCGCCACGATGCCGGCGAGCACGGGTACACCGTGCGCTTCGAACATATCGCGCGCCTGATATTCAAACAGGTCCACGGTTTAGTGTCCTTCTACGTCGAAGTAGTTTTCTGTTCAGCCGGGAACCGCGATGACCGCGATAGCCAGCTGCGGAGAGTACGCGGTCAACAACCGGATTGAAGCCGGTCACATTGCGTAAGGTCCTCTCGGAACTTTAGCCCTTTAGGGAGTCCCGCCAGCTACACACTACCCGTTAAGTGAGTAACCTTACACTTCTATCGGATGTAGAAAAACCGCATAAAGTCGGGGTTTTTGGGCTGGCCGAGGCCAGCTACGGCGTGTGTTTCAGGGTCCCGCGGACCGTTTTGCCGCCGTCGGAAATCAGCTGGTACCCGTCCCTGGTTACGAAGAACGCCACGCCCCCGGAGACGTTTCCGCAGGCGACTCCGCTGTTGTAGGCCGAGCACCGAAGACCGTTGCGCTCGATATTTTGCCCGTCAGCCAGTTCGCGCAGCTTGGAAATGGGTCCGTTGCGGCTTCCTTTGGGACCGAACTCGGACTCCATTTGTGTTACGCCGGAACGGCACGCGCCATAGACCGCCTTGTCCGGGGACAGCAGCACTGTCCCGCCAAGGTAGCCCAGGCCGGTGCCGGCGCAGTCGTCGGCGATGTCCGCAACATCAGGCTTGCCGTATTTGGCCAACTCACAGTGCACCACCGGGACTACGGCGAACTTGTTGTTCGCCGCGTCCGAGTAGGTATTGGGCTCATAGGGCAGGTTGAGGTGCCCGCCGCGGGAGGATGTCATGGCACAGACGATGTTCCGGTCAGCGGTGACGAAGGCGGTCACGTCCTCGCCCGCGGACAAGGTGGTCTGCTCCGTAACCGGGACCTGCTGGAGCTGCTCCAGCGGCGGCAACGGAGCCGGCGGAACGTAGTCCGGATCCTTGGTGGCAAAGGAACAGCCCGAGGCCAGAACCACCATCAAAGCGGCAACAATCCCCCATACAGTCCGTCGCATGCCACCTATTATGCCCGTCAGGCGCCGCTCTGCCGGCCGCGAAACCGGAGCCGGCCCGCTGCAGACAACGCCGCACCAAGGATCAGGAGGCCTGCGACGGCCCACATCGTGGTGGGAAGGCTTCCCGACGCCAGGCCGGTCGCGGCGAGTTCAGCACCGGACGTCGACGCCACGGACCCTGCCGGAACCACGGACGACGGCGGCGGTGAAGGGTCGACCGCTGCGGGCGGCACCACCACCGCAGGTGGCTGTTCGACCACGGGCGGGCGGGTGGCAAGAACCGTAACGACGGTGGAGAAGATTCCCTGGTTGTAGAGTCCGGAGTCACTGAAGTTCACCCAGATCTGGAAAGTTCCCGCACGGGTTGGAGTACCTTGCAACACCCCGTTGGCATCGATAGTGAGTCCGTCCGGTCCCGGATCGTGCCACGACAGGCTGCCGGCCATATGGCGGGGGGTCGACCACCAGAAGTAATACGGAGCCACGCCTCCTGTAACGGAGGCGATCTTCGCCGAATACGGTTCACCCAGGACCGCGTCCGGCACGGTGAAACCGGTGGACTGTGGCGCCGACGCCCGAACAGTCAACGTGAACTCCCCGTCGGCCGATTCAAAAAGATCCGTGGCCCGCACCGTGAATTTGTAAGTGCCCGCTGCAGTTGGAGTACCGGATGCGCCGTTCTTTTCCCATGTCATCCCCGGCGGAAGTGCACCGGAAACCACGGCCGTGGTGAAGGGCATGGCCCCCGCCGTACCGACCCAAATGTCCTCTTTGTACCAGGCGCCCACCACCCCGTCAGTGAACTTTTCCGTGCGCGTCACGGTTTGGAATCGGGGTAATTCATAGTCAAAGAAATCGATCGCGACCTCCCGTGCGAGAGATTGCGCGGGCTGCGACGAGTCAATCACCGTGACCGGCATCCGGAAGTACCCCTCCTCCGTAGGCGTGCCGGTAAACCTGAGAGTTGCAGGGTCAAACGTCAGCCCCGGCGGGACGTCACTGACAGTCACTGTGTACGGAGCAGTTCCGCCGGAAATCACCAACGGCGCATCGTACGCCTTGGTGAGGTACCCCCTGTCCATGTAGGACCGCACTGCCAATGGATCAACAGCTTCGACGCTTGCGAGCGGTTCAGTTACAGGTGGTTCGACGGCGGGCGGCTGCGTTGCCGCTGCGCTGGCACTCGGCGTCGGAGTGGCAGTGGGCATCGGGGAAGCACTCGGAGTGGCAATGGCCGGCGCCGCGCTGGCGGTCGGAGTGGCAATGGCCGGCGCCGCGCTGGCGGTCGGAGTGGCAATGGCCGTTGCTGCCTGGCCGCCCGGCGGCACGTATGGCTCCGCTTCCGCTAGGCCAGGCGGCGCGAACTGGAGCGTCAAGGCACTCGCCAACGCCGCAGCCAACACCATCCTCGCAGCCTTGACCACAATTCCACGTTCCCCAGCCATGGTGCCCATGCGCGTCCTTCCCCGACAGGATTGCAACTATTCAGCGTCGCACGGAGAGGGACAGAGACAGCATTGGCCCCCAGACAACGCCCGGTCAGTCTAGGGTTGTGTTGCGCCCGTGGCAATGGCTAGCGGCGAGGGGCGGAGCTGCGAAAGTCTAGGCGTCGATTTTGGTCAGGGGCGCGTAACGCAACAGCAGGCGCTTCTCGCCGACGTCGAACTTCACCTTGGCAACGGTCTTGTCCCCCGCGCCCTCAACACCGAGAACCACGCCGTTGCCGAAGCTTGTGTGGTTGACCTTGTCCCCCACCACCACGGAAATGACTTCCTTCTGTGGCTGCACCCTGTTGCGTGCGACGGCGGCAGGGACGTCGGCGTCGAAACCTGCGGTGGGGCTGGCGGCGGCTCCCCGGGAGGTACCCGCACCCCAGAACGAACCACCGTAACGGTTGGAGCCGATAGGGGCGCTTCCCCAGCCACCGGCCTGGCGGCTCATGCCTTCACGCTTCCACTCCACCAGCTCGGAGGGAATTTCCTCGAGGAACTGGCTGGCAGGGTTGTACTGGCTCTGGCCCCACATGCTCCGGACCTCGGAGCGCGTAACGTAGAGCCGCTTGCGGGCACGCGTCAATCCGACGTATGCCAGGCGCCGTTCTTCAGCCAGTTCCTTGGGATCGGTGGCCGAGCGCTGGTGCGGGAAGATCCCGTGTTCCATACCTGTAAGGAACACCACCGGGAACTCCAGGCCTTTGGCCGTGTGCAACGTCATCAGGGTCACCACGCCCATGCGCTTGGCCTCTGCCACTGCGGCGTCGATGTCTGCGCCCGGTGCGTCCGGAATCTGGTCGGCATCGGCCACCAGGGAGACCTGTTCGAGGAACTCGCCGAGTGTGCCTTCGGGGTTGTCGCGTTCGTATTCACGGACCACGGCCACCAGCTCAGCAAGGTTTTCCACCCGGGACTCATCCTGGGGGTCGTTGCTTGCTCGCAGGCCGGCGAGGTAACCGGTCTGTTCCAGCACCGCTTCCAGGGCTGCCGCAGCACCCGAGCCCGAGGCAACTTCGGCGAGGTCATCCAGCAGTTTCACGAATCCGAGCACCGCGTTCACCGAGCGCGTGGCCATTCCCGGAGCTTGGTCCGCCCGGCGTGCGGCCGCCATGAAGGACGTCCGTTCCCGCTCCGCCAAAGCCGCAACAGCGCCCTCCGCACGGTCACCGATCCCCCGCTTGGGTTCGTTCAGTACGCGGCGGAGGTTGACGTCGTCGTCCGGGTTCACCAGGACGCGCAGGTAAGCCAGGGCGTCCTTGATTTCCTTGCGCTCATAGAAGCGCGTGCCGCCCACAACCTTGTACGGCAGGCCCACTCTGACCAGGACGTCTTCGATGGACCGTGACTGTGCGTTGGTCCGGTAGAAGATGGCGACGTCGCCCGGGCGCAGCCCGTCCTCGTCCTGCAGGCGGTCGATTTCCTTGGCTATGAACTGGGCTTCGTCGTGCTCGTTCTCGCCCACGTAGCCAACGATCTTTTCGCCGTCGCCCTCCGCAGTCCACAAGCGCTTCTCCTGGCGGTTGGGGTTGCGTGAGATCACCGAGTTGGCGGCGCTGAGGATGTTCTGGGTGGAGCGGTAGTTCTGTTCAAGCTTGATGGTCCGGGCGTTGGGGTAGTCCGCTTCGAATTCCACGATGTTGCGGATGTCGGCGCCACGGAAGGCGTAGATGGACTGATCGGAATCGCCCACGACCGTGAGTTCGCTCGGTTCGACCCCGGCCTCGGAGCCCAGGCCCACGATCTCCCGGACCAGCGCGTACTGGGCATGGTTGGTGTCCTGGTACTCGTCCACCAGTACGTGCCGGAAACGCCGCCGGTAGGACTCTGCGAGCGCCGGGAACGCGCGGAACATGTAGACGGTCTCGGCAATGAGGTCGTCGAAGTCCATGGCGTTGGCCTGGCGTAGCCTTTGGGCGTAGCCCTTGAAGACCTCTGCCACGGCCTGCTCGAAAGGGTCGTTGTGGTTGGCCGAGGAAATGTAGGAGTCGGCGTCGATCAGCTCATTTTTCAGGGCGGAGATCTTGTGCTGGATGGCCTTGGGCGGGAACTTCTTGGGATCCAGGTCCAGGTTCTTGGACACCAGTGTGATAAGGCGCAGCGAATCCGCGGAGTCGTAGATTGAGAAGTTCGAGTTGAGGCCGACGTTCGCGGCTTCCCTGCGCAGGATGCGCACGCAGGAGGAGTGGAACGTGGAGATCCACATGGCCTTGGCACGGGCACCTACCAATGCCTCGATGCGTTCCCGCATTTCTGCTGCGGCTTTGTTGGTGAACGTGATGGCCAGGATCTCGCCGTGGTGGGCGCGCTTAGTGGCGATGAGGTAGGCGATGCGGTTACTCAGGACGCGGGTCTTGCCCGAACCGGCGCCGGCGACGATCAGCAAGGGGCTCCCGGCGTGCTTGACCGCTTCTTCCTGCTGCGGGTTCAACCCTTGAAGGAGCGCATCCGCGGACGGCAGGCCGGACGCACCGTTGTTGCTCCACCCTCCCGAGGCAGGCCCGTCGGAAGGGCCCGATGAGCCGCCGTTGCCCTCCTGCAGTCGGGCGCCACCCAGGCCTCCACCGGAGCCGGAAAGCTCCGGGGCAGCCTTGGCTGGGGCTTTGGTGCCTGCTTTGAAGGGGCCGTCTGCGTAGGGGTCGAACAACATATCCATGGTGCCTACCAGTCTAGGCGGTGCCCCTGACAGTCAGCGGCGCGTTGTCCACAGACCCTGGTTCCAGGCCTTCGAACACTAGTGGTCCGGGTCCTCCACCAGCCAGCCTCCTGCAACCAGCCTGTCCCTGAGTGCGGGCCTGGTCAGTGGGTCGGGACCGTCCTGGAACTTTCGCCGCACCGACGCCAGGTGCTTCTTCACCCCATCGACGGAAATCCCCAGGACGTTGGCCGTCTCGGCGAGGGTTCCGGCGGTCCCGCCGAGGTAAAGGGACACCACCTGGTGTTCCCGGGCCGACAACACCGGCCCGGACCGCTCGGCAGCCAGTGCGGCCGCGACTTCCGCCGTAACATATGGCTTTCCCAGCGCTGCGTTGCGGATCGCATTTTCCACCACGCCGGCCGACACGGTCTTGGGGATGTACGCCAGGGCGCCCGCCGCAATAGCCTGCCTCATGACGGCCGGATCGAGGACTGAGCTGCAGACCACCACTTGTGGCCCGGCGGAGAGGATTGCCTGGATTTTTGCGCGCAGCGGCACATGGTCGCCCAGCAGGACGTCCAGGACCACGACATCCGAGAGGGCTCCGATGTGGGCGGCAGCTTCGGCCCAGGAAGCGAACTTTCCCACAACCCGGATCCCTGGGGCATTGGCTTGGATCCACTGGGCGAGGCCCTCCCGCAGGACCGCGTGGTCTTCGACGATGTCCACTTCGATGGTGGGTCGGGATAGTGGGTAGCGCAGCATTTCAGACCTCCCCACATATGATTCTGCCTAAGTCGTCACCATATTAGGTGACACGTTTCGGGGGAGACATTCATGGGGGCATGGATCGACCGACCGGTGGCCAGCCGGGAGGCTCTGGGTAGTTCGGATTTATTGGCCCGTGGCGGGGCCGTGGTCAGCTTCGTTTTCGTCGCGGCCACATGGATCTACGCCGGGCCGGTCAGCGACGGGACCGCTTGGCGAAGCCCCGCCACCACCGCTGTTGTGGTTGTCCTCGTCACCTGCCTTGCTGCGATGCTCCGCACCGATGCGTGGCCCGTCCGGCTTGTCACCGTCCTGGCCCTGATCACCTTGTCCGAGCTTCTGACCGGGGTCACGTTCCGGCAGGACTCCGACTCCCTGCTCCTGGCACATTCGGTTCTGCTGGCTACAAGCTCTGTCCTGGTCCTGGCGTTACGGAACACGTGGCGCTCCGTTCTGTTTACCGCGTTCCTCGGTCTGTTGGTATTCGGGCACACCTACGCTGTGTCCGTGATCCACCGCTTGGGCCCCACCACCGCGTTGACGGTCCTGGGCGCCTGGTTCGTCATGCTCGTCATCCGCCATTCAGCACCAAAGGCAGTGGCCATCCACTGCGATGACCAGGCGATCCGGCAGGAATCCGCCACGGCCCAGGCCTTGGCGCGCGATGCGGCCGACGCCGCCATGGCCCAGGCCAGGCTCCTCCACGACACGACCCTCAGGACGCTGACAGTGCTCGCCCGCGGCGGGGCCGGGGCCGACCCTGAAGAGTTACGTGCCCTGCTGGCCTCCGCCACGCACGACGCCGGCGGACCGGTTACCGGGCCAACCGCACCTAACGCCGCAGTCGCCCCAGCAGTGCGGGGCGACGGCGGGCCGCGCACCCAGGCGGGGGTGGCCGTCGTCGAACCTTCCAGTGTTCCTGAACTTGCCGAGGTGCTGAGGGACCGGGCCGCCCGCCAAAGCGGCAAGCTTTTCACGGTCGAGGTCTATGGTGAGGCCGGCGCGTTGCCGGAGAACCTGCAGAGCGCTCTCGTTGACGCGGCAGAAGAGTGCATGGTCAACGCTGCCCGGCATGCCGGCACCGACCACGTCGATGTCCTCGTCTCCCGGTCCGGTTCATCGGTGTCGGTACTGATCAGCGACGCGGGCTCCGGATTCAACGCAGAAGCTGTGCCGGCGGAGCGTTTCGGCCTACGGCAGTCGGTGCTCCAGCGCATGAACGACGTCGGCGGACATGCCAGGGTGTTGTCCGCCCCCGGCCGCGGCACCACCGTGGTCCTGGACGTGGACGCACCATGAAACGCGGACCCGGCATGAAGGCGGAACATCCGTACATTTCGGGCAAAGCCGGTCCCTTGTTCCTGTCCCGCAGCATTCTCTTGGCCGGGACCCTGACCGTTTGGTCGATCTCCTTTATCACCTCCGCCAACTCCCTGGACGGAAGCGACCGGGACATCATGAGACTGGGCGCACAAGCCTTCGACCTGCTGGGATTCACTCTTGCGATGTTCGCTTCGGATCCAAAGACCAGGGCATCGCGTTTGCCCTGGCTGCGCTTGGGCTGGCTCGGCACGTCCATCGCCTCCGGTCTTGCCACGGCGAGTACGGTCACCGCGGACTCAGGCTACGCCGCGTTGGCGTTCAACGTCCTCATGGGGGCGGCCCTGGTTTTTCTGTTGAGCATGCGATGGGACCTGATGGGTTTCCTGTTCCTGGTGGGAGTCAACGCGGTCCTCAGCGCCGTCTATTACGCTACGACGCCCCGTTTTGGGTCCGGTGAAGGGCTCCTCATCTTCTTTATCACCCTCATTCCAGGCCTTCTGGGAGCCTTGGCGGTCATCGGTATCCAAAGCCGGATGGAACTGGCCGTCTCCCGGCAACGCGACGCATTACCCGCTCCGCAGGAACCACCCGCTGATCCAATCGTCGACTCGCCGTCCGATGTGTTCTCGCCGTCCGATCTACTGGCACAGACGCACCACCAAATTCAGGAGCTGTTCGCCAAGGTGGCCAGGAACCAGCAGCTTGCCCAGGATCCAACAGTGGCCGAAGAAGCACAGGCATTGGCCTCACAACTCAGGGGGCAGTTGATGCTGCTGCAATCGGGCACGTGGCTCGTCGCCGCGTTGCGCCTGGCCCGGATGGAATCCACGGTGGCTGTGGCGGCCCAGCCGGACCTTGCGGAGCGCATCCCCCACGCGCAGCGTTCGGCGGTCCTGGCAGTGACCATGCTCCTGGCTACCCCGGTCGGGGGCGCGGACGGCGGTGGCACCCCGGCAGCGGGCGCGGACGGCGGTGGCACCCCGGCAGCGGGCGCGGGCGGCGGTGGCAAGCTCCACGTCTTTCTTGAACCCGACATGGAAGACCGCATCCTCATCACGTGGAGGGTGCGCAACCTCAATCCCAGCCGCTGCACCCCGGCTCTGTGGAGCGAATTGGAAACCCTGGGAGACCCCCGGGTCCAGAGGGATCCTGGCGGTGCCAGCATCCTTGTCCACATGAAAGCGCCCCGGCTGTGGTGACGCGGGTGCTGGTGGTGGACCGCCACCAATTGATGATCGACACACTGGATGCCTGGCTCCGTTGCAACGCGCCGGACCTGATGATCAAGGCAAGTTCCACCGCCCTTCCGCCCAGCGACCAGGGCGCCGCCTGGGCCGCGGAAGAGATCGAGGTTGCTGTGCTGGGCACCTTGGACAGCCACGAGGACCTGGTAGCGGCCGTGCGCCACTTGGTACGGGCGGGCCTTCGCGTCGTCGTCCTTGCCACCGCGCTGGACGGATGGGACGCGGGGGCGGCCTGTACCGCTGGGGCCCTTGGGTATGTCCCAAAGGCCGCGGGGCCCCAGCATATAGAGCACGCCATCCGTGCCGTGGCCGCCGGGAAGCTTTATGTGCCCCCGGAAGTCGCGGCGGTCATGGTGGACACGGCACCGGAACGGATCAAGCTGTCGCTTCGTGAACAACGCCTCGCCGAACTCTACCTGGGCAGCGACGCCTTGCCTGTGCGTGGGGTGGCTGATGCCATGGGCATCAGCGAACAAACCGTCAAGGCCCACCTGCATCGGATCAGGCAGCGGTATGCGGCCGCCGGGATCAGGCTCAGCAACGTGATCAGCCTGCGGAATCAGCTAAGCGCTGACGGCTGGATCACGTAATCCGGGCGTGGCCTGGGAAGCCGTTTGCTGCTGTCCCCGCTCCGGCCCGGATGCGAGGATGCTGATCAGTGCAACCAGCAACGGGACACACAAAGCCGCGTGGAAACCTGAGAGCAGTAGCTGCCGATAGATCTCGGGCTGCCCGGACCACAGCACCACCACCCAGAACTGCAGCCACCCTGCCACGACCACCACCACCGCCAGGCGTCCTACGGCGGCCTTCTTGCGGAAGGCCACGGCGAGTCCAAGGAGCAGCGTCAGCAGCTGCATTGCCACCAAAGCAACGGGCGCCGCCTTCAGTGCCGTCAACAGGCCCAAGACAACCGGGAAGCGGTGGTCCTTCGCGAACGGCTCGTGGCCCTGTCCCTCCATGAACGAACCGATGTAGCCCAGTTCAGGCGTCAGCATGGCGGTAATCCCGCGTTCGCCCATCCCAATCAGCCGTTCAGGGTGGGTGAGGTAGAAACCTGCAAGTTTGCCGGCGCCCATCTCTTCCTGGAACTCGTGGAATTTCGGGTTCAAGGCAGCCGACCTCGGTGACGCGACGGTAGTGCCACTCGCAGCAACAAATCCCTGATCGAGCCCCAACCAGGTCAGGTCCTCCTCCGGGGTGGGGCTGTGCGGTAGCAGTTCAGCAAAAACCGCGTTGTAGAGGTTCAGCTCGGCGGTGCGCTTCGGTTGCACGGCCATGAAAGCCACCGCGAAAGCCGCAATGACCGCTATCGCCACCACCGGCAGGGCAAAGCGATGCCAAGTGCCGCCTTCCGGTGCCCGGCGGCTTGCGCGTCGAGCGGTCCGCTGCGGCAACCACAGCAAGGCCAGGACCAGCACTGGCAGCCACGACACCATCTCGGGCTTGGCCGCGATGGTGAAGATGCCAGCACCTGCCACCGGCAGGATGGTCACCCAGCGGCTCCGGGTCCCGTTCCAGTAGTTCAAGAGGGCCACCAACAAACCCAGCGTTCCCAGGAAGGCTGCGGGCTCCGGGTAGGGAGAGATGAAAAAATCAGCGAAGACGCCATCCGCCATTACCGCAGTCACCAAAGCGGCGATGAGGATCCGGAAGCTCGCACGGCCCGGGAGCACAACAACGAGCCCGGCGATCAAAAAGCCGAAAACCAGGCAGCAGATGATGCCCACTGCGCGCATATCCAGCCCATCACCCCAGCCAAAGAGCGGGGTAGCCAGCTTCCCCAACCACAGGAAGGCAAGCTGGGACGAGTACACCGGCTCACCGGATCCGGCAGCACCGCACGCCTCACCCACCAGCGGGTGGGGTGTCCAGCTGGGGTAGATGAACCGCGTGAAATCTGCGTAGTCCCAGGGCCGGACGTTGCTTACGCCCAGGGAACAGACCAGCCCATTGCCATCTCCTTGGTCGGCCACCCCCACCGGACCCGGCACAAACAGCCGCACCAGCATCGCAATGGCGGACACCAGCCCAGCAACGATGGCCGGGGTTCGGACTCCCCCCAGGGTCAATTCTCCAGGACCGAACGTCCGCGCGAGGAACCTCCCCGCCATGCGCAGCGGGCCCGGCCGTGGGCCCACGCCGGACCGCACGGGAACAGGAGCGAACTCCGCAGCGTCCTCGATCGTGGCTGATTTCCCAACCGTGGTCTCAACCATTCGCGGCCTCCGCACTCACAGAGCCGGCAACAGGGGCAAGGGTCCCGGTCCAGGGCTCCGGCCCCGATCCCTGCAACGGTGCCACGCCACAGCGGACAGCCCGGGCCCCGCCGTCGATACGGACTATCGGCCGGACTTCCACATCCGCCGGGAGAACACGCACCTTCAGGAAGTCGAGCACAAAGGGAAGGCAGCGTTCCTGCTGCGCCGCCAAAGGCACCAGCGAAGCGTCCTGCCCGAACCAAGCACTGACATCCTCGGTAGTGTGCGGCTCGGAACAGGGGGTGTCAGTGCCTTCGGAACCCAGCACGCCGTCTGTGATCTCCTGGGTGTAGCAAAGCCGGATCGGGGCGGATTCCGGCCTTGCCAGGGCCTCCTTGAGATCGGCCCTGGTCTCCCTGGGCGCCAGGTCAGCCGTGGTGGTCAGGACGTCGCAGCGGACAGTCCGGCTCCCGGCCGACCATGCGGCGCGGGTGGGATAGTACCCGGTGATGGCCATGCCGGTGGTGGCGTCGCGCTCGGCGCCACCCAGGTACTTGCGCAGTTCCGTAGCCGGGCATAAACGGGCAGTGAGGTTTTGGAGTTGCTCGTGGAGCGGACGCTCCGCTTGCCCGGACAGCGGCTGAGGCACCGTAGACACCAGGAATGTCTGGGTGGTGTGCGGCTCGGAACAGGCAACCGCCGGACCCGTATGGCTGCTGGCACCATACTCTTCCGGTGTTGAAATGAGGTAGCACTGGCCCACGCGGACTGCGTTGTCCCCGGAGACCGCACCAACCTCCGCATCGGTAGCGGGACCGGCACCGCAGCCGGTCAGGATCAAAGCCGCAGCGATGGCGAGCGCCGGGAGCACGGCCGGCAGTTCAGGACGCACGCCGGCCCCTCCGCTTGGCAACGGATCGGTCCTTGCGGACGACGGCGGCGCGCACCAGGACGATGATGGCGGCCACGAAGCCGAAGATCACCACGAACGAACCCAGGAAGTGGTGCATGAGGTCAAAGCCCTGCTGTCCCCAGCTCTGTTGGGCTGCGGCGATCATGAAATACCGGGTTGCGTTGCTCAGGCAGACGATAGCCAGGGCGATCAGGGTGGCAGGCATGAGCCGCGACACAGGAATCCGCCCCATCAGGAACAGGACCCCCGCCAACGCGGCGATAGGTGTGAGGAGGACCGCGCTGGAGCACAGTCCGGTGACCATGAGGGCGTAGGGCTGGCCTGCCCCCACGTTGTGGAAGATGATGTCGTCCACGCTGTAGGACGCCCCGCCCAGGATCCCATCGAAAACCGCAGCCATCAGCCATGCCTCCGCTGCCCTGATGTGTTCCTGCTGCAGCATGGCCACCGTGGCGGCGGCCAGGAACAGCAACCCGAGCACACCTCCACCACGGGCCTTCTGCACGGGGACGGACCGCGGCCCCCGGGGAACGTTGATGTCGCTGAGGTTGGCGCTCGCAGCCACTAGGCTTCCTTCGCTAGTAGTTTGACGTCGGCTTCATGGTTGCGGCGTGTTTTCGCCCACCCTTGGCGGCCGGTGATGAGGCGGTACGTGGCCCTCAGCACGGTGACGTAGTTCTGGTACATGTAAAGCCAATAGCCAAGGCCCCACGCGATACCGGTCATGAAGTTCTTCTCCGGAGCGACGTGCCGCCTGTACACGAGCCCCCAGAGGGCGAAAGGCAGGACGCCCGTCGCGATGATCAAGGGAATGATGAACCACGCTGCCGAGATCCACGCAACAAAGCTGCCCATGGTCAGTGCGCCCTGCGCCACCATGGTGACGAACAGCGTGGGCCAGAGCACCAGCCCGATGATCTGGATGAAGGGCTGAATGAGGAAGTAGCTGGATTCGATGGCGCCAACGTTGCTGAAGTACGGCGACTCGAAAATCCGTTTCAGGTAGGTGCTGCACTGCATGCCGCCGTGGCACCAGCGCGTCCGTTGCGTCAGGAGCCGGCGCAGGTCCGGCAGCGCTTCCTGGGCAACGTGGGTGTCATGCATGTAGACCGTTTTATAGCCGCCCAGCATGATGTGGATGGCCAGTTCGTAGTCCTCCAGCAATGCCCCGTGCCACGGTTGGCCCGAGGTCCTGGCAATGGCATCGAGAGCAGACAGCCGGGTGAATTGGCCGTTGCCACCCAAGCCAACCGTCAGCGTGTGCCGCCTCAGGGACTGCATCGCCGCGATGGTGGTCCTGAATTCCATGTCCTGCATCAGGACCAGGTAGCGGCCAAACGTGCGCCTGATCCGTTCCCGGCCTGCGCCGCCCTGAAGATCGGGATCGTCCAGGTTGGACATCCAGACCGCTGTCTGTGCGGCACCTACTTCGGGGTCGCCGAAGGCGAGCGGACCGGCCGCCTGCCGGAAGGCGTTGTCAGCAAGGTGGCCATCGGCGTCGACCACCAGGACGATCACCGAAGAACGGTCGACGCCGGCGGGCAGCCAGGAATCCAGGGTGCGGTATGCGGCGTTGAGGGCGTCGCCCTTGCCGGTGCGGGCGAGCGGACGCCGGCGGCGGACCAGGTGGATCATGTCGTCGTGGCGGGAGGCCGCGCTGACGAGTTCCGCGGTCGCGTCGTCGCTGTCGTCGTCGACAACCCAGACGTGGGCTTGCGGGAATTGCGCCCTGAGCAGTTCAAGGGTCTTGCCGATCACCACTTCCTCGTCACGGCAAGGAATGAAGACGTGCCAGGAGAAGGTGCCGGGATCGCCTTCGGGATCAGGCTTTCGCCGCAGGAACGGGACCAGGATCACCAGGATGTACGACAGAAAAACCACCAGCAGCACAAAAGCCAATGCTTGGGCGGATTCGAGTACCGACATGAATTTCCGATGCTTAGGGCTTGGCCGATCGGCCAGGATGGGAGGAAAGGGTGGCGGGACGGCCCTTGCAGGAGCCGTCCCGCCGGTAGTGCTACGGGTTGGGGCCCGTATCCCGCTTCGCAGCCTTGAGCCTGCTGTTACGCAGGACCACGAAGCCGGTAATCAGCAGTGCGACACCCACCAGGATGACCCAGCCGAGGGTTGGGGCACCGGTAGCAGCGAGGGCGGTGCCCCCGGCTGCCGTGCCGCCTGCAGTCCAGTTATGGCCGTACATAAGGCGTTCTCCTTTCGCTGGTGCTTGATGCGCTCACAGCGATCAGGCAGCAGCTACCGCAGTCTGGCGGCGCGAGCGAACGAACAGCCAGGTGAGCAGTGCCAGGAGTGCCACGCCACCGCTGATGGCCATGGTGTCGGTGTTGACCAGCGGGATGGCCGCTGCGTCCAGGTTCGGACCAACTGTGGCGCTGGCGAGGTTGACAGTGGCGATGGAGCCACCGGCAATTCCAACCTGCAAGGCGCGCTGGGTGAAGGCACCCGAGGGTGCTGTTTCCTGGATGTTGACCTTGGCCGAAACCAAAGCCGTCAACGCGTTGCCCAACGGAGTAACCAGGCTGGTGCTCAGGCCACCTACCAACCCGTTGACTGCCGTTTCCAGGGTGGTGACTGCCAGCAAGGCAGTGGTCTTGGCGACGTTCGGCAATCCGAGGGGCGGAAGAGTGTCGGGCAGTGCCTGAACAGCCGCGCGGGTGCTGGACAAGGTGGTTGCCAGGATGCTCTGGATCTTGGTGGACACTGCCGCGGGCAGGAAGGAGACCAGATCGGTACCCGCCGGCAGCGAGTTCAGGTCTGCGACACCCGCCGCGGCCAACAGGTCAGCCTCGGTGATCTGGATGACGCCGCTGGCGAGCGGATTGGTGATGGGCAGGCCAACAGCGGACAAGGCCACGTTGGCGGTGTTCAGCAACGGAGTGAGTGCTGTGGAGACGCCTCCCACCAGCGTGCCGCCAACGTTGGCCGAAACGCCCGCGACGGCGTAGGCGCCTTGAGGTGAAGCGCCCTGGTCCTTCTTGGCTGCTGCGGCAAGGGTGGAGATGTCCATGGTGAGGTCCACCAGGTTGGTGCCACCGAGGATGGCGGCAGTTCCGGCTGTGATGCGGGCTGCCGGGATGGCCGGGTCACCGGAGGTCGGGAGGCCCGCAGGAAGCGTGACCAGTCCCGGAGCACCACTGACGGTGCCGGAAAAAGCTTCCGAGGAGCCATCGTTGACGGCCTTGCCGTACTGGCTGACCGCACCAACCTGGATGATGCCGTTGTTCTGCAGCAGCGGAATGTTGCCCGCACCGACGTTGACGACGCCGAAGACGGCGCTGAGGTCCAGCGGGTCGGTGGCTTCGATGACCGCAGGACCGGTAGGCGGTGTGCCTACCTGCTGGGCGGTTGCGGCGCCGTTGGCGGCCAGGTTGGCGAAGTTCGGGATGGCCAGGACGGAACCATCGATGATCTGTCCACTGCCGAGCGAAATCACGTCAGTGGGTGCTGCATTTGCCGCGGGTGCGGCGACGAGGCCGATGGCCAAAGCCGAGACGGCAGTAACGCCGACGGCTGTGGGCCACAGCTTGCTCTTGCTGTTCAAGTACTTCCCCCTTGCGAACGCTGCAGGACAGGGCTGTTCTGCAGCTGAGACCGTGGGGGCAGTCGCCCCCGGTGCAAAGTAACAAGGGCAAACGGTGGCGGTTCGCAGGGGTACCCGAAGGGGTTAACGCCCTATAGGGCTCCTAGGCAAACTGGGGAACTGAGGTGAGGGCCGCGCTTAAGTCGCGGACCGCCGTCGGGCCTCCCGCGACGAACCAGTTCATTCCGTTGACTGTCACGACGGCGGTGTCCCCGCCGGCCGCACGGACGATCGCCTTGCCGGGGAGCCAGTCCCATTCCGGGCAGCTGTGCTGGAACCAGCATCCGAGTTCGCCATCCGCGACCCGGCCGAGGTCGCAGGAACCGGAACCGAACATGCGCAGGGACGCGGCGGTGATGGCGGCGGCGTGCCAAGGCATGGCCGTGCGGGGGTCTGCCAGCCAGGTGGGGTGGATGTAGGTTGCCGCGCAAATCTCGCCGACAAGTCGGTCCCCGGAACCGGAAATCGGCTCCCCGTTCAGGGTTGCCGGGTGTTCCTGGCCACCCACCCAGAGCTTGTCCAGTTCCGGCTGGAAGATGGCACCCAAGAGAACCTCGGGATCCACGGTGGTGTCCCCCGAGTCGCGCTTCAACGCAATCGCCGAGCACCAGTATGTGGAGCCGTGCAGGAAGTTGTACGTTCCGTCCACGGGGTCGATCACCCAGGTGCGGCCGCTGGTGCCGGCCACTGATGCGCCTTCCTCGCCGAGGATGCCGTCATCCGGGCGGCTGCGCCGCAGCTGTTCCAGGACGTAGGCCTCGGCCGCGTGGTCTGCTGCGGTGACGACGTCGGACACCGACGTCTTCCGTTCACCCTGCAGGCCGCCCATCCGCATGAGCAGTGCCAGTTGGCCTGCTTCGCGGACCAGGGCGCTCGCCAGTTGGTAATCGTCGAGTGCGGGATCGAGTTCAGTTGCGGTGTGCCTGCCGGTGGTCATGGGTCCAGCTTATGTGGCGGGATAATGAATGACATGGCCAAGACACCAGCGCAGCGCATCAGGAAGCACGGAGCAAAGGCGGCGGTCCCGGACCACTCATTGCCGCCAGTGATCAACACCACCACGCAGCGCACCCCGCAGAAGGCCCAGAGCAACTCCAAGCTCATTGTGATCGCAGGCGTCGTGGCCAGCCTGTTCCTGTTCTGGTACCTGCACCTGCTGACCCTGAACCAGATGACGCAGCTCTCCGGTGGCCTTGCCATGCCGGATTCGCTGATCGGCGGGTTCTCGCAGGACTACGTGTCGCAGCTTCGCGCCGCGATGGACGACTCCGCGCGGGGCCAGTTGAACTATGTCCACAAGACCGCCGGCACGCTGTTCCCGCTGATTTTCGGCTTCAGTTGGCTGTTGCTGATCGGCACCAACGTGGCCCGCGAGTCCTGGCGCTGGGCCATGTGGGCCGCTCCGCTGCTGTTCGCGGTGGCCCACCTGTGGTCGAACGTGGCCATCGATTCCATGCTTGCCGCCGAAACGCCCGACGCCGGTGCGGTGGCTTTGGCTTCCGCAGTGACGGTCGCGTCGTGGGTGCTTTTCCTGGTGAGCCTCGTCTGCGGCGTGGCTGCGGTGTTCCTCGGGCGAAAGAACGCCAAGCCCGCCTGATTTTTCCGCGCTCCTGCCCGCCCAGCGCACCACCTGTTCGCCGGCGGCGCACCACTACCCGCCACGCGCACCAGGGATGACGGGTGCGATCAGCGCGAAAGGGTGCGAGGCCCGGAGCCCAGCACACCTCGCGCCTTGAGCTCCCTTCGGTGCCGCCGCACGCGCTGGGCGATCACCAGGCCCGCCGCCGCCAACCCAATGGTGACGGGATAGCCCATCAGCCGCTCCAGGGTTCCGGGCTGGGGCACATGCATACGGGTGATCCCCCCAGCAATGAGCGCCCCCAGGCAGACCAGCCCGCAGGCGCCGAGGAACCAACTCACCGGAGTCTGCCGGAACCACAGGACGGCAAGCAGGATCAGGGTGAACCCGCCGCCGATGAAGAACATCAGTGCGCCCGCAAAATGCCACGGAGAACCCAGGTCCTCGGGTACCAGGCCGACAACCACCGTTCCCACTCCGGCCACCCCTGTCAGGACCCTGACCGCGACCGACAACAGCCACGGTACAGTCAGCACGCGGACGGGAGCCGGGGTGTTCGGTGCGTCCCGGAATCGCCGGGCAGGCATTCCCGGACGCGCAGCGACGTACAGGAGCCCGGCAGTCAGGAACAGTGCACCTAGGACCAGCCCCAGGCCTTGCACCACAAAGGATGCGTTCATCAGCAGATGCAACGGCGAGCACACCGCCCTGTCCTCGTAGACACCGCAGGACACCGCCCCGAGGTCGCTGATGTACCCGGTTGCCCTGCTGTAGGGCTCCGGACCAGCCCAGGCCTGGATCACCGCGGCCTCCGCCACGAAGTACTGGACGACGCTCAGCTGCGCCCAGCCTCCAATGGTCGCGCGGACGCTTCGCACATCGGGTAGGAACGATCCGGCGGGAGCCGCCGTGGTCAGGTGCCCTTTCATGGTCGCCAGCCTAGCCGTGTTCAGGCACTGCCCCGGCAGCTTGTATGCTTGTAGTCGTGTCCGGGCCCTGAGCTCCAGCAATGGGTTTCATGCCATGGACGCAGGCCCTCGTAGCTCAGTGGATAGAGCACGGCTCTCCTAAAGCCGGTGTCGTTGGTTCGATTCCAATCGAGGGCACTTGAACCACCAGCAGCCCACCCCGGACCTGCGGGCCTACCTGGCCGGCAGCTGGCACGTGGAGCGGACCCTCCTGGACCGGGCTTCCGGCACCCGCGGTACCTTTACCGGCGTCGTGCGTTACACGGAGAACCCCGACGGCGGCCTGGACTACCGTGAAGACGGAACCATGCATTGGCCCACCCATTCGGGCGCGGCATTCCGCGAATACCTCCTGAAGCCTGGCACTTCGCCCGAGCGGATGGATGTCTTTTTCCCGGACGGCAGGCCCTTCCACACCATGAGCTTCTCCGAGCAGGGCCATGAGGACGAGCACTGGTGCGATCCCGACGACTACCGCGTCAGTTACAGCTACGAGGGGCCGGATTCGTTCAGTTTCGCCTGGGATGTCCGTGGTCCTGCGAAGGATCTGCTGCTCGAATCGCATGTGAAGAGGCAAAAATGAACCTGATCATTGTCAGCGCCGTCTGCGTCTACAACGAAGCCGGGCACCTCCTTACCGTCCGGAAGCGCGGAACGGACAAGTTCATGCACCCCGGCGGCAAGCCCGAGCACGGCGAAACCGCGGCCCAGGCCGCTTCCCGCGAGCTGTTGGAGGAAGTCGGGATCGGTGTGCCGGCCGAAGAGCTCCAACCCATGGGTGCCTGGCTCGCTGCGGCCGCCAACGAGGCTGAAACCACCATTGAAGCCACCGTGTTCACGGCCCCCGGAACCTGGTTGGCACACCCTTCGGCGGAGATCGCCGAGATCCGCTGGCTGGACCTCCATGCGCCGCTGCCCGGGGACCTTGCGCCGCTTCTGACCGACCACGTGCTCCCCGCCCTTGCCGCAGCCCAAGCAGGTCGCAGCTAAGCAGGTCGCAGCTAAGCAGGTCGCAGCTAAGCAAGGCGCGGGAGGCGTTACAACTCCGGGACGGCTTCCTGGGCAACCGCCGTGGCTTCGGCGAACTGGGTTTGGTACAGCTCGGCGTAGCGGCCATCGGCGGCCAGCAACTCGGCATGCGTGCCACGCTCCACGATCCTGCCGTCCTCCACCACCAAGATGGCGTCGGCTGCCCGGATGGTGGACAGACGGTGCGCAATAACGACGGCGGTACGCCCCTCGAGCGCCTCGCCCAAGGCCGCCTGCACGGCGGCTTCGTTGGTGGAGTCCAGCGCAGCCGTTGCCTCATCGAGGATGACGACGCGCGGCTGCTTGATGAGCAGCCGGGCAATCGTGAGCCGCTGCCGTTCGCCGCCGGAGAGCCGGTAGCCCCGCTCCCCTACCACTGTTTCCAAGCCGTCGGGCAGTGATCGGATCATCGGTTCCAGGCGGGCCCGCCTGAGCACATCCCACATGTCCTCTTCGGTGGCGTCGGGACGGGCAAGGCGAAGGTTGGATGCAATGGTTTCGTGGAACAGGTGACCGTCCTGGGTGACCATGCCCAGGGTGTCACGCAGTGAATCGAAGCGGATGTCACGGACGTCCACGCCTGTCCCGGGAGCCTGGCCGCCAAGCCGGACAGCACCGGAATCGACGTCGTACAACCGGGACAACAACTGTGCCACCGTGGACTTGCCTGCGCCTGAGGAACCCACCAACGCCACCGTCTGGCCGGGCTCGACACGGAAACTGACACCGTGCAGGACTTCCTCGCCACCGCGGGTGTCCAACGTGGAAACCTCTTCGAGCGAGGCCAGGGAGACTTTGTCTGCGGACGGGTAGGAGAAGCGGACGTTGTCGAACTCCACCGCAACCGGACCAGCCGGCACGGAAACCGCGTCCGGCTTCTCGGTGATAAGGGGCTTCAGGTCCAGGATTTCGAAGACGCGTTCAAAGCTGACCAAAGCGCTCATGATTTCCACGCGGGCATTGGACAAGGCCGTCAGCGGAGCGTACAGCCGGGTCAGCAGCAGCGCCAGGACCACAACATCGCCTGGAGCCAACTGGCCTCCCAACGCCAGCCAGCCGCCCAGGCCATAGACCAAGGCCAGGGCCAACGCCGAGACCAACGTCAGAGCTGTGACGAACGTGAACTGCAGCATCGCGGTGCGGATACCGATGTCCCGGACGCGTCCGGCACGTGCGGCGAACTCACGGGACTCTTCATCCGGGCGGCCAAAGAGCTTCACCAAAGTGGCTCCGGGCGCGGAGAACCTCTCCGTCATCTGGGTTCCCATGGCGGCGTTGTGGGCGGCAGCTTCACGGCGGAGATCCGCCAGCCTGGAGCCCATCCGGCGTGCGGGAATCAGGAAGATCGGCAGCAGCACCATGGCCAGCACAGTGACCAGCCAGGAGGTGTTGAGCATGACCGCCAATGTCAGGGCCAACGCCACCACGTTGCTGACCACGCCGGACAAGGTGCCCGCAAAGGCAGACTGGGCCCCGATGACGTCGTTGTTCAGGCGGCTCACCAGCGCACCCGTCCGGGTCCGGGTGAAGAAGGCGATGGGCATCCGCTGCACGTGGTCAAAGACCCGGGTGCGCAGGTCCACGATGACGCCCTCGCCAATGATCGACGACAACCAGCGCGTCAGCAGACCTACGCCTGCTTCGCCAACGGCCACGATCGCAATCAGGACAGCCAACCAGATGACGGTTCCCACCCCGGCGTTGGCGATGATCGCGTCAACCACCTGGCCGGCAAGGACCGGGGTGGCGACAGCCAGGAACGCTCCGGCGATCGAAGCGATGACGAAGGCAATGAGCTTGCCCTTATGCGGGGCGGCAAAAGCCATCACCCGCTTCAGTGTTTCCTTCGAGAACGGCTTGGAGCCGGACTTGGCAGTGGTGATGTTGTACAGCGAGCTCCAGGCCACGCGGTCCATGCTCATGGTTACTTCTCCTGGCTTGGGGTGTGATGGAGCTCCTGGACGTGGCCATTGTCCACGTGCCAACGCGAATCGAGCCGTACGTTTTCGAGCAAGCGGCGGTCGTGGGTGACCAGCAGGAGCGCCCCTTCGTAGTTTTCCAGTGCCTCTTCAAGCTGCTCGATCGCAGGAAGGTCCAAATGGTTGGTGGGCTCGTCCAGCACCAGCAGGTTTACTCCGCGGGCCTGCAGCAATGCGAGCGCGGCACGGGTCCGCTCCCCCGGTGACAAGGAATCCACAGTCCGGGACGTGTGATCCGCCTTCAGGCCGAACTTGGCCAACAGCGTCCGGACGTCCGCGGCAGTCCAATCCACCAGCACGGCTTCAACCGCGTCGCCAAGGTTGCTGCCGCCGTCGAGCAGTCCGCGGGCCTGGTCAATCTCGCCAACGGCCACCGAGGCACCCATGGAAGCGTCGCCGTCGTCCGGTTCCTGTGTCCCCAGCAGCAGCCGGAGCAGAGTGGACTTACCGGCACCGTTGGGGCCGGTGATGCCGATCCGCTCACCGCCGTTGAGCTGGAGGCTCACCGGCCCGAGCGTGAAGTCGCCTTGGCGCGCGACGACGTTGCGCAGGGTGGCGACGAGGGCACTTGAGCGGGGCGCCTGGCCGATGCTGAACTGCAGCTGCCATTCCTTGCGGGGCTCTTCCACCTCGGTGAGGCGGGCGATCCGGGACTCCATCTGGCGGACTTTCTGGGCCTGCTTCTCGGAGGATTCGGTGCTGGCGGCACGACGGATCTTGTCGTTGTCCGGGTTCTTCTTCATGGCGTTCCGGACGCCCTGGGAGCTCCATTCACGCTGGGTGCGGGCACGGGAAACGAGGTCCGCCTTGGTGTTTGCGTAGTCCTCGTAGCGTTCGCGGGCATGGCGTTTGGCGATGGCGCGTTCTTCAAGGAAAGACTCGTACCCGCCGTCGTAGACGGCAACGGAGTTCTGTGCCAGGTCCAGTTCCACGACGGCGGTGACGCACCGGGCCAGGAACTCGCGGTCGTGCGAGACCAGCACCACGCCGCCGCGCAGGCCTTGGACAAACGACTCAAGCCGGGCCAGGCCGTCCAGGTCGAGGTCGTTGGTGGGTTCGTCCAGCAAGACCACATCGAAACGGCTGAGCAGCAGCGCGGCCAATGCCACGCGGGCCGCCTGCCCGCCGGAGAGCCCCGTCATGAGCGCGTCGGTGCCCAGTTCCAGGCCGAGGTCGGCCAGGACTGCCGGGATGCGGTCTTCAAGGTCAGCGGCACCGGATGCCATCCACCGGTCGAACGCAAGGGAGTAGGCGTCGTCGGCCCCGGGAGCACCGGATCCGAGCGCTTCGGCTGTGGATTCCATCTCGGTTGTGGCCTTGGCGCAGCCTGTCCTGCGGGCAATGTACGCGGCGATGGTTTCGCCGTCCGTACGTTCATGTTCCTGCGGCAGCCAGCCCACGAAAGCGTCCGACGGCGCGAGGCTGACGGTCCCCTCCTGCGGCTGGTCGACCCCGGCCAGGATACGCAGCAGCGTCGATTTACCTGCGCCGTTCGCGCCCACCACACCAACGACGTCGCCTGGCGCCACGGTGAGGGAAAGCTTCGAAAAAAGGGTGCGGTGGCCGTGACCACCGGCAAGATCCTTGGCTACCAAGGTTGCAGTCATTGTGTCTATCCTCCAGCAAGGAAACGCAGGGAATCAGGCTGCGATTCCCGCAGGCATGGAAAAACCCGTTGGTCCGGACTTGGGGGGTGTACGGACCAACGGGTTCAATCATCAAGCATAATTCAATGTGGCGTCAGCGTAAAATCGATTCGTACTCCCACTTCCGGTTTCCCGCCGAGCGAAACCGGGCCGCCCCTGCGACACATTCCTGAAAGTTCCACATGCCATTACAGTCCAAGGCGTTCCAGCGCTGGCTTCACGGCGTTGCGCCCGATGCCAGCACGGCTGACGTCTGCAGGATCGCCGGCATCAAGAGGACCACCCTTGCCCAGCAGCTGGTTCGCGGCAAGGTGGCCGAATCCACCTTGGTCAGCATCAGTCGCGGTTTCCATATCAACCCGGTACAGGCGCTCTCGACTTTCGACCTCTACTCCGATCTTCGTGGCGACCCCGTCCCACCGACGCCCTGCGAACTGGTGAGCCAGGTGGCCACCATCGACTTGTTGCGGGCCGTGGTGGAGCGAAGCGAGCCAGGTTCCGCCCCCGCCCCGCACCTTTCGGAGCCACCGCACCCCACGTCCGTGCGGAACTGGGTGGACGCGATCGACGACGGCGAGTTGCGGCACCGCGTCAGTGTCGCCACCGGGATCGCTCCCCAGAATTTTTCGGCGCACCTGACAGCCAACAGGCTTCCGCCCGAACTCGCTGTCGCAACCTCCCGCGCTGCCGGGGTGGGGCCCGCGGGAGGACTGGTGGCCGGCGGACTCATCACCGAAGCGGAGGCCGGGTGGCCACCGGATGCCCGGCGGAAAGCCTTGGACGCCATGACCCAGAGTTCACTGGTGACCCTGGCCGGCGACCGGCTGCTGGCACTCGGTAAGACACTGCGCCGACAAGAACAAGACCACGAACGTACTGAAAGAATTTGGGAGAACCTCGGATGACGGCTGTCCTGCCCTGGGTCACGCTGGTTGTTTGCCTCGCGATTACCCTCGCACGAATCCCCAGCGCCCTGCGCGGCGAGAACCGGGATGTCTTCTACATCTTCTCGCTGATCACCCTGAGCATTTTCATCAGCATCGAAGCGCCGTATCTGGTCATTGATGGCTGGCTTGGCGGGATGAACATCGGCAACCTGGTGCTGCGGTTCCTCCTGTATGCCACGTTCTACTTCATGGGCGTCAAGATCGCCATGGCGTTCGGATCAGAATCGGCCGTACGTGCAATCCGCGGACCCATCGGCATCACTGCGGCCATACTGGTGGGTGCCTTGACCATCTACTTCTTCGCCATCACGGACACGAGGGGTTCCTCGGCCGGAATGAGCGGCCTCACCTGGGGGCCCTCCCTGGACGGCTATGCGGCCATGGGCCGGCTGTATCCCGGGTTTGTTGCCGCCTGCCTGGTTCCTGCGATCTGGCGGACCGTGGCCAGCACGGCTCCCGTGCTGCTGCGCGTGGCTTCGGGGTTCCTGCTCCTGGGCCTTTGCTTGCTGCTGCTCTCCCAGTTCTTCCCGTTGATCCCTTTTTCAGAGGCCTGGCTGCGGGTGCTCATCAACTACTCAGCTGCCATGTCCACGTGCATCGGATTGGCCGGAATCTGGTTTTCCAAGGCCTACGCCCGTCGAAAGCGACGACTCTTGGCGTAAGACTTTCACAAAAGCATTAGATCATGGCACAATCATGAATGTGTGAAAGCGGCTGCAGCCTGACACCGGAATCAGAGAACGGGTTTCCGGTGGATGTGGCGCCAACCGGATCACAATTGGGGGGATGAGTGGTGGCGGGCTGTTGGGGACCGCCCCCACTCAGCCTTTTTAACGGCAAAATTGTTTCCTCGCCGGGCAGGAGCAAATGCGGCGCGCACACCGTGACTAAGATGGCTCCATGAACAGCCTTCGCACCCGACGCTCAGTCCTCGCTGCCACCCTGGCCTCGGCCGCCCTTGCGCTTGCTGCCTGCGGCGGCGGCTCCGCTCCTGCCCAGTCCGGCGCGGATACGTCCCTTTCCGATGTGAAGTCCAAAGGCGAACTGGTCATTGCCACCGAAGGAACCTACCGCCCCTTCACCTTCCATGCTGAGGGCGCCGGCGACCTGACAGGGTACGACGTCGAGATTGCACGGGCAGTGGCAGACAAGCTAGGCGTGAAGGCAACTTTCCAGGAGACCCAGTTCGATGGCATCTTCGCGGGCCTGGAAGCCAAGCGTTTCGACACCATCGCGAACCAGATCTCCATCAATGACGAACGCAAAGCCAAGTACGAGTTCTCCACGCCCTACACCGTCTCCACGGGCGTTGTGGTCACCAAGTCCGATAACAACAGCATCAACAGCTTCGCCGACCTCAAGGGCAAAACCACTGCCCAGTCGCTGACCAGCAACTTCTACAAGATGGCTGTCGAAGCCGGCGCGAACGTCCAGGCTGTGGAGGGGTGGGCCCAGTCCGCCACCCTGGTCCAGCAAGGACGCGTCGATGCCACCGTCAACGACAAGCTCACCTACCTCGACTACGCGAAGACCACCCCCGACTCGGGTTTGAAGGTTGCAGCTGAGGCACCGGACAAGACCGAGAGTGCGTTCGTTTTCCGCAAGGGATCCACGGAACTCAGCAAGGCCGTCAGTAAAGCCCTCGCCGATCTCCAGTCCGACGGAACGCTGGCGAAGATCTCCACCAAGTACTTCGGCGCGGACGTCACCAAATAGATGAACTGGGACCTCATCTGGAGCTCCTTCGGCCCCCTGATTACTGGGGCCGTGACGGGGACCATTCCCCTCACGCTTGCGTCCTTCGCATTTGGCCTGGTGCTGGCGCTGCTGGTTGCCCTGCTGCGGCTGAGCCCCAACGTGGTCCTTTCGGGGATCGGCCGTTTCTACGTTTCAGTCATTCGCGGCACTCCGTTGCTGGTGCAGCTCTTCGTGATCTTCTACGGGCTGCCCAGCATCGGTGTGAAGCTGGACCCCTGGCCGAGCGCGATCATCGCCTTCTCCCTTAACGTTGGCGGCTACGCGGCTGAGATCATCCGTGCCGCCATCCTGTCCGTGCCCAAAGGCCAGTGGGAAGCCGGCCACACCATCGGCATGTCCCGGCCGCAGACCCTGCTGCGCATCATCCTGCCGCAAGCGGCCCGGGTATCCGTCCCACCGTTGTCCAACACCTTCATCTCCCTGGTCAAGGACACGTCCCTCGCATCCTTGATCCTGGTCACCGAACTGTTCCGCAATGCCCAGCAGATTGCTGCCTTCAGCCAAGAGTTCATGGCCCTGTACCTGCAGGCCGCCCTGGTCTACTGGGTCATTTGCCTGGTCCTTTCCACCGCGCAGTCCGCCGTGGAGAGGAGATTGGACCGCTATGTCGCCCACTGATACCCCGGAACCGCGGGTCGCCCCGGTACTGGAGGCCAGGAACCTCGCCAAGGCCTTTGGCAGCAACCAGGTGCTGCGCGACATCGACATCGATATCCGCCGTGGCCAGGTAGTGGCCCTGATCGGGCCCTCGGGCTCGGGTAAGACCACGGTCCTGCGCTCGCTCAACGGACTGGAAATACCCGACGGCGGCACCGTTACCTTCGGCCGCGGTGATGCCTCAGGTGAGCTGGCCATCGATTTTGGGGCCAAGGTGGGCAAGAAGGAAGTAGCCGCCCTCCGCGACCGCAGCGCCATGGTCTTCCAGCACTACAACCTGTTCCCGCACATGACCGTGTTGAAGAACATCATTGAGGGGCCGGTGCAGGTCCAGAAGCGTCCCAAGGCCGAGGCCATTGCCGAAGCCGAACGGCTCCTGGAACGCGTGGGCCTGGCCGACAAGCGCGACGCCTATCCCTTTGAGCTTTCCGGCGGCCAGCAACAGCGCGTCGGCATCGTGCGCGCCCTGGCCCTGAAACCCCAGCTCCTCCTGTTCGACGAACCCACCTCCGCCCTCGATCCCGAGCTCGTAGGCGACGTTCTGGGCGTCATCAAGGAACTCGCCGAAGAGGGCTGGACCATGGTGATCGTCACCCATGAGCTGGCCTTCGCGCAGCACGTCGCGGACGAAGTCATCTTCATGGATGGCGGCGTCGTGGTGGAACGGGGCCCTGCTGCCGAGGTGCTGCGCGCACCCCGGCAGGAACGGACCAAGCTCTTTGTGAAACGGCTACAGCACGATCTCTAGCCCCGGCTGAAGCGCAACGTCACCAACTGGAACGGACGGAGCACCAGGTCCACCACGGAGTCTTCCCCCACAGCAACCCCGGGGGCATCGACGGGCCGTTCCAACAGGTCCGTGGCCGCGACACCCTGGGGCTGGAATCCGGGCGCTACCTTGCCGGTTGAGCGCTCCCCCAAGGATTCGTAAAGCCGGACCACAACATCGCCCGATCCGTCCTCGGCCAGCTTGACGGCTTCCACTACGATCGCAGGATTGGTCACTGAAACCAGCGGCTCCACGGCGTGCCCGCCGGTAACGTACCGCGGTGCCAGGTTAGTGCGGTAGCCCTCTTCCACGGCGTCGGCTATCGCCGCGCCAGGCCTGATGGACAGTTCCAGGGTGTGTTCGCCCCGGTCCGCCTCCGGGTCCGGGAAACGGGCGGAGCGCAGCAGCGAGGTGCGCACCGTCGTCGTGGTTCCGCCGTCCCCGCGGACCGCCCTGGTGACGTCATGGCCGTAGCTGGAGGAGTTGCTGACCGCCACCCCGTATCCGGGTTCCGCCACGTGGATCCAGCGGTGCGCGCAGATTTCGAACTTTGCGGTTTCCCAGGAAGTGTTGGTGTGGGTGGCCCGGAAGACGTGGCCAAACTGTGTTTCGGAGGCCGAGCGGTCAGCGCGGACGTCCAGCGGGAACGCAATCTTCAGCATCTTTTCGCGTTCCTGCCAGTCCACGGTGGTGGCGATGCCCAGGGACTTCGCGCCGGCGTCGAGCGTGATGCGTTGCGTAATGGTGGAGGCGTTCACCTTGCGTTTGACCACCACGACGGCGCCCGCTGCGGTGCGCTCGAGGTCGCAGCTGTCCGCACGGGTCAGCGGAGTGACATTCCGACGATAGAACTCCTCGATGTCCCAGGCATCCCACTCGTTCGGGGTATCCCTGAAGAGCTCCAGCAGGTTGCCTGCCTGGCCCGGAGCGATCGCCTCACGGCCGCTGGCGTGGTCCACAAGCGAGCTCAGGAGACCATCAGCGTTCAGGACCGCACGGATGACCCCGTTGTCCAGGACGTAGCCGCCGGCATCCTCCTGGACGTCAACGGCGGAACCGGGGGTGGTCGCTGCGCCGGCGCCTAGAGCGGGCACTCCGGCACGCATGTGCGGGGCGGCGTTGAGCAGGTACTCGTTGCCACCTGGTCCCACCAGGGCCGTCGCGGCGGCACTGATGATTGCTTCGAGGTCGCGTGCGATGGCCTCGTAATTGCGTTCGGCATCCTGGTGGACCCACGCGATGGAGCTGCCGGGCAGGATGTCGTGGAACTGCTGCAGCAGGACCAGCTGCCAGAGGCGCTTGAGTTCCTCGTAGGGGTACTCGTAATCCGCGCCGAGCCGCACCGCAGCCGTGGAGCACCAGAGCTCTGCTTCGCGGAGGAGGTGCTCGCTGCGGCGGTTTCCGCGCTTGGTCTTGGCCTGGCTCGTGTACGTTCCACGGTGCATCTCCAGGTACATCTCCCCCACCCACACCGGAAGGTTCCCGTACTCGGCCTCAGCCTTGGTGAAGAAGTCCCGGGCGGTTCCCATTCGGACCTTGGGCGATCCCTCGAGGTCTGCGGTGCGGTGCGCGGCAGCAACCATTTCGCGCGTTGGTCCGCCACCGCCGTCGCCATAGCCGAACGGCACCAGCGACATGGTGCCACGGCCGTGGTCGCGGTAGTTACGCTCGGCGTGGGCCAACTCCCGGCCGTGCAGCTCGGCGTTGTAGGTGTCAACGGGAGGGAAGTGCGTAAACAACCGGGTCCCGTCAATCCCTTCCCAGGAAAACGTGTGGTGCGGCATCCTGTTGACCTTGTTCCAGGAAATCTTCTGGGTGAGGAACCAACGCGATCCCGCGGCCTTGACGATTTGGGGGATCGCTCCGGAATAGCCAAAGGAATCAGGCAGCCATGCTTCCTGGCATTCGACGTCAAACTCTTTCAGGAAGAAGCTCTTGCCCTCCACGAACTGGCGGGCCATGGCCTCCCCGCCGGGCATGTTCGTGTCGGACTCCACCCACATGCCGCCCACGGGAACGAACTGTCCGGCTTTGACCTTTTCCCTGATCCGGACAAAGAGCTCAGGGAAATACTCCTTCATCCATGCCATCTGCTGGGCGGAGGAACAGGAGAAGACGAAGTCCGGGTCCTCGTCCATCAGGGCCACCACGTTGGAGAAAGTCCGGGCACATTTGCGGATGGTCTCCCGGACCGGCCACAGCCACGCCGAGTCGATATGCGCGTGGCCCGTGGCCAGGAGTTCGTGCGCGGACGCATACGCCGGCCTGCTCAGGACCTCCCTGAGCGCTTCACGGCCAGCGGCTGCCGTGCCGGCGACGTCGTCGGGGTCCATGATGTCCAGCATGCGTTCCAGCGCCCGCAGGATCTCGTTGCGCCGGGGCAATTCGATGGGCAGCTCGTGCATCAGGCCACTGAGGGTCCAGATGTCCTGGTTGAGTTCCCACACAGTTTCATTCAGCTCTGCCATGACAATCCGGCCAAAGCGGTACCGGGGTTCATCACCGGAGGTCGCCTTGTCTCCCAGCGGTGTGGGGGCGAAGGACCAGCCTTGTGCAACGTCAGGGTTGGCCGCGGCCTCCACGTAGAAGTCCACGGAGTGTCCGCCGCCAAGAAGTTTCAGGGGTACGTGGTAGTTCCTGGGCGAGATCGCCTTGATGATGCTGCCGTCCGCACGCCAAGCGGTGCCTTCGCACTGGAAACCGGGGACGTCGCTGTTAAACCCAAGGTCCACGATGATCTCCACCCCAGTGGAATCCGCCATGCCCCAGTCCTGGGGCACCTCGCCCTGCAGGCGCAACCATTTGGTGCTCCAGGCCTTGCCCCATGCAGCGCCCGGCTCCTGTGGGGTGAAGAGCTGGCGCATGGCCTCGGCGGCGGGCACCGGCTCACCGGGAACATCCCAACTGCTGAGCTCCAGCGGTAAGGCCCTGCCATAAATGGCCGGAAGAATGCGTTCCCGAACAAATCGATCGAGACGCTGTTCGGTGATCCGGCGGTCGTCGTGCAATTAATTCCCCTTTGGGCGTCGGGTTAAGGACAAGGCGTGATGGCAGGTTCCCCACAGGCTGTTTTTCAACGCCTGTTCCTGATACCCGCGGTTCCATTCGATGGATAAAATCTACGTTGTTCCAGCCCAATAGCCAAGTGACGGGGCCCCCACCGGGGTGTCCCTAGGAGCCCTGTTCTCCCGTGATCCTGTCCCGACCAGCGTACACATTGAGGCTGGAACCCCGGCTGAAGCCCGCCAGTGTGATGCCCGATTCCACGGCCAGCTCCACGGCAAGGCTGGACGGAGCACTGACTGCGGCCAGGACTGGTATGCCGGCCATCGCGGCCTTCTGGACGAGCTCGAAAGACGCCCTGCCGGAAACCTGTAGCACCGTCCCCCGCAACGGGAGCATTCCGGCGCGCAAAGCCCAGCCCACCACCTTGTCCACCGCGTTGTGGCGCCCCACATCCTCCCGGAGGCAGAGCAGCTCGGAAGTGCCGTCGTCGTGAATCCTGAACAGCCCGGCGGCATGGACGCCGCCTGTCTTATCGAAAACCGCCTGTGCCTCGCGGAGACGGTCCGGCAGGGCCGCAAGGACGCTCACGGGGACGGTGACGTCGTCCTCGTACGGCGTGTGGTGCGAGGATTTGCGGACCGCCTCGATGGAGTCCGTGCCACAGATGCCGCACGAGCTTGAGGTGTACACATTGCGTCCGGTGTCCGGGCGTTCCACGTCGGGGCGCAACTGGGCGTCCACAACGTTGAAGGTCTGCACGCCGTTCTCGTCCTCCCCCGAGCAGAACCGCTCGGAGATCAACTGCGAAGGCTCCCAGATGATGCCCTCGGACACCAGGAATCCCGCGACGAGGTCGAAGTCGTCTCCCGGGGTCCGCATGGTCACCGAGAACGACATGTCGCCAAGCCTGATCTCCAGGGGCTCCTCCACGGCAAGGACATCCTCCTTGAACCGGACTGGGTGCTCCAGTGCCTGGGGAGAGCCGTCCAGGACGAACTTATGCACCTTGCGGCGCTGGGTTACGCGTCCCACGCTAAGCCACCTCGCTTTCATGCCGGACGAAGCGCACTGTCATGGCCTTGTAACCGGGCGTGTTGGACTCCCTGGCCACCAACTCGCGATGTACCAGTGCATTGGCTTCCGGGAAGTAGGCGGCAGCGCAGCCCTTCGCTGTGGGGTAATCCACCAGCCGGAACTTGTTGGCCCGCCTCTCCGAGCCGGCGAACGTCGAGATGACGTCCACCAAATCACGGTCCTGGAAGCCAAGTTCCTCGAGGTCATCGGAGTGGACGAGAATCACGCGGCGGCCCTCCGAGACTCCACGGTAACGGTCATCCAGCCCATAGAAGGTGGTGTTGTACTGATCGTGGCTTCGCACCGTCTGCAGGATCAGGTGGCCTGCAGGGGCTTCGAGGTACTCCAATGGGCGCACGCTGAAGCGACCCTTCCCGATGTCCGTGGCAAAGGTACGGGTATCACGGGGCGGGTTGGGCAACACGAAACCATTCTTGGTACGGACCCGGGCGTTGAAGTCTTCGAATCCGGGGATGACACGGGAGATATGGTCGCGGATCACGTCATAGTCCTCAGCCATGGACCGCCAGTCCACGCCGTGGTCATCGCCAAGGGTCGCCTGCGCCATACGGGCTACGATCACCGGTTCGCTGAGCAGGTGTTCGGAGACCGGTTCCAGCCGTCCCTGCGTTTTGTGGATGACCGACATCGAGTCCTCCACGGAAAGGAACTGCTTGCCCTTGGGGTGTTTGTCATCGGTGTCTGTCCGGCCCAGCGTGGGCAGGATCAGGGATGTCTTGCCATGGACCACATGGGCCCGGTTGGGCTTGGTGGAAATGTGGACCGTCAGCCCGGCACGTTTCAGGCCTTCTTCCAGTGCTGCCGTGTCCGAACCCGCCGCGGCGAAGTTGCCGCCCATGGACACGAAGACATCCACCTCACCCTTCTCGAGGGCGTGCTGGGTTTCCACGGAGTCGTAGCCATGGTCGCGCGGCATCCGGAAGCCGAACTCCTTGTCCAAGGCCGCCAGGAACGACTCCTTGGGCTTCTCCCAAATACCCATGGTGCGGTCACCTTGCACGTTGGAGTGGCCGCGGACCGGGCAGGCTCCCGCTCCCCGCTTGCCGAAGTTCCCTTGGAGCAGCAGGAGGTTGATGATTTCGCGCAAGGTATCCACCGAGTGGGGCTGCTGGGTCAATCCCAGCGCCCAGCAAATGATGGTGGCCTTGGAGGCAGCCATCATTTTCGCCACCTTGGTGATCTCCGCACGGCCCAGGCCGGTGGCGCGCTCTGTTTCATACCAGTCCACCGTAGACCGGGCCTCCGCGTAGGCGGCGAAGCCAGCGGTCTGCTGCGAAATAAAGGATTGGTCGACGACGGTCCCCGGGTTGAGCTTCTCCTCCTCCAGGAGCAGGTGGCCGAGGGCCTGGAACAAGGCAAGGTCTCCGCCGACCTTGATCTGCAGGAACTCATCGGCGATGGTGGTGCCGCCACCGATCACTCCGTTAAGGGACTGCGGGTCCTTGAAGTTCAACAGGCCCGCCTCGGGAAGCGGGTTCACGGCAACGACTTTTCCACCGTTGTTCTTGCAGTCCCGCAGTGCTGAGAGCATACGGGGATGGTTGGTTCCGGGGTTCTGGCCGACCACCAGCACCAGCTCCGCATGGTGGATGTCCTCCAGGGACACCGTGCCCTTTCCGATTCCGATGGTGGGGTTCAGTGCGCTGCCGGAGGATTCATGGCACATGTTCGAACAGTCCGGGAGGTTGTTGGTGCCGAGGCTGCGAGCGAACAACTGGTACATGAAGGCGGTCTCGTTGGCCGTGCGGCCGGAGGTGTAGAACACGCATTTGTCCGGCGTGGTGGCGTTGATGTGCTCCCCGATGAGAGCGAAAGCGTCCGTCCAGCTGATGGGCGAATAGTGGGTGTCACCGGGCCTGATGACCACAGGCTCGGAAATCCGGCCCTGGCTCCCCAGCCAGTACTCGGTCTTGCCTTCGAGGTCCTTGATGGAGTGCTCGGCCCAGAAAGGCGCGCCCACCGTCCTGGTGGTGCTTTCCTCGGCGATTGCCTTGGCGCCGTTCTCGCAAAACTCTGCCGGGCTTCGCCGGCCGGTGATCGATTCGGGCCACGCACATCCCGGGCAGTCGAACCCGCCGTGTTGGTTGACCCGCAGCATGGAGCGGACCGTACGGGTGACCCCCGCTTGCGAATAGCCGCGTTCAAGCGCCACCGTGACGGCTTTGACGCCTGCTGCGGCTCGTTTGGGCGGGTGGATCTGCAGGTCATCTTCGTTGATGTCCTGTTCGGGAGCATGCCTGTTCATGAGTCCATCATTGCATCTTGGCCGGACTGTCCGTCCAAGGCGAGCGCACCGCTCAAGCGTCCAAGGCACTCCAGTCCACCGGGCCAGCCGGAGCCTTCTTCGCCGGCCTGCCCGGCGCCTTGCGTGGCTTGTCATCCGCCGGCTTGGGTGCGGGCAGCGGCTTGCCCCAAGGCAGGGCGAACGCAGGGACCAATTCCCCCATCTGCACTCCGTGCGGCGGGACCACCATGACCCCATCCGCAGCTGCGAGGCCGCGCATCATCCCGGGAGCCACATGCTGGGCCGGCGACGCCAGGCCATACATCAGCCTGAAGGGCATCAGGCGGGTACGGCCGGGGTCCGCGTCAATCATCGCGCCGCAGGGCACCTCGGCGACGTCTTCAAGTTTGCCGTGTCCCAAGGCCGCCAACAGGGGCCCACCCACCGTGAACAAGGCCATCATCGCCGCGAGCGGATTCCCGGGCAGGCCCAGCACGAACCGGCCGTCGGGAAGCTCGGCCAGCACCGCGGGATGGCCCGGACGCATGGCGATGCCATCAATCAGCAGCTCGCCTCCGAGCTCGGCCACCGCCTTCCGGAAGTGGTCCGTCCCCGAGAGCCCGGTGCCCCCGGTGGTAATAACGACGTCGGCCGGCGGTTCGGCGTCCGCGTCAGGTCCGCCAAGCAGCGGCTCAGTATCCTGGAGGGCGGCCAGCCACTCTTCATAGCTGTCACCAACCCTGAGCTGCTCACCGGCGATGCCGCCCAAAAGTTCCACGACAGAACCCAACTGCGGACCGAACGTGTCCCGGACCTGCCCCGGACCTGGAACCCCCTGCACTACTACCTCCGAGCCTGTCAGGAGGAAGCGGACCAAAGGCTTGCCCTGAACGTTCAGATGGTCCAGTCCGGCCAGCGCCGCCAATGCTATGTGCGCCGGGTTCAGTACCGTCCCCGCTTTGAGCAGGACCTCCCCCTCCACGGCTTCTTCGGCGGCTTTACGGATATGTTGGCCGTTGCGTGGCTCGCCCGGTTTCGCTGTGCCGCCAAGCGCAAGGATCGGCAGACCGTCGTCGTCCGTCGTAATCTCGCCGCTCTCGCTGCGCAACACAGCTTTGGCGCCGGGCGGAATCAGGCCACCAGTGACAATGGGGCTCGCCTGGTGTGGTGCGAGCCGCTGCCCGGGCTCGCTAAGGATCCACGGACCACTGCCGTTGACGGCCCATCCGTCCATGGCCGACGACGCGTAGTGGGGCATGTCCTGCACGGCCAGGACATCCGAGGCCAATGTGCGGCCAATGGCGGAACTGATCGGGACCGGACCGGGCGGGATGGGCGCAGCAACCTCGAATGCCCGGCTGCGGGCCTCCTGCCACGTGTGTGCCGCGTGATGGCCCTCCCTGGGGGCCTCGGTCATTCGGCGTCTGTCCCGGTCTCCACGTACTCCTTGGCCACCTTGCGTGCCAGGTCCAAGGCCGCCTTCATGGAGGCATCGTCGCTGGCCTGGCCGATCCCGCGGGCCATGCCGGCGGCGTACCCGGCGATGAACGTGGTCAAGGGAGCAGCGGGACGCACCACCGCATGCGCAGCTACTCCGGCGACGGCGAGGACCTCATTGACGTCCACTTCGACGCCTTCCAGCTCGAATGCCTGCAGCAAAGTGCGGCACCATTCCTCGAGCGTCTCTTCCTGGCTCTTCACGTCGGCCTCCAAGTCGTAGTCAATGCCCAACGCCGTGGCGTCATCCCAGGTATCCACATCATCCGTGGCACCGGCGGGGACGGCGACATCCAGCAGGTTCAGCCTAGCAAGCAGCCGGAACACCGAAGAGTCCGTTAAGCCGGAACCGCCCTTGGCTTCCGCCACTTTCCGTTCCAGGGCCGCCGTGCTGTAAACACCCAGCAGCGGCTGCTTACGACCGTCTGCAGACACCGCCATGGCACCGTCCACGTCCGGATGGTTCCTGAGCGCGTTCCGGAGGGCATCGACTCCTCGGGCAGCGTGGGGCATGTCGCACGCCAAAACCAGCGTCCACGGACACGGCAGGGCCCGGGCCCTCAGCGCCGCCAGCCCGGCAGCGATCGCCGCAGCAGGGCCCGCAAACGGCGGCTCTTCCCGCGCCCTCAGTATGCCTTCGTACAGGGCCGCGTCGCTGCCCGGAACCTCAGGGCCTACAACCACGACGGCGGCTGCACCGCCCGATGCCTGCAGGGCATGCGAAAGGAGGGTGGCGCCGTCGTACGTTAAGGACGGCTTGGGCACGCCACCGAGGCGGGTGGCCCTGCCACCCGCCAGGACGACGGCGTTGAACTCCATCCGCCCAGATTACCCGGGGCGGGCGGAGTCGTCAGAAATCGATCAGGCAGCGGATTCCGGCAACAGGAACGGGTCCCAGTCCGGCGCAGGTTTCTCGAGTTCCTTGATCTGCCACATGGTTCCCTGGGGCACGCCGGGTTTGAAACGAAGTTTCCAACCCATCTCAGCCAGCGTGTGGTCGCTCTTGGCGTTGTTGCATTTCAAGCACGCCGCAACCAGGTTTTCCCAGGAATCCGCGCCGCCCCTGGATTTGGGGTGGACGTGGTCTATGGTGTGCGCTGTCTTCCCGCAGTAGGCGCAGCGGTGACCGTCGCGGCGAAGGACGCCCCGGCGGCTCACAGCGGTGATCCTGTTGTACTTGGGACGGATGTAGCGGTTGAGGAGGATCACGGATGGTCGTCCGAGAATCTCCTGTGGCCCGACGACAGGCTCGTCGCCTTCGGCCACTACGCTCGCTTTCCCAGTCAGCACAAGGACCAGCGCCCGGCGGAATGTTATTACCGCCAGCGGTTCATATCCAGCATTCAGAACGAGTGTGCGCATGCACGTACCTCTTCACGGCCGCACCCGTCAGGGGCACGAGGGCCGGCTGCCCTCTGCATGTACGGGCTGTGGATCGACAAGATAAGGGTAAGCACTTATATGCCGTATCAACGAATTTTTCTGTCGTTTCCCGTGCGGTGTCGGCAAATGTTCATGCGTGGTTAAAGCGGAACACCCCGTCGGCCGAAGCCTGCGGGGTGTTCCAAAAGGTACGTTATTAGCCGTTGACGCGGATGAAAACCGGGCCGGAGCCGACGTTGACGCTGAACAATGCCGTGGTGGATCCGTTCCATCCACCGTGCACTGCCATGCCGTTTCCGACGTAGACAGCGATGTGGGCCTGCCCGGCCAAACCGCCGTTGGCGTAGTAGGCGAGGTCGCCCGGCTGGGCTTCTGCAGCACTGACGGTACGGCCCAAGGAGAGGTACCCGGCCGGCCAGTCATGGAAGTGGATGCCCACGGCTGCCAGGGAGTTGGTCACCAGCATGGTGCAGTCCTGGGTCACGCCGAGCTGGGCGTAAGCTGCGGCGGCGATAGCTGCACCGAGGCCGCTGGAAGCTGCCGGAGCCTTGGCAGACGTAGCCGAGCTGTTGACGGCAAGCGTCGCGTTGCCGGTGGAAGCAGCCGTGTTGGCGCCCTCCGTGGCCTTGGCTTCTGCCTTGGCGGGGGCCTTCTTCTCCACGGGAGCCGGAGCTTCAACCGTGGTGACGACGGGCCGTTCGTAGGAAATGGCTACCGTGGAGTCCGCAGCGATGGTCGACTGGACCACTGCCTGGACATCGAGGGTGGACGTCGCGGTGGATTCACGGTCAACGTTGGTTTCGGCGGCGTTGGCCGCGACACCGCTGGTCAGGACCAGACCGGAAGCCGCTGCGATGACGGCGGCCTGGCGGCCCACAGTACCGGCGTTGCCGCCGACAGCCTTGGCGATGATGGCAAGCGAGCTGGTCTTGGGGGCCTCAGCGCGATGCCGTGCAACCTTGTTTGCACTGGTCATGATTTTCTCTTTTCGTATCCGCGTGCAGTGGGGTTACACGCGGGTAATGGGCGGCCAGCACTTGGGGGCATGCTGGCCGGCCACGAACCGGATGTTTTCTAGCGAAGGGTGAAGAAGGAAGAGGTGCCCGTGGAGGCTGCCGAGTGCAGGAGAGTGCCCTGGCTCGGGTTCAGTGCGCTGATCATCATGCCGTTGCCGACGTAGATGCCGACGTGGGCTCCGCCGTTCTGCATGACGAGGTCACCGGGCTGGGGGTTGCTGGTGGGCTTCATGGCCGTCCAGGCGTTGACGCGGGGAATGCTGATGCCGGCCTGCGCGTAGACCCACTGGGTGAAGCCGGAGCAGTCCCAGCCGTTGGGGGTGGTGCCGCCCCATACGTAGGGGTGGCCGATACCGGTGTAGGCAATGGCGGCGAGGCCCGAAGCAGCAGCGCTTGCAGCACCGTCCGTAACCTCGGAGGACTTTGCGGTGACTGCTGCTGCGGCGTCCTGGCTACCAGCGGCGCGCTGGGTGACCTGCGATGCACGCTGGACAACCTTGGGGGCTTCCTTGGTGGCCACGACCGGGCTCTCGAAGGCCACGGTGGCGGTTGGCTCTGCGGTGACGACGGCGGTTGCCACCATCTGCTGGGTGCTGGAGGCTTCCGACTTGGAGACGTCCGTATCAGCTGCCGTAGCCGGAAGACCGGCGGTCAGGACAAGGCCCGAAGCTGCTGCCAGGACGACGGCCTGACGGCCAACCGAACCGGCGTTGGACGAAACAGCCTTGGAAAGAGTGTTCAAGGGGTTCGTACGAACCGTTTCAGCGCGGTGGCGCGCAGGGGTAGTGCGTGATGACACGTAGGTAGCCTCTCCCAATGCCTGCGAGGTGAGCTGTCGGATTCGGATGGGAGTCATCCGGCCGCGTTGCTTCAAGGAAGCTTTTGCGACTTAACCCCAAGGCCTTCTATCGAAGACCAAAAGTGGTTCCCCCGCCCCTGCCAGACGATTTATGCGAACGGACCTTGAGTGGTGGCAGAGCTAGGCAATCCACTCAAGTGCATCGGCCCCCTAAAAAGCCGATGCGCTTTGTACGGTACAACAGTTGAACGCGAATGTCACATTCAGGTCACGGGGTGTCGCAAAATGCGAGAGGCGACCATCAACTGGCTTAGAGCCAGCCCATGGGGTCTACAACTTCTCCGTTGACCTGGACCTCGAAGTGGAGGTGGCAGCCGGTGGAAGCGCCCGTGGTGCCGCTCAACGCGACGGTATCGCCACGGGTGACGGTCTGCCCGACCTTGACGTTGAAGGACGACAGGTGGTTATAGGTGGTCTCGAGGCCGTTGCCGTGGTCCACTACCACGCGGTTGCCTCCGCCATACTCGTGCCATCCGGCGAAAGTGACCTTGCCCGTGGCAGCCGCATGCACCGCGGTGCCGCACTGGGCAACGAAGTCCTGGCCGCGGTGGAAGTCTCCCGTGCCGCCCGTGAGGGGGCTGACCCGGTAGCCGAACGGCGAGGCCGTGACCAGGCTGTCCAAGGGGCTGGCAAGCGTGCCTACGGACGAGGCGCGCTGGATGCTGCCGACCGACTGGGCGCTGAGCAATTGCTTCAGCTTGCCGTCGGGGTCAGCTGCGGTTGCGACGGCGGCGCGGCTAAAGTCGATTTTTGCCGATGCGGCCGCGGAAACCTCTGGCTGGCTGCCGCCGGAAACGGCGAGGGCGGACTCGGACTGGCCCGACTCCGACGTTGCCATCACGGGGCTTGTGGCCGGCAGTCCGACAGTCAGCGCCAAGCCGGTGGCAGCGAGGGCTACTCCGGCTTTCTGGCCGACACCACTGGCTGCGGCGAAATCGGCAACCTGGCGCAATGGGCTCTTACGGCGGCGGACTTGGCGCTCAGTGTCACGGGGCCGGACCTCCATTGTTGCGCGGGCTGGCCGCAGCTCAACAGCGGGGCCGGTGGCGCGGCGACGACCCCTGACGTTCTGCGATGTCAAACTCTGTTCCTCTCTGGAAAGCCTGCGAAGTTAGCTGTCGGATTCGGGTCAGAGAGTTCAAAGACCCGGTCCGCACGAAGCGCTCATGGCACACAGGTATCCCAGGAGGGACTTGCGTAAATGGGCACTTCTGCTGCGGACTTCACCCCAAGGCTGCTTCTTTAGACAGCCGCTTGTGGTTCCCCCGCCTCTGCCAGTGGTGGATGGCACACCTGATCCGCTGGCAGAGCTCGGCTCCGGATCAGGTAACGCTTTGGTATCGGCGCTAGTAGATAACTATAGGCGATTAAAGCCTGCAGTAATAAATTCGTTATCAACAGGACGACGCACGCCCTTATCATCAATCCCGGAAAACCGCAGGTCACATTGTCCCGCGGGGCACAAAAGTGAGGTTTGACACGGCATACCCGAGGATGCGGCGCCCCGAAGGGAGGTCAGCCCAGGGAGACGAACACGTGGGCCGCAACTTCCGGTGGAAGCTCAAGCGCTCCCTCGATGCCGGGAACCCGGACAGAAATGTACTCGCCGACGCGTTCCAATGACACCGCTGCCCCGGGACGGATTCCGCCTTCGTCCAGTTGGGTGAGGAGTTCGGGCTCCACCTGGATGGGCTCGGCAAGCCGGCTGACCACCACGCGGGAATCGGCGGCGTAGCCATCCATGGCCTGCAGCAGGTTGATGTCGAGCCGCGGAATGGTCTGCGTCGGCAGGCCGCCCAGGGCTTCGAGTCCTGGAATCGGATTGCCGTAAGGCGACTCGGTGGGGTGTTCAAGGAGTTCGTAGAGCCGGCGTTCAACCCGCTCACTCATCACGTGTTCCCAACGGCACGCTTCGTCATGGACGTACGCCCAGTCGAGGCCAATGACATCGGCAAGGAGCCGCTCCGCGAGACGGTGCTTTCGCATGACCTCGGTGGCGCGCTTGCGGCCCATCTGGGTCAGTTCAAGGTGACGGTCGTTGGATACGATCACCAGGCCATCGCGCTCCATGCGGCCGATGGTTTGTGAAACCGTGGGGCCGGAGTGCCGCAGGCGCTCGGCGATGCGGGCCCTGAGCGCCACAATGTTCTCTTCTTCAAGCTCCAAAATGGTCCGAAGATACATCTCAGTGGTATCGATCAGATCCGTCATCCAGCTCAGCTCTCCTCGAACGCAGTTTCCTTGCGTAATCTCCACCGTACCGCGTCCTTGGCCAGGGCAGCCGGTGTGTACCGCTGGCCCTTGAACGCCGACACCCAGCCTAGCTTATTTGGAATTACTCTGGATAATTCCGGTCGCATCCTGTTGCTTCGCATTCCACGTGGCGGACTATGACGGATGCAGGTTACAGCCCCCGGGCCGAGTCAGGCAGAATTGGGAAGTCGAAGGGGCAGCGGATGCCACCTGCCACGACCCATCTCTAGCCGATACCCATTGGAGCCACACGTGAGCGACAACAGCATCACCATTCCCGCCGATCTGCTGCCCAAGGACGGACGCTTCGGCGCAGGACCGTCCAAGGTCCGCCCGGAACAGATCGAGGCGTTGTCTGCCGCATCGGCCACCATCCTGGGCACCTCCCACCGGCAGGCCCCGGTCAAGAACCTCGTGGGATCGGTACGGGAAGGACTCAGCCAGTTCTTCCGCGCACCCGAGGGATACGAGGTTGTCCTCGGCGTCGGCGGATCAACCGCCTTCTGGGACGTCGCCGCATTCGGCCTGGTGGAGAAGAAAGCACAGCACCTGTCCTTTGGCGAGTTCGGTTCGAAGTTCGCCGCCGCCACCAACAAAGCCCCGTTCCTTGATGCTTCCTCCATCATCAAGTCCGATCCCGGCACCCGCCCCGTGGCGCAACCCGAAGCCGGCGTCGATGTCTACGCGTGGCCCCAGAACGAGACGTCCACGGGTGTGGCAGCTCCCGTCAAGCGGGTCCAGGGCGCCGACGAAGGATCACTGGTCCTGGTGGACGCCACCTCCGCTGCCGGCGGCCTGGACGTCGACGTCTCGGAGTCCGACGTCTACTACTTCGCCCCGCAGAAGAACTTCGCATCAGATGGCGGGCTGTGGCTCGGCCTCTTCTCCCCCGCAGCCCTGGAACGCGCTGCCCGCATCAAGGCATCCGGGCGCTGGATCCCGGATTTCCTGGACCTGCAGACCGCCATCGACAACTCCAAGCTCAACCAGACGTACAACACGCCGTCGTTGTCCACCCTGGTGACCCTGGACGCCCAGGTTCAGTGGTTGAACAGCAACGGCGGCCTGGACTTTGCCAGCAAGCGCACGGCGGACTCCGCCAACCGGATCTACTCCTGGGCCGAAGCCTCCGAGTACGCCACCCCGTTTGTGGCCAAGGCAGAGGACCGCTCCAACGTCATTGCCACCATCGACTTCGACGACTCCATTGACGCGGCCGCGATCGCCAAGGTCCTCCGCGCCAACGGCGTGGTGGACACGGAGCCGTACCGCAAGCTGGGCCGCAACCAGTTGCGTATTGCCACGTTCGTCGCCATTGAGCCGGACGATGTCTCAGCGCTCCTTGCCAGCATCGACTACGTCGTGGGTGAACTGAAGAAGTAACCCTCGGCGGGTAGTCAGCCGGACCCGAGGGTCGGCGTCGTTCGGTCAGCCCGGACGGCGCCGTCGCCGCTTAACGGGCGGTGCCGCCGTCGCCCTCTTCCGTACCCGGAGGGGCAAGCAGCGACTCCACCCGGAAATGTTTCAGGCCACGCGCCCGCCGGTCAAAGCGGAGCCTCAGCTGTTTGGCCCGGATGATCCAGACCAAACCCACGACGGCGGTGCTGATGCCGGCTATTGCGGCTACGCCCACCGCCCAGCGCGGACCGCCGACGTTGGCCACCCAACCCACCAGCGGGGCACCAATGGGTGTCCCGCCCATGAAGATCGCCATGTACAAGGACATCACCCTGCCCCGCATAACGGCCTCCGTGGTCGATTGCACGTATCCGTTGGCACTGGTGATGAGGGTCAGCGCGAACAGGCCACAGGGAACCAGCGCGAGACCGAAAAGGGTTGCGTTGGGCGCCAGGGCAGCGAGCGTGCTGGAGACCCCGAAGCCTCCCGCCGCCAGGAAGATCAGCCTGAGGCGGGGCCGGCCGCGTCGGGCCGCGAGCAATGCCCCGGTTACCGAGCCGATGGCCATGATGGAACTCAAGGCCCCAAAGGCGCCGGCGTCCATGCCGAACTGGGTGCCTACCATCGCGGCGATGAACAGCGGAAAGTTGAGTCCGAAGGTGCCCACGATGAAGATGGCCACCAGGACCACTTGGATATCAGGCCTTCCCCGGACGTACCGCAGGCCTTCGCGGATGCGCCCTTTACCTGGTGCCGCACGTGGTTGTGCCCGCAGTGACGACGCCGGAATCAGTTTGAGCGCCCAGAGCATCGCGGCGAAGGACACCGTGTTGATGAGGAAGACCCATCCCGGCCCCACCACCACAGTCAGGACACCGGACACTGCCGGACCGATCATCCGGGCTACGTTGAAGGATGCGCTGTTCAGTGCCACCGCGTTGGGCAGGTAATCATCGGTGACGAGTTCCGAGACGAAGGTTTGGCGGACCGGAGCGTCCAACGCCGTCACGATGCCCAGCAGCAGGGCAAAGATGTACACGTGCCACAGCTCCGCGACTCCCAACAACACCAGGATGCCCAGTCCCGTGCTGAGCAGGGCCATTGCCACCAGGGTGAGGAGGAGCAGCTTCCGCCTGCTGTAGCGGTCGGCAAGCAGGCCGGCCCACGGGGCAAGGAAAAGTTGCGGACCCAGCTGGAGGGCCAGGGTGATGCCCATCGCGCCGGCATCGTGCGCGGTCAGGTGGTCGAACACCAGCCAGTCCTGCGCAGTGCGCTGCATCCAGGTGCCGATATTGGAGATCAGGGCACCGAAGAACCAGATGCGGTAGTTGGGAATCCCCAGCGACTTAAAGGTGGACATCAGTGTCCACCATCGCTTGGTTCACCCCGGGTTTCCGCAATGCCTATTCAGCCCCGGCTTCGTCGGCGTCGTCCTCTTCGCCGTCGTCTTCTTCGCCGTCGGCTTCTTCGCCGTCCTCAGCCTCGTCGTCCGCTTCGGCGGGTCCCGTAGCGTCGTCCTCGTCGGCCTGGACGGATTCCTCCGTGACATCGCCGACAGTCTCCTCCACCAGCGGAGTCTCGTCCTCGGGGCGGACCCGCTTGGCCCACGGAACCCATTCCGGGGCGAGGATGGAATCCTCGGAGGGCAGCAGGCCGAGCTCGCTGACGGTCACGATCTTGGAACGGGAGTTACGCGTCACCACCGCGTACCACTGCCAGCCGCCGTAACCCGCGAGCTTGGATTCGAACAAGTGGGTGACCACGCGGTCGCCCTCCGACTTTGCACCGAGGTGCGCACCCACTTCGCCCGGGTTGGCTATGCCCTGAACTGCCTCACGCGCAATATCGACGGCGGCAGCCAGGAAGGCGTCAGGCTTGCCGGTTCGCCACACAGGTAAACCGGCCTGCGGCTTCTCCGCCGCAGGCTTCCGCGCGGGGGCTTCCCCGTGTCCAGGAGCCTGGGCATCGTCGGGGGCTGAATCAGGGCTTCCCTGCGCGCCCTTTCCGCCCTTCGTGTCCTGTGCGGATTCCGATGCCATGGGCCTAGGCTTCCAGCTCGTCGGCAACCTTGCGGAGCGCCATGCTGATGGCCTTGGCCTTGTTGCCGTCCGGGTACTTGCCGGACGAGAGAGAGCCGGAGAGGTTGTCCAGCACCGTCACGAGGTCCTGCACCATCGGTGCAAGATCCTTGGCGTTCATGCGCTTGGCCTTGGCAATGGAAGGCGTCTTCTCCAGGACACGAAGTCCCAGTGCCTGTGCGCCGCGGCGGCCGTCAGCTACACCGAACTCCACGCGCGTGCCGGCTTTGAGTTCCGTTACGCCCGCGGGCAGGGACGTCTTAGGCAGGAATACTTCCTGGCCGTCTTCTGCCGCGAGGAATCCGAAGCCTTTTTCCTTGTCATACCATTTGACCTTGCCGGTAGGCACGTAATCAACCTTCTTCGTTTTCTTGCTCTGGGAGACACGTCGGGCCGTTACCGCATCCGCAGGGTCCTGCGGGATCGAGGGTGACAGCCCGGTCCGTGTTGGTCTGTTCCTTCAAGGTTATCCTGCCCGACCCCCTAATCCCGCTTTGGGACGCCCGCGTGCATGCCCGCGGGCGCCATGACGTGCAGCAACGGTCACGGCGGACTGCTCCTGCTAGCGTTGATGGCATGAATTCCCCGGGTTACCGCCGCCCCCTCGTGATTGCTGCCGCCGTCATTGCCGTGTTGTCATTGGCGGCCGTCGCCGCCGTCATCGCCATCGCTTCCACGGGCAGCGCAGCCCCCGTGTGGATCACTTCCACGGCCCTTTACGGGCTGCCTGCGGCGTTCATGCTGGCGGCTGTCCTGGTGGTGGACGCCATCCGTCTTCGTCGCCGCCAGTAACCGGTCCGTCCCTCCGGCGGGCATGAGCGGCCCAAGGGCGGTACCGTTGGATTGATGTCCCTTATTCGCGCGCTCAGCAAGGAACTGGAAGCGCGCAGCGACGATTCGCTGCGGGCTTTGTTTGCCGCGCGGCCGGACCTTATCTCCCCCATGGCGCCGGACTTCGCCGCCTTGGCAGCCAGGGCGAGTGCCCGCGTGAGTGTCCAGCGGGCCTTGGAACGCTTGAACAAGCCGGAGATGCAGGTGCTCGAAACGCTCCATCTCTGCACCAATACCGATACCGGGCACAGTGTTTCGGCGGCCGGATTGAAGAAAGTCATTGCCGGTTCCACCCTCTCTGCCTTGGATCCCATCCTCGCCAAACTGCAGGAACTGGCCTTGATCCATCGGGCGGATCCACCCGCCGGTTCCCCTGCGACCACCTCACGGCAGCGCTTCTACCTCCCGGTGGGCAGCCTCAAGGACGTCATCGGCATCTACCCGGCAGGACTGGGACGGAGCTACACCGAGCTGGTCCGGCTCCAACCCGCCTTTGCCCAACGGGCAGTCCAGTTGGTGGCCGAACTGCACCAAAGCGGGCTCGGCATCCATCCAGCGAGCACGCCCATGGACGCGGCCCTTGCGCTGCAGCGTTGGACCTCCAGTCCCGCGGAGCTGCGGGCCATCCTGGCCACAGCTCCGGAACGCACTGTGGCCCTCCTGGAGAAATTCGGGAGCTGGGCCATGGGTGCTGTACCGCAGGCCCAGCGGCGGGCGTCGGTCACCCATGAAAGCCGCGACGTCGGGCCCATCGACTGGCTGTTGGCGCGCGGGTTGCTGGTCCCCTTGGACGCCGGCCATGTGGAACTCCCCCATAGCGTGGGGCTTGCACTGCGGGGTGGCGCGATCGTGGACGACTTCACGCTGGCCCCGCCCGTTCCAGAGCTTGGCCACACCAGTGCCGCCCTCCGCCGTAATGCCGCCATGGGCGCCATCGCCGAGACCCTGCGGCTGACCGGTGAGCTGTTGTTTGCCGTCCGCGAGCAACCGCTGGCCACACTGCGGAGCGGCGGCGTGGGCGTACGCGAACTCCGCCGCCTGGCCGAGTCCGTCCGGAACGGGGTGCACGAGACTGCGATCCTCCTGGAACTGGCTGCGTTGGCGGGACTCCTGCGCCTGGACGTGGACAGCTCCACCTGGGTGCAGCCGCCGTCGTTGGAGTGGCTGAACCTGCCCCGCCAGGAGCAATGGCTCTGGTTGGTCAATGCCTGGTTGGCCAGCGAGCGCGCGCCATCACTGGTGGGACAGCCGCTCACGGGTTCGGCATCCTCTCCCACGCATCAGGGCGCTGCAGGCACCACCATCAACGCCTTGTCCGCGGAAGCCCAACGGCCCGATGCTCCGGTGGTCCGGCGGCGTGTCCTGGAAATCCTGAATGAGCTGACAGTGGAAGCAGCCGCGCCGGACGGCAAAGCGCCCGTCCTCGATGCCCGGGCCGTCCTGCAGCGGGCCGAGTGGGCACAGCCGCGGATGTCGAGGCGTTTCAGTTCACTGGTCCGCGGCATCCTGGAGGAGGCAACGCTCCTGGGCCTGATGGGTTCAGGCGCCCTGACCCAGCTGGGATCCGCGATTGCGGAAGCACAGCCGGAACAAGCCATGACCATCCTTGGCGAGCATTTGCCCGCCGCGGTGAACCACATCCTGTTGCAGGCCGACCTGACGGCTGTCGCGCCCGGTTACCTCGCGCCGGAACTCAGCGAAACCCTGCTGTTGATGGCCGACGCCGAGGGCCAGGGTCCGGCGTCGATCTACCGGTTTTCTGCCGCCACCATCCGCAGGGCGCTCGACGCCGGACAGGATGCGGAATCGCTGTTGGCGTTCCTTCGTGAGCATTCAGCAACCGACGTGCCCCAGCCCTTGGCCTATTTGGTCCAGGACACCGCGTCCCGGCATGGCCGATTGCGGATTGGTTCCAGCGCCAGCTTTATCCAGAGCGACGACGAAACCGCCATCACCGATCTCCTCCACGAGGCAAGAACGTCCGTGTTGAGCCTGGTACGCATCGCACCGACCGTTCTGACGTCGTCCGCGAGTCCGCGGGAAACGGCACGTGTGCTGCGCGAACTGGGACTGTCGCCTGCAGTGCAGGAGGCCGAACCCGCCGTCGTGCGTTTCAAACGGACAACGGCGGTGCCCGGGAGCGCGCGTCCCGTCTACACGGCGCCCCGAACGGCTCCGCCTGACGAGGATGTCGAGGCCCAGCTTTCGGTGCTGCGCCAGCACCGCGGAGTTCCGGCCGAAACTGCCGGGGAAGCCTCAACGCAGATTGGGCTGGAGACCCTGCAAACGGCTATCCGGCTGAAGCAGGCAGTCATCATGAACGTGGTGGACAGCTTGGGGAATGCCAACACCGAAACCGTTGTTCCTGTATCCGTCTCCGGCGGACGCGTCAGGGTGTTCGATCCCGCCAAGGAAACCGAGCGGGTGTTGTCCATCCACCGGATCATCGACGTGGAACCCGCCAAGGAATTGCGTTCGTGAAACGCATAGTTCGTGAAAACCGCACCGTAAAGCTGCGCAAGTGAGGATTCAACAGTGACCGACGGTCCGCTGATCGTTCAAAGCGACAAAACCATCCTGCTGGAAGTCGACCACGAACTCGCCACCGAAGCCCGGCATGCCATCGCCGCGTTCGCTGAACTGGAACGCGCCCCGGAACATATGCATAGTTACCGGCTGACGCCCTTGGGTCTTTGGAATGCCCGTGCTGCGGGGTTGGACGCGGAGCAGGTGCTGGATACCTTGCTGAAGTACTCGCGCTTTCCCGTGCCGCACGCTTTGCTGATCGACATCGAAGAGACCATGTCGCGCTATGGCAGGCTCCGGTTGGAAAAGGACGCCCAGCACGGCCTGGTGATGCGGACCGATGACTACCCCGTGCTGGAGGAAGTCATCCGGGCAAAGAAAATCGCACCCCTGCTGGGGCCACGGATCGACGGCGAAACGGTGGTAGTTCATTCATCCCAGCGCGGCCAGTTGAAGCAGCTGCTCCTCAAGTTGGGTTGGCCCGCAGAGGATCTTGCCGGCTACGTGGACGGGCAGCCGCACCTGATCATGCTGGACGAGAGCGGCTGGCAGCTTCGCCCGTACCAGAAGCTGGCCACGGAGAACTTCTGGGCCGGCGGCAGCGGCGTCGTCGTGCTTCCCTGTGGTGCCGGTAAGACGCTGGTGGGCGCGGCAGCCATGGCGACGTCTTCCACCACCACCCTCATCCTTGTCACCAACACGGTTTCCGCCCGGCAGTGGAAGGACGAGCTCCTGAAACGGACGTCCCTGACCGAAGATGAGATCGGCGAGTACTCGGGCGCGGTGAAGGAAGTCCGGCCGGTCACCATTGCCACGTACCAGGTCCTGACCACCAAACGTGGTGGGCTGTATCCCCACCTGGAATTGGTGGACGGACACGACTGGGGACTCATCATCTACGACGAAGTCCACCTGCTTCCCGCTCCGATCTTCCGGATGACCGCGGACCTGCAGGCCCGGCGCCGGCTGGGCCTGACGGCAACCCTGGTACGGGAGGACGGACGGGAAGGTGAGGTTTTCAGCCTGATCGGTCCCAAGCGCTACGACGCTCCCTGGAAGGACATTGAAGCCCAGGGCTACATCGCTCCTGCGGACTGTGTGGAAGTCCGGGTGGACCTCCCCCGCGATGAGCGCGTCGCTTACGCCATGGCTGACGACGCCGATAAGTACCGGCTATGCGCGACGTCGGAAACCAAGACCCAGCTGGTGGAGCAACTGGTGGAGGTCCACAAAGGTGAGCAGTTGCTGGTGATCGGCCAGTACATCGATCAGCTGGATGAGATTTCCGAACGGTTGGATGCCCCTTTGATCAAGGGCGAAACCAGCGTCAAGGCGAGGCAAAAACTCTTCGACGCCTTCCGCAAGGGCGAAATCCACACCCTGGTGGTGTCCAAAGTGGCGAACTTCTCCATCGACCTTCCCGAGGCTTCGGTAGCCATCCAGGTGTCAGGCTCGTTCGGGTCGCGCCAGGAAGAAGCTCAACGGCTGGGACGCCTCCTGCGCCCCAAGCAGGACGGCCGCGCCGCCAGGTTCTACTCCCTGGTGGCCCGCGACACCCTGGACCAGGACTTCGCTGCCAAGCGCCAACGGTTCCTGGCCGAGCAGGGCTACGCCTACCGCATCATGGACGCCAAGGACATCGGCAAGGACGTCGGACAGGAACAGTAGGGCGGCCGCAAGTAGTTTTTAAGGTCAGGGCCCTTGCGGTTAATGTCCAGCAACTTTACGATTCCTAGTGAAGCTCTCCGCCCTTAAGGTTTGCCCCTGGTCCAGGCAATCCGGCGGCCAGCCGTCGGCAGTGGGGGTAATCCCGCAGCCAGGGAGCCGGCGGTTCGAAGGCCTAGAAAAATCTGAGCATTTTCATCCAGAGGATTCCCCATGCGTAAAGCCCTCTTGGTCCTTTCCGCGATCGTCCTGCTGTCAGCACTCGCACAGTTACTGTTCGCCGGTTACTTCCATTTTCAAAACACCATCGAAGCCCAGCATGAAGCGGGCGTCTACCACGTGATGAACGGCCAATACGTGCTGCGTTACGGCGCGCTCCTGGCCGCCATCGTCGCCGCCATCGCCCGGGCCGGATCCCGGACCATCTGGCTGGCCGCAGGGATCTTCCTGCTCAGCTGGGTACAGTTGTTCATCTTCATCATCGGCGGCATGCTGACTGGTTCGTCCGAAGATTTCATCACCCCGGCCGGCTCGTGGGTGGCCGCCATCCACCCATTGACCGGCGTCCTGATAATTTTCATGTCGTACTGGCTCTTCAGGCGTGCCCGCGCGGTGGCCTTGAACCCCCAGCCGCTTCCGCCCAAGGCTGCAGCCCCGGATGCTTCAGCCTCTCCCAGCACTGCCTGACCAGCGGCAGCTGTGAACACTTCGCAGCTGCTGGCCGTGGACCTGGTGTTGTCAATCCTCGCGGCCGGCGCCTGGGTCGCCGCCGCGTGGATGACAGGTGCCGCGACCACTGATCGGAAGCAAGCACCACCCCACGCGACCGATCTGGCCCTCTTGCTCCTGGGCGTGGCCGCCGCTGCGACGGTGGCCCGCTATGCCTTGCTACCCGCTTTGGTGGCCGGCAGTTGGTGGTTTGCCAGTGAGCGCATAACCATCAACTTGCCCCTGACCGCCATCCCCGCGGCTTGGGCCGCGATGGCCGGTGTTCCGTATTTGCTGAGGAATCGGAACACCGGCTCCACCACTTCCCGGAGGCCCGGCTGGTCGCGGTCCCGTGAAGGAGTTGTCCTGGCCCTGGTGGCTGCGGCCGCGGCGTCCGTCGCATCGCTGGCCTTGTCGCTCGTAGTGGGTCCGTTCCCGGCCCCATGGACTGTGATTATCCTCCTGTTCATGGTGGGCGGCACGGTGGTTCTCGCCAGGCTTGCACTCCGGGAAGCTGGCCGTCCCGGGCGCAGTTTCCCAGGAACGGTCCGGCGCGCCCACAAGCGTCCGACGGCGGCTGCAGCAGTTGCCGCCCTCATGGCCTGTACCGCCTTGGGCTCGGGAGCTTTTGCCTGGCTGGGGAGCCGGTCCGCCGACGGCGCGGCGATCGTTACCGCCGTCGGACATCACGGCACACCGGACAGGTACGTCGAGGCAAAACCCACCCAAGTGACGGATCTGCTGGGCATCGTGCCGGCGGACGCCGTGGTCCGGCATTATGAGCTGACAGCACGCGTGGAGCAAGTGGCGCTGCCCTCGGGCCAGAGGGTGGAGGCCTGGACCTTCGGGAGCGTCCCGGGGCCGGCGCTGGAAGCCCAGCTGGGCGAGGTCATGGAGGTGGAACTCAAGAACCGTGACGTTGCCGCGGGCGTTACCCTGCATTGGCACGGCTACGACGTTCCCAATGCCATGGACGGAGTAGCCGGGGCCACCCAGGACGCCGTCATGCCGGGACATTCCATGACATACCGCTTCCAGGCCAAGCAGGCCGGCACGTACTGGTACCACACGCACCAGGATTCAGCCGAGGGAGTCCGTAAGGGCCTCTACGGCACATTCGTCGTGCACAACCCCGCAACGCCCCGTGCCGGGACGGACCTTGTGGTGGCTGCGCACGACCTCGGCGGTCTGGGGTTGCTGGGCTCCTCAGACCGCATCAGTGCCCACCCGGCTACACCCGGCTCCGCGGTGCGGGTGAGGCTGGTGAACACTGATTCGCTGCCGCAGCGTTACTGGGTGGACGGCGCCCCGTTCCGGGTAGTCGCCGTGGACGGAACGGAGGTGAACCAGCCGGGGGAAGTGACCGGCAAACTCCTCAGGCTTGGTGCCGGAGGCAGGATGGACGTCGCTTTCACCATGCCGGCGTCACCGGTAACCGTGCGTTCGGACTCCGCAGCAGGAGCCGCCGTCATCATTGCCCCACCCGGTTCCGCAGCCTTGTCTGAAGCTTCGGCCGCTGCTTTGAGTGCGGCCCCGGACAAAGCGCCGACGGGTATCTTCGCCACCGTTCCTGCGCTGGATCTCCTGGCCTATGGCAAACCCGTAGCCGGTTCCGGTTCGGCGCAGCCCACGATTACCCGGGAAGAAGTAATGGTCCTGGACCGGCAATTCCGTTTTGTCGATGGAATTCCGCGTTTTGCCTTCACCGTCAACGGCGCAGCCTACCCCTTGGTCCCCTCCATTGACGTGTCTCTCGGCGACACCGTGAAGGTGACGGTGGTGAACCGCACTGCCGAACCACATCCCATGCATCCGCACGGGCACCATGTGCAGGTCCTGAGCCGGAACGGCGTGGCCCCCACGGGCTCGCCGCTGCTGCTGGACACCGTTGACGTTCAGCCTGGCGAGGTCTGGGAACTGCTGCTGCACGCCGACAACCCGGGCATCTGGATGGACCACTGCCACAACCTGGATCACGCGGCGGAAGGGATGATGATGCTCCTGAAGTATCAGGGGGTGTCATCGCCTTTCATGCACGGGGGCCACGCCCACAACAGGCCGGAGTGAAGTGGGTCAGGCGACCATTCGGCTGGTGGCCGAGATGCTGACGTGGTCCACCACGGCCCAGCACTCTTCATCGCGGAGCTGTGCACTGGCGAAGCGTTCGGCTGCGGCGAGGTCCTGGAAATCCTCGCGGCGGACATGGCCGGTGTCGGTGTCCAGGTATGTCACATGGAACTCGACGTCGTCCCTGTCGCGGAGCTGGTGGACGGTGTTGGAAGCTGCTGTGGTGGGAGCTGCTGTGTTTGCCATGTTTTAAGTGTGGAACGGGGCACTGACATTATTGGAAGCATCAGCGGGCGTGTCCGGTTCCAGGGACATTTACAGCCTCCTCAGATACTGGGCAGAAACGTCCCGCACCGTCTCGCTGAGGACGTCCAGGACCCGTGAGGCCGTGCGCCACCGTTGCCAGTAAAGCGGAACATCGAACGGCCTGTCCGGTGCCAGCTCGACCAGCCGGCCGTCCGCTATGTCCGGCCCGCATTGCACTTCGGGGATCAGCCCCCAGCCAAGGCCCAGGCGGATGGCGTCGCCAAAATCGTGCGAGGCCGGAACGAAATGGCGGGGACCCCGGCGCTCGGGCACGCTCCCGGCCTCAGCCCACGACTGGACGAAAGCCCACTGATAGGTGTCCTTGCGATCGAAGTCGACCGTGGGGGCAGCGTTCAGCGACACCCCGTTGATACCCTTCGGGAAATCAGGGAACCATCGGGCCAGATACTGCGGCGCAGCAACGGGAAGGTATCGCATGACCCCAAGGCTCTCGACGCGGCATCCTTGCACTGGTTCAGGGGTGGCCGTGACTGCTGCCATGACTGTTCCTGACCGCAACAGCGACGTTGAATGCTGTTCGTCATCCCGATGGAGGTCGAACGTCACGTTCAGCTCCTGCGGAACCTTCACCAGCGCCTGCAGGAACCACACGGCCAGCGAATCCGCGTTGACGACGATCGGCACGGCGAGTTCCGCTCCCTCCGAGCCCAAACCAAGTTCCCTGCCCGCGTCGGCCTCAAGCTGCGCCACCTGGCGTGCCAGCCGCAAGACCACCTCTCCGGCTTCCGTTGCCTGCACGGGGTTGCTTCTCCTTAGCAGCACCCGGCCCGCCGCCTGCTCGAGCGCCTTGAGCCGCTGGGACACTGCCGACGGCGTGACATGTAGTTGGCGCGCGGCCGCGTCCAGCGTTCCCTCCGAGAGGACGGTGGCGAATGTGAGCAGCTGTTCGGACGGAAACTGGAACATTAGAACAGCTTACGCCGCATCAAAATACTTAGCTGGTCTAATGCTTGGCGCATCCGTAATTTCGAAGCGTGACTATTACTGACATCTCCCACTCCGCGGGCCTTGGGCTCGCCACAGGCCTGGCCCTCATCGTCGCGATCGGGGCACAGAATGCGTTCGTGCTTCGTCAGGGGATCCGTGGCGAACACATAGGTCCGATCGTCGCGGTATGCGCCCTCTCCGACGCCGTCCTTATCGCTGCCGGCGTTCTGGGCATCGGCGCCCTGGTCACTGCCGCACCGGCCGCCGTCGTCGTCCTCCGCTATGTGGGCGCAGCGTTCCTGGTGACCTATGGCCTGATGGCCGCACGGAGGGCCTTCCGCCCCCAGTCGCTGACCAGCGATGGCCCGGACGACGGCGGCGCGAGGCGCGGCCTGGCGGGCGCCGTCGCCACCGTCCTGGCCCTGACCTGGCTCAACCCGCACGTCTATCTGGATATTGCCTTGATCGGCTCCCTGGCCAGCGCGCAAGGAACTCCCCTGCAATGGTGGTTCGGCGCCGGGGCAATGCTGGGCAGCATTCTTTGGTTCTGCTCGCTGGGATTCGGTGCGCGGTACCTTCGTGGCTTCTTTTCGAGGCCCCGCTCCTGGCGGATCCTGGACGGCGGCATCGCCGTGACCATGGTGGCATTGGGAGCGGGCCTGGTCCTCGGTGCATGATGCCGTCCGTGGACTTCCCGCGCAGTTTGCTCACATGCAGCATTCAGAAAACTCCCAGTTACTGGGAGGATCATGGATGGCATGAAAAAGAACGGTCCCGAAGCCAAGCTTCTTGTGGTTGATGACGAACCCAACATTCGTGAGCTGCTGTCCACGTCGCTGCGTTTCGCAGGGTTCGAGGTAGTGGCCGCTTCCAACGGTCGCGAAGCCCTTGCTGCGGCCGATCTCCACGCCCCGGACCTCGCCGTCCTGGATGTCATGCTGCCGGATATGGACGGTTTTACCGTGACCCGGCGCCTCCGCGCGGCCGGCAAGCATTTCCCCGTCCTGTTCCTCACAGCGAAGGACGACACCGAGGACAAAGTCACGGGCCTCACCGTGGGCGGGGATGACTATGTCACCAAGCCTTTCAGCCTCGACGAGGTTGTAGCCCGTATCCGGGCCGTCCTCCGCCGTACCCAGCCGCTCGAAGACGACGACGCCGTCATCCGCGTCGACGACCTCGAACTCGACGACGACGCCCACGAGGTCCGTCGCGGCGGAACTGTCATCGAGCTGTCCCCCACGGAGTTCAAGCTCCTGCGCTACCTCATGCTCAATCCCAACCGTGTCCTTTCCAAGGCGCAGATCCTGGACCACGTGTGGGAGTACGACTTCAACGGCGATGCCTCAATTGTCGAGTCGTACATTTCGTACCTGCGCCGCAAGGTGGACATCGATCCCGACGCCGCCGCCCTCATCCAGACCAAGCGCGGCGTGGGCTACGTGCTGCGGACGGCCGAGAAGCGCTGACCTTGCTGCAACGCTGGAAGTCGGCCTCACTGAGGTCGCAGCTCGTCGCCATCATCATGGGTCTGCTCCTGCTGGCCCTGGCAGCGACGGGCGCGGGAACCCTGACCCTGGTCAAGAGCTACCTGCAGGGCCAGGTGGACGACAAGCTCAAGGCGGCAGTTGCCTTGGCGCAGGACCGCCAATCCTTTGACAAGTTGTCTGAACCCAACACTGCCGTTCCCACGGACTACTCCCTGACGCTCTATGTGCCGGGTCTGGACCCCTACCCCTTTGGCGGGAACCAGAGCGACCGCCCGGCGATCGCCAACATCACCGCTGCAGAAGCCAAATTGCGCGGCAATGCGCCCTTCCAGGTCAAGGGCACGGCGGGGACCAACTGGCGGGTTGTCGCCGTTGGCGTGATCGCCAACGGGCAGAACGGCGTGGTGATCATCGGCCTGCCGCTGACCCCGGTGGACAAAGTGATGGAGCACGCCGTCCTTGTGGTGGTCGGCGTCGGCCTTTTGACGCTGGTACTGGCCTTCTTCATTGCCACGTGGACCGTGGCCCGGTCCTTCAGGCCCCTGGCCAAAGTGGAAAAGACGGCTGCGGCCATCGCGGCCGGCGACCTGTCCCGCCGTGTTGAAATCGATAATCCACATACAGAAGTGGGCCGCCTCGGCGGATCACTGAACGCCATGCTGGCGCACATTGAGGCGTCGTTCGCAGCCCGGGCTGCTTCTGAGGGGCGGATGCGGCGCTTTGCGGCCGACGCCTCCCACGAACTCCGCACGCCCTTGGTCACCATCCGGGGCTTCTCGGAGCTCTACAGGCATGGCGCCCTGACCACGGAAGAAGATGTGGCCATGGCCATGGGCCGGATCGAAAGCGAAGCCAAACGGATGGGCTCCATGGTCGAAGACCTGTTGCTGCTGGCCAGGCTGGACGAGCAGCGGCCGCTGCAGCTCAAGCCCGTGGACCTGCACCTCCTGGCCCACGACGCCATGGTGGACACCAAAGCTTCCTCGGGCGACCGGACCATCACCCTGACAGGACTCGACGGCGGCTCCCCCGCCCCTGCCCCCGTGCAAGGAGACGAAGCCAAACTCCGGCAGGTCATTGGGAACCTGGTGGGCAATGCCCTGCGATATACGCCGGAAGGCAGCCCGATCGAGCTTGCCGTTGGTGTCCGGAACACGCCCGCTGGCGCCGAGTCGGTCATCGAGATCCGTGATCATGGACCGGGAATTCCGGAAGACGAGACCAACAAGATCTTCGAACGCTTCTACCGCGCTGACACCTCGCGCACCCGAGAGACGGGTGGCAGCGGCCTTGGCCTGGCGATTGTGGCTGCCATCGTGGGCTCGCACGGCGGAAGCGTCCGTGTTTCAGAGACCGACGGCGGCGGCGCCACTCTGGTGGTCAGCCTCCCCTTCCACGAGCAACCCGCCGAGCTTCTCTCCACGTAGTACCGCACTTTCGACGCCGTTTTCCACATAGCGGCAGACGTTCGTTCCGCGGTTGAAGCCTGCTGCCTAGGCTCGATGGTGTGGCCCACACTTACCGCCGCACCATGCGGAACACCTTCGTCGAAAGGCACAACCATGTCCGTCATCTCCGTCGATACCGAGATGCTCCAGCTCAAGTCCGACAATGTCCGGGGAACCATTGACCGCATCAGTTCGGACGTTCACACCATGAAGCGCGGGCTTGAGGAACTCCAGGCAACGTGGAAAGGAACTGCGGCCGCGAACTTTCAGTCCCTGGTTCTGGAATGGTCCCTGACGCAAAGCAAGGTGGAGGCATCGTTGGCTTCCATCACCGTGGCGTTGTCCACTGCGGCCTCAAACTACGCCGAAGTCGAGCAGGGCAACACCCAGCGGTTCACCTACTAGGAACCGCCAGCCCGCCGGCACAGTCCCGCGCACTCCTGCGGGGCCGGATGTCTTCCCCTGAACTATCCGGCCCCGCAGGTCACGCCGCACCTGTTGTCCTCGGTTGGCGTCGCTGTCTCTATGGCTCCAAGGTGCCCTGGTGGAACCTCAGCCGCCATTGGCCGCGGTCCAACATCCAGATCGAGCTGCGAAGCGCAGAGCCCGCGTGGGCGTAACTGCGGTAGTTCAGCAAAATGGTGGTTTCATTGAGGCGGTCGGCGCTCAGGAGCTCCAGCTCTCCCGGTTCGCCCGGGTCCTCTTCCAGCGCCATCATCATGGCGTCCCGCGTCCAAAACCGGCCGGAACTGCCAATCTCCGCGAAGTCCGGGTGGAGCAGCACTCCAATCCTGCCAATGTCCGCCCTCACATCCGGTCGCAACAGTTCCCGTTCCAAGGCAAGGACCGTGTCTTCCGGCGAGAGCTCCGGGGCCGCTGCGTCACCTTCCAGTTCACTGAAAAGGTCCGCTTGGCCGAAGATGCCTGACTCGCCGAAGAGCGTCGGCTCAAAGTGCGGCCGGGAACTCCTGGGCGGCGCGGCAACGGCATTCGCAGAAATAGCCGTCGCGGTGGCGGCCCTGCCGGCGGTGACCGTCGCGGAGCTTGCTGCTGTCCCAACCGAGGTGGTTCCGGAGGACCCGGAACCCTCGGCCACGGAGTCATGCTTGGCGCCCGGGAAACCTGGTCCAACCCGCGGTGCGACGCCCTGTTGATACGCCACGGCGACAGCCCGGGCACGCTCATCCGCGGCTTCGTTCAGATCGTGTCCTGCGTGGCCCTTGACCCATTCGAAAGTGTATTTGCGGCCAACGATCGCCTGATCGATGTCCTTGAGGAGATCGACGTTGAGCACCGCCTTGCCGTCCGCCTTACGCCATCCTTTGCGCTTCCAGCCCGGCATCCATTTGGTGATGCAGTTGATGACATACTGGCTATCGCACAGGATCAGCAGTTCCTCGTGGGCAACATGGGCCGTGGAGCGGAAAAGATCCAGGACTGCCATCAGTTCGCCCTGGTTGTTGGTGCCATGTGGCCAACCTCCTGCATGCCAACAGGAGTCGTCAACGTACCAGGCCCAACCGGCCGGCCCAGGATTACCGAGGGCGGACCCGTCGGCGGCAGCAATAATCGTCATACCGTTAATCCTGCCAGAACCCACGGACACTAAAACCGTGGTAGGCAGCAAAACGGCGGCCCCCTCCAGTTGGTGGGGACCGCCGTCGTTAGCTCTGAAACGAAATGTTCAGCGAGGGGGCTTAGAAGCCGCCCATGCCGCCCATGTCGTCGCCGCCCGGAGCCGGAGCGTTCTTCTCGGGCTTGTCAGCCACTACAGCCTCGGTGGTCAGGAACAGACCAGCGATGGAAGCAGCGTTCTGGAGAGCCGAGCGGGTGACCTTTACGGGGTCGTTGACGCCGGCAGCCAGGAGGTCTTCGTAGACGCCCGTGGCAGCGTTCAGGCCGTGGCCGGAAGGCAGGCCGCGAACCTTGTCGACGACAACGCCCGGCTCGAGGCCAGCGTTGAACGCGATCTGCTTCAGCGGAGCGTCGATGGCAACCTTGACGATGTTGGCACCGGTTGCCTCGTCACCCTGCAGGGTGAGGTTGGCGAATGCCTTGGCGCCTGCCTGGATGAGGGCTACGCCACCACCGGCAACGATGCCTTCTTCAACAGCAGCCTTGGCGTTGCGGACTGCGTCCTCAATGCGGTGCTTGCGTTCCTTGAGCTCAACTTCGGTTGCGGCACCGGCCTTGATGACTGCAACGCCACCGGCCAGCTTGGCCAGGCGCTCCTGCAGCTTCTCGCGGTCGTAGTCGGAGTCGGAGTTTTCGATCTCGGCACGGATCTGGGCCACGCGGCCTGCGATCTGCTCGGCGTCGCCGGCACCTTCAACGATGGTGGTCTCGTCCTTGGTGACAACAACCTTGCGGGCGGTGCCGAGGAGTTCCAGGCCAGCGTTTTCGAGCTTGAGGCCAACTTCTTCGGAGATGACCTGGCCGCCGGTGAGGATGGCGATGTCGGCCAGCTGGGCCTTGCGGCGGTCACCGAAGCCCGGGGCCTTGACGGCGACGGACTTGAAGGTGCCACGGATCTTGTTGACGATCAGGGTGGCCAGGGCCTCGCCCTCGATGTCTTCGGCGATGATCAGCAGCGGCTTGTTGGACTGCATGACCTTCTCCAGAACCGTGACGAGTTCCTTCACGTTGGAGATCTTGGAGTTGACGATCAGGATGTACGGGTCTTCGAGGACCGTTTCCTGGCGCTCTGCGTCGGTGACGAAGTAAGCGGAGATGTAGCCCTTGTCGAAGCGCATGCCCTCGGTGAGCTCAAGCTCCAAGCCGAAGGTGTTGGATTCCTCGACCGTGATGACGCCTTCCTTGCCCACCTTGTCCAGGGCTTCGGCGATCAGGCTGCCGATTTCCGGGTCACCGGCGGAGATGGAAGCCGTGGCTGCGATCTCTTCCTTGGTTTCGATTTCCTTGGCAGAGGCCAGCAGTTCGTTGATGACTGCTTCAACAGCCTTCTCGATGCCGCGCTTGAGGGACAGCGGGTCGGCGCCGGCGGCAACGTTGCGCAGGCCTTCCTTCACCAGTGCCTGGGCGAGGACGGTTGCAGTGGTCGTACCATCGCCAGCGACGTCATCCGTCTTCTTGGCAACTTCCTTGACCAGTTCTGCACCGATCTTCTCGTAAGGGTCGTCCAGCTCGATCTCCTTGGCGATGGAAACGCCATCGTTGGTGATCGTGGGGGCGCCCCACTTCTTTTCGAGGACGACGTTGCGTCCACGCGGGCCGAGGGTGACCTTGACGGCGTCAGCGAGGATGTTCAGGCCCCGCTCGAGGCCGCGGCGTGCCTCTTCATCAAATGCAATGATCTTGGCCATAACGGCGGTAGTCCTTTCGGGACAGTCGTTAAGAAGGTACCTGTCAGATGCGGTGCCCGCGACGGACGGTCCTTTGCTTGCGGCCTATGTATGCCCCGCGCTCCGAACCTCACCACACCAAGGTTTTTCTTGATCCTCCAGCGATCCGGCAGCCGATCGGGACCGGCGTAAGCCGGGCCATACTTAGCAGTCGAACCGTAGGAGTGCTAAATCAATAATTAGCACTCGACCGGGGAGAGTGCAAGCAGGAATGCGTCTTTGCGACGGAAATCAAGGGGGTTTCAGCCATGAGCTGAGCCGGTCAGGCGTTGGCCTGCCCCAGGGCTAGGCGACGCGCACGCCTTCTGCCTGCGGCCCCTTCTGTCCTTCCCCCAATTCGAACTCCACCCGCTGGCCCTCCTCGAGGGCCCGGAAGCCATCCATCTGGATGGCGGACCAGTGCACAAAAACGTCGTCGCCGGACTCATCCACAGTGATGAATCCGTAGCCCTTTTCGGCGTTGAACCATTTGACGGTTCCCAATGCCATGATGCCCACACTTTCGCAGTAGCCAAGACCGGTTGCCGGGATCTCCGTACCGGAATCAATCCACTGTAACCACAGTCACTCCTGCGGCGCTGCCGGTGGGCAGCAGTGCTTCGGTTTTGTTATTGATGCTTAACCGAGTTGGGGCTCAAAGGTGCTCCTACAGCGGCCCGCTACTGGTATCCGGGACCGGCAACAACCACCAGGGGCTGCTGGATTTCCGGGGACTCAACGATCGACTGAATGCGCAGCAGGGTTCCCAACGCTTCAGCGTTGGCCTTCTGCGCAGGACTGTTGTAGAAGATCACGGAGGTCTGCTGCGGCAGGCCACCCCAGTTCCCAACTGTACTCAGCGTCCAGCCATCGCCCTGTACCAGACCGGCCACCCGGCCTGCCAGGCCAGCCGTGCCAGCGCCGTTGTAGACAGCCACGGGAATGGTCTTGTCTACCGGAGCCGAGGACGGAGTAGCGGACGGAACGTTGGACGGTGACGCCTCGGGGCTCGGTTCACCCGAAGCCGTGGGAGCCGGTTCGCTGGGCGCCGCAGAAGGCGAGGTATCAGTACTCTGCTGGGGTGCCGGCGTCGAGACGTTAGAGGAGGCGCTGGGGCCCACCACGCCGAGGTTTGGAAGGATCAGGAAGGCCACCAGGCCCAGCACCAGAGCGACAGCTCCGACTGTGAGGACCGGCCACAAGGCAGGGCGGGCAGTCTCCTGGGCGTCGCGGTGGACGCCCTGGCGATTGGTGGTTTGCGGAACCTGGTCGAATTCATCCCTGGCAAATTTGGTCATGGTGAAGCGTTGTCCTTGCTGGTTGCTGCTGACAGATCAGCCTGGCGATTTACGCGTCGGACCCCAAGCGACGTGCCGTCCGCGCACGTTGGCGGGACGTACGTAGTCTACGCAATCTCTTGACGAGCATGGGATCGTGGGCCAACGCGTCCTCGGTATCGATCAGCGCGTTCAGGATCTGGTAGTAATGCGTAGCGGAGAGATCGAACAGCTCACGGATAGCCTGTTCCTTGGCGCCTGCGTACTTCCACCACTGCCGTTCAAGTGCCAGCATTTGCTGGTCGCGTTCACTGAGGGGCGATTCGCTGCGGGTTTCAGCCGCGAGGTCCTCGAGGGAAAAACCTGTCGCCTGCTGCGCCATCGGTTCCGGTGCTGGTTCCGCCACGGCATACTCCTTCGACGCTTGATGGGAAATTGTCCTACCCCTATGTTACGGGTGAATAACAACGCTGTCATTCGCCCCGCCTGGCAGGCGCGGGGGACAATGGCGTGATGACTGGCGAGGATGCACTGTTTGAACTTGAACCGGCAGGCGTGGCGGATAGCGACTTCGCGGAACTGATCGACCGTCCGCTGGAAGAGCTAATGGCGCCCGACTGGGCGGACGCCTTGTTGCCCGTGGAAGACCAACTCCGCGCCGCCCTCGCGTTCGTTGCCGGCCAGGCCGCCAACGGGCGCCAGGTCCTGCCGGCGGCCGACAATCTCCTGCGCGCCTTCAAACAGCCGCTGGCCGACGTCAAAGTACTCATCCTCGGCCAGGACCCCTACCCAACTCCGGGACACGCCGTCGGTCTTTCCTTCGCTGTTTCGGGGAGTACGCGACCCATCCCGCGGAGCCTCGCCAATATCTACCGCGAACTTCATGAGGACCTCGGCCTGCCACCTCGCGTCCATGGCGACTTGAGCGAATGGACCCGCCAGGGCGTGCTCCTGCTGAATCGTGTCCTCAGCGTCGAGGCGGGAAATGCCGGCTCGCACCGCGGCAAAGGCTGGGAGGACATCACGACGGCGGCTGTCACCGCCGTCGCCGACCGAACCACCAGTACCGGGCAGCAACAGCCACTCGTCGCCATCCTGTGGGGGAAGGACGCTGAGGGTGTCGTGCCGCTGCTCAAAGGAGCGCCTTCGCTCGTGTCGGCCCATCCCAGCCCGTTATCGGCGTCGCGGGGCTTCTTTGGCTCCAAGCCGTTCAGCCGGGCCAACGAGCTTCTGGCCCAGCAGGGCGCCGGGCCGATCGACTGGGAGTTGCCGGTCCTCTAGCGCTCAGCCGCCAAAGGCCGCGAAGCGGACGGAACGTGAGAGAGCGTCTGCCCGAAGCGGACGGAACGTGAGCGAGGGTTTGCCCCAAGCGGACGGAACGTGAGCGAGCGTCCGCCCCAAGCGTACGGAACGTGAGCGAGGGTGTGTAACGTTCGGCCCTATCCAGCCGACGTCCAGCGCACTAGCTTAGGCTTGCCTATATGGCCGCTCTCCCCGTCACCTCGTCCGCTACCCGCAATACCCGCCCACAGGTCAACCTGACCGTGCTCAGGAAAGAACTCCTTTCCCCACACATGGTGCGGATTGTGGCCGGTGGGCCAGGTTTCAGCGATTACGCAAACAACGACTACGTGGACCGCTACGTCAAAATCGTTTTTCCCCAGCCGGGCGTCGACTACGACTTCCCGCTGGACCTCTGGACCATCCGCGAGACCATGCCGCGCGAGCAATGGCCGCACACCCGGACCTACACCATCCGCTGGGTGGACGTGGCTGCGCAGGAGCTGGCGATCGACTTTGTTGTCCATGGTGACGAGGGACTTGCCGGGCCGTGGGCTGCAGCAGCCGAACCAGGTGAAACGCTGGTCTTTACGGGCCCCGGCGGTGGCTACAATCCCGACCCCAACGCCGACTGGTACCTTTTCGCCGGCGACGACGCCGCCATCCCAGCGGTTGCCGCTTGCGTGGAGGCACTGGCTCCTGACGCACGCGGCGTTGCTTACCTGGAGGTGGACAGTGAGGCGGACATCTTGCCTATCGCGGCACCTGCCGGCCTGGAACTGCGCTGGCTGCTGCGCGGCGGCGTGCCTGCCGGCTCCAGTGACCTCCTGCTCGAAGCCCTAAGGACCACCGAGTGGCTGCCCGGCAAAGTGGACGTCTTCGCCCACGGCGAGCGGGGCTACATGAAGGGTCTTCGGGAGATCTTCTTCGTCCAGCGGGGCTTGGAACGTTCGCAGGTTTCCTTGTCCGGGTACTGGGCACAAGGGCGCGTCGAAGAGGTCTTCCAAGCCGAGAAGAAGCTCCCCGTAGGGAAGATCTAGCAAGCTCCAGCACCCCTCAAAGGCTAGCGCCGACGCACCCTGCGGCGTTCGTTGCTGGACAGGCCCTTCGTCAGCGGCCTGGCCAGGTTGTCGCCGAGCACGATACCCGCGGCCACTCCCAGGACAATCGCTCCGGCGTTAAGCATCCCGCCGGCACCGGCCAGGAAGTCGCCCCCTTCAACGGTGAGGGCATACATCGAACGGAAGATCGTCAGGCCGGGCAGCAGGATCAAAGCCGCGGGAACAGCGACGACCAGTTGGGGAGCACCCAACTTCAGGGCCACCACACGGGCCAGCAAGCCGATGACCACCGCCGCGACAGCGGGCGATAAACGATCGCCAAGACCAGCTTGGCCGACCCCCCACAAAACGAAGAAGCCCACTATGCCGACTGCCGCCGTCGGAATCAGCAACCGCATCTGGGTTTGTTCCGTGACGCCGATGGCAACCACAGCGACGGCGATGAGGACGGCGCGCCCCCACAACGGATACGCGTCGGGGAATGTTTGCGTGACATCCAGGACAGCGCTGCCCATGAGGGTGCCCACCACGACGGCGACACCGATCCCTGCCACGATCGCCCCGAAGGTGAGCAGCGTGGAGAGGAACCGACCCGCGGCGGTGACCGGGAAGCCGTTGATCGCATCCTGTACCGACGACACGAGCCTGCCCGTTGGGAGCAGCAGCAGGATTCCGCCCGCCACCACTATGGAGGGAGCGATGTCCACACCTGCCCAGCGGAGCATCAAGGCAATGAAGGTGACAAGAAACGCGCACGCCATGGTGTTGAAGAAGTCCGCCGTCCTCCACCTGGCCAGTTGACGGGAAAGCAGGCTGATCAGGATGTTGGAGCAGAAGGCCACCGCTGATGCGCCGAGCCCACCGCCCAGGACGCCCACGAAGACAGCCGCGAAGATACCGAACGCTATGGTCACCATCCATCGAGGGAAGGGCTTGGCGCTGCGGATAATTTCGTTCAACCGGCGCACGGCTTCGTCGCGGCCCACTCCCCCGGCCACAATGTCTGTGACCAGTTGGTGCACCTGCGCCAAGCCTGCGTAGTTGTTGGTCCAGGAGCGCACCACACGGAGGAGCGTGATGGGCGTCTGGTCCTTGGGCGCATAGTTGATGGCCACCGACTGGTTGGTGATGTCCACTTCAACGTTCTTCAGGCCCAGGGCAGCCGTGACGGCGATCATGCTCGTCTCGACTTCCAAGGCGCCGGCACCGTATCGGAACATGACTTCAGCCAGGTGCAAGGCAAAATCGATGGTCTTGCGGGCGGATGCATCCACCCCCACTACCTGGATGGTGGGGTTGGCATACGGGCTGCCCGCCAGCCGGTCCACGATGTTCATGGGAGCCGTCGGTGGGCTATCGCCTTGCACCAGGCGCATCAGCATGCGTTTGGCGTTGACGTTCTGCCGGACCTGCGACGGCCTAAGCGGCTGGGTCTTGGGCAAGCCGTCCGTGTGGGGCCTGCTACCGGACCCCTCGGGGCGTTCAGTCACGCGGTGATCCTCCCCTGCGCTTGTGTGATTAGTGGTTCCTCCGTAGTCTTCCTACGACCGGCAATTTCTCAAGTGGCAATCGTCCCAGTACTGTCTGGGCGGCTCCTGCAAGCTTCCTGGCCAGGCGGTAGGCGTTGAACGTGAGCGGGTTCACCGGAGCCACGAAGTCGCCAATCAGCTGGACCACCTCGCCGCCAAACCCCTTCTTGAATTCATACCCACCGTGACCGGTGTCGTCCTGGCCTTGGATGCCGAACGTGCCGTAGAAGTTGTACCGCGAGTACCCGTTGTTGAGCGCGTGGAGCATCATGCCCCAGTACAGGGACGTGGCGCCGTTGAAGTAGATGTAGTCCTGCACCGTGCCACCGATAACGCAGGTCAGTTCGTCGCCGGAGCACGCGAAGTGGATGGCCGCCACCGTGGCAACCCCCACGGAATCGGGGAAACGCTCGATGTCCTTGAGGCTGCGCTCGTAGCTGTCCACGAGGTCCTGGACCACCTTGACGCGGTTGGCCTTCTTCTTGCTGCCGGTCTCCTCGACTTCACGTTTCAGTTCGGCCAGTGTCTTGGATTCAGCTTCGAGCCGCTCCGTGATGGACGCGCGGTACTCGGGGATGTTGATCTTGGCCATCATGAGCTTGGTGAACTCATCGGAGGTGTTCCGGAGCAGCTGCTCGTAGTACTCCCGCTCGCGGTACGTGAAGCCCTTCTCGTCGCCTGCGGTGCTCAGCGCGGTGTAGAAGTCGTCCAGCGTCTCCAGCGTGGCCTGTTCCAGGTAGACGCCGTTCTTCTCGGCCTTCCGGATCGCCTTGCGGGTGCGGTAGTTCATGCCCATGATGAGCTCTTCGGAGTCCGCGAACCCATCGAGCTGCTTGATGAACATCCAGTTGATGTTGGCGAAGTTCATGTCGAAGCCCTGGTGTTGGAAGCCTAAGCCCTCGAGTTCCTTGAGCAGCGGGCGGTTGTCCTCAACCTCCGGGTGCTCGGCGCCGTCTTCGTCACGGGCGATGTAACGAAGGTTCGGCGAGATCCGGAGTTCGGCCGCCTTCTTCGAGGCGGCATGCTTCTTCAACTGCTCGACGACGAAGCGAACCACGGCGGGGTCGCTGTAGTCCATCAGTGGTCCCTTGGCGCAGTCTGCGGTCTTGTAGCCAAAACGGTTGGACGTGTAGACGAGCTTTCCCGCAGCAATGAGGCTGCCGGCGCGGGTTACGCCAAAGAGCTCGACCTCCTGGCCACGGGCTCGTTGGAAGCGCGTCAGGTCCATGGACTGGATGAAGCTCCCCTGTGGGTGTCCCTTGGCGAACGTCTCGAAATCAGCGTCACTGAGAATCGCGAATTCCATGTCGGTTCCAGCCTCGATCGGAGTCAAAGAAATTACCTCACCTAGATTAGATTTGCGCCCGTTGGTGGCCGGGGCGGGCCTGTGGGTTGGCTTGCTGGCTTGGGTGTCCGTCAGTAGAACTGACCGCCGGTGCGCATGGTTTCGAGCCTTCTGAACACCTTCTCTGCGCCCTTGAGCCACAGCTTGTACCGGACAGGGCCCAGCACGAGGTCGTAGCAGCCCACGAAGTCCGTAACGGTCTTGGTGAAGCTCGTCTTGAACGATCCCAGGCCGTAGAGCGGGTGGCTCTTGTCCTTGATCCTGGCAGCTGGGGGTGTGCCGCAGAAGTCGTATTCCACGCAGCCGAGCTCCTGCATGCGCTGGATGGCTGCCCATTGGACCAAGTGCGAGTCGCCATACTGTTTACGGTTCTGCGTGGAACCGCCGTCCTTGTAGGTTGCCTTGGAACCGTAGTTGATGACGAAAGCGCCAACGCTCGGGGCACCGTCCTCGTAGACGAAGAAGAAGTGTCCCTGGCCCCGACTGCAAAACTCTTCCCAGAAGGTGGCGTAGTACTCGTAGCTTCGCAGCGGCATGGCGCCCTTGGCGTTCATGGTGTTCTGCATCAGGGCGTAGAGCTTCTTGTAGCTGTCCTGGCCGGGCTCTGCTTCCACAACTTCGCAGCCTTCGCGCTCCGCCCTTCGGACCGCATTGCGGGCCCGGGACGAAATACTCCGCAGGACTTCGTTCGCCGGGGCGGAGATGTCCAACAACGCCGTGGAATCGTTGGACTGGATATTCGGAGCCTTGACCAGGCCAGACGCCTTCAGCTTCGCGACCACCTCAGGTGACTCCACGACGTCGGGCTCGATCTTAATGCTGAAGACGTTCAGCTTCTGTTCCTTGGCCAACGCCGCCACCGCCCTGAGCATGGGCTCGATCTCGTCCGCCGAGGCAGCATCCGGTCCCTTGATCAGGTACCAGAGCCGGCCGAGAACGGGGAACTTCTTCTCCAGCAGCAGGTTGTAGCTGGCGTACCCGGCGGTTTCCACCACCACGCGGCGGACCAGCCAGCCGTTGCCGTCCTTTACTGCGGCGTAGGCGTCCGACTGCAGCATGTTGCCGCCGTTCGGATTGGCCGTGACGTGCTTGTCCCAGTTATCGGTTTCCTCGGCGGTGGCAAAGCGGGCAGTAAATTCTCGCAAGGTGGCCGTGTCCAATCTCAGGGTTTTGGTGCAGTGTTCAAAGGCATGCGGACATGCAGCTCCAAGTCTATCGGGCCGGGAAAAATCTTCCGGTTCGCCCTAAAGCCTGATCTGATCCGCGCTTTCCAACTTAATGGCCTTCGGCGCCTTTCCGAGCTCTCGCTGGCCGCTGGCCAGACGATCTGCGTTCACCAACCGGCTGAGGCTGAGCCCGGTCAGATCCGCAATCTCCCCAATGGGCACCTGGAACGTCCGGAACGGCCCCAACGGCGGCGGTTCGCCTTCCAGGAGCCGCTGGTCGATGGCCCGTTTCAGCTCTACTTTGCCCAGGAGCGGCGACTGGTCCAGGACGAATCCCGCGGCCGCCAGTTTGGCATCACTGGTCCATGCAGCGATCTTCCAGAATTTCCGTGGAACCTGCACGCCCCTGTACGGGGGGTCGTCGTCGAGAAGAACCGGCCCCGTGAAGACGCTGAGCTTGGCATCGTAGGCATCAGCGTGTTCCAGGACATGGTCCTCCAGCCCCACCCACAGTTCCTTGCCTTGGTTGAAGTCATCAACCTGCGGCGCAGCATTGGTGAACACGAAGGTGTCCTGGTTGGCCTTTTTGGCGGTGGCAGGATCTCCCCACACCGGGTCCAGACGCCGCACCAGATGCCCGCGGTCAAACGCGTTGTTCTTGTAGACGTCCGGACCGGCCTGCTGCTCCCGGGGAATCCGGTCATCGAAATGCCAGGTACCTTCACGGGCCAGCGGGTTCAGCTCCTTGCCGTTGATATTGACCCCCACGATCGCCGCGAGCTTCCGGGAAACCCGGAAACGCACGGAGAAGTGGATGTAGTCCAAAAGAGTCGTCGTCGCCGACGGACTGGGCAGCTCAAGGCGTGCCCGCAAAAAATCCCTGTCGTATCCCCCGCTCATGGATACAGCATGGCACTAGGCACCGACAGTAAACAGACTCAGCATTCGACGACGTTGACGGCGAGGCCGCCCATCGCTGTTTCTTTGTATTTGTGGGACATGTCCTTGCCCGTTTCACGCATGGTCACGATCACCTCGTCCAACGAGACCCGGTGCGTACCGTCACCCCACAACGCCATCTTCGCCGCGTTGATCGCCTTCGCCGCAGCGATCGCGTTCCGCTCGATACACGGGATCTGCACCAACCCGCCAATCGGATCACACGTCAACCCCAGGTTATGTTCCATCGCGATCTCCGCCGCGTTCTCCACCTGACCCGGGGAACCACCCATCACCTCAGCCAAACCCGCAGCAGCCATCGACGACGCCGACCCGACCTCACCCTGACAACCCACCTCAGCACCCGAAATAGACGCCTGCTCCTTGTACAACACACCCACCGCACCGGCAGCGAGCAGGAACTTCACCACCACATCGTCCTTATCAGCCTGGGTCGCTTTATCCATGCCCGGCGCGTAATTCAACGCGTAATACAACACCGCCGGAATGATCCCCGCCGCACCATTGGTCGGAGCCGTCACCACCCGCCCACCGGAGGCGTTCTCCTCATTGACCGCCAACGCGATCAGGTTCACCCACTCCTGCCGGTACTTCGGATCGTTCCGGTCCTTGTCCTCCTTCAGGAGCCGCTCCAACCAATCCGGCGCACGACGACGGACCTTCAACCCACCCGGCAACACGCCCTCACGCTGCAAACTGGTTTCAACACAAGCCTCCATCACAGCCCAGATATGCAGCAGACCCTCCCGGATCTCCTCCTCGGACCGGGACGCCCGCTCATTAATGAACATGATGTCGCTGATCCCCAAACCCTTGGACGCGCACCGGCCCAACAACTCCGCCGCCGTCCGGAACGGCAACGGCAACTCCTTCTTGGACTCCTCCAACTCCGCCTGAGCCGCGTTCTCCTCGCCCTCCCGGACAATGAACCCACCACCGACCGAGAAAAACGTCGCCTCCTTCAGCACGTTCCCCTCGGCATCGGAGACAGCAAACTTCATCCCGTTCGTATGCCGCGGCAACACCGTCAAGGGATGCAAAACCATGTCCTCCACCGCATACGGCAACAGAACCTCACCAGCCAGGTTGAGCTTCCCCGTCTCCGCAATCGACGCCAACCGTGCCTCCACCTCATCGGGAAGGATCAACTCCGGCTCAAAACCCTCAAGCCCCAACAGGGTCGCAGTGAACGTCCCATGCCCACGACCGGTCGCCGCCAACGACCCATACAGGTCCACCCGCAACGACGCCACCGAATCAAGGACGCCAGCGTCCTTCAACTCAGAAGCGAACACCGCCCCGGCACGCATCGGGCCCACCGTATGCGAACTCGACGGACCAATGCCTACAGAGAACAGATCGAAAACACCAACAGCCATAGCCGTGATTCCTTCATAAAAACTTGAGATGTCCCGGCAGATGGTCCTGCCGGATGGCCGCTCCCGCTTGTGGCGGAAGTCAACCGAAGCACGACGCCGGATGGCCCCCAAAGGCGGCAACCCGGCGTCGCAATTTTTCAGTTACTGGTTACCACGCTACGCCCATGGAGCTCGCGTGGCGGGATACCTAGGACAGGTCTCCGCCATTCTTGGAGGCGTATTCCTCGGCGGAAAGCAGCGGACCGTCGGCCTCGGCGGCCACCTTGAACAGCCAGCCTGCACCGTAGGGATCATTGTTGATCAGTGCGGGGTCGGAAACAACGGCGTCGTTGATTTCGGTGACCTCGCCGGTGACGGGCGAGTACAGGTCGGAGACCGACTTGGTGGACTCAACTTCGCCACAGGTCTCGCCTGCGGTCACAGTGGAACCGACCTCGGGCAGGTCAACATAGACAATGTCGCCCAGTGCGTCGGTGGCAACCTCGGAGATACCAACAGACACCGAGTTCCCTTCGCCGCGGGAAACCCACTCGTGTTCGTCGGAGTACTGAAGTTCGGGCGCTACTTTGGGCATTCTGTTTCCTAACGTGTGGTGAATGAAAAACTGGCTACTTTTGGCGCTTGTAGAACGGCAAGGCAACGACCTCGAAAGGCTCGGCCTTGCCGCGCAGGTCGATGTCCAGCGCGGTTCCAACCTCGGCAAACTCGACGTCGACATACGCCAACGCTACCGGGTAGCCGAGCGTCGGGCTGGGCTGGCCGGAGGTCACTTCGCCAACAACCGCTCCGTCCTTCAGGACCGGGTAGTGGCTGCGTCCGGCGCGGCGCCCCAGGCCCTTGAGGCCAACGAGCTTGCGGCCGGTAGTGGACCCGGCCCCGTCCGCCTTCAGGGCAGCCAGGGCTTCCTTGCCCACGAAGTCGCCTTCCTTGGACAGCGCAACCACGGGCCCAAGTCCTGCGGCGAAGGGGTTGCCCTCACGGGAAAGTTCGTTGCCGTAGAGGGGCATGCCCGCTTCGAGCCGGAGGGAGTCGCGGGATGCGAGGCCGGCGGGGATGAGCTCGCCGTCATCCGCGACTGCGGCAATGGCCTGCCACAGGGCTGCGGCGGATTCATTGGGCACGAAGATCTCGAAGCCGTCCTCGCCCGTGTAGCCGGTGCGGGCCAGGAGCAGGTCCTGGCCGCTGCCGGCCACCAGGAACGTGACCTCGACGGCGGCGTAATACTTCAGTTCCGTGACCAGGGAGTGCTGCTCGGCAGGCACGAGCCGCAGCAGGATCGATTCCGCAAGGGGACCCTGGACGGCGATGAGTGAGGTCTCGGCGGAGGCGTCCTGAACCACAACGTCGAATCCGGCGGCCCGTTCGGCAAGGGCGTCAGCCACTACCTTCGCGTTGCCCGCGTTGGGGACTACGAGGAACTTGTCCTCACCTTCTTCGGGTGAGGGGCGACGGTAGGTGATGAGGTCATCGATGATGCCGCCGTCTTCCTGGCAGATCAGCGAGTACTTGGCCTTGCCGTCGGCCATGGCGGAGATTTTGCCTACCAGGGAGTAGTCCAGGAACGCAGCAGCTTCCGGCCCGGTGACCCAGACTTCGCCCATGTGGGAGAGGTCGAACAGGCCTGCGGATTTGCGGACGGCGTGGTGCTCAGCCAGCTCCGAGGAGTACTTGAGCGGCATTTGCCAGCCACCGAAGTCGGTGAAGGAGGCGCCGAGTTTCTTGTGCTCTTCGTAGAGGGCCGTGTAGTTCTCAGTCATTTTCCGGAACCCCCTAGTTCTCGAAGTCTTCGATGGGCGGGCAGGAGCAGACCAGGTTGCGGTCTCCGGCTGCGCCGTCGATGCGGCCAACGGGCGGGAAGTACTTGTCCTGCTTCAGGTGGTGGACCGGGAAGGCAGCCTGCTCACGCGGGTAGGCGCGGTCCCAGTCGGAACTTACGACGGCGGCTGCCGTGTGGGGCGCGCGGCGAAGCGGGGAGTCCTGCACGGAGAAGTCACCGGCAGCGACCTGGTCGATTTCCTTGCGGATGGTGATCATGGCTTCGATGAAGCGATCGATCTCCACGAGGTCTTCGGACTCGGTGGGCTCCACCATCAAGGTCCCTGCAACCGGGAAGGCGAGCGTGGGGGCGTGGAAGCCGAAGTCAATGAGGCGCTTGGCCACATCTTCAGCGGTGACGCCGGTCTTGGCCGTCAGTTCCCGCAGGTCCAAGATGCACTCGTGTGCCACGAGTCCACCTTCGCCGGTGTAGAGCACCGGGAAGTGGTCGTTGAGGCGGGACGCGATGTAGTTCGCAGCGAGCAGCGCGGACTTGGTTGCTTCGGTGAGGCCCTGGCCACCCATGAGCTTCACATATGCCCAGGAGATCGGCAGGACACCGGCGGAACCAAAGCGGGATGCGGAAATCGGAACGTCGTTGCCTTCGGTCCAGGAAGCCGCATCGCCCGGCATGAACGGTGCCAGGTGTGCCTTGGCGGCAACCGGACCAACGCCGGGACCGCCACCGCCATGCGGGATGCAGAAGGTCTTGTGCAGGTTCAGGTGCGAGACGTCGCCACCGAACTTGCCCGGCTGGGCAAGGCCAACAAGGGCGTTGAGGTTGGCACCGTCGATGTAGACCTGCCCGCCGGCTTCGTGGATGGCGTCGCAGACTTCGCGGACGTCGGCATCGTAGACACCGTGCGTGGACGGGTAGGTGATCATGATTGCCGAGAGGGCGTCGCGGTTGGCCTCGATCTTGGCCTTGAGGTCTACGTGGTCGATGGTGCCATCCGGCGCGGTGGCAACGACCACCACCTTCATGCCCGCCAGGACGGCAGAGGCAGCGTTGGTGCCGTGGGCGGAAGCCGGGATGAGGCAGACGTTGCGCTGCTCGTCACCGTTGGAGTGGTGGTAGCCGCGGATCGCGAGGAGCCCGGCGAGTTCACCCTGGGAACCGGCGTTCGGCTGGATGGAGACCTGGTCGTAGCCGGTGATCTCGGTCAGCTGTGCCTCGAGGTCGGTGATGAGCTCACGCCAGCCTTCTGTCTGGGAGTCCGGCGCGAACGGGTGGATGGAAGCGAACTCCGGCCAGGAGATAGCTTCCATTTCGGCCGTGGCGTTGAGCTTCATGGTGCACGAACCCAGCGGGATCATGGTGCGGTCCAGCGCGAGGTCCCGGTCGGACAGCTTGCGGATGTAACGCAGGAGCTGGGTTTCGGAGCGGTGGGTGTTGAACACCGGGTGCTGCATGAAGTCGCTGGTGCGCTCAACGGAGGATTCCAGCGCGAAGCCTTCAACGGCTTCAGTTACCGAAGCGCCGAAGACGCTTGCGACGTCGGCGACAATCGCCGTCGTCGTTGTTTCATCCACTGAGATGCCAACCGTGTCGGCGTCGACGCCGCGCAGGTTGATGCCCTTGGCCTCAGCTGCGGCCACCAGCTCGGCGGCCTTGCCCGGGACGCGGACCGTGATGGTGTCGAAGAACGAGCCGTGGAGGACCTCGACGTCGGCAGCCTTCAGGGATGCGGCCAGGGTCCGGGCGTGGTCGTGGGCGGTCTCCGCGATTGCCTTCAGTCCCTCGGGGCCGTGGTAAACCGCGTACATGGAGGCCACAATCGCCAGGAGTGCCTGGGCTGTACAGATGTTGGACGTAGCCTTCTCGCGGCGGATGTGCTGCTCGCGGGTCTGCAGCGCCAAGCGGTAGGCGGGGACACCGGCGTCGTCCTTGGAAACGCCTACCAGGCGGCCGGGCATGGAGCGCTCCAGGCCCTTCTGGACGGCCATGTACGCGGCGTGCGGGCCGCCGAAGAACAGCGGCACGCCCAGGCGCTGGGCGGAACCAACAGCGATGTCGGCGCCCTGCTCGCCCGGAGGGGTGATGAGCGTGAGGGACAGGAGGTCGGCGGCGACCGTGACCAGCGCGCCGCGCTCTTTGGCTTCAGCAATGACGGCGGAGTGATCGAACACGCGGCCGGAAACGCCGGGCTGCTGGAGGACGACGCCGTTGATGGCACCTTCCGGAAGACCGGCGCTCAGGTCGGCTACCTCAACTTCGAAGCCGAGCGCTTCCGCGCGGCCCTTCACGATCGCAATGGTCTGCGGGAGGCAGTCGGCGTCGAGGACAGTCTTGCCGTCCTGGGCGGACTTGTTCTTGTTGGCGCGGCGCATCATCAGCACGGCTTCGGCCACAGCCGTTGCTTCATCCAGGAGGGAAGCGTTGGCGATGGGCAGGCCCACCAGGTCCTGGACCATGGTCTGGAAGTTGAGGAGCGCTTCGAGGCGGCCCTGGGAGATTTCCGGCTGGTACGGGGTGTAGGCGGTGTACCAGGCCGGGGACTCGAGGATGTTGCGGCGGATCACCGGCGGCGTGACGGTGTCGTAGTAGCCCTGGCCGATCATTTGCACGGCGGTCTTGTTCTTGGAGGCGAGCTTGCGGAGCTCGGCAAGGACTTCGACTTCGCTCAGGGCGTTCTGCAGGGTGAGGGCGACGTCCTGGCGGATGTCGTTGGGGACGGCGGTGTCGACCAACGCGTCAACGGTGTCGTAGCCCACGGACTTGAGCATGGTCTCAATGTCGGCCTGGCGGCGGGCGCCAATATGCCGATCAACGAAGGTGGTGGAGGCAGAACTAACCGTCACGAAGGAACTCCATTACTTGGGCGGCGTTTGGGTACGCCACAGTGGCTGGGTTCCTCCCCGCTCTGTATTGGACCTGAGAGTTTCCGCGTTGTTGGAACAACATCGCTTGCACCGTCGGTGAGCACAGCACTCTTTCACCCTTCGGTGGTCAGAGCGCCTGCTGCTTTCCAGAGTTGCCTTGCCGCGGCGGTGCGTGGGCCTGAGAGATTCCTGGGGAGGGTTTGCTCCTACGGCGCCTGCATCACGTGCTTGCAGGACTCTCCCGCCGCAGATCATAGGCAATGTTCAGTTATAACGCGGCCCGATTTCAGGCAGGCCACAAGGGTTAATTGTCCTACGTGTGGCGCGTCGCCGCAAATGGGATGATGCGCTACTTCCGCAGCCGCTCCAGCACTCCGAGCAGGATTTTGACGTCGGCTTCCCGGCCGCCGTCGCTAGCCTCCTGGCCGCCCTCGAACATTGCGTTGAAATACAGTCCGTCGCCCATGTAGCTAACGGCCTTCGCTACCTCGGGTCCGACATCCTTGGCCAGGACATCAAGCCACTGCTTTTGGATTCCGGCAAACCTGCGACGCGTTTCTTCGTGGGCAACCTCGGCCAGCCGGGTAGCAGCGACGAAAGCGCGGTCCATCGGCGTCCCGGCCCACAATGACGTCCGGATGAAGTAGGCAGCGGCACCGTCCGGCGCGGCCCTCATCTGCTCAATGTCCTGTACTGCCAGTTGGTCCAGGCGTTCCAGGAGGGCGCTGATCAGCGACTCCTTGTTGGGGAAGTGGTACAGCAACCCGCCCTTCGAGACGCCGGCACGCTTGGCAACTGCGTCGAGCGTGGCGGCCCGCTCCCCCACCTCTATAAGGAGGGATTCGTAGGCATCCAGGACGGCGTCCCGGGCAACTGGTTTTCGTGGCATGAGTACATCATTCCCTAAAGGCTTGCTGGGGTTTAATTTGAAACTATACCGTCTGGACGGTACAGTAAAGACATGTTCTCGCCGTCCTCCACCCAAGCTCCCAGTTCAGCTCGTCCCGTCATGGGCCCTGCACCGTGGCGCGACTGGACGGCCCTGGCACTCCTGATGTTCCCGGTACTGCTGGTGGCCGTCGACAACACCGCGCTCACCTTTGCCCTGCCCGAGATCGCCCGATCCCTCGATGTCGGTGGCGTGCAACTGCTCTGGATCGTTGACGCCTACCCCTTGGTCCTGGCCGCACTCCTCGTCTCCATGGGCAACCTCGGCGACAGGATCGGCCGACGGCGGCTGCTTCTGATCGGCAGCACGGGCTTTGCTGCGGTTTCGGCTGCTACTGCGTTCGCGCCCTCAGCAGAATGGCTGATTGGCGGACGCGCCGCCCTTGGCGTTTTCGGCGCCATGCTGATGCCCTCAACGCTTTCCCTGATCCGGAACATCTTCACCGACCCCAACCGCCGCCGGCTCGCTATTGCCGTGTGGGCGGCCGGGTTCTCAGGCGGTGCTGCCCTCGGGCCGATCTTCGGCGGTTGGCTGGTGGAACACTTCTGGTGGGGTGCCGTCTTCCTGGTGGCAGCCTTCCTGCTGCTGCCGCTGCTCGCCTTCGGAAAGGTCCTGATCCCCGAGTCCAAAGACGCGAACCCGGGCCGCGTGGATGTCCCCAGCATCGCTTTGTCCATCTTGACCATGGCTCCGTTTGTCTACGGCATCAAAGAATTCGCAGTGCACGGCTTTGGGGCATCAGCCGCGGCGTTCATGCTTTTCGGTCTGGTGATGGGTGTCCTCTTCGTCCGACGCCAGCAGAGGATCGACAGCCCGATGCTGGATGTCAGCCTGTTCAAGAACAAGGTATTCAGTACGGCAATCGTTGCCAACGTACTTTCCCTCTTCTCCATGACCGGCTTCATCTACTTCTTCGCCCAGCACCTGCAATTGGTTGAGGGCCAGTCCCCCATGGAGGCGGGTATCGCAATGATCCCGGCCCTCCTGGCAACAGTCATCGCCGGACTGCTGGTGGTGCCCCTGGTCAAAAAGGTCCGGCCCGGTTTTGTGGTGGCCGGAGGGTTGACGCTCAGTGCCGTTGGCTACCTCGTGGCTGTTGTGGGCGACCACGGCAGCGGCCCCGTGTTCCTCCTGTCAGCCCTCACAGTTCTTGCTGTTGGCGTGGGTGCGGCGGAGACCATCTCCAACGACCTCATCCTGGCCTCCGTACCGGCTGACAAATCCGGGGCAGCATCAGCCATCTCGGAGACCGGTTACGAGTTGGGTTCGCTGTTGGGAACGGCTGTCCTTGGTTCCATCCTCACGGCCTCCTACCAGCACAACCTGGTCATACCTGACGGCGTGTCCGGCCACGCCGCCGAAAAGTCCGGGGAAACCCTGGCCGGCGCCGTTGACGTTGCTTCCACGCTCCCAGCGCCCTTGGCTGAAGCCTTGACGGCCTCGGCACGCGTCGCCTTTGACTCCGGCGTCCACGTCACTGCGGCGATTGGGCTGGTACTCATGGCAGGAGCGGCAGCCCTTGCCGCCGTCGTACTCCGGCGTGTCCCCAAGGCGCACTAGCCGAGTCTACGCAAGGAGGCCGGGTCGCTGAGCGGCCCGGCCTCCTTCGCGTCAGTGTCTAAACGGCGCTGTTGAGTGAGGTCCCCAGGCTAAAGCCGCGGGTGATTCCACCCGTGGTTGCCGCGGCAAGGGATGAAAGATAGTCATTGCGGCGGCGGGCTGTGATGCGCGATTCCGGTTCGAAAACCTGGTCGGGCGAATCGGCGTAATGGGCCGCCAGGCCGTCGCGCATGAGCCGGATCCCCTCAGCCCGCTGCTGCGAGACGGCGGCATGCGTGGAACCCAGTTCCTCGGCAAGCTCCTTCACGGACCGTCCCGCGAGATAGATTTCCTGGACGACGAAGCGCATTTTTTCGGGGAGGGCATCGACGGCGGCACGCAGGTACTTGATCCGCTCATCAGCCAGCACCGAGTGTTCCGGGGAATCCGTGGGGGACGCAACCGTGTCCGCCACCACCTCATCCAGTGAAGTCAGCGTCCGGGATGCGTCCACCAGGGCAGCTTCAACATGGCTACGCTCGACACCCAGGGCCGAAGCCATCTCGGCGACGCTGGGACCCCGTCCCAGCATGCTGGTCAAGGTCTCCTGGACGCCCAGGGTTTCCTTGATCCGCTTGCGGGCCGACCGCGTAGCCCAATCTCCGGCTCTCATCTCGTCCGCAAAGGCACCTACGATCCGGCGGCGCGCGAAAGCACCGAACGGAACACCGAGGTCCGGATCGAAGGAATCAGCAGACGTTATCAGGGCAACGGCACCGACAGAAGCAAAATCATCGCGCGATAAATGCGACGCGCGCGCGCAAAGGTCAGAGACCAGGTAACCAACGAGCGGAAGGTGCTGCAACACCAGCTCGTTGCGCTGTTCGCGATTCAAAAGTGAGTCCCCCCATGAGACCGGATTATTGAGTTGCAAACCCGACTTCTTTGCCGTTTCGCCGATGTCCAGAGACCAATCAGAGCATCGTTGTTGAGCGTTCAATCAGGTACGTATTCAGTGAACATACCACCTCAAAAGCTCCCTGCGTGTACGCTCGACAGAAGTAAAGATAAACCCTGCCAAATTGTGATTTTGGCGGGCCATAAAATGAATTGGGGAACCGTGGGGGCGGACGAGCTATCGGCAACGCTGTGGCGCGAACGGAGGCAGCTGGATTTCCTGCTTTTCCTCCTCGAAACACAGCTCCTGCATCTCCGGGCAGGCAACTGGCACCGGTTGACCTTCACCGCGGCCGAACTCGAAAAAGTCCTGGAAAATCTACGTTTCGAATCCCTCGCACGCGGCGTGGAAGCCTCCGCGCTGGCCGCCGAATGGAAAGCCCCCGATCAATCCACCCTTCCATCCCTTATTTCGCTGGCGCCCCCGGGACTGTGGCCCGAACTCCTTGACGATCACCGCCGGGGACTGACTGCGTTGTTGGCAGGAATTGACCTTGCCGTTGCCCGGAATGTCGAGCTGTTGAAAGCCCCACCGGACGTGGCCGGGATACCGTCGCCGGGCACCGATGAGGCACTGGTTAGCGACGTTGCGGACTTGGACCTCCTGGCCCGTGATTCGAACATCCAACGCGCCTTGGCTGCAGTGCGCTCGGCTACCCTGCCCACGCTGCGCGATTTCCTGGAGCTGGACTAGCCCCCCCTCGACGCTCCATCACATCCCGGCGCCTTCCGCCCAACCCTCCATCACAACCCACCCCCATCAGCCCAACCCTCACTCACAACCCACCCCCATCACCCCAACCCTCACTCACAACCCACCCCCAATCAGCCCATTCAGCCCAACCCTCCATCACAACCCACCCCCGTCAGCCCAACCCTCCATCACAACTCTGCGCCTTTGGCAGTAGACGCCCATCCGTGAACCGCATTTACTGCGCCACCATGGGTGGCGAGCTCTTCCCGCGGATCCCAAGGCCCGGCGTCGACCTTCCCCAGGAGGACGCATCCGGCTCAACCGGGCGGGACGTGAGAGAGGATCCCCGCCCAACTGGGCGGGACGTGAGAGAGCGCCCCGCCCAACACGGTGGAACGTGAGAGAGCGTCCCGCCCAACACGGCGGGAGGTGAGAGAGCGTCCCGCCCAACACGGCGGAACGTGAGAGAGCGTCACGCCCAATAGGGCGGGATGTGAATGAGGGTCAGGCTTTGGGGGCAGGCGGGCGGAGGGCCGCCAGGAGTTCCTCGGCGTCGGGGCCGGCCTGGGTTGCTGCCAGGTTGGCTGCGGCGATGGCTTCCACCACCTCGCTGCGCTGGATGGACACTCCGCGGGGAGCCTCGATTCCGATCCGGACGCCGTCGCCGCGCCCTTCCATGACGGTGATGACAATGTCGTCCCCGATCATGATCTTTTCGCCCGGCTTACGCGTCAGTACCAGCATGCTTTCAATTTACCTTTCCGAGGACGGATGCGGTGGCGGGTTTGCCATCTACCCAACCGACAGGAATGTCCAGCGTATCCACCGTTTGCGGACTCGCGGTTTCCGAGGCACCGATGACGGCGAGCGCGTCAACACCCAATGACTCCCCTGCCACGACACGCTGGAGTGCCTGTACCCAGGCCTGGGTGTCTTCCGCTTTGTGCCGGGCGTCGACCACCACCCACATTTGGTCGGCGGCCAGGAGGGAGATGTCCGCGCCATGTGATGGCACGTCCCCCGGGCGTCCGAGCCCGAACGCAACCACCACAGTCTGGCCGGTGAGGACGGCCTGGGCGCGTGCCGCCGTCGTGCCTTGCCTTCCTTGGACGTGAAGGTGGCCGAAGGCGGTGAGCCTGCCCGCGGTGCGGACATCCGAGCCTCCGGCGGCTATGGACATTTCCAGTGCGGGTCCGAGCGCGTCGTCGCCGAGGCCCAAGAGGACGATGAGGTTACCGTCGCCTGTTATGGGCTGCGGAACCTTCGGCATGGGCTTATCGGCCGACGGCGGCATGGTCACCAGGGCCGGCACGGAGGGGGACGGACCGGCCGGCTGGAGTTCCTTGCCGAGTTGTTCCAGCAGGCCCGCGAAGTCCGGGGATGCGGTGGAGACCGGCGCGGGCGTGGGCTGGTGCATCTCAAGCTCGGCGGCGTCGGCTCGCTCCAGGAGTGCCGCGATGGCTGGCCCGTGGAGCTCGTGAACGGGACTTGGCTCAACAAGCCGGGCAGTCAGCGGCGCCTGCTGGCCAGCAGGTTCCGGGACGTCCGACACCTCCACCGTGGCTTCGAACCTGGCTGCGGCGAACAGCCCCACGATTCCCGGATTGGTGACCTTCTCGGCGGAGACTACGCGCGCACCGGGTCCGTACTGCTTGAGTGCTTTGGCGCGAATGGCTTCCAGCGACGCACCGCTAAGCTTGTAGCGCTTCTGCATGGCGGACCACCCCCACCGTCTCGATACGGATGTTGGCGGAGGTCACTTCGCGATACGAGAGGACGGGGACACCGCCGTCGGGGGCTGCGACGAGCCGCCGGATCGCGGGACGGAGGGCTGGTGCACACACAAGCACGGCTTCCCGGCCGGCAGCAGCGGCTCCGTCGGCAGCGGACTTCAGGGAGTTCAGGACACTGTCCAATTTCGCCTGGCCCATGACAATCTGGGTCCCGCCTTCGCCTGGACGCATGTCCTCCAACATGGACTGCTCCAACAACGGATCGATCATGATCACGTTCAGGACCGCCCCGTCCATGTACCTGTCCGCAAGCACCGGACCCAGCGCGTGGCGGGCCGATTCCACCAGCGATTCGGGGTCGGTGGAAACCTTGGCCCGCAACGCCAGTGCTTCGTAGATCCGCGGGAGGTCGTTGATGGGGACCTGCTCTTCGAGGAGTCCTTGGAGCACGCGCTGGATTTCGGCCAGGGACAGCAGGGCAGGCGTGAGTTCTTCCACGGCGGAGGGGCTCTGCTTCCGGACCCCTTCTGTGAGCACCCGGACGTCTTCGCGGGTCAGGAGCCGGGCCGCGTTTGCGGTGATGATCGAGGACAGGTGCGTTACCAGGACGGAGACCCGGTCAATGACCGTGGCTCCGGTCATTTCGGCGCTGTGCCGCATTTCCGTTGGAACCCATTTGCCGGAGAGACCAAACACCGGTTCCACGGTTGCGGTGCCCGGCAACGCGTCCAGGAATTCGCCCAAGGCAAGCAGCTTGCCCGACGGTGCCACTCCCCTTCCAGCCTCGACGCCGGCGATGCGGATGGCATAGGTGGACGGCGGCAGGTCCATCGCGTCGCGTGTGCGGACGGGAGGGACCACGAGCCCCAGTTCCATGGCGATCTTGTGCCGGAGGGAGCGTACCCGCGCCAGCAGGTCATCGGAGGCGCCGGAAACAATGTCCACAAGGTCCGGTGCGAGCAGGATCTCCACGGGATGGACGCGCATATCTTCCATGAGCCGCTCGTTGGGGTCCTCCTCCCCGGTCAAAGCTGCTGCGTTCTCTGCCTCCTGCGTTTCGGCCTGGAGTTTTTGTGCGCTGGCTACGCGCCTGGAAGCGAGGACCAGCAGCGCGCCCACCACCACGAACGGAAGGATGGGCATGCCGGGAATGAGGGCCATGCTGCCGGCAGCCAGGCCTGCGATCAGCAGGGCGTTGGGTGACTGCATGAGCTGCGAAGAAGCCGTGCGGCCCATGTCTTCTTCGGCATTGGACCGGGTGACGATCATGCCGGTGGAGACGGCCATAAGCAGTGCAGGAATCTGGGTGACCAAGCCATCGCCCATGGTCAGGAGACCGTAGGTGTTCAGGGCATCGCCGGCATCCATGCCGCGCTGCAGCACGCCAATGGCGATTCCGCCCACGAAGTTGATGATGATAATGATGATGCCCGCGATGGCATCACCCTTGACGAACTTCGAAGCACCATCCATGGCGCCGTAAAAGTCGGCTTCAGCGGACACTTCGGCACGCCGTTTCCGGGCTTCGGCGTCGGTGATGAGTCCGGCGTTGAGGTCCGCGTCGATGGCCATCTGCTTGCCGGGCATGGCATCCAGGGTGAAGCGCGCGCCCACCTCGGCAACACGTTCGGCACCCTTGGTGACCACCACGAACTGGATGACCACCAGGATCAGGAACACCACGGCGCCGATGATCAGCGAACCACCAACCGTGACCTTGCCGAACGCCTCGATGACCTGGCCCGCGAACCCCTGGCCCAGTACCAACCGGGTGGACGCCACGTTGAGTCCCAGCCGGAAGAGCGTAGCCACGAGCAGCAGCGACGGGAAGACGGAGAAGTCCAGGGGCTTCTTCACGAACATGCTGGTCAGCAGGATCAGCAACGCCAGGAGGATGTTGCACACGATCAGGAAGTCCAGCAGCGCGGCCGGCAGCGGAACAACCAGTAGCAGCACAATTCCTACGATGCCAACCGGCACGGAAAGCCGGGCGAACTTGTTGTTCTTCATGCCTTCATACTTTCTTTCATCTGATGGATTCCCCGTGCAGTTCCGCGTTTCTTCAGCGACATCACAAAGGCCAACACTCCGGCGACCGAGCGGTACAGCTCAACCGGGATCTCCTGGCCCAACTCGCAGGCCGAGTGCAGGGCCCGCGCCAAGGGGATGTCCTGGACCATGGGCACACCCTTGGCTTCGGCTTCCTCCCTGATGCGGGCAGCGATCAGCCCTGAGCCTTTTGCCACGACGCGCGGTGCCGATTTACCGGCGTCGTACTTCAACGCAACTGCCACGTGCGTCGGGTTGACCAGCACGACGTCCGCTTCCCCAATGGCGCCGATCATGCGGTTGCGGCTCATGCTGAGCTGGCGTGAGCGCCGTTGGGATTTGATCAGGGGGTCGCCGTCGGTGTTCTTGTTCTCGTCCTGGACTTCCTTCTTGGACATCCGCGTTTTCTTGCGGTTGCGGCGCATCACCACGAAGATGTCCGCCGCTGCCAGCACCAGCCCTGCGGCGACGGCGAACTGGATGAGCGCGCCAATTCCCCCCGCAGCCGCTGCCAATATCCCGGCAACCGGAAGCCCGCCAGCGGTCAACAGCACCGGCATCAGTCCCTGCACCACGGCGTAAAGGACAAGACCCACGACGGCGGTCTTCAGGAGCGCTTTGACGCCTCCCCATAGTGCCTGGCCGCCGAACATGCGTTTGAAACCGGCGAGCAGGTTGAAATGCTCAAACTCGGCCCGGAACTTCTTGAAGCGGATGCCACCCTGCAGGGCCGAGCCTGCCAGCACCACGACGGTGACAACCAAGAGCAAGGGCCCCAGGATTCCGGCCAGGGACCCCAGCCCTGCTTCGAGTGCAGCAACGGCTTTCGCGGGATCAGGCTGCGCGATGACGCTTTTCACGGTGAAGAGCTGGTCGACGGCCGCGTTTGTGGCGTGATCGATGGTTGCCGGGAGCATCGCAGCGGCGGCCCCCACTGCCAGCCAGGCCATAAGGTCCTGGGACCGGGACAGTTGCCCCTTTTCCCGTACCTCGCGCATGCGTTTGTCGGTGGCTTGTTCGGTCTTCTCTTGTGAATCCGCCACTAGCCCACCCCCATCAAAGTGTTGGCTGCCTGCTCGGCCAGGGTGGCCACGAGCCGGGGCAACGCCAGGAACAGGAAGCCTGCCAGTGCCAGGGTGATGAAGATCTTGAGCGGAAAGCCGAGCGAGAAGGCGTTGAGTGCCGGGGCCACGCGCGTCAGGAGTCCCAGTCCGACGTCGGCGAGCACCAGGACCACAAGGAGCGGACCGGCGATCTGCACGGCGGCGAGGAACATGCCTGTTACGGCGCCGATCATGGCCTCAATGGGCTGGCTGAGGTCGATGCCACCAGCCAAAGGCAGGGCGTTGAAGCTACCCATGAGGCCGCCAAGGACCATCTGGTAGCCGTCCGAGGCGAAAAGGAGTGCAAGGGCGGCCATTTGGAGGAGCCGGGTGAACTGGGCACCATTGACCATCATTTGGGGGTCGAACGCCTGGGCCATTTGGAAACCGCTGAAGAGGTCCACCAAGCTGCCTGCGGACTGGATCGCTGCGAAAATCACCATCACCAGGAAGCCCAGGACCAGGCCGGTGACCAGCTCAAGGACCACGGCCATGACGAATCCTGCCGTGTCCGACGGGACGGCTCCGGACGAGAGCCGCTGGGAGACGGCCAACCCCAACCCGATCCCGAGCATGGCCTTGATGCGGGTGGGGATGGCGTGGTGGGCGAACGGCGGAGCAACCACCAGGAAGGCTGTCATGCGAACCGATGCCAGCAAGAGGACCTGGATCCACGACTGGTCGACGGGGATGTCCACCTCACGCTCCGCCGATCAGGCCGGGGATGCGGGCGAACAGCTCATTGGTGAAAGCCACCATTTCCGAAATCATCCAGTGGCCACAGACCACCAAGGCGATCGCTACTGCAACAGCCTTGGGGACGAATGACAACGTTGCTTCCTGCAACTGCGTGATGGACTGCAGGAGCGAAATCGCCAGTCCCACCACCAGTGCGGTTACCAATGTGGGTGCGGCGAGCTTGGCTGCGACGATCATGGCCTGGAGGCAGATGTCCAGGACTGCATTGGTATCCATCAGCCGCTCGAATAGCTCTGGATCAGGGACGTGATGACCAGTCCCCAACCGTCCACCAGGACAAACAAAAGGATCTTGAACGGCAGCGAGATCATCACCGGAGGAAGCATCATCATGCCCATGGACATGAGCGCAGCGGATACCACGAGGTCGATGACCAGGAAGGGGATGAAAATGACGAAGCCGATAATGAACGCGGCACGCAGTTCCGAAATCATGAAGGCCGGAACCAGTGTCTGGAACGGCACGGCTTCAGGGTTGGCGGGGTTGTCCATCTTCGCGGCCCGGGTCATCAGCGCGATGTCCTCTTCCCGTGTGTGGGCCAGCATGAAGTGTTGGAGCGGAGACCAACCCGCGGACATTGCACCGTTGAAGTCCAGCCCGCCGTTCAGGTATGGCTGCACGGCCGCTGTATTGATGTCCGAGACGACGGGCCACATGACGAACAAGGAGAGGAACAGCGCGAGTCCGGCCAGGACCTGGTTGGGCGGGATAGCCGGCAAGGAGAGGGCGTTCCGGGTCATCGCCAGCACCACGAAGATCTTGGTGAAGGACGTCATCATGAGCAGCAGCGCGGGGGCTACGGAAAGCAGCGTGATCCCGATCAGTGTTACGACCGCCGTGGAGGGTGTCCCGTCGAGGCCGTTGATGTCTATGCTGACGTTCCCGGAACCGGGTGCCGCAGGTGGAGTTGGAGGCGTGGGCTGCGTGGGATCGATGGGGGTTGCCTGGGCGGCTGCCATTCCAAGCAACAGCAGAACGCCCGTGAACAACACGACTGCCGCAGCAGAGAACAACTGCGGCAGGGCGCGCCGGCGTGCGGCAGGAAATGGCCGGCCCGGCAGGCCGAACCCAGCAGTTCGGATCAATTGCGGCGTCCCCGGATGGCATCCGAGGCTTGCCGCCAAGTGGAAGCGGACAGGATGGAGCCATGCAGGGGGTGCTCCGGCATTTGGCCTCGACGGTGGAGTTCGCTCCGACGCCGAAGCACCGGCAGCGAGTCCGTTACCGGCTCCGGAAGCGACCCAGTGAGCGGCTGCGGACGAAGTTCAGGCTGGGGGCGACCCGATGCCTGCCGGAACAGCTCCGCGAAGCTCCCGGCCGACTGGGCTCCCACTGCTTCCTCCGGCTCCGGCGTTATGGCAGGAGTGTCACCGCTGTGGAGCACTGTCACCGCGTGCTCGGTGACGCCCAACAGGAAACGCTTGTCCCCGGCGTCGACCACCACCACTGACGCTTTCTGGCCTACCACCTGACGGCTCACGACCGTCAGCGCGGCATCCGCGCGCCGGCGGCCTTTGCCCTTACCGAGGCGCTTCTGCACCAGCCAGATGAAGCCCAGCACAGCTCCGAGGGCCACTAGCACCCGCAGCCCGAGGATCATTGTGTCCATCTACAGTGTTCCCTCGGACCCGTCCAGGATGCGGGTGATGCGCACTGCATAGTCCTGGTCCACCACCACAACTTCGCCATGGGCGATCAGCCTGCCGTTCAGCAGCACATCCGCCGGTGCACCGGCTGACCGGTCCAGTTCAATGACCTTCCCGGGCTCGAGTGCCAGGGCGTCCCGCACTGACATCCGGGTACGGCCGATCTCCACGGTCAACGCCATCTCAACGCTGCTGATCAGGCCCAAGCGGGCAGCCAGCTCGTTACCTTGTCCACGGGCACCGGCATCAGTGCCAGTACCGTTGTCCCGCACACGGACAGCGAACCAGCCGAAGGGGGCACCGCCGTCGTTCAGTTCAAAAACCGCAGTATCGGGGTCCGAGAGCAGCGCGGCTGAGTCCTCCTCGCGCACCTCACCCAGCACGCCGGCGTCGAACGCTGACGCGGCCTGTTCCAGAGCGGGACGCAGAACGTCGCCGGCCTGCACGGCATGCTGGACCGCACCACCCAGCCCGGCTCCACCGGCGGCGGCCAGGAACGACCGGTCCACCAGCAGCAGCGCAAAATCGGCCGTCAAGGCTCCAACAAACGTGGCAGTGACGGCCGGAGAAGCATAGGCGGCCGCGTCCTGCGCAGGAACGATGCCGGCAACACGGAGGGTGGATGCGCTGGGCAGGTGCAGCGCGAGGCGCTCGGCAGCAGCCGCCTGCAGGGTCAAAATGTTGCTCATCGCTGATGCTCCTCGGTTGTGACGATGACTGCGGCGGCGCGGGAGCCGTTGCGGGCGGCCGCGGCGGTGGCCAGGCGGGTGCCGTTGATGGTGACATCGAACGGACGGTTTTCAAGGTGCGGCAGCGGCAGGACATCTCCGACGGCGAGACCCAGGATCTGTGCGGGCGTCACCGGTGCGGCGGTCAACTGTACGGCCACATCCACCGGCACCTGCGCCAGTTGGGTGCGGACCAGTGCTTCGTTGTCGACGCTGTGGACCATGGGGTTTACATCGCCGAGCCTGGACAGCAGCACGTCGGCAGGAACTGCCAAGGTGGCCGCGCACTGGGTTTCCCCCACGTTGACGTTGAAGGACGCCACGATCATGAGCTCGGAGGGGGCGGCCGCCTGCGCGAACTGGGAGTTGTACTGGATGCCGTCCATCGTCACGGCCTGCGTCAGAAGGTTGCCCAGAGAGTACCGGAGGTCTTCCAGCACTTCCTCCACCATCCGGGAAACCAGTGCGTGTTCGATCTGGGTGAACTTCCGCTCCGGCACTGCGGTTTCCGTTGAACCCCCGAGCATCCGGCTCAGCCACGACAGGGCGGCCGTAGCGGGGAACTGGATGACCAGGCGGGATTCGCTGCCATCAATCCTGCAGAGCACCATGGACGTGACCGAAGGGAGGGAGGCCGAGTATTCGTCGTAGCTCTGCATGCTCAGCTGTTCCAGCGTGGCCGTGGACTTCAACCGCACCTTGGCTGTGAGCTGCGTACCCCACTGCCGGGCGAAGGTTTCGAAAGCAACTTCCAGGACCCGGCTATGCTGGCGCGGCAAAGTGGTGGGTCGACGGAAGTCGTAGACCTCTACGGTGCGCTGGCGTACCGCCGCGCGATCTTCCTGTTCTCCCACGGACGGCACTATCGGCACGTCGGAGAAGCGCGTAAGACGTTTCCCGCTACGACTATTTGGACTCTATTTCGCAGCTTTCGCCGCCGCCGCGGATTCCATGGTCTGGGCTTCTATCGCGCCGGGAATCAGCGCACGCACATCCTCCGGGCTGGAGGACAACAACACCACGTCCACGCGGCGGTTCAACTCCATGAGCTCCTCGGTGGAGTCGTCCGTCACCTGGCGTGCGGCACCAAAAGCCACTGCGCCGATCCGACCAGGCGGCATGCCGGCGTCGTCCACAAAGTACCGCAGGACGTTGACGGAACGGGCCGCCGACAGCTCCCACGTGGATGCATAGGCCGTGATTCCCTTGGCTGCGTGGCCCTCCACCATGACTTCAAGCCCGGAGCCCACCACGGTGGGTGCGATGGTCTTCAGGATCTCGAGGGCGCGGTTGGTCAGGTCCGGCATGTCCGGTTGGAAGAACGTCTGGGAGCCCACCAGTTTCACGGACAGACCCCGCTCGCCGACGTCGAACTGCACGTTTGCGCCAAGGCCCTGGGCATCGAGTTTGGCCTTCATTTCGTGCTCAAGGGCGGTGAGCTTGTCGGCTTCCTTGATGGCCAAATCCAGTGCCGAAAAACCTTCGCCGTCGGAAGCAGCGAGCTCCGCCGGGACCACAACGCCAGTAGCCGTATCCACTTTCTGGCTGATCTGGGTGCCGAAGCCCGTGGCCAGCGAATTGCGCAGCTTCTCGAACTTATCCTGATCCACCGAGGACATGGCGAACAGGACAATGAACATGCACATCAGCACCGTGACCATGTCCATGTAGGAAGCCATCCAGCGTTCGTCGACGTGGTGCTCCTCGGGCTGGGCACCCCGCCTCCTCCGGGTCCTCATGCTGCCTTGGACGCCGGCAACTTACCGGACTTGCCGCCGTCGTCCGCTTTTCCGTCTTTGGACTTGGCCTTGGCCCCTGCGGGCGCCATGGCCCGGAGCCGTTCGGCCAGAAGCAGCGGCTGGGTGCCGTTCTGCACAGCGAGCAGGCCCTCCATGAGGAGCGTCATGCGTTCGATTTCCAGCTCGGAGAGGCGCTTGAGCTTGGCACTCAACGGCAGCCAGATGAAGTTCGCGGACAGCAGGCCCCAGAGGGTGGCAACGAAGGCTGCCGCGATCATCGGCCCCAAATGGTCGGGCGATGAAAGGTTCTCCAGGACGTGCGTCAAGGAGACCACCGTGCCGATGATGCCGATAGTGGGCGCGTACCCGCCCAGGGCCGCGAAGAACTTGGACGACACGTGGTCGGCACGCATTTTGGTGTCGATTTCGTCCTCCATGAGCAGGCGCAATTCCTCAGCGTCCGTCCCGTCGGCGATGTTCTGGAGGGAGCGCTGCAGGAACGCATCCTTGGCGTTGTTGGCCTCCTCCTCCAAGGAAAGGAGGCCCTCGCTGCGGGCCTTCTCTGCGAGGCGGACCAACTCGTCGATGCTCTCCGTGGGCTTGGCGGGCTTGCCGAGGAAGGCCTTGGGAACGTCCTTGAAGGCCTTCCTGACATCCGCGAGCGTGTTCCCTGCCAGGCCCACCGCGATGGTGGCGCCGAAAACCAGGATCATTGGTGCCGGCAGGAGCAGCGACATGAGGTTCGCGTGCTCCAGGGTGACCATGGCCACCACGGATGCGAAGGCCAGCAGCAGGCCAAGAATTGTCATCGACTACGTTCCGTTCGGGTGGTTGTTCGGCTGCGGGCCGGGCTCGGGCGCGGGCTGCGGCGCGTCGGCCGGGCCAGGCTCGGGCGCGGGCTGCGGCGCGTCGGCCGGGCCAGGCTCAGGCTCGGGCTCGGGCTCGGGCTCGGGCGACCGGACCAGGCTCAGCGGATACCCTGTGCGTGCGGGAAGATCCTGGGCACGGCGAAGGACACTGGCACGGTAATCCGCGATCAGCTCCACCACCTCGGCGAGCGATTCCCGCACGACGTAAGCGGCGCCGTCGAGAGTCACCAAGTGGGTGTCCGGACTCTCGTGGATCCGTTCAAGGATGTCCGGGTTCACGGCGAAGCGTGTGCCGTTGAGGCGGGTGACAACGATCATGGGCCGTTTCTGGTCAGGGTGTGGCTGGAAGTGGTGCTGTCCCCTACTGTCGGCCGGACCGGGCCGGGCGTTAGCTTGCGTGCAGCCCTCTCCCGTCCTTGTTCGGTTATCCGCACGTACTACGCGGCTGGAATCCGGACAAGGACGGGATCTGCTTAGCGCTTCAGGTTGCTCAGTTCCTGCAGGACCTCGTCCGAGGTGGTGATGATGCGGGCATTCGCCTGGAAACCACGCTGGGCCACAATCAGGTTGGTGAACTCCTGGGACAGGTCCACGTTGGACATCTCCAGCGAACCCGAAGCCAGCGAGCCAAGACCGCCTTCACCGGCAACCCCAAGCTGGGCCGCACCCGAGTTGGCCGTGGCAACATACGCGGAGCCGCCGGCCTTCTCCAGGCCTTCGGGGTTGGTGAATCGCGCCAGGGCCACGCGTGCCAGGACTTCCTTGGCACCGTTACTGAAGGACCCCACCAAGGAACCGTCGCCAGCCAACGTGAACGACTCGAGTTCGCCCGCTTCCGCGCCGTTCTGGCCGGTAACGGAGAGGGTACTCATCTGCGCGAAGCCGGTGACCGCGCCCATGTTCACCGTGATTCCACCAACCGTCATCGTCCCGCCGGACGTCAAAGCACCGTTGGCGAAGGTCAAGGTGCCCGTTCCATTGGCTCCGTTGGCGTCCGCACCGGCCACATTCCAGCCCGTGGCCGAACGGCTGAACGTCAGGGTGAGGCTGCGCTCCGCCCCGTTGGCGTCGTACACCTTCACCTGGCGCTCCACGGAGGTGCCCACAGCGGCGTCGGAAGGCAGGTTGCCGCCCAAGGTGGCGTTCGTCGTCGCAACTGCCGGCGCGGTGGTGCCCGGCGACAACGTGATGGGCCCCGTTGCCCCGCCCGGGTTGACCACGCCGTTGGTGGCCGTCCAGCCCTGGAGGATGCCGCCGTCGGGACTGACCAAGCGGCCCGCAGCGTCCATCTGGAAGTTACCCGCGCGGGTGTAGTACTGCTGGGTGCCCTTGCCGGTGACGAAGAAGCCCTCACCGGAGATCATCAGGTCCGTGCCGCGGCCGGTGCTCTGCGACGATCCCTGGCCGAAGTTGGTGCTCACGCCGGCCACCCGGACTCCGAGACCGATCTGTGCGGGATTGGAACCGCCCACGTTCTGCTGCGGTCCCGCCGCGCCCTGCGTCATCTGGGAGAGCGTGTCCTGGAACTGGGCGGACGAGGACTTGTAGCCGGTGGTGTTCACGTTGGCGATGTTGTTGCCGGTGACGTCGAGCATGGCCTGGTGGGCTCGGAGGCCGGAAATTCCGGAGTACAGCGAACGGAGCATGGTGTTGCCTTTCTTCGGTTTTGGTTCGGGGTAAGTATTTTTGGGGATCAGGTGGTCTTCTTGGGCTCGACGGCCGCTGGTGCCGTCATGCCGGTGATCAGGTCCAGGGGCACTTTGGCCTGGCCCACGCTCACGGTGGGGACACCGTCCGCGAACGACACCGCACTGGCGACGCCCGCGCCCTTGGTGCCGTCGGCGAGCGTATAGCTCACCTCGGTTCCGATGATCTGCGCCGCAGCGCTTCGCATCTGCAGCGAGAAGCTCTCCTTGGACCCGGCTGTCAGCTCGGTCATCTTCTCCATCATGGAGAGCTGCACGGACTGGCTCATCATCTGGTTGGTGTCCATGGGGGCACTGGGGTCCTGGTACCTCAGCTGGGTGACCAGCAAGGACATGAAGACCTCCGAATCCATGGCCTTGACCGGGCTTCTTGGGGTGCTGCCCGGGGCTGCGCCGTTGTTGGCCGCGATTGCGGGAATGGTTGTCATACTCGTCTCTTTCGTCAGGCCAGGATGTCCAGGCGGTTCGGGCTACCCGGGCGGCGTACGACGCCGGGTGGCAGCTGTGGTTGGGCATCGGCACCTTCGTGCCCCGCTTCGCCCGGCCCTTGCTCGTTGGGGCCTCGCTCGATGGTCCCTTGTTCGCCGTGCCCTTGTTCGCCGGGCCCTTGGGTGCGGGTGTCCGGGTCACGTGTTCCGCTGCCGGGACCTGAGCCCTGCCCTGTTCCTTGGCCGGGATCCCGTCCGCTGCCTTGCCCGGGATCCCGGCCGGCGTCGGGTGGGCTGTTCTGTGAAGAGAGGCTCAGGCTCGCGCCGGAGTCTTCGAGGCTTCGTCGGAGCTCCGGAAGGACATGCCGCACTGCGTCCCTGCCCGCGTCCCCGGGTGCGAACAGTTCGATTCGCACGCCCGCGGCGTCGATGTGGGCCCTGACCGTGAGGGGTCCCAGGTCGTCCGGGGCAACACGCAACGTCATCACGTGCTCCCCGTGTCCTGCCGATGCCAGCGAAAAAAGTGGTGCGGCGAGCTGGGGTGCGAGGGCCGGTTGGGGTGCGCTAGCCAGCGGGGTTGGGGTAGCCGGCTGGGTTGGGATGGTGTTGAGCTGCGGGGGTACAGGCTGCAGGCTCGGGGGAATTTGCGAAGCCTGCGTGACTTGGGGTGCCTGGAGCGGGCCCGATTCGACGCTTACCTGCTGGTTAGACGCAAAGAAGCGTCTGTCGTGCAGCGATCCGTCGAATTGGAGGGCCGGCGACAGCACCGAAGCAGCGCCCACCCCTACCCCTGCACTGGTGCCCACCCCTACCCCTGCACTGGATGGAGGAATGGGCTGCGTCGCCTGGGGGCCGGAGGCAGCGGCAAGCCCAGCGCTCCCGGCAAGCCCAGCCGCACCAGCACCCGCCGCGTTCCCGGCCAAGCCGCCGTTCCCGGCAAGCCCAGCCGCACCAGCACCCGCCGGGTTCCCGGCAAGCCCCGTATTCCCGGCAAGCCCAGCCGCACCAGCACCCGCCGCGTTCCCGGCCAAGCCGCCGAGCCCGGGCACACCCGATTCGGGGGTTTGCTGCGAATCGTGCCGTGCGTTCGGCACACTCCGCAGCGAAGCATCGAATTGGAGAGCACCAGAAAGCGCCGGAGGGGCATCAACTGCTACCCCGAAGCTAGGAACCATGGCCCCGGGCACGCCCATTTCGACGGCTTGCTGCCCATTAGACGGTAGGAATCGTCTAACCGGCAGCGAAGCGTCTAAATGGGTGGCCGAAGGAATCCCGGACACGCCAACATCTCCCTCAACCCGGGCCAATCCCGGCACCCCGGCAGCCACATAAACACCAGCGGGCACAGCAGACACAAGTGCATCCGATTCGGGGGCTTGCTGCGAATCGTGCCGTGCGTTCGGCACACTCCGCAGCGAAGCATCGAAACGGACAGAGGAAGAGACCTCAAACCCTCCCCCGGCACTGGCCACGCTCGCACCGGGCACGCCCCGCTCGGGGGTTTGCTGCGAATCGTGCCGTGCGCCCGGCACACTCCGCAGCGGAGCATCGAAACGGGCATCCCCGGCAATCCCGAAAGGAAGCGCGGGAAGAGCATCCGCCGCTCCCCCCGGGCCACCCACAGAATCCCCGGCCGCGTCCGTTTCGATGGCCTGCTGCGAATTAGACGGCAGGGAACGTCTATCCTGCAGCGCACCGTCGAGCTGGCCGGCGGGTTGGGCTTCGGCTGCCATCACGGCCTCGAATGCGCCGTCGTCCCCTGGGCCATGAGGCATCCGGGCGCCGGAACCAAGCTGGGGACCCAGGAACCGCAGCCCCGCGGCAAAGGCGGACATCAGGCCACCCCGGCCGGAACAATCCGACGGATCGAGGTCAGGTTGGAGTACTTTTCCCAGGCGTCCCGGATCTGGATGGTCTGCCCGGGCACGGGTGCGTCGATGGCTTTCCCGTTGCCCAGGTAGATGGAGATGTGCTCTCCGCCGTAGCTGACAAGGAGGTCCCCTGGCTTCGCTTCGGCCAGGGAGGCCACAGGGGTTCCTTTCTTCATCTGGTCGCTGACCACCCGGGGTAGTTCCACGCCCAGGTCCTTGAAGACCCTTTGCACGAATCCGGAACAGTCCATGCCTACTGCCGGGTTGGTTCCACCCCAGACGTAGGGCACGCCGATGTACTTCTTGGCTGCTGCAACCACGGCGTCACCCGACGTCGTGCCGCCGCTGCCGCCGACTGCCGCCGCTCCGGTGGCCGCCGTCGTGCTTCCCAAGGCCGCGTTCGAAGAAGTCGCACTCCCTACGGCCGGCAGCAGGGAACCCAGGCCTGAAGCAAGGGAAGTGGAGGTACCCATCGCGCTGCTCAACGCGGAGGCGAAGGACGCAGCGTCGGAGGCTGAGGTGGCTGAGGCAGCCGAGCTCCCAGCGGAGGCTGAAGAGGCTGGGGTAGAACGGGTCGGCGATGTCAGCTGTTGCAGGGACGCTTCGATGTTCTGTATCCGCCCAATGGCGTCGGTCATGCTCACGGGGTGGCCTTCCTGTGCCAGGCGGTGGATGCGATCTCGTCCAGGACGCCCTGCTCCGCGTTCAACTGTGCGGCAACGAAAGCGGCGTCGTGGCGGACTTCGAGCTTCTCCAGGCCCACCGCCCGGCGCTTGGCTTCGGTGTAGTCGGCGCGGGCAGCGTCGGCGTCCGCCTCGGCACTGGCTACCAGGGCGTCGAGTTCGGCCAGCATGCTCTGCGAGGACGCACGGGCCGCGGCGATGGCCAGCAACGACGCCGAATCCCCTGCGTGCCCGTTCGAATCGGCAAGCACCTCGCGGGCTTCCGCACGCCGGACCCGCAATGACGCGGATCGTGAGTTGGCGGCGGCGAGCCCGCTTTCCGCGGACGTCTGTTCAGCCTGCCGCAGCCTCAACAGCCCGGCAAGGGAGAATTGTCGGTTCACGCTGCTCCTTCAAAGTGTCCAAAGTTGGCTGTGAGCTGGGCCAACGCGTCCCAGGACCCATTGTTGGGCGTCGATTCGCCCATTGGCTGGCGCAGGAACTGGTTGATCGCGTCCTCGTGGTCAAGGGCCGCGTCCACCAGCGGGTTGCTGCCCCGCTGGTACGCGCCGACGTCGATCAGGTCCTGCGCGCCACGCCTCGCCGCCAGGACTCTCCGGAGGGCAACGGCGAGCGCGGTGTGCCTGGCAGGGTTGACCTTGGAGGCGACCCGGGACACCGAACCGAGGACGTCGACGGAGGGAAAGTGCCCCGTGACGGCGAGTTTCCTGTCCAGGACCACGTGTCCGTCCAGGATGGAGCGGGCGGCGTCGGCGATGGGTTCGTTGTGGTCGTCGCCGTCCACCAGAACGGTGTAGATGCCGGTGACGGAGCCCCTTTCGGCGGTGCCGGCGCGTTCCAGGAGCCGGGCCAGGACGGAAAAGGTCGACGGCGGGTAGCCGCGTGTCGCTGGCGGCTCACCTGCGGAGAGGCCGATTTCGCGTTGGGCCATGGCCACGCGGGTGAGTGAGTCCATCATGAGCACGACGTCCTTGCCGGCTTCGCGGAAGGACTCGGCGATGCGGGTGGCGGTGACGGCGGCCCGGAGCCGCATGAGGGCGGGTTCGTCGGAGGTGGCAACCACCACCACGGAGCGGGCCAACCCTTCGGCTCCAAGGTCGTCTTCCAGGAACTCGCGGACTTCACGGCCGCGTTCCCCAACGAGGGCGATCACGGAGACTTCGGCGTCGGTGCCTCGGGCCACCATGGACAACAGCGAGGACTTTCCCACGCCGGAGCCGGCGAAGAGCCCCATGCGTTGGCCGCGACCCAGGGTGGTCATCGTGTCGAGTATGCGGACTCCGGTCTGCAGGGGCGTGTCGATCCGGGCCCGGCTCATGGCATTCGGCGCTTCCTGATCCAACGGAACCGTCGGGGACGGTGGAAGTGGCCCCTTGCCGTCGATGGGCCGGCCCAGCGCATCGAGCACCCGTCCGAACAGCCCGGCGCCGGTGGGGACGAGCATGGGAGACCCCGCGGCCCGTGCGGGTGTTCCTGCCGCGACGCCGGTCAACCGGCCCAGGGGCATGCACCGCAGCGTGCCACCCACAGAGGCGACCACTTCGGCGTCGAGCGTTTCCGTTCCGGAGCCGACCGTCACCAGCTCCCCCACTGCGCAGTGCAGCCCGGCGACGTCCAATCCCAGTCCGAGCACGGAAGTCACGGTGCCTACGCGTTGCGGGGCGGCGGCGGCCAGTGCTGCACGGAAACCGTTCGCGTGGGGGCGGTACGCCGTCACTGCCGGACCTCGAGCAGGGCTCTCCGGGCCCGGTCCAGCGCGGTACCGATCTGGGCGTCAATCCATCCGTTCGGGTACTCGCCGATAGCGTCGCCGGGCCTGAGCGTGGCATCGGCTTTCAGCTCCACACCGGCAATATCGTCAACACCCGCGGCTTGGAGCGCTGCGATGTCGTGTGGGTGGAGGCGTACTGCGGTGACGTGTTCGACGCCGGTGCTGCCGCCGGCTCCCAGCGCGCGGTTCAGTGCCGCCCGGGCCGTGTCCGCGCCGTGGGCGAGCTCGTATCCGAGGATTGCCTCGGCCAGTTCCACCGCGCTGGCCGCCAGCACGTCCTGCATCTCGTCCAAGGTGATTTCCTGGCGCTGCTGGGCCGCTTGTGCTGCAGCCTGCAGGACCTGTGCGGAACGGGCCAGGGAGGACCTGCCAGCGTCGAGCATTTCCTGGTGCTCGGCCCGCAAGCGCTGCTGGAGCTCGCCGTGCTCGACTGCGGCGGCTTGCATACCGGCGGCATAGCCGGCCGCATGGCCTTGGACGAAGCCGCGATCGGCGTCATCGGAACGGTCGGTGGTGCCAACCGGCGGGAAGGTGATGCGGGTGAAGTTCTCAGTAGACAAAGTCGTCCTCGTCCCCGCGCCGGACCACGATCGCGCCTTCGGCTTCGAGTTCGCGGATGGAGCGGACGATCTCCGCGCGGGCTTCCTCCACTTGCGAGGCACGAACCGGACCGGAGGCGGCCATCTCGGCTTCGAGGATTTCCAGGTTGCGGCCGGACACGTTGGCCCGGACGGTATCCAGAACCACGGCCGGGGCGCCCTTCATGGCTACTGCCAGGACGTCGGCGCTGACTCCGCGGAGGATCCGTTGGATGTCCCGCGGTTCCAGCTTCACGATGTCCACGAAGGTGAGCATCCGGGCCCTGACCTCGGTGGCGAGCTCGGGATCCAGCGTGCCCAGGCCGTCCAGGACGGAGCGTTCGGTGGTGATGTCGGACCGGTTGATGATGTCCACCAGCGGTTGGATACCGCCAACGATTTCGTTTGACTTCCGCTGCGACATGACAGCGCCGGCCCTGGCTTTGAGGGTTTCAGCCACGATCCCAACGGCTTCGGGTGATGCTGAGCCCATGGTGGCGATGCTGCGGGCAACATCGATGCGCTGGGTGTCGCCGAGACCCGCCATGACGGCGGAGGCCTTCCCCGGCCGCAGGTGGGCGAGGATCAGTGCGATGGTTTGCGGGAGCTCGCCGTCGATCAGGGCCAGGATTTGCCCGGGATCCATCATTTCCAGGAACTCGAACGACTTACCGGCCATGGTGGACGCGAGCCGGTCCATGAAGCCGGCGGCTTTGTCCGCGCCGAAGGATGCTTCCAGGAGCCCGACGGCGAATTCCTGGCCACCGCGGGCAGTGCGGCGCCCGCTGACGGCCAGGCCGTGGAATTCGTTGATGACGTGGTCGGCGACCACCGAGGACACACGGCGGAGCCGAACGATTTCGGCCGCGATGTCTTCGGCTTCGGATTCGGAGAATTGGGCCATGACGGCTGCCGCGCTGGACGGGTTCATTTGCATGAGCACCACCGCCACTTTTTGCACCCCGCTCAGGGCTGAGGCTTCCGGGACCATCTGGCTCATACGGACTGCCTGTCATCCATGAGCCCGCGCAGGTACTCGGCCGTGCGTGCCGGGTTGTCAGCTACCATGGCTTCGATTTGGGCGCGCTTCAGTTCGCCGTCGAGGGCCTCGGAGCCTGGCAACGGCAGCGCCGGAGTGGGCTGCACCGGGGCTTGGGGCTGGATGGAGGTCAGTTCGATCGCTGTGGTCGGCGGGCCGGTGAGGGCCGGCGTCTGAAGGGCTTCGGGGAGGGCGTCGTAATCCATCTGCTCGCCCAGGTCCACAGGCTCGCGGCGTTGGCGGCGTTTGAGGGTAATGAGCACAACCACGATCAGGGCGATGGCTGCCAGCATGATGCTGCCTGCAAGGATGAGGGTGTTCATCAGGGCTGCATCTTTGGCAGCGGCAGCGTCGGCTTTCGCCGCCCCGAGTGCTTGGGCGGCTTTGTCGGCGGCAGCGGTGCTGAATGGCAGCACCTCCACAGTGACCACGTCACCCCTACCCGTATCGATCCCTGCCGCTGAGGTGACCAGCGCGCGCACCGAGTCCACGTTTACCCCTCCAGCTGCGGCCTGGTTGATCGCTACAGAGATGGTCTGGCGCTTCACGGCGCCCTGCGGGATGGTCCGGTCCTCGGTGACCTTGTTGACGGCGTTGTTCTTGGTGGTGTCGCTGGAATCGTAGGATCCGTTGGCGTTGGAGCCACCGGGCACTGCGATGTTGTCCGGGCCGAGGACGCCTGCGGCGCCGCCACCGGTACCGGTGTACTTTTCGGTTTTGGTGGACTCGCTGAGCGCCGGAGTGTTGGCCGCGGGCGCGAACGTTTCGCTGCGCTGCTGGGCGGACTCGGCGGTGACATCCGCTGCGACGGCGACCGTTGCGTTGCCCGGGCCCACGACGCTGTCCAGGACTGCCCGGACTGCATCCGAGGTTCGTTGCTGGTAGTCGGTTGCCTGCTTGGAAGAGGAACCGGTGGCTCCCCCGCCCACAGTGGACAGGACGTTGCCTTGGGAATCGACCACAGAGACGTTGGTGGGTTTGAGGTTCTCGATGGCTGCCGAGGTCAGGTGCACAATGGCCTGCACCTTGTCAGCGGACAAGGTGGTGCCGGGCTGGGTCTCAACGAACACGGACGCTGTGGCCTCAGGGGTGGTGTCCACGAACACGGACTTCTCGGGAATGGCGAGCCGGACCGCTGCGCTCTTCACGCCGTCCATGGCCTGCACCGTGGTGCTCAGTTCGCCCTCCAGCGCCCTTTTGTAAGTGACGGATTGCTGGAATTCGGAGGATGTGACACCCAACTTATCCAGCAGCGAGTATCCGGTGGCAGCAGCGGAAGGGAGTCCGGCGGCAGCAGCCTTCAGCCGTTCGTCGTAAACCTTGTCCTCCGGGACCAGGATGGTGGAACCGCCATTGCTGAGCTCGTAGGGGATGTTGTCCTTCCGGAGCTGCTCCACGATGCTGTTGGCGTCGGTGTCTTTCAAGCCGGAGAACAGGGGTGAGTAGGCGGGCTTTCCCAGCCATGCGGTCAGCGCGACGCTGCCAAGCACCAGCACGGCCACGCCCAGGATGGCGAGGGTGCGCTGGGCGGGGCTGAACGCCTGGATGCCGCTGCCGAACTTGCGGAAAAACTGGGAAATCGCCGGTGGCATCAGGCCTGCATCCTCATGATCTCGTTGAACGCGTCAATACCCTTGTTCCGGACAGCGGCCACCAGTTCAAAGGTCACCTGCGCACGGGTGGACGCAAGGGTCGCTTTGTGGATGTCGTCCAGGTTGCCGGTCACCGCAGATACGGCCAGTTCCTTGGATGTCGATTGCAGGGACTGCAAATTGTCGACGGCGCCCGTCAGTGCGGCTCCGAAGTCGCCGCCGGTGCTGGCTGGCGCTGCCGGGCTTACGTAGCCGGTTCCGCTGACGCCTTGGACCGCTGTTATTGGGCCGATGGCCATCAGGATTTTCCTATCTCAAGGGCCGCCAGGTAAGTTTCGCGCGCGCGGTCAACCACTTGGGCGTTGGCCTGGTAGCCGCGCTGGGCGATGATCAACGTGCCCATCTGCTCTGCCATGTCGATATCCGGGTAGCGAACGTTGCCGTTGGCGTCGGCCAAGGGGTGGTCCGGCTGGTAGACAATCCGGCCTTCGCCATTTCCCAGCGGTGTGCTCTTGACGTACACGCCGTCGCCGTTGTTGCCCTCGGCGGCCTCGATGTAGCGTGCCCGGAAAACCTGCCCGTCGGTCCTGGAAGCGTTGTTCATGTTGGCCAGGTTGTCGGAGACTGCATCGAGCCATTTGCGGTGTACCGTCAGTGCGGAACCGGCGATTCCGATCGCGTCAAACGTCATCAGTTGGTCCTCAGTGCGGTGCGGAGGGACGTGAATTCGCCGGTTGCTGCCCTTGAAGCGAATTGGTAGCGCAGGACTGTGTCAATGTTGGAAAGGGTTTCCGTGTCCAGGTTGACGTTGTTGCCGTCGGTGCGGGTGGGCTCATCGGACGGGCTTATGGACGCTTTGACGTTGCCGTCCCCGGAACGTACCGAAGCGGCCAGCTGGTCTTCGAAGGACACCCTTTTGGCGTGGTAGTTGGGCGTGTTGACGTTCGCGATGTTGTTGGCGATGGTCCGCTGGCGCAAGGCGAGCGCGTCCAGGGCGCTGGCCATGGCGGCGGAAGTCACGGATTCAAGCACAAAGTCCTCACCTGCTGGTGTCCTAAGGCCAATCCGTGGCCATGCATCGAGCGATCCCTGCTCAGCAACAGTTATCGGCAGCGCCTGCGAACCCGTTAGGAGAATACTTCCACTTATTTTTAGCGCTGCGTCGGTGCGGCTTTCCCGTCCACGCTTGCCGTCAGTTCGTCGATCCGGTCCAAGGCTTCGCTGAGCCGGCTGACCGTGTCCCACAGCCTGGGGTGCTGCTCCCGGACTTCCTCGAGTTCGGCACCTGCCGACGTGAGCGAACCGAGGTCGAAGCTGACATTGGTCCTTGCCCCGGCAATCGCAGCCCTGAGCGCCCCGAACGCCACCACGACGTCGGCGATGAGCGCCGGATTTCCGTGCGCAGCCAGCCAGCCAAGGTCCTCGATGGCGTCCATGGCTTTCCCGCCCAGGACGGCGGATGCTTTGGCCGCATCAACCGATGCCCGGTGGATGGCGTCGTCACGTTCCGGTCCTGGATCCAAGCGGAAGGCAGCGCCGAACGCCTTGGATGCGGCAGCGTCGTCGTCGGCCAGCCGCAGTGCGGTACGACGAAGTTCCTTCGCCCGTCCATGCAGCGCCTTCAACTCGGACTCCCGCTCCTCCTCAGCCTCCGTATATCCGGCCACCATCGAGGTCAGCGAGGCAGCGATGGCCAGCATCACCCCGGTCCCGGCACCGCCGCCGGGCGAGCCGGTTGATTCGGCGAGGGCTTCCGTCCACGCTTCCACAGTGGCTGCCTGAGTTGTCACTGACCCGGAATCATTCATGGCACCAGTCTGCCCTCTGGCTTCCCAGCAAGTGCGGATTTCGCGTCGATACACTGGCCGTACCGACGACGTCGAAAGAAGGGCAAAGACATGACCATTGACCTCGAAGAGCTGTACAAAGACCTGCACACGAATCCTGAACTCTCGTTCCAGGAAGTCCGGACCGCAGGGATCGCCGCGCAACACCTCCAGGACTTTGGCTTCACCGTGCACCGCAACGTGGGAAAAACCGGCGTTGTGGGTGTGCTGGAGAACGGCCCCGGCCCTGTGGTCATGCTGCGCGCGGACATGGACGCTCTTCCCGTCAAGGAAGCCACCGGCCTGGACTACGCAAGCACGGCAGCCGGCGTCGATCATGAAGGCAAAGACGTTCCCGTCATGCACGCTTGCGGGCACGACGTGCACGTGACCTGCCTGTTGGGGGCCGTTGAATCGTTGGCCGGGCAGCGCCAGGAATGGCAAGGCACCCTGATTGCGGTGTTCCAGCCGGCCGAGGAATGGGGCGGCGGCGCCCAGACCATGGTCAAGGACGGCCTCTACGACCGCGTCCCGAAGCCCGATGTGGTTCTCGGCCAGCACGTTGCACCCTTCCCGGCAGGCTGGTTCGGGGTGCGCTCCGGTGTCACCATGGCCTCCGCCGACTCCTTGAACGTGGTGCTGCACGGACGCGGCGGCCACGGTTCCCGCCCCGAAACCACCGTTGATCCTGTCCTTATGGCAGCCTCAGCCACGGTCCGCCTGCAGGGCATCGTGTCCCGGGAGCTCGCTGCCAGCGATTCCGCAGTGGTAACAGTGGGACAAATCCATTCCGGAACCAAGAACAACATCATCCCCGAGACCGCGAGCCTTGGGCTCAGCGTACGTTCCTTCAGCAACGCCACCAGGGACAAGGCCCTGGGTTCCATCGAACGGATCATCCAGAGCGAAGCAACCGCTTCCGGTGCAGCCAAGGACCCGGAGTTCCACTACGAAGAGCACTTCCCCCTGACGGTCAACGATGAATCGGCCACGGCTAAGGTAAGGGCCGCGTTCCAGGCGACCTTCGGCGAGGGCCACATCATCGATCCGGGACCGGTGTCCGGCAGCGAAGACGTGGGAGCCTTGGCCAAGGCTGCGGATGCTCCCCTGGTCTTCTGGTTCCTGGGCGGAGCCGATCCTGTGCTCTTCCAGGAGTACGCCACAACAGGTCGGTTGCCGGAAGACATCCCGTCCAACCACTCCCCTTATTTCGCGCCGGTGATCCAGCCAACCCTGCAGCGCGGAACGGAAGCGCTGGTCACCGCGGCCCGCGAATTCCTGGGGTCCTCCGCCAGCTAAGTCAGCCGCGCACGTCGAGCAGCAGGGGCCTGTCCGACGCCGACCCCGAAGGAACGGCGTCGATGGCACCCAACTGCGTGCCGGCGTCGTGCTTCAACCGCGTAAGGATAGCGACCGCGTCCGCCTGGGCATCAAGGACCCTGCGGGCGCGGTCGGCCAAGGCGGCGGGCAAGGGTCCCGCGTCGGTCGGCGGCGCCCACGGCCCTGCGGGGCCGCCCGAAACGGCACGGGCAATGTCGCGTTCAAAACCGTCCAGGATCGCGGACCAGGCCTCAAGCGACTCCAAGGGCCCTGCCCGACGCAGCAACGGAGGCAGAAACGGACCCAGCAACGGATCCAGCCGGGGTGTCAGCCGACAAGGCAGCAGAGGCCTCGTGCCAGCCTTGGCGGAGTGGCTCCAGAAGGCCGATGCACTCCTTGGTCCGTTCCACGTCCCGGTAAATGTTGGCGCCGATCAGGGCTTCCATGGAGTAGTCGTAGATGCTCGCGAGCGAGGCCGCGCCATCCCACGCGTCGGTCCGCAGGGTGGAGCGCAGCTCAGCCACGATCGCCTGGGCGTGCAACAGGTTTTCCCTTGCGGTGTCCCAATTGCTGCTTTCCTGCGCCAGTTGGGCACGTTTGAGGTCCAGCAGGAGCCGGTCGTAAAGCATGGTGAGCAGACGCGCCGGGGGTGCCGAGAGGACGGCGTCGTCGTTGTACCGGGAAAGTTGCTGGGCGCGGAGAGTCATCATGCTCCTGAGGACTGCTTGGAGAGGCTGGAAATTTGGCCGGACAACCAGGCCGACTGGGACTGGAGGCCGCCGAGCAGCACCTCCATGTTCGTATAAACGGATTGGAGCGTGGCGCGGCGGGTAATGAGGCGCTGATCCCAATCCGCGATCCTGTTGCCGAGGTCGCGCACTTCGGATTCGCGGCCTTTGATCAGCCCGGACACTGCGCCCGTGTACGGATCAGACGCGGCGGTGGCTGCCTCGGCGAGCCTGGCTGCCAACCCCTGGACGGCGGCTTGCGTGGCGGCGGGGTCTGCGGCGAGTGATTTCGCGAACTTGTCGGCGTCGAAGGTGAAGTCGCCGGCCTTGGTGATGTTGATTCCGTACTCGGAGGGCGACTTCCCGTCGATGGGCCGGGACAGTGCTGTGAGTACTTGGTCGTTGACGGCACGGACAGTGCTGTTGCCGGTGAAAATTCCGGCTTTGGTCACTGTGGCGCCCTTGGTGTCCGTGGTTTTGGACACGGAAGAGTAGATGGCGATGAACCCCAGAACGTCGTTGACGGACTTGACCAGGTCCTCGGCCTTCTTGGTGATTCCGGGAACGTCGCTGGCCACGGTCACTGTCACCGGTCCTGTGGTCACTGCCGAGGCCGTGATGGAGACGCCGGGAAGGACATCCTCAAAAGTATTGGTAGCGGAGCTAAGGACCTGCGCGGCGGGCGTCCCGGCATACAGCGTCGCTTTCGCGTCCTGGGCGGACTTCACGACGGCGGCAGTCGGCTCCGTCATCAGGTCCACCGCGGTGCCGTCCCCCACTTGCGCGGCCGTTCCCCGGTAGGCGGTGAAAGCACCTGCTGCCCCGGCCGTGGTGGCAGTGAGCTGCAGCCGGTAACTGCCGTTGCCGGCCGGAACCTTCACGGCGTGTGCGCCCGCTGATGCTGCGTTGATCGCCGAAACCACGTCATCCAAGGAAGTCCCTGAGGGAGCAATCTCGGTCTTCTTACCCGTGGAATCGACGATCGTCAGCCGTTCAGGCACCCCGGCGTTGGACGGCCAGGCGGACATAGCTGCCGTGACGTTGACCTGCGTTTGGGCCAACTGCGTCACGGTCAGGTCGATCGATCCGGCGGTGGCCGCCGTCGTGGTTTTCGCGGTGATGGCAGGTGAACCGCTGGTTGCGGTGAACAGGTTCAGGGCACCGGCAGCCGTCCCGGCAACGGCGAGCTCCTTCAGCGCGGTGAGTTTGGTGTTGAAGGACTGCAGCGTGGAAATGATGGTCTGGTTGGACGCCAGCTTGGTCTTGAGCTGGGTCTGCGGCAGGGCTTCGACGGACATCAACGAGTTGATGATGTCCGTGGTCTTAAGGCCGCTGACAAGGCCGTCGATAGCTGTTCCCACGCGGGTCCCTTCCGGAAGGCTCGTAAAGCAAAGGTGTCCGACGACGACCGGCCAGGATGGGGCCTGGCCGGCCGCCGTCAGCTCATGCGGCTAAATGCTGTGAAGGCTTAGCGCAGGAGGGACAGGACACCCTGGCCGGACTGGTTTGCCTGGGCCAGCATGGCAGTGCCGGCCTGGGACAGGATGTTGGCCTTGGTGTACTTGACCATTTCAGCTGCCATGTCCGTGTCGGCGATGCGGGACTGTGCGGCCTGCAGGTTTTCGCCGGAGACGTTCAGCGTCTTGATCGCGTGGTCCAGGCGGTTCTGGTTGGCGCCAAGGTCCGAACGCTGTGCCGAGACCGTGGTGATCGCTGCGTCAATAGCGGTGATCGTGGTCTGCGCTGCGGCGTTGGTGGTGACGTCGAAGCCGGTGGCGCCGGTAGCCGAGGACAGCGTGCCCGCAGCCGTTGCAACATCGCCGAGGTTGACGGAGATGGTGTCGTTGGCGGTACCAGCGGTGCCAACCTGGATGTTCTTGGAACCGCCCTTGAGCAGGTCAATGCCGTTGAAGTTGGTGGACTGCGTGATGCGGTCCAGCTCCTTGCCCAGCGAATCCGCTTCATCCTTGATCGCCGAGCGTGCCGCGGTGTTGTTCGTGTCGGAAGCACCCTGGACTGCGAGGTCGCGCATGCGCTGCAGAACGGAGTGAACCTCGCTGAGGGCACCTTCAGTGGTCTGGATGAGGCTGATGCCGTCCTGGGCGTTACGTGCGGCAACCGCGGAGCCGCTGACCTGGGACTTGAGGCCTTCCGAGATGGCAAGGCCGGCTGCGTCGTCTGCAGCACGGTTGATGCGCAGGCCGCTGGAAAGCTTTTCCATCGACTTGGACAGGTTGTCCTGGGTGGCGTTCAGGTTGCGGTACGCGTTGTTCGCCATCAGGTTGTTGTTGATCTGCATGCCCATGTTGTTTTCCTCCATGATGTGGACTTACTGTGCAACAGCCCATCCGTGGGCCGTCACCCAGCACTATCGACTGGCCATCGCGGGCCCGTTAGGAAAAATCCGAAGGAAAGATTCAGGGACCTTCCCGCCTAACCCCTGCCAGCCGGCGGCCGATAACTAATGGGGAGTTGGCGGGAGGTACGCCATCACAACCGCACCCGATACCGACCAGAACTGGAGTTGACCCCCTGTGGCCATCCATGAACTGTCAGCACTGCTGTGGCGCGAGCGCGAACTTCTCGATCTCCTGACCTTCAAGCTCGAAGAAGAACAGTTGCTCCTGACAGCAGGCAAGTCCCGTTGGCTGCCCCACGGGACCAGGGAAGTGGAGCAGGTCCTGGAGCGCGTTTCCCAGGCTGGCCTCGCCCGCACGGTGGAGATCGCCGCGGTCGCTGCGCAATGGGGCGTATCCCAGGATTGTTCCTTGGCTGAGCTCGCCGCAGCCGCGCCGGAGCCCGCCTGGGCCGAGGTCCTCACCTCCCATGTCACCGCGATGCGCCAGCAGGCAGCGGCCATCAAGGAACTCCGCGACGCCAATGAGCAGTTCCTGCGTGCGGCCGTCCGTTCCACCCAGGAGACACTCGCCGACCTGAAACCCGCGGCGGGAACCTACGACTCCCACGGCCGGACCGGGGACCAATCGGCCGCGCACCTGGTCGACCGGCAATTCTGACCGCCCACCCAGCGAAAAGGACATCTTCACGTGAGCACTTTCGGCGGACTCAACACGGCCTACCGTGGCCTCACCGCAGCGCAGCAGGCCATCAACCTGGCAGGCCAGAACATCGCCAACGCCACAACCCCCGGCTACACCCGTCAACGGCTGGACCTGTCGGCCATCGGCGCGCCCGTCCCGGTTGGGCTGAACCCGGCCACGGGCCAGGCCGGCCAGGGCGTCTCGGTGGACGGTATAGCGCGGCTCGGCAGCAGCTTCCTGGACGCCGGGGTTCGCAGGACCGGGGCCCAGTCCGGTTTCGCGGGGATCCGGTCCACGGAACTCCAGCGCCTCGAAGATGCACTGCAGGAACCCGGCCCCCACGGAATTTCGACGGCGTTGCACACCTTCTGGGCATCATGGCAGGGAGTCTCCAACCACCCGGGCGACTCCGCTCCGGCGTCGGTCCTGCTTGATACGGCCTCCACCCTCAGCGAAACCGTCTCAGCCGGTTACAAAGCGCTCGACGCCCAGTGGAGCCGGGTCCGTGGGGAAACCTCTGCCACTGTGGACGAACTGAACGCCACCGCAGGCAAGGTGGCGGAATTGAACGCCACCATCCGCTCGGTCCTGGCCTCCGGGGGTTCCGCGAACGAACTCATCGACACCAGGAACCAGATGACCGAGGCCATAGCCACGCTGGCAGGTGGCACCGTCCGCGAGAATCCGGACGGCACCGCGGACGTCTTCATCGGAGGCAACGCACTGGTGTCCGGGACCTCGCACCGCGCATTGACGCTTGCCGGACAAACCTCAATGGGCGGCCCCGGACAGCCGGTGCAGCTGGAGTGGGCGGACCGTGCCGGCCTGGCGGTAAACCTCGACGGCGGCCAACTCGCCGGAGCTGTCTCGCTCCTGGCTCCCGCGGCGCCGGGAAGCAAAGGAGCCGGAACAGGCGGTCCGATCGCCGAAGCTGCAGAGGCTTACAACGCCTTCGCCACCCAACTGATGAACGACGTCAACGCAATCCACCGGACGGGCCAGACGTCCACCGGTGCCGGCAACCTGGACTTCTTTACCAGCACGCCCGGCGTCCCGGTGGCGCTGTCCCTGCGCGTCGTTCCCACCAGTGCTACGGGAATCGCGACCGGCGCACCCGGTGCGGGCTCCTTGGACGGCAGCATCGCGGATGCGGTGGCCCAAATCGGTTCGAAGCCGGGCGCGCCTGACACCTTCTGGAATGGAGTGGTGGCAGGCATTGGGATGGCCTCCAAATCAGCCCAGCAGCACTCGCAGCTGGCAGACGCGGCGAGCGTGGCCGCCGTCGGGCAGCGTTCGTCAGCCGTCTCAGTGAGCCTTGATGAGGAGAACGTCGCACTCCTCGCGAGCCAACACGCCTACCAGGCCGCGGCGCGCGTCATGACCGCAATCGACGAAGCCCTGGATGTCCTGATCAACCGCACCGGATTGGTGGGAAGGTAAGCCATGCTCAATCGCGTCACCAACCAGATGATGTCAGCTTCCGCGCAGCGGAATCTCCAGACCGCCCAATCCCGGCTTGCAGAGTTGCAGGAACGGGCCCAGACGCTGAAGAACATCAGCCGCCCATCCGACGACCCCGCCGGTGCCGCCCAAGCCATCGCAATGCGCGCACAACTCAGTGCGGCCACACAATACGACTCCAACATCAGCGACGGCAATGGCTGGCTCGCGGCCGCCGATACCGCTTTGGGACAGTCCACCAACATCCTCAATCGCGTCCGGGACCTCGTGATCCAGGCCTCCAACGGCACCCTTAACAGCAGCGCCAAGGAGGCCATCGCCGTCGAGATCGAAGGCCTCGGCAAGGACCTCCTGACCCAGGCCAACACGCAGTACTTGGGCCGCAATGTGTTCGCCGGCAACTCGGACACCGTGGGTGCGTTTACCAACACCGCTCCCCCTTCTTTCGTGGGCACCGGCGGCGGGTCCGTGGAACGTCGCGTTGACGCCGCCCGGACTGTGCGCGTGGATTCCGACGGCGGAGCGATCTTCGGCGATGGCGCCGGCTCTGTTTTCGCCCTGGTGAGTGACGTCGTCGCCGATATCCGTTCCGGCGCGGACCCCAATGCCCGGCTGGCCGCGCTCGGCGATCGCATCAAGGCCGTGATCGACGGCCGCTCCGATGTTGGCATGCGGCAAACGCGGCTCGGGCAGGCCCAGGACTCGCTGGAGGGGATGAAGGCTACGCTGGAAACTCAAAGGTCCCGTGTCGAAGACATGGACTTGGGAAAGGCGGTCATGGATTTGAAATTGCAGGAAACCAACTACCAGGTGGCACTTGCCGTCTCGGCCAAGGTGCTCCAGCCGACGCTGATGGACTTCCTCCGATGAGCACGGCACTGGCGTTCGACACGCTGACTTTTGCCTCCCCCATGCCCGGGCTGGAATCGGCTGAGGGGTTCTCGCTGCGCGGCATCGCCGGAGCAGAAGGACTCTACGCCCTGGAAGTGGCTGAGCCGCGCGCCCGGATGTTCGTAGCTGACGCCTCCGTGTATGTCCCTGATTACGAGCCAGCCATTCCCGCGGCGTCGTTGGATGCGCTGGGTCTGGCCAGTGTTGCCAACGCAACGGTCCTGGTGGTGGTTAACCCGGCGTCGGAGAAGACCACCGTGAACCTGATGGCACCACTCCTGGTCAACGCGGAGGGCACGTGCCTCCAAGTGATCCTGGACGGCGCCGTGTATCCGCTCCGGGCAGAGCTGGCACGCTAGGGAGATTCGCGTCACAGCGGGTCCCGCGCAGGGCGATCCCGCGCAGCGCTAGTCCCACGCAGCGGAAAGGCGCTGCCGGAGCAGCGCCTTTCGGTGGATCGGTTCTTCGGGTCAGTCCAGGTTGGCGCCTAGACCTTCTCGCGGATGCGGTCGATCTTCGGTTCGGAAACCTCGAATTCCCTGCGACGGCGGGCCAGGAAAGTCCACAGTGTTCCTTCCGTCCGCGGACGGCTTTCTGCGGGCGCTTCCGTTTCCTTCACTGGCTCAGACGTGTGCGTCTCGGGCTTGCGCGCGGAGTCCTTCTTCGTGCGCCGCTCGAAGTCGTCATAGTACGCGTAGCACATACCCAACCTCCTTCAACGGCTGTCCTTCAATGTTCCTCGCTCTTGGTCCCTGCGTCGACCCTTTTGCTCACATTCGGACAGCCAACCGGGCAGCTTCCACGGCCAGTGCGGTCTCTTCGAGCATCAGATCCGCGTTGATGGCAGCCGCAGCCATGGAGCCCGAAGCCGCGGAAGCCATCACTTGGCCGGTGAGGTCGGTAACGTTTCCGGCCGCCCACACCCCGGGGACGGAGGTAGCTCCACCGGGCTGGCTCACTTCGACGAGGCGGCCCACCCCCATCGGGTGCTCCACCGTGGAAATACCCAAGGACTCAAGGACGCCGGATCGTGCCTCCACCCGCGGTCCGGCCACGAGGGCGTCCACGGGAACCACCTTGCCGGATTCCAGGACCACGCCGGCCAACGCATCATCGGAAACGTCAAGGGAACGGACCTTGCCCTCAACCACAGTGATGGAACGGGCCGCGAGTTGTTCCCACTGCTCCTCAGTCGGCTCCACAATGTCGTTGAGGAACAGCGTGATGGAGGGGCTCCACTGGCGGAACAGCAGTGTTTGGTGCAAAGCCATGGGGACGGATCCCAGGATGCCGATTGCCTTGTTCCTGACTTCCCATCCATGGCAGTACGGGCAGTGCAGGACGTCCTTGCCCCAGCGCTCACGGATCCCTTCGACGTCGGGCAGGATATCCACGACGCCGGTGGTGACCAGCAAGCGGCGGGCGGCCACTGTACTGCCGTCCGCCAGTTCCACCTCAAAGGCGGGCTGGGCTGCGGTGCCCGGTTCCGCCGTCGTACGCTGTTCCCCGGTTGGGCGCGCCGCTACGGCTTCCCCGCCCACGACGTCGGCCCCGTAGTGGATTGCCTCATCCCGCCCCAGACTGAGTAGCTCCGTGGGGTTGATTCCATCGCGGGAGAGGAAGTTGTGTACGCCGGCCGCCGGCGCGTTCCTGGGCTCGCCGGCGTCGATCACCAGAACGGATCGAAGGGCGCGGCCCAAACTTACAGCCGCACTTAACCCAGCTGCGCCACCACCAACAACCACTACGTCGTACTGTCCGGCCATCCGGCTGTTTCCTGTTTCCACTATGCCTCCACGTCATCGGAGCGGCCCTGCGCCGCTCCTTCCATGGTTTGGCACATCATCGTGAACAGCAAAGAAATTTGCCAGTATGGCAAACTGATCCCATGGCTACAGACTTCAGCTCCATGCTCGACGCCGTTGGTCCGCGCCTGAGGGCGATGCGGACGCAGCGTAACGTGACCCTCGCGGAAGCTTCGGAAGCCACGGGCATCTCGGTCAGCACCCTCTCCAGGCTGGAGGGTGGCCAGCGGAAACCCACGCTGGAACTCCTCCTGCCCTTGGCGCGCCTCCATCAGATCCCGCTGGAGGAGCTCATTGACGCTCCGGAAACGGGCGATCCCCGCATCCATCTCAAGCCGCACGTCCACCCCTGGGGCACCGCCCTTCCCCTGACCCGACGACCGGGCGGCATCCAGGCCTTCAAAATGGTGCTCCGAGGTGCCACGGGCAAGGAAACCCCGGAACCCCAGTCACACGAGGGCTACGACTGGATGTACATCCTCAACGGCCGGCTGCGACTGGTCCTGGGCGGGAACGACTTTGTGCTGAAGCCCGGCGAGGTGGCCGAATTCGATACGCGGACGCCACATTGGTTCGCGAGCGCCACCAAGGACCCGGTTGAGCTGCTCACGCTCTTCGGTCAGCAGGGCGAGCGGATGCACGTGCGGGCACGCCCGCAGCGCCAGGGCTAGGACGCGAGCCTTTCGCGTTCGCCGCGACGGACGGTCCCGGGTTCGGGCTGGTTGATCTCGGCCCACACCTCATCCAGTGACAAGCCAAGGACCTCGGCGATTGCGGCCACGGTGGGGAACGCGGGGGTTGCTACCCTTCCGGATTCGATCTTCCTGAGGGTTTCAGGGGAAACCCCTGCATCCAGGGCAGTTTCGAGCATGGACCTCCCTCCCCTGGCGCGTCGCAAAAGGGCGCCGAGACGCTGTCCGCGTTCGGCCTCTGCGGGTGTGAGGGGCAGCCTGACCATGGATCCAATTCTAATACCGGGATAATATGGCCGGGATAGTTATTGGTAATCCCGCGAAAGGCCCTCCATGATCGAGATCCTGACCCCCGCCGAACTGCTCCGGGCAAAGGACTCCGGCGCCCTCGTCGCCAATATCCTGCACACCCTCAAGCAACGATGCGCAGTGGGAACCAACCTCCTGGACATCAACCAGTGGACCAAGGAAATGATCCTCGAAGCGGGCGCGCAGTCCTGCTACGTCGACTACGCACCGTCCTTTGGCCGGGGACCCTTCGGGCACTACATCTGCACTGGGGTCAATGACGCCGTCCTCCATGGAAAGCCCCACGACTACGCCCTGGCCGACGGCGACCTACTGACCCTCGACCTCGCGGTTTCCCTTCGGGGCATCGCGGCAGACGCCGCGATCAGCTTCATCGTGGGCGACTCGAAGCCCGCCGAAAGCGTGGCGATGATTGAAGTGACCGAGCGCGCCCTGCGTGCCGGGATTGCCGCGGCCCGCCCGGGGGCCCGGATCGGCGACCTCTCCTACGCCATCGGTTCCGTTCTCACCGAGGCCGGGTACCCGGTCAACGTCGAATTTGGCGGGCACGGCATCGGATCCACCATGCACCAGGACCCGCATGTACCCAACATGGGCCGGCCCGGACGCGGATACAAACTGCGCCCCGGCCTGCTGCTTGCACTTGAACCGTGGGTCATGGCGGACACGGCACAGCTCGTCACCGACGCGGACGGCTGGACCCTGCGCAGCGTCACCGGCTGCCGCACGGCACACAGCGAGCACACCATCGCCATTACCGCCGACGGTGCGGAAATCCTGACCCTGCCAACCCTCGGCGGCTAACCCGGACGATCGGGGCGGCGAAGTCACATATGAATGGGATTCATTTGGGCCTTGCGCCGGAGCGTGACACAGGCCATACTAAATGAACGCTATTCATTTAGTGACTGTCGTCTCACCGGAGTACATGCCACCATGATTGAACTTTCCCGCCTCGAAGGCCCCACTTCCTTGGCCAGCACCACGCAGCAACCTTCGGCCATCTAGAAAGGGCCCCATATGAGCCAGACAATCCGCCGCAGCAGCGTCGATGCTGCAGAGTCGCACAACATCAGCGGCAAGGGACTGAAGACGGGGCAGTTGGGGCTCCTCGCCGTCGTCGTTCTTGGCATTTCAACTATCGCCCCGGCGTATACCCTCACGGGTGCGCTCGGACCCACCGTCAACCAAGTCGGGCTCCAGTTGCCCGTTATTTTCCTGATCGGGTTCATTCCCATGATCCTGGTCTCGCTCGCATACCGGGAGCTCAACGCTGACTCCCCGGACAGCGGCACCACCTTCACCTGGGTCACCAAGGCCTTCGGCCCATGGGTTGGCTGGATGGGCGGCTGGGGCCTGCTCGCAGCGAACATCATCGTCCTGTCCAACCTGGCGGGCGTCGCCGTGGACTTCTTCTACCTCTTCCTGGCCCAGGCCACCGGCTCACCCGAGCTTGCGGACCTGGCCTCCAACAAACTCCTGAACGTTGCAACCTGCTTCGTCTTCGTGGCACTGGCCGTCTGGATCAGCTACCGCGGCCTGCACACCACCAAAATCGTTCAGTACGGCCTGGTCGGTTTCCAACTGCTGGTCCTGGGCCTGTTCGTGGCCATGGCGTTTGCCAACTGGTCCACCTCCGAGACCGCGATCCCCTTCAGCTGGGACTGGTTCGACGTGACCAAGGTGGAAACCTTCGGCCAAATCGCTGCAGGCATCTCGTTGTCGATCTTCGTGTACTGGGGCTGGGATGTCTGCCTCACGGTCAACGAGGAAACCGCCAACGGCAAGAAGACTGCCGGACTGGCAGGCACGCTCACCGCTGTCATCGTCCTTGGCATCTACCTGCTGGTCACCATCGCCACCATGATGTTCGCCGGTGTAGGAGATGCAGGAATCGGCCTGAACAACGCCGAGAACCACGCCAACGTCTTCACCGCGTTGGCCTCCCCGGTCATGGGTCCGTTCGCGATCCTCATGTCCCTCGCGGTGCTGTCGTCGTCCGCGGCTTCCTTGCAGTCCACGTTTACGTCGCCGTCCCGCAGCCTGCTGGCCATGGCGCACTACGGTGCACTCCCGGAGCGTTTCAGCCACATGAGCAAGAAGTTCTCGACGCCGGGCTTCGCCACTGTCGCTGCAGGCGTCCTGTCCGCCGGGTTCTACGCGGTGATGCACGTGATCAGCGAGAACGTCCTCAACGACACCATCCTGGCTCTGGGCCTGATGATCTGCTTCTACTACGGGCTCACGGCCATCGCCTGTGTTTGGTACTTCCGCAACAGCGTGTTCTCCAACGCCCGGAACTTCTTCTTCCGGCTCGTCTGCCCGCTGCTCGGTGGCCTGGGACTCTTCGTGGTGTTCATCCAGACCGCAGTGGACAGCTGGGATCCGGATTTCGGCAGCGGCTCGGAAATCTTCGGTGTGGGGCTCGTGTTCGTGCTTGGCATCGGAATCCTGGCCCTCGGTGGCGTGGTCATGCTTGTTCAGGCCCGCATGCGTCCCGGGTTCTTCCGTGGCGAGACCATCCGCAAGGACACCCCGGCACTGGTAGTTCCGGAGTAGCCGGTCCGCACGGCTCGCGTTACGCCGAGTTCGTGGGAAAGCGGCCAGCTCGCAGGGAAGTTTCCCACGAACTGGCCGCTTTCCCACGTTATGGAGGGCCAAGGGCCGACCGATCACCAGTGGTGGGCGACATCCACTACCAGCCGGGACCCGCCGTCGGGCCCGTCCAAGGTGAGTACCCTGAACGGAAGCCGGGCACGGACCCCCAGCCCAATGCTCGTGGTTCCTTCGAAGCTGCCGGCGAAAACCACCTGCCGGAACGTCTGGTATCCCGAAACGTTGGACAGTTCCGCCTTGGCCGCGGGTTCATAGGTGGGCTGGCCGGCATGGTTGTACGACGGCGCCGTCACAACCACCTGCAGGTCCGCGCCCCCCAGCACCGGGATGGGGAAGCCTGTCGGGTCCTGGGTCACCACCGGAACATACTGCACGGAGTAGCCGGCAACCTTCCCGGCCATATCGATCACCAGGCGATCGAAGCACGGCTGTTGGCCGGTGCGGACGCCTGTGACGTTGGCGGCGCTCATATCGGGATCGGCCTTGGCCAATGAACCCCACGAGATGCCGCAATACGTGGCGGCCGAGGCTGGTCCCGGCGCCATCAGACCGAGTCCGGCAATGGCCATGACGGCCGCCAAACCCGCTCCCAATTTCCTCATTTTTTGTGCCCCCTTCAGGCTACGTTGATACTTCAACATTAGGAGGGTGGGAGGGGCTTGGGGCGGGTTGTGGCCGCTTCGGCACGCAACCGTTAAAGGGTGCGCCGATTGGTCACGGGCGGGTCATGACAAGGTCCCGCGGGCCGTGTTTTCAGGCCGGAAACGGGGTCTCCGTACCTTGGTTCGTGATCGAAGGTAACGAGACCCCGGCGTTATCTAGCCTTCGCAGTCCTTGCAGTACTTCAGGCCGTTCTTTTCCAAAGCCACCTGCGAGCGGTGACGGACCAGGAAACAGGATCCACAGGTGAATTCGTCGGACTGCTCAGGGACCACTATGACGGTCAGCTCTTCACCCGAAAGGTCAGCCCCGGGAAGGTCAATGCCTTCGGCTGTGTCGATGTCCTCAACGTCGATCACAGCGGTCTGGGCACCGCCGCCACGGGATGCCTGGAGGGCCTCAAGCGATTCAGCGGGAGACTCTTCTTCTGTCTTGCGCGGGGCGTCGTAATCAGTAGCCATTGGGTGTTCGCTTTCGTTGCTGCATAGTGCCCATTCCGGCACCTCAGTGATGCAGTTTAGGGCATGCTACCCACAAATTACGAAAAGTGTGCCCAACGCAACAGTCCTTGGCTTTCCGACACTGCCGAAGGCTATATTCCCTGCCTTGAAGCGTGGGATTGAATGGCCTGCGAACCGGCAACGGTCACCCCGCTGAGTGCCGGCAACCACGTCAAATCCGCGGCGTCGGATCCGGGGCTCCCCGACTCGGGCCCGGCGCAGTCCATCACGTAGGCGGCTTCAATGACGGAGCCCAGCTTGGCGAGCGCGGTGGCAGCCCAGCTTCCAAGAGTCGATGCGATCATGCCGCCACGCTATCCACCGTGTGGTCCGGAGCGGTTTCAGGTACGTCACGGGCTTGTTAACTGTCTGGCGCCTCCCGTGGTCACTCTGCCAGGGCCTGCTCCACGATGTACTCCGCGATGGCCATCGACGACGTCGCGCCCGGGGAAGGCGCGTTGCGCACCATCACCGTGTCCCGGCGTCGTGCAATGACAAAGTCGTCCACCAGCGAACCGTCACCGTTCATGGCCTGGGCACGCACTCCACGGGTACCCGGCAGGACGCTGGCCCCCTCAAGCGAGGGCACGAAGCGCATTGCCTCACGGATGAACTTCTTCCTGCTGATGACGGTCTGGAATTCCCGGGCAGCAGACGGCACGTTATGCCAGGCGAAATTCCAGAAGCCCGGAAAGAGTGCGTAATCCAGGACGTCCCGGACATTGACGTTTTTCCACGCGTAGGATTCACGACCAAAGGAGATAAATGCATTGGGGCCCAGCATCATTTCGCCGTCTATGCGTTTGGTCAGGTGCACACCGAGGAAAGGATGCTTCGGGTCCGGCACCGGATAAATTAGGCCTTTCACGTGCTCCCTGGCTTCGCGCCCCAGAAGGAAGTATTGCCCGAAGAATGGCACTATCCGCGGAGTCGAGGGCTCTCCTGTTGCTTTGGCGAGGCGGTCGGATTGAAGGCCTGCGCACGTAACCACCAGGTCATAGTGTTCGTTGCCGTCTTTCGTGGCCACCACCACGCCGCTCCCCTGCTGTTCCAGCGACGTCACCTCGGTCCCAAGGCGGATGGTCCCGCCCGCTGCGTGGACGTCGTCGGCGAGCGCCCGGGTGATGGCTGCGTAGTCGACAATCGCCGTTTCAGGCGAGTGCAAAGCAGAAAGCCCGACGGCGTTTGGCTCCACCTCGGGTATCTGGTCACCCCGCAGCATCCGCGCTCCGGGCACCCCGTTGGCCGTGGCGCGGGCGAAGATGTTGTCCAGGCGTTTGGACTCCTCCGGTGTCTGGGCAATGACCAGCTTGCCGCAGGCCTCGTAGGGAAGGCTCTTGGCTGCGCAGAATTCCTGGAGCAGCTCCACCCCACGGCGGCACAACCGTGCCTTCAACCCACCGGGTTCGTAATAGAGGCCTGCATGGACCACCCCGGAGTTGTGCCCGGTCTGGTGGGCTGCCAGGTGGTCTTCCTTCTCATACACGGTGACCTGGACGTCGTCGAGGGTGTTGGTCAGTTCCCTGGCCACAGCGATGCCGATGATCCCGCCGCCAACCACTGCGGCGCGTTTGATGTTTCGCGTGGACATGGCACTCCTCGTCGTTGGGGTCGGTCCGTGTCAGTCACAGCATGTCATGTCCGGCGCATCGGAACTCGGAAGCGGGCACGTAAAAGGGGCGGCACACCGGGTGCCGCCCCTTTCATTGGAGCCTACTGCTTGGTGCTCGGCTGACTAGGCAGTCGGCTGGTCGCTGACTAGGCAGTCGGCTGGTCGAAACGCTGGCCGGCCGGGTTAGACGGCAGGAGCGCAAAGATGAGCAGTGCCAGGCCGCCAAGGCCCGGGATCAGGCCGAGCAGGACGAGCCAGCCGCTGAAGTTGCCGTCGTGGAGACGGCGCACCAGCAGCGCGATGGATGGAATCAGGACAGCCAGGTAGAAAACGACAATCAGGATGAGGCCGACGACTGCGCCCGGCCCCGGTACGGAGGTGCCGTTGGAGCTAACGGTTGCGCCTGCGGCTCCAAGGATGCCGGTGAGGAGCTGCAAGACGAAACCGACGACGCCCAGGACCAGGGCGACCCACCAGTATTCACTACGGCTGGCGCGGCCGTTGAAGGCGGTGTACTTCTTGAAGAAACGGTTGACTGCTGCGCCGATCGGGGCGCCGTAGTAGGGAGCCCACAGTGGCGGCTCGCCGCCTTGGGCGGCGTAGGGCTGGGTCTGCTGAGGTTGCTGCGGGTAAGAGCTCATTAGTATTTCCCCCGGGTAGGTTTGAGGCGCTCAGGTGATGAGTCGTGCCTTATCGTAATGCCCCGGGAGCCAATAAGGCAGTTTGATGGACAAAGTTAACCCGGATTTAGCCTGTTGACGGATTATTTCCCCCAAACCCTCACTCACAAACCACCCCCAACCCCCAAACCCTCACTCACCAACCACCCCCATCCCCCAAACCCTCACTCACAAACCACCCCCATCCCCCAAACCCTCACTCACAAACCGTGGGACGTGAGATAGCGTCCCCACCAAACGGGCGGGATGTGAGCGAGCGTCAAAACCAAACGGGCGGGATGTGAGATAGCGTCCGCACCAAACGGGCGGGACGTGAGATAGCGTCCGCACCAAACGGGCGGGACGTGAGAGAGCGTCCAGGGGTGGGGAACCCTTATTGAGCGAACTGTTTCCGCAGGTCCATCTTGCGGATTTTCCCGCTGGCCGTCCGCGGCATCTCCTCGACGAAAACCACGGACTTGGGGATCTTGTACCGGGCCAGGCGCCCTTCCAGATGCGCCCGCAGTTGATCCTCCGTCAAGGTCCTCCCCTCACGCAGGGTAACGATGGCCCGGGGCACTTCACCCCATTTGTCGTCGGCAACTCCGATGACGGCCACGCTCCCCACCTCAGGCAGCTCCGCTATGGCAGCTTCAACCTCCGCCGGGTAAATGTTCTCGCCGCCGGAAATGATCATGTCCTTGAGACGGTCCGAGACGAACAAGAAGCCCTCTTCGTCCTGGTGGCCCATGTCGCCCGAACGGAACCAGGAAGAGTCCGCGTAACTGTCTGCGGTGGCCTCGGGCCGGTTCCAGTACTCCTTGATGACGTTGGGGCCGGAAATCTGGATCTCGCCGACAGCGCCGAGAGCAGCAACACCGCCCAGTGGATCAGCGATCCGCACATCCGTGAAGAAATGCGGCAACCCGGCGGATCCGGCTTTCTCCTTCGACCGGGACACCGGCAGCATGGTTGCCCCGGGCGCGGTTTCGGTCATGCCATAGCAACTTGTGAAGCCGATGCCGCGCTCCTCATACGCGTCCAGAACACGCTGCGGAACGGCAGAACCGCCGCAGGTGAGCTTGTCCAGGGAGCTGAGGTCCGCCGTCGACCATTCCGGATGGTCGCAGAGCATCTGGAAGGTGGTGGGGACGCCGTTGAGCGTGGTGACTTTATGCTCGGCCACCAGTTCCAGTACCCGCCCGGCGTCGAATTTCGCTTCAAGAACCACGGTGGCGCCCTTGAGCAGCATCGGCAGCAAGCCCATGTCCAAGGAGGCCACGTGGAACAGGGGCGAGATCATGAGGGCCACGTCGTTGCGGTTCAGGTCCATGTCCACCACGGTGTTGATGCAGTTCCAGGTGATGTTGCCGTGCGTCAACAGCGCACCTTTTGGCTTGCCCGTGGTGCCGGAGGTGTAAAGGATCATGGCGCCGTCGTCCAGGGTCACCGCCATATCCAAGGGCGTGTCGCCTGCCGCGTCAATCACGTCGCCGTAAAGCTCGACGCCGGATGGCAGCTCGTCAGCGGAACTGTCAGGGCCGTCGTCGGGCGCCACCACAAGACGGTGCGTTACCACTGTGTCTGTCACGGACGCGGACGCTACGACTTCCAAAGCGGAAGCGTTGACCAGGAGCCGCGCGCCGGAGTCTTGCAGTTGGAACTGCAGTTCCGGGGTAGCGAGCCGGGTGTTGAGCGGCACGAAGATGGCCCCGACCAGCCCGCAGGCAAAGAAGGTCTCCACAAAGGAGGGGTGGTTTTCCCCGAGATAAGCCACCCGGTCCCCCTTAGTCACACCCCTGGCGACCAGTGCATTTGCCAGGCGATCGGTGCGGGTGGAGAGTTCGTCGTAGCCCAGGACCTGGCTGCCCGAGACGAGGGCCGCTTTGCCCCCGGACTTGGCACGGCGGCGGTGCAGCCAGGATCCAACTCCGTTGTTGTCCATGGTCCGTACTCCTAACTGACCGTTGAAAGGTCGTTGTTCTTAGACTCCCGCGTCAGCAGGATGAAGACAATCGACACCAAGGACATTGCCGAGAGGAACACCACCACGGGGACGATGCTCTGCCCCGCGTCCTTGTAGAGGCCAGCCACGATGCCCGGGGTGAAGCCGGCACCGATCAGGGTGGCCAACTGGTAGCCCACCGCGGCACCGGTGTAGCGGTTGGTGGTGCCGAACTGCTCGGACACGAACGCGGCCAGCGGCCCGTAAAGGGAGGAATGCAGGATCAGGGCAACCGTGAAGGCCAGGAAGATCATGGCGATGTTGCCCGAGCTGAGCATCCCGAACATGGGGAACAGGTACAGGATGAACAAAGCCAACCCTGTGACCATCACTGGACGCCGTCCGAAACGGTCGGACAATCTTCCGCCCAGGAGGACGAACAGAATGGAAATGGCCGAGGCTCCCGCGAAGGCATAGAGCACGCCCTGCTGGGGTGCGCCCTTGGAGACCGCGTAGGTGACGGAGAATGTGGGCAGCACTACCTGTAGTCCGAACCCGGCGGCACCGGCGAACATGATCATGATCAGGGCCTTGGGACGCCGCAGCACTTCCAGTAGCGGGATCTTGCGCTTGGTTCCTTGTGCGCTTTCCTTGGCCACCGCTTCAGCGAAGATGGGGCTTTCGGAGACCCGGAGCCGCACGAACATACCGACAATCAGGAGCACGAACGACAGCAGGAACGGCACACGCCACCCCCAGGCAAGGAAAGCATCCTGCGGAAGGGCGGAGAAGATGCCCATGACCACCGTTCCCAGCACGGCACCCGTCGGTGCACCGGCGTTGACGAACGACGCAGCGAACCCTCGCCGTTTGGGGTCTGAATGTTCCAGCGCCATCAGCGCCGCGCCGCCCCATTCACCCCCGACGGCGATGCCCTGGCAGACGCGCAGGACCACAAGGAGCACGGCACCCCAAGGACCGATGACGTTCGCTCCCGGGATCAGCCCGATTAGCGTGGAGGCAATGCCCATCATGGCCATCGAGACGATGAGCATCCCTTTTCGCCCGATGCGGTCGCCGAAGTGGCCAAAGATGATGCCACCCAATGGCCGGGCGACATAGCCGGCGGCGAAGGTGGCGTAAGCGGCAACCACGCCAACCCATTCGTCCGTGCCGGCAAAGAAGACTTTGGGAAAGGCAACGGCCGCGGCTGTTGCGTACAGCAGGAAGTCGTAGAACTCGATGGTGCTGCCCAGATAGCTGGACAAGATGACCGTGCGTGCTTCTTTGCGCTTAGCGGCCGTGCTCGACGTAGCGAGCGCAGTGTGTCCTGACATGGCTGTTCCTTGGGAGAGGAGGGATATTGCTGGTGGAAGGTTTATTTGTAGAAACGGGCGAGGAATTCAGCCACGACGGCGGGGCGTTCCTGGCCTTCGATTTCGATGGTGGCGTTGACCTTGATCTGGGCACCGCCCTTGACTTCACTGACCTCGGCGATGGTGCCGTTCATGCGGACCTTGGAGCCCACCTTGACCGGTGAGGTGAAGCGGACTTTGTCCAGGCCGTAGTTGACCTTGGTGGTGACCCCGTCCACGTCGAACAGCTCTCCCCAGAACGGGATGATCAGGGAAAGCGTGAGGAAACCATGCGCGATCGGGGCACCGAAGGGGCCGTCCTTGGCGCGTTCGGGGTCGGTGTGGATCCATTGCTGGTCGTCCGTGGCGTCGGCGAACAGGTTGATCTGCTGCTGGGTGATTTCGCGGTAATCAGTGGTGCCGAGGTCCTTGCCGGACATGGTGAGCAGGGTGTCGAAATCGACGACGAGATTGGGCATCTTTGCCTCCTGTGTTGTTGTTTGAAGAGATTCAGCGGGTGAAGGCACTCTCGCCCGTGAGGACGCGGCCGATGATGAGGGCGTTGATTTCATGGGTGCCCTCGTAGGAATAGACGGCTTCCGCGTCGGCGTGGAAACGCGCGACGTCGGCGGCGAGCGTAATGCCGTTGCCGCCCACCACTTCGCGGGCCAGGGCGACGGTTTCGCGCATCAGAAGGCTGGTCTGCATTTTGGCGAGCGCCGAGTCCTGGTCCCGCACGATCCCTGCGCTCTGCTGTTCGGTTAGACGCACCACGAGCGACAAGCTCGCAGTGAGGTTGCCGAGCATCCGGGCCAGCTTCTCCTGCACCAGTTGGAAGGAACCGATCGACCGGCCGAACTGTTGGCGTTCCTTGACGTACGCCAGTGCGGCTTCGAACGCTCCGGCCTGTATCCCGGTGGCGATCCAGGCAACGTCCGAGCGCATGGCGCGCAGCATCGCCGCAACGTCCTTGAAGGAGTTCACGTTGCGAAGGCGCATGGCTTCCGGGACGCGGACACCGTCCAGGGTAATGTGCGCATTCTGCATCATCCGCAGGGACGTCTTGCCCGTGATCTTCTCCAGGCTGACGCCGGCGGCGGTTCGGTCCACGAGGAAGGCCTTGACCTGTCCATCGGCGACATCCCGGGCGAACACACACAGCACATCCGCAGTTGAGGCGCCCCCAATCCAACGTTTGGCACCGTCCAGAACCCATGTTCCGCCGTCGGAATCTTCTTCAAACCGGGCGGGGGTGGCCAGTCCGCCGGCAATGTCCGAGCCGTGTTCCGGTTCCGTCAACGAGAAGACACCCTTGAGTGAAAAATCCACAACCTGCGGCATCCACTGTTTCTGTTGTTCCTCCGACGCGCCCACCCGGATCGCCGTCCGGAACAACCCGGCCTGCGCGGTGTACCAGGTGGCCAGGGAAGCATCGGTCCGTGCGAGTTCGAAGATCCGGAACCCCTGGTAGATGCCCCGGGCCGGAGCGTCGAAGGGTTCCATCAGGTCAAGGTCGATCAGCGGTTGGGCCAATTGCTGCGGGAACTCCCCCCGCTCCCAGTACTCGGCCAGGAGCGGCTTGGCCTCGGCGTCCAGGAAGCCGCGAAGCCGGGCCAACACCTCCCGCTCTTCAGTAGCGAGGAGCGCTTCGGCGTCGTACCAGTCCCCCACTACGTAGAGCCGTTGTTCCAATGCGGTGGTGGACATCTCAACCACCGAGCCCGAGCAACCGCACAGCGTTGTCCTTGAGGATTTTCGGCCGGACCTCGTCCTTCAACGGCAGGTCCGCGAACGCACCTAGCCACTTCTGCGGAGTGATCAGGGGGAAGTCCGTGCCGAACAGCACCTTGTCCTGCAGCACCGAGTTGGAGAGCCGAACCAAGGACTCCGGGAAGTACTTCGGGGACCACCCCGACAGATCGATGAACACGTTGGACTTGTGTGTCGCGATCGAGTTGGCCTCGTCCTGCCACGGCACCGACGGGTGGGCCATGATGATCTGCAGGCCCGGGAAGTCGGCGGCGACAGCATCGAGCAACAACGGGTTCGAGTACGCCAGCTTGATGCCGTATCCCCCGGGCAGACCGGCCCCCATGCCGTTTTGGCCCGTATGGAAAATACAGGGCAGGCCCAGTTCCTGGAGGGTCTCCCAGAGCGGGTAGAACTGCTCGTTGGACGGATCGAAACCCTGCAAGGACGGGTGGAACTTGAAGCCACGGGCACCGAGCTCAACGGCCTGGTGCTTGGCCCCGGCGATGGCGTCCTCGCCCGTCCGCGGGTCCACGCTGCCGAAGGGAATCAGCACGTCGTTGTTCCGCGCCGCGCCCTCGATCAGTTCCGGGATGCTGTTGGGTTCGTGCTTGAGCTGGGTGCGCGCGTCAACAGTAAAGACGACGGCGGCCATGTTCAGTTCGCGGTAAACCTCGGCGATCCTGTCCAGCGACGGCGTCCGGTCCTCGGCCTTGAAGTACTTTGCCGAGGCCTCCGTGAGTGCATCAGGGAGTGAGCCGTGGCCGCAGCTGTCCACTTCGAGGTGGACGTGCATGTCGATCGCATCCAAGGCAGCCGCGTCGATGCCCGGTTCGTAACGGGTGGCCATGATCAGCGGGCCTCAGCCTTGGCCGGTTCGGGCTGCAGTTCCTCGGGCAGCGGCAGGAATTCCTCGCCGAAGCTCTGCAGGTTTTCCTGGCCGAAGAGCGTGCCGGCGCTCTCCCGCAGTGCCTCGTAGCTCCAGCCGCCTTCGCGGTATTCGGTGCTGGCAGCGGTCGGGTGGGTCCAGACCTGCAGCCGGTCACCGCCGGCGCCGATCGCCTGGCCGGTAATCCCGGCAGCTTCGTCGGAGGCGAGGAAGGCAATCAGCCCGGCGACGTCGTCGGCCGTTCCGAAACCGAGGTCGTGGCGGAAGAAGGACGGCATGGCCTCGCCACGCTCGTCCGCTTCCACGGCCTTCTGGAAGTACGGGACCGTCTTGGTCATCGCGGTGGCGGCCACCGGGATCACGGAATTGACCGTCACGCCGGCCCTCTTCATCTCCAACGCCCAGGTCCGGACCATTCCCACGATTCCGGCCTTGGCGGCGGCGTAGTTGGTCTGTCCGAAGTTGCCGCGCTGGCCCGTGGGCGATCCGATGGTGATGATACGGCCCGCGATGTTGTTTTCCTTGAAGTACGCAAACGCTTCACGGACGCAGGTGAAGGTGCCTTTCAGGTGCACGTTGATGACCAGGTCGAAATCCTCGTCGGTCATCTTCAGCAGGCTCTTGTCCCGCAGGATGCCGGCGTTGGTGACCAGGATGTCCAACCGCCCGAACGTATCGACTGCGCCCGCCACCAGCGCTTTGGCGGCGTCTGTGGTTCCCACGGGGACCACGACGGCGGTGGCCCGGCCGCCGTCGGCCTCAATCTGCGCGACTGCGTCAGCAGCGGTTTCCTGGTTCACGTCATTAATCACGACGGCGGCTCCCTGGCGGGCGAGCTCCCTCGCGTAAGCGAGTCCAAGACCCTGTCCGCTCCCGGTGACGATTGCAACCTTGCCGTTCAAGCTCATGGCGTGCTCCTTCGCATGCAGTAACCGGCCGGAGCCGGTGGGGCCGATCCCACTGCGGCGTGAGATCCTTGTCATGATCAATGAGAATACGGATCATTGAAAAAGTCAACGATTGTTTTTCATTACTATTGGAGTTGTCATGGGACCGCAAAGCACCGAAGTGGAAACCCCGCGCCTGGCCGCCGCCAAAATCGGCAACGATGTGGGCCTGCTGCTGGCCAAGCTCCACGCCACCGGCTCCCTCCTGAACAACAAGGCGCTGGCGGATTATGGACTTCGGGAACGGTCGTTTTCCGTGCTGACACTCGCCTGCAGCGGACTGGAACCTACCCAGCGCGAGCTGGCCGATTTCCTCAGCCTGGATCCCAGCCAGGTTGTCAGCCTGGTTGACGACCTGGAACACCGCGGCTTGGTCAAACGGGCCCAGGGCAAGCAGGACAGGCGCGCCAAGATCATCGTTTCCACCGCCGAGGGCCGCCGGATCCACAACAAGGCCCGTGCCGCGCTGGAAGTTTGCGAGCAGACGCAACTTGAAGGGCTAAGCGAGGACGAAAACCTGCAGCTCAGGGCGCTGCTCAAGAAGGCGCTGTGGGGGTAGGCCTGCATGGACATCTGCACAGCGCCCACATGGGACGATATGCAACTGTCCATTTCGGCGGTTCTGTCGTTGTGTCAGGATCAGGGATCATGAACTTCCCGCTCTTTCACGATCCCCTCCAGGGCGCCGTCGCTGTTGACGCGCAGCCCGTTCGGGACCCCCAAATTCGCCGCCAATCGCACAACTCCAGCCGCGCGGAGCGTCCGGCAGTCCACGGGTCAAAGCCGATCCGCAGCGCCCGCCAACGTGAGGTCGCCAAAGTCGCAGAGGACCTCCGGGCCCTCATGGCCAGTACCGCAGCGAAGCAGTAGCGGCTCGCGTTAGCGGGCATCCGACGCGGGTACATTTCCAGCATGGGTATCCACATAGGTACATCCGGCTGGAGTTACGACCATTGGGAGAACGTTCTCTATCCGCCCGGCCTTCCGACCGCCAAGCGGTTAGCTCACTACGTGGCGCGTTTCAACACCGTGGAACTGAATGCCAGCTTTTACCGTTGGCCCCGCGACACCTCGTTTGCCAGCTGGCGGAACCGGCTGCCTCCCGGTTTTGCCATGTCGGTCAAGGCCCCTCGAGGCCTCACGCATGCCAAGAAGCTGTACAGCCCGGAGGTCTGGGTGGAGCGGATCGTGCGCTGCTGGCACGAACTGGGCGACAAGAGGGCCGTGCTGCTGGTCCAACTCCCGCCCGGTTTCGCCCGTGACGACGCCCGGCTCGACTACTTCCTGGCTGCCCTGCCCCACTGGATCCGCGTCGCCGTCGAATTCCGGCACGACAGCTGGGACCACCCCGAGGTGTATGCCCTCCTGGAACGGCACGAGGCCGCGTACTGCATCATGAGCGGCGCCAACCTCCCCTGCATTCTCCGGGCCACCGCGCCGTTCGTCTATCTGCGGCTGCACGGCCCGGACCACCAGCATCTCTACGGTGGCTCGTACTCCGATGACGACCTCCGGTGGTGGGCCGACCGGATCCGCGAGTGGGGCAACGCCGGCAAGGACGTTTACGCCTACTTCAACAACGACGGCGGTGGTAACGCCGTGCGGAACGCTGAGACTTTGCGGTGGCTGCTTGAGGCGGGATGACGCTCGCTTTCCGCTGCTACATTGGGCAAATGACTGACGTGCACAACGTGACTAATGCCCTCGCCTCGATCTCCGACCATTGGCAGCCGCACAGGCTGACCAGCATCAACGATTACGACATCAAGCTGGTGAAACTCCAAGGCGAATTCGTTTGGCACACGCACCCCGACACTGACGAGTTGTTCATGGTGCTTTCCGGCGAGCTGACAATCCAGCTGCGCGACCGCGACGTGGTTCTTGGCCCTAACGATGTTTTCGTCGTTCCCCGCGGCGTAGAGCACTGCCCCAAGGCTGACGCCGAAGTCTCCGCCCTCCTCATTGAGCCCAAAGGCACTGTCAACACCGGAGATGCTGGCGGCGAGATGACGTCAGAGTTGCAGGAGTTCGACGCCTGAAGCGACGCATGTTGCCGCCTTCACCGCGTACGCGGTGTGATACCGCTCCAGCCCAGCCGTTTTAGCCCAAACGCCCGCGCACAATTTCGCTAACGGTTTTTCCGTCGAAGCGTCCTGCCACCTTGGCGGTAACGGGCTTCATCACGGCTCCGATGGACCGCATGGAAAGCTCCTGGCCGTCCGCTTTCAGGTCAGCAATGGCCTCATCGACGATTGTTTCCACCTCTTCACGGGTGAGGGCCTTGGGCAGGTAGGCCTCGATGATCTCTGCTTCAGCCACCTCTGAAGCGGCACGGTCGGTTTCGCCGGCCTCCGTGTAGATGCGGGCGGTGTCGCGGCGCTTGGCAGCTTCCTTCTGCAGCAGCGAGGTGACCTGGGCGTCGTCGAGCTCCACCGGCGTTTTGCCGGACTTCTCGCGGGTGGTGATTTCGCCCAGGACGTTGCGCACGGTGGTAAGCGCGACCTTGTTGCCGGCCTTCATGTGGTCCACGACGTCGGCCTTCAAGCGTTCTTTGAGTGACATGATGCTCCTTGTTTGGGTGTCCTCCTGCTATCTTCCCAGTTCGGCGCCCAGCGGTGCACTCAGGTGTTCAGGCAGTCCCGGGTGGAGCTTGCTCCGGTGGGTCCTTCTCGACCGGTCCGCTCACCACAACCTGCGCGGGGCTGTGCAGCAGGTAGCCGTTGAGCCAGGAGAACAACGCACGCGCCTTCTGCTGGAGTCCGGACAGCAGGGCGAGGTGCACCAGCAGCCAGGACAGGAAAGCGAAAGGCCCCTGCAACTGGTGGCGTTTGCGTCCGAGCTCGGCCACGGCCGCGCCGCGGCCCACCATCGCCATGTACCCCTTGTCGAAGTAACTGAAGGGCTTTCGCGTGCCTCCCTGCAGGTCAGCGACGATGTTGTTGGCCGCCCACTTGCCCGCTTGTTGGGCGACGGATCCCAATTGGGGCAGCTTGGCTCCGGTGGAATCGGTGATGTTGGCGGCATCCCCCAGGACATAGACCCCGTCAACGTCGGGCGCGGTCAGGTCGGGATTAACATCGATGCGCCCTCCCCTCCCCTGGGTGAGGCCGGAGTTGGCGATCAGGTCCCCGGCTTTCAGGCCGCCGGCCCACACAACAATCTGTGCAGGCACGGTGCTGCCGTCCGCCAACGTCACACCATCCTTGCGAACTTCAGTGACCCCGACGCCCATGTGCAACTGGACCCCGATCTTGGTCAGGTGTTCCGTGGCGTAGCTTTGGGATTTGGTGGAGAACATGTTCAGGACACTCGGAACCATGTCCACCAAATGCACTTTGCACCGCGCAGCAAGGCCTGGCGAGAAGTACTTGCTGACAACGTATTTGACGTTCTCTGCCATGGCCCCGGCGGTCTCTACCCCGGTAGGGCCACCGCCCACCACTACAATGTCCACGGATCCGTCGGGGCTCCTGTCGGCCTGGTCCAGTAACCGGGTGAGGCCTGTACCGAGTCGGGTGGCATCGGTGACCGAGTACAAGGGATATGCGAACTCCTCCGCGCCGGGCGTATTGAAGAAGTTGGGGACGGCTCCGACGGCGATGACCAGGACCTCTGCGCGCAGGGTTCGGCCCTCCGCTGTGGTGACGGACCGCTCTGCCGCATCCACGGATTCCACCTTTGCTGTCAGGACCCGGACGGACTTGAAGCGTCGGAAGACCGAGCGGAGGGGCCGGGCAATGGCCGAGACTCCGATTTGCGAGGTCGCCAGCTGGTAAAGGAGCGGCTGGAACTGGTGGTAGTTGTTCGAATCGATGAGCAGGACGCGAATGCCCTTTCGGCCAAGCTCCTTGGCTGCTGCAACGCCTGCGAATCCGGCACCGACCACAATGACTTGGTATGAGTCCTCCATGCGAGCAACTTACTTCACAGGAGGCCCATGCGACAGGGGTCGACGGCGGACACCTCACGTTTAGTCTCTGGTCCGGTGGGTACGCAGTGGGTAGGGTTCTGAATTCGACAAAGCACGCGGAAAGGTGATCTTTAGTGAAAGAGGACGGACTGACAGACGCTGTGCAGGAGGCCGGGGCTGTCGAGTTGCTGCTGATAAGGCACGGTGAGAGCGAAGGCAACGTGGCCGCAACCGAGGCGCACCTGTCCGGAGCGGAAATCATCGATGTGCCTGCGAGGGATCCCGATGTGAACCTGTCCGGGACCGGGCAAGAGCAGGCCAAAGCCCTGGGAACGGCGTTGGCCAGGATCGCAGAGGAGCTGCGGCCCGATGCCGTAGTGTCCTCCCCTTACGCACGCGCCCGGCAAACAGCGGAAATCGCGGTCGAAACGGCGGGTTGGCCCGTGAAAGTGCTCACGGACGAGCGCCTGCGTGACCGTGAACTGGGAATCCTGGACCGGCTGACACGTCGCGGAGTGGAGAGCAGGTACCCCGATGAGGCCGAGCGGCGGCTCTGGCTCGGCAAGCTGTACTACCGGCCGCCGGGCGGCGAATCGTGGGCGGACGTTGCCCTGCGGCTGCGCTCGGTCCTGGACGAACTCAACACCCTCGCGGCAGGCCACCGGGTGATGTTGGTCTGCCATGACGCCGTGATCCTGCTGATCCGCTACGTCTTGGAGGGCATGTCCGAGGACGAAATCCTGGACCTTGCGGCGAGTACATCGGTACTCAATGCCTCGATCACACGCTATGTCCGTCCCAGTGGTGCGGGCCGTTGGGAATTGGAAAGCTTTAACGTGGCCGACCACCTGGCCGAGGAAGGCGTGACGGTCACAGAGCACTCCGGAGACGCCAGTGTCCACCCACAATGACCACAAAGAGCCCGCTCTGGTAACCCCCTCCCTGCTGCGTGACTGGCCATTGCCGGCACCGGGCGACAGCAAGTATTCACGGGGAGCAGTGCTGGTCATAGGTGGGGCACGTGCCACCCCGGGCGCGGCTCTGCTTGCCGGCACCGCCGCCCTTCGCGCGGGTGCAGGAAAAATATCGTTGGCGGTCGCTGAATCAGTGGCTGTGCAGGTGGGCGTTGCTTTCCCGGAGTGCGGGGCCCTGGGCCTGCCGGAAACGGATGACGGATCCTTAACCGGTAAAGGCCTGGACCGGATATCTTCCTATCTGGACGGTTCGGACGCGGTCCTGATCGGTCCTGGCCTGGACGATCTCGACCTGGCTGAGACGATGCTTCGGGCGCTGCTGGAGCGGGAGGAACAAAGCGGTGACCCGGACGGCGACGGCGGCCCCGCCGTCGTTCTTGACGCTTATGCGCTGGGGGCGCTGACCAAGCTGGAAGACCACATCGGGCCGTGGCGTGGCCGGCTGATCCTCACACCCAACCCCACGGAAGCCGGGATCCTGCTGGGCCGGGACGTGGACACTCTGGAAGGGGCCATTGTGGAGATCGCCCAACGCTTTGACGCCGTGGTCAGCTGCCAGGGCTACATTGCCGGGCCATCTACCCCGGACGCGGACACGGCAGGACTTTGGAAAATCACCACAGGCTACGGCGGCTTGGGGACATCGGGCAGCGGGGACGTCCTTGCCGGTGCCATTACCGGGTTGCGGGCCCGCGGAACCAGCGATGCGCAGGCTGCGTGCTGGGGCACTCACCTCCACGCGGCTGCGGCCGATCGCCTGGCCAGCAAGCTCGGTCCCTTGGGCTTCCTGGCCCGCGAGCTCAGCGACCAACTCCCTGCCCTCATGCTGGAGCTGAACACCTGACGCCCCAGCCAAACTACGCCGGTTTCAGCAGCTCGTGCTCCACTACCGCAGTGCGGGACAGGGTCTTGTAACCCTCCTGCTCGAACAGGACTGTGATGACGTCATCCTCGTGGCGCATCACCAGGCCCTGCCCCCACTCCTTGTGGATCACCGTTGATTGAAGCGGAAACGGCTCATCAGATGCTGCGGGCACAGGGTCCGTACCAGTCGGAGCTTCGGAAGGGTCCGCCGCCTCGGTGCACGTATCGCAATTGCCGCACGGCTGGGGCATGTCCTCGCCGAAGTACCCCAGGAGGAACTGGCGCCTGCAACCGTCCGTTTCAGCGTAGGCACGCATCATGGTGAGCCGGGATTGGTCTACGCGCTGCCGGGCCTCGGCCAGCTCGACCGCCCGCTCCACCAAAGCGGGCAGCTTGGCTTTGGACGTGAGCCGAACGCCACGTTTTCCGGGGGTAACGGCACTGGCTTCCTCGAGCTGGCTTACCAGCGCGGTGACCCGCCGCGGCGGGAAGCCGGTGAGCTCTGCAATGGCGCTCTTGGGAGCTGGCGACTTGGCGTTCTTCACCACGGTTAACACCGCGAGAAGAGCCTCGGGGTCCGGCGAATGGGTGCCGAAGAACTTCCGCAGCCCCAAGTCCTCCTCCCGGTAATGGAGGATGGCTGAGGCGGGCTCCCCGTCCCTGCCAGCACGTCCGATTTCCTGATAATAGGCATCCAGGGACTCCGGGATGTCCGCGTGCACGACGAACCGCACGTTTGCCTTGTCGATGCCCATACCGAACGCTGTCGTGGCCACCACAACGTCCAGTTCGTCGTCCAGGAATTGCTGGTGGATGCGTTCGCGTTCGGAGGCATTCCTGCCCGCGTGATAGGCCTCTGCACGGAGCCCGGCCTCGGCTAGCTTGCTGCTGTACTTTTCCGTGTCCTTGCGTGTTGCGGCGTAGAGCAGCCCCAAACCGTCGGTTTTGGCCAATGCGGCGACCTGTTCCACCACGGCCTTACGCTTGCCTTTGTCGTCCTGGTGGCGGACGACGTCGAGGCTGATGTTGGGGCGGTCGAAACCGCGGACCAGGATCAGTGGGTCCGTCATGCCCAGGCGCTCCACGATCTCGTCGCGCACCGGCGGGGAGGCCGTGGCGGTCAATGCCAGCACTGGCGGGTTGCCCAAGCGTTTGCGGACATTTCCCAGGTCCAGGTAGTCGGGCCGGAAGTCGTGACCCCAGGATGAAACACAATGCGCCTCGTCAACGACGAACATGGTGACGTCCATCGCGGCGATCCGGTCCACCGTCTCCTGCTTGGCCAGTTGCTCCGGCGCGAGGAAAAGGAATGTGGCACGGCCTGAACCCGCTGCCTCCCATGCGGCCTCCACGTCGGCATCACTGTGGGACGAGTTGACCGCGACCGCGGCGCCCTCCCCCAGGTCCTCGGCCAGGCCGTCGAGCTGGTCCTCCTGCAAGGCAATGAGGGGAGAAATCACGACGGCGGGTCGTCCCGTTTTGTTGTGAAGGTACTGGGCCGCCACCTGGTAGGTGGCGGACTTGCCGTACCCGGTTGGCATGACGGCCAGGACATCACGGCCCTCGACCAGGGCACTCATGCCGGCCAGTTGGCCGTCGCGCAAAGTTGTGAGGGAAAAGGAAGACGCCGCAAGGGCGGCGAGGGCAAGGTCATCGGACATTAAGAGGAAAGCTCCGCATAGGTGGTTCCTGCGGCCACTTGCATCAGCCGAGGTAACCAGCCTAGCGCGAGGCGAGGGCCGCCGTCGTCCGCGTCCTTGCGTTTGTGGATAACGACGCAACCCTCGCCCCGCCGCTCCGCTAGATGGGAGTTCCGAACTCGCGGATGGTTATTCCGGTGAAGGTGGCTGGGCCACCGTCGGCGTAGAGCGAAATGCCGGTGTCACCTTCAGCGAAATGCACCTGCTGCGACACCACTGTGTGCCCGGAATTGACGAAGACCTCCACGCTTTGGGTGTCGACAAAAATCCGCAGGTGCACTGACCGCGCGCCGGCGTCAATGGGCGCGGCAGCACGCGTGTAAGGCGTCAACGCGTATCCGCCCTGGTCTGACGGCGCACGGTCCACGTAGAGATCTCCACCGTATTTGCCAATATTGGTGTGCCGCGAACCGTCGGCGGAACGCCCCACGGACACCCCAACATTCGCTGCGGCATCCCAGGAAATGTCGAGCTCCAACTCATACGCGCGCCCGGACCACGGAAGCACTGCGCTTCCGTTCACCGTGCGATCAGGAAGCTGAACGGTGGCTGTCGCGTAGGACTCGAGAGCGGCGATGGGGGCGCTCAACAGGCTGTACCAGCCACCGGACTGGCGCTCCAGCCGAAGCTCCCGGACTATCGAGTTCTGCCCGTTGTAGCCATCCGTTGCGTCCGTGGGGACGTCCCGGGCAGCGTACTTCCAGTTGTTCATCCAGGCGACGGCGAGCCGCTTTGTTTCGGGCGCTTCCACGGCCGGCCACGTCACCGCGGCGTACCAATCCCACCCCCAGTCGAGCCACTGGGGCGTCAGGTTATCGGCTGTGAACTCCGTGCCGTTCCAGGAACCGGTCCAGTAGGCGTAGGTCATGGGCAGGCCAATGCTGTATGCATCCATGCTCGCCCCGAAGATCCAATGCCGGGTGCCGTCGTCGGCGGTCATCTCGTACAGATCGGGGCATTCGATCCCGCCGAGCGCGTGGTTGGGGTAGTCGAAGTTGGAGGTCCACTGCCAGTCGCGCAGGTTGGATGAGGTGTAGAAGGCTGCGTAGCGTGCCCGCCCGATGACACACACCCATTCGTTCCGTGCGGTGTCCCAGTGGATCTTCGGGTCACGGAACCACTCGGCATTTTCGACCTCCGCGGGCGTCGTGGCGGCGCGACCGTCGGTGTTCACAATCACCGGGTCCGGCAGCGCTGTGAAGGTAAAGCCGCCGTCCGTGGACCAATAGAGGTATTGCTCCTGGTACTTGCGGATCCCGTCCGTGGGCTTGGTCGCGAGGGCGATCACCGCCCCCGCGCCATAGCCCGCCGTGTTCGCTGTATCCACCACCGCCGATCCTGACCACACAGGAAAATCGGGTTGGAGCGGCATCACCACACCGTGGTGGGTGAACGAGACGCCATCATTGGTGGTCGCGTGGTCCCATCCGCCCTGGCCGTTGTTGATGCTGGAGTGCAGGTAATAGAGCTGGTAGGCGCCGTTGGTGTGGACCGGCCGTTGGGGATCACACAGCCAACCAGACGGCGGTGTCATGTGGTAAACCGCCCTGAGGGAGGGCGCCGCTTGGGCTGTTCCGGCGGCGACGCCTCCCATGAGCAGCGCCAAAGCGCCCGCTCCCGTCCCTTGCAGGACTGTTCGGCGTGAAAATTCGAGCGTCATGAAGTGGTTCCTCTCAAGCATTCAGTGGCATGAGGGCGTGACAAAGGGGCCGGCCAGGGTGTGGCCGGGCGCGCAAAAGCTACGCCGTCATAGGGCTGGAGAACATGTTTCGATGACGGTGACCAGGTCAGCCCGCTCGGCGTCGAGGGAGCGCGGTTTGTCATCGGTAGCTAGGACCATAGTGGCTTCCCGAGGCAACGGTCAAGCGTTTTAGCACCGGAAGAATATTTTGCTAAAACGCTTGATCAATGGATGTGACCTGCGCTACCTTCATGGTGATCAAACGCTTTAGCAGAATGGACATCAGCGAAGATGAAACGCTCAGTCTTCTTCCAGCCCGCCGACGGATGGGTTGGGGACCTCATCCCCTTCGAGAAGGACGGGGAGTTCTGGCTCTTCTACCTTCATGAAGAACGCTCCCACCCCAAGCCCGGAACGGCATGGAACCTGGTCACCACCAAAGACCTCACCCAGTTCGAAAACCACGGTGTCGCCCTGCCGCACGGAACCGAGGACGAACCGGACTTCAATGCCTACACAGGCAGCGTGACAGTCGACGGTGACGGCACCCACCATCTGTTCTACACCGGCCAAAATCCGCGAAACCTGGGCCCTGACGGCGCTCCCCTCCAACTGGTCATGCACGCCACCAGTACTGACGGGATGCGGAGCTGGACCAAGCACCCGGAGCTCACCTTCGGCGCACCGGAGGGGTACGAGACCGGCGACTGGCGCGACCCCTTCGTCTTTTACGATCAGGAAAGCGGACTCTGGCGCATGCTCATCGCAGCCCGGCACTCCAAGGGCCCCGAACGCCGCCGGGGTGTCATCGCCCAGTGCGTCTCCCGGGATTTGATGACCTGGGATTATGCGGATCCGTTCTGGGACCCGCGCCGCTACATCACCCACGAGTGCCCGGACGTTTTCCAGTGGGGCGACTGGTGGTACATGGTGTACTCCGAGTTCTCCGAATCGTTCACCACCAGGTACCGCATGGCCAAAAGTCCCACCGGTCCATGGTCGGTACCCGAGCTGGACAGCATCGACGGCCGCGCCTTCTACGCTTCGAAGAGCGCCGCCCGCGACGATCGGCGATTCTTCTTCGGCTGGATAGCCAGCAAGGAAGGCAACGCCGACGACGGTGCGTGGCAGTGGGCGGGCACCATGTCCGTCCTGGAAGCCCGCCAGAACCCGGACGGGACGCTCGGGTTCGGTTTTGCCGACGAACTCGTGGAGAGCTTCTGGGAGGACGTGCCGGTAACGCTGCCCGTTCCAATGCCGGCCACCCTGGACGTGCCGGACAACTACTCCGCCATGGTGTCGAACGAGGAACTGCCCAGCCAGTTCTACGCGAAGGCCGTGTTCGACATAGCGCCCAACACCACCGAATGCGGGCTGCTGCTCCGGTCAAGCCACGACGGCGACCAGTCCTACGTGCTGCGCCTCGAACCCAAACGGGGCCGACTGGTCCTCGATCGTTGGCCCCGTGAAGTGACCGGCGATGCCCAGTGGCAGGTGTCGGGCGATGTGCCCTTCGACATCGCCTTGGAACGCCCCTGCCACCTCGCCGCAGGCAAGCACACGCTCGAGGTGATGGTCGACGGCGACACGTGCGTCGCCGTCGTCGACCGCCAAGTGGCGCTGAGCGCAAGGATCTACGACCGCCCCACCGGACGGATCGGCGTCTTCGCCGGCGAAGGCGCGGTCACCGTGGCCGAACTTGAGATACGCCAACGCACCGACAACTGAATAACCCCAACCCATCATTCCGACCAATCAAGGGAGATTGTCCCCATGAAGAAACTTTTCCGGGCCGCAGCCGTTGCGGCTGCCTGCGCGCTGGCGCTGACGGCGTGTGGTGGCGGCGGCACCGCGGGCAACCCAACCGACGTGAGTCCTACCGGCGAGATCAAGCCCCGCGAAATTTCCTGGCTGCTGTCCCGGCCCGCCGACGGCGCCGTCATCAACATCATGAAGAAGCTCGCCGATGACTACGCCAAGGACCACCCCGGCTTCGCGCTGAACCTCATCACCACCCCGGACCGCCCCTCTTACATCCAAAAGCTCGAAACGTTGGCCGCCGCGAACAAGCTCCCTGAACTGTTCGACACGGACGCCACCCCCTTCGCCCAGCAGCTGGCCAAGCAGGGCAAGATGGTTGACGCCGACAAACTGCTCAAATCCTTGGGGGTCTACGACGACTACCGCCCCGGGGCCCTGGACTACCAGCGCTTCGACGACGGCTCCCTGTACATGATTCCGTTCCAGTTCGAGCTCGAATTCATGTGGTACAACAAGGCACTGCTGCAAAAGGCCGGCGTTTCCGTTCCGAAGTCCCTCGATGACATCCCTGCCATGTGCACGGCGTTGAGGAAGGCCGGCATCACCCCCATTGCTCTGGACGGACAGGACCAGTGGCCGTTGGAACGCTACGTCGCCTACCAGCCGTTCCGTGAAGCCGGGCCGGAGTTCGTGCAGAAACTGAAGAAGGGCGAGGCCTCATTCGCCGACCCGGCCGGGAAAAAGACGGTGGGGTGGCTGGCCGAACTTGGCAAGGCCAACTGCTTCCAGGACGGGTTCTCGGCCCAAGGCTATTCGGACGCCCAGAACCAGTTCACCTCCGGCCAAGCAGCCATGTACAACATCGGAACCTGGGAACTCCCCAGCCTTGCCACCGACAAACTGAACCCTGCCGTGCGGAACGACATCGACTTCTTCACCCTCCCCACCACAGAAGGAGCGGTAACGGCCGCGAACGAGTACGTCTCACCCTCGGGAATCGGCATGGCCGTGAACTCCAAGACCTACGATCCGCTGGTCAGCGACTTCCTGAAGTTCGCCCTGGGGAAGTATCCGGCGGAATACGCCGCAACCGGCGCCCTGTCCCCCACCACCACCGTCCAAACCGCGGTGCCGGCGAACGCCACGCCGCTGTACAAGAAGGCCCTCGACGCTGCGAACGGCCTCGGGAGCAAGCAGGCCATGCCGTGGGACACCCAACTGGACCCAACCACCAACGGCAGGTTGCAGCAGGAACTCGTCCTCCTTGTGCAGGGAAACATCACCCCTGAACAGTTCACGCAAACGATGGACGACGCCATCAAGCAGAACGCGCCCAAGTTCTTCAAGTAGACACACATGCGGGGGGCTGCAAAAGCCCCCCGCACCGAAAGGCCCACCATGCTTCCCAACAGGTCAAGGACATCAGTCCTGGTATTCCTGCTCCCGCCCCTCCTGCTCTATTGCGCAGCCGTGCTTTTCCCGATCCTCCAGTCGTTGTTCCTGAGCTTCTTCTCGTGGAACGGCATCAGCGACATGGAGTTCGTCGGACTGGCGAATTACGTCAGGATGCTCACTGCCGATGACATTTTCTGGCGCTCATTCTTCAATGCCCTGCTTTACCTGGTCATCTGCCTGGTCCTGCAACTCGGCGGCGCCCTGGTGGTCGCCAGCCTGCTGACCTCCCTGCGTCGCGGCCGGGAACTCATCAAGACCCTCTACTTGCTGCCCGCCGTCATCTCGACCGTAGCCATTGCGTTCCTTTTCGTGCGCATCTACTCGATCGACCCCGTGGGCCTGCTGAACCAGTTGTTGCACTGGGTAGGCCTGGGGTCCTTGGAGAGGGCGTGGCTCTCTGATGTGAACACCGTCCTGGCAGCAGTGTCCGCGCCCGAAGGCTGGCGCTTCACGGGACTTTACATGCTCATCATCTACGCGGCCCTCATCGCCGTACCCAAGGAGCTCGAAGAAGCCGCGGTCCTTGACGGCGCCTCCAAATGGACGCTTTTCACCAAGATCCGGTTCCCGTACATCCGCCCGGTATGGATCACCACAACCATCATGGCCACCACCTATGGCCTGCGCGGGTTCGACATCCCCTACCTGATGACCAACGGAGGCCCGGGTCAATCGTCCGAGCTGCTGACTACCTACATGTACAAGACAGCATTCACCAGTACCGATTTCGGGTACGCAAGCACCATCTCCGTGTTCATCGTGATCGAGTGCCTCGTCGCCGTCGGCCTCATCCTGTTCATGCTCAAGCGGAAGGCAGACTCATGATCGCCCAGACAGCTCCGGCCACTACCCGCACCGCCCCACCACCGGCACCCGTTTACAAGCCGCGGCGCCGCAAGCCCAGCCTCTACCGGACCCTGTCGCGGGTCCTGATCATGCTCATCGTGATTGTCCAGGTCTACCCTCTGGCATGGCTGTTCCTCACCAGCCTTCGCACCGAACAGGACTTCGCCACGGGAGACCCGTTCGCGCTTCCCGGTTCCCTCACCTGGGAGAACTACGCCCGCGCCTTCGAAACGGGAGACCTGGGCCGGAATATCCTCAACAGCTTCATCGTGACCATGGGCGCCAACCTGCTCATTGTCTTGTTCGGAATGATGGCCGCCTACGCCATCCAGGTTCTGGGCTTCCGGTTCAGCCGGTTCGTTCGGGGCCTGTTCCTGGTCGGGATTATTGTTCCCGTCCAAATCGCACTTGTCCCGCTCTTCATCGATTACTCAACCGTGAACCTGCTGGACACCTATCAGTCGATGATTATCCCGCTGGCCGGATTTGCCCTCCCGATGTCGGTTTACCTGTTCTCGTCATTCTTCGAATACATTCCCCGCGAAACCTACGAAGCCGCTTCCTTGGACGGCGCCGGACCATACCGGATATTCGGTCTCATCACCCTGCCGTTGTCATTGAACACCGTGGTCACAGTGGTCCTGGTCAACAGCATCTTTATCTGGAACGACTTCATTTTCGCCAACACGTTTGTCCTTTCGGAGGAACTGAAAACTATCCCGTTGGGCCTGCAAAACTACATCGGCGCCATGGGCAAGGTTGACTGGACGGCCACCTTCGCAGCAGTGTGCGTAACCATCACGCCATTGCTCCTGGTTTTCCTGGTGCTGAACAAGGCCATGATCCAGGGCCTTGAAAGCGGGGCGACCAAGGGATGACGGCATCCACGGGCGGATATACTCCTGGTGGAGGACAGATGATTTCGCAGGAGAAAAATCCGGGCAACGCGGCCACCCCCGACGTTCCTGTCACAAGGGACCGCGTACATCCAGTGACCCTCCGCGAAGTGGCAGAAGCAGCCGGCGTTTCCACGGCCACAGTTTCCCTGGTGATCAACAAGAAAAAGAACGCGCGCATCGCGGACGAAACGCGCCGGCGCGTCAACGACGCCATTCGGCAGCTCGGATACCGTCCCAATGCGATGGCCAAGAACCTGGTCAGTGGAACCTCAAAGTTCATCGGGCTGGTAGCCGACGGAGTTGCTACCACCCCCTTCGCCGGCCAGATCATCCACGGCGCACAGGACGAAGCCTGGAAACACGGGTACGCGCTCCTGATAGCCAACACCGAGGGCAACGTGGACCTGGAAAAAGACGCCATCGCCATGATGCTGGAGTACAAGGTCCGCGGCATCCTGTATTCCACCTGGTTCCACCGGCCCACCGAGGTTCCGTCGACGTTGCGGGAATCCGATTTTGTCCTGGTCAACTGCTTTTCGCCGGATTCGCCGTCTGCCCGGGCTGTGATTCCGGACGAGGCCCAGGGCGGGCAGTCGGCAACGGAGATCCTCCTCCGCGGAGGCCACCGCCGGATCGCCTTCATCAACACCACCACCCCTGCCCCGGCAAAGGACGGGCGGCTCGCCGGCTACCGTGCAGCGCTGGATGCTGCGGGCATACCATTCGACCCTTCACTGGTTCTGGAGGCCTACCCGGACCAGGAAGGCGGCTACGGCGCCACCGGCGAGCTCTTGGAACTCGACGTGTCCGCCGTCTACTGCTACAACGACCGGATGGCCATGGGCCTGTACGACGGCCTGCGGGAGAACGGCCTGTCCATCCCGGACGACATCGCGGTGGTGGGGTTCGACAACCAGGAAGTCATCGCAGCACACCTTCGCCCGCCACTCTCCACCGTATCGTTGCCCCACTACGAGCTCGGGGCGGCCGGCGTCCGCATGCTGCTGGGCCTTGAGGCAGCCCCGGACGGTGCTGCTTTGAAAATCGAATGCCCGGCTGTTGAGCGTGCTTCCGTCGCCGTTCACTCGGCGGCATAGACACGGGTATCCGCCTGCGACTTGGCACGCACACCTCCACGTGCCTAAGGTAGAAATCGTAAGCCTACTTAGCTTTTCCGTCCGAGTTCCACGATGAAGGACCAGGAGGACCACCATGACTGACCAGTACACCTTCCGAAACCCGGTCACCGCCTACGAGCACATTTCCCCGCCCAAGCAGCACCAGCCTGAGCCCGGCCTCGACGCAGAATTGACGCCGAAGGCGGACCTGGGCGAAGAAGGCTACCGGGGCACGGGGCGGCTGGAAGGACGCAAAGCGATCATCACCGGAGCCGACTCCGGCATCGGAGCCGCTACCGCCATCGCCTTCGCACGCGAGGGAGCCGACGTCGTCCTTTCCTACCTGCCCGAAGAGGAAGAAGACGCGGCCCGGATCGCCAACCTCATCGAAGCCGCAGGCCGCAAGGCCGTCAAGGTTCCCGGCGACCTCAAGGACTCAACCACCTGCCAGGAACTCGTGGACACCGCCGTCGCTGTGTTGGGCGGGGTGGACATCCTGGTCAACAACGCCGGCAAGCAGGTGGCCCAGAAGGACCTCGCCGACATCACGGACGAGCAGTTCGACCACACGCTGAAGACCAACGTGTACGCGATGTTCTGGTTGACCAAGGCCGCCCTCCCGCACTTGGAGCCAGGCTCAACCATCATCAACACCACCTCCATCCAGGCCTACAACCCCTCGCCGACGCTGGTCGATTACGCCACCACCAAGGCAAGCATCAACAACTTCACCAAGGGCCTGGCGCAGCAGCTTGCGCCCAAGGGAATCCGTGTGAACGCGGTGGCTCCAGGACCGATCTGGACACCGTTGCAGGTCAGCAGCGGACAGCCGAAGGAGGAACTGCCCGAATTCGGCCATTCGACTCCCCTGGGCCGCGCCGGCCAACCCGCTGAGCTCGCCCCGGCGTATGTCTTCCTCGCCTCGCCTGAATCCAGCTACGTGGTGGGCGAAACGCTGAACGTCAACGGCGGCAACCCCACCCCGTAGGACCGCTCTAACTGAATAACGACGCCGGTGCCTCCCCCGTGCGGGGAGGCACTGTTGCGTTTGGCGCGAGTCTTGAGGTTTTCCTGAGGGACTGTTGCGGGTTTGCAGGATTGGTTCTTGAGGGTGGCCCGGCACAGTAGTTCTTGTCAGCCAGAGAGGCTGGAACGAAGAACGGCCGGCCGGTCTCACGGTGGCCTACCGAAAGGACACTGATTCCCATGGCCATCAGCCTCAAGACCACCTCCGGCAAGATCCTCGCTTCCGTCGCACTGGTCGGCACCGCAGCCGCCGTCGCCGGCATGGGAACCTACGGCGCGTTCACCTCCTCGACCTCCGCCTCACAGGCCGTCACCGCAGGAACCGTCACCATCGCCCTGGGCACCGGCGCCAACAACACCCTCAACGTCCCCGTCGCGGGCCTGCTGCCCGGGGACAAAGTCGAAAAGCTCGTCACCCTGGCCAACACCGGCAACTCCGATCTGAACAACGTCACCCTCACCACCTCCGCCGGTGCCACCGGATCCCTGCTCACCACCGACACCACCAACGGCCTGCAGCTGACCATCGAGAACTGCTCCGTTGCCTGGACCGGCACCGCCGCCCCCTACACCTGCGCCGGCACCAAAACCACCGTCCTGGCCTCGGCCCCCGTCATCACCGCGAACAAGGTCCTGAACAACCTGACCTCCCTGACCAGCACCAAGACCGACAACCTCAAAGTCACCACCGCCTTCCCCACCACCGCGGACAACACCTTCCAAGGCGCCACCTCCACCATCGCCTTCTCCTTCACCGGCACCCAACGCACCGAAACCACCAAGTAACCAACCACCGCACCACCAAGCTCCGGGGACCGGCCTGTTTGCCCTTCAGGCCGGTCCCCGGTCCACACCCGAAAGGAAGTCCAGGAATGAGCGCACCGCGAAACAACCGTGAGGGCCTCGACCTGGACCGGCTCCGCAGCCTCGCCGATGACCTCGGCGACCCTGCCCCGGCGTTGCGGTTCCTGACCAAGTACCTGTCCATGCTTACCGGCCGCGTTGAACGGATCGCACGGGCCGTGGAACAGGGAGACGAGGAAGAGACCACCAATGCTGTCCTGAGCCTGAAGATCAGCTCAGCGATGGTTGGGGCGATCGAAACGGAGCACCAATGCCGGGCCATCGAATCCATGATCAGGGAAGACCACTTCGACTACGCGGCCGACGCGCTTCCAGCCCTCCGGCAGACCGCGGACCGCTGCGTGGCAGCCCGATCTGACCTCATCAGCGCGGCCCACGCCTCCATGACGCGGCACGGTGGATTCTTCCGGGCCTGAAGGGCCTGGCACTAGTTGATGATCTCGCCCCGTTCGTCCGCAAGGATGGCGCCCAGGCGTTCCTTCCAGGCACTCAGCGCCTCCGGGGTCAGACGGGTCCAGTCGGTCACTTCGCCGATCACGCGGAGTGGGGCGGTGCTCCGATACGAACGGGTGGGGTTGCCCGGAAACTTCTTGTCCGTCACGTTCGGATCATCCTCGAAGGGTCCGGTCGGTTCCACAGCGTAGACCCGCGGCTCACCCTCCCCGGCTGCGAGCTCAGCGGCAAGTCCCGCACCGTCCCTCAGAGCAGTGAAGTAGATGTGGTTCATAATCACTTCCGGACGGTAGTTGGACCTGAAGCCCGCCCTCAGGAGGTCTCCCTCCCGGAGATCTGCCTTGGTGCCATGGAAGAAGGGGCCGTCGTCACGAGGTTGGGTCACGGGACCACCCTAACCCCGCGACACGAAGCTCCGTAGCGTTCAACCGGGCTGAGGCGGATCGGTCCGCCCTGACCACTAGGCTGGCCGTATGCCTTCGCCGTGGACATTCCTCATTGCATTGCACGCCATCGCCGCAGGCTACGCGCTGATCTTCGGCGCCGTGAACCTGCTCCGCCGCAACAAAGGCAGTGTGGCGCACAGGATTCTGGGCCGTATCTGGGCTGTGGCAATGTACGTAGTGGTGCTTACCTCCTTCGGGATCCGGACCATTGACGGCGGGTTCAACTGGCTCCATGCTCTCTCGGTTCTGACTTTCTGCACGCTGACCGTCGGCTTATGGTCGGTACGCACAGGCAACATCCGAGCCCACCAACGCTTCATGACCGGGAGTTACTTTGGCCTTGTCGGAGCCTTCATCGGTGTCGTCGCCGTACCTGACAGGCGGCTCCCCCAGATGGCTGTTCACGACCTCGCGGCCCTCACCCTGTGGGCTGGAGCCCTCGCACTCACCGCAGGACTCACCGTTGCCGGCCTGCTGCAATTGCGCCCAGGACCGGGGCCCAGCCCAGCATCCGGGAGCAGGGATAAAGTGGCACAGTGAACTTCGCCGAAGCGCCCGACGGCACCGGACTCGCCTGGACGTCCGAGGGCGAAGGCGAGCCACTGCTCCTCATCGCCGGACAGGCAACGGCAATGGATGGTTGGGGCCCGACGGCGGAACTCTTGTCGCGCTTTTACCGCGTCATCCGCTTCGATCACCGAGGGATTGGACGGAGTGGGCGGGGTGACGCCGATCGGTACACCACGCGGCTCCTCGCCGAAGACGCAGCAGCTGTCCTCTCCGCCGCCGGAGCGGACAACGCACATGTGTACGGCCACTCAATGGGTGGGCGCGTTGGGCAATGGTTGGCCATTGATCATCCGGAGACGGTCCGCACCTTGATCCTCGCCGCCACCAGTGGCGGCAAATGGCCGGATCCGGCAACCCAACCCGAAAGAGCCGCCCTCGAAGCGCTGGTGGGCGGCGACATGTCCCGGCTCGAACCGCTCTTCTTCGACGCCGACTGGGTCCAGCGCAATCCTGACGCGACGCATGCTTTCTTCAATTCCCCGGCCTCGGCATGGGCCAAAGCCCGGCATTTCAGGGCGAGCCGGGACCACGACGCGTGGAGCGCACTGGGGTCCATCAAGGCACCCACTTTGATACTTCATGGGACTGTTGACCGGCTCACCCCATTGCCCAATGCCCTGCTCCTCCGCCGGCATATTCCCCGGTCAGTGCTGGTGCGGGTGCCCGGCGCTGGTCACGGTCTCCATTTGGACCGCCCCGAAACAGTCGATTGGATCCGTCAATTCATCGCCCGCACAACGTGAACGCAAGCCTCCCTGGCTGCGCGGCTTATCCGACCGGCTGGAGTTTAGGATCCTCACCGAGTTGGCTGGTGGGCACTTTGTAGGTTTCCCTCAGGCGGACCATGGATGTTGGTTCCCTCCCATCATCCGGTTCAGGCAGAAGCGTTGGTCCGCAGCGGTCGTAGACGTTCGACTGAGCGCCGGCAACATGAGAACCAGGGACGCTGATATTCTCATTTCACACTCACTATGAGAAAATCAGGGTTAAACCTTCTCAAAGGAAACCATGGACTCCCAGGCTAGACACCCGCACGGCATCCCTGCCGGCGGACAGTTTGCCGCAAACCCGCACGCCGAACCAAGCGTCTCCCTGTTCGACGGCGCCGGGGGCTGGCCGGCAATTGGCTATGAGGAGCATCCGTGGGAAACCGACCCCAACCGTGGCGCCTCCCGACGGCAGCGGCTGCTGGCCCGCGGACCCTATGAGGCCGCAGTCGCTCCCGAGATCGCTGGCCTGGATCCGGCCATTGATTCCCGAACCCAGGCGTTGGCAGAAGCGGCGACAGTGGAGATGGTCCGCTTCGACTCTGAGCTGGGCCGGGATACCACACCGTTCGCGGCGCTGCTACTGCGCAGCGAGTCCGCCTCCAGCTCCCAGATTGAGAACCTGACCGCTGGCGCCCGCAAGATCGCCCTGGCCCAGCTTGGTGACACCTCCAGCACAAACGCCTCACTGATCGCCTCCAATGTCAGGGCCCTGCAGGCTGCGATCGACCTGTCCGAGGACCTGTCAGTGCAGAACATCGCGGTCATGCACCACGCCCTGCTGAACGCCTCAGACGAAAACATCGCCGGTGAGTACCGGGACGCGCAGAACTGGATCCGCGGCAACTCCCCACACACGGCCGAGTTCGTCCCGCCCCACCCGGATCGGGTGATGCCGGCAGTCGAGGACCTGGTGACCTTCATGCAGCGTGACGACATCCCGGCCCTGACCCAAGCGGCGATCGCGCACGCCCAGTTCGAAACCATCCACCCATTCGCCGACGGCAACGGCCGCACCGGGCGAGCCATCGTCAGCGCCCTGCTGCGTGCTAAGGGCGTCACCGAGAACGTCACCGTGCCCGTGTCCTCGGGATTGCTGACCGATACCCGCCTGTACTTCCACGCACTGGGCGCCTACCGCGAAGGGGACATCCAGCCGATCGTGGAGCGCTTTGCCGAGTCCGCTGTCCGCGCCGTCGACAACGGCCGGCAACTGACGACAGACATTGAGGCGGTAGAAGCAAGCTACAGGGAACGCCTGGCGGGTGCACCCTCATCCGTCCGTAAAGTCCTGGACCTGGTACCAAAGGAGCCGGCACTGACGGCTGAAATGGTCGCCGAACACACTGGGGCCTCCATGGCCACCGCCTACCGGGCAGTGGAACGGCTGGAACACGCGGGCGTCTTGGCATCCGCCGGAAAAATCCGCGGCACCCGGGTTTGGGTGGCTCCGGACATCATCGCAGCCCTGGACGCCTTCGCCGACCGGGCAGGACGCAGAAACAGGCATCGATAAAGACCGGACGCGTTCTACAGAGCAGCAGAAAAACCCCTCCATCCCGGCAAGCGCCGGAATGGAGGGGTTCGTGGAGCCCCCTGTCGGATTCGAACCGACGACCCCCGCTTTACAAGAGCGGTGCTCTGGCCAACTGAGCTAAGGAGGCGAAACAACACAACAGCGCCGCCGAAACAACGCTAGACAAGGTTAGCCCACACCCTCCCCCGCAACGAAATTCACACGCAGGGCGGTACCACGAGACTCAAAACAAACAGCGGCCGGTCACCCAGCAAGGGGTGACCGGCCGCCGTCGTAATTCAAGGAAGGCTTAGCCCTTTGCCGTGATGGCGGTCTGGATTTCAGCGTTCAGGTCCGTGGAGCCGTCCCACTGCTTGCCGTCGACAAAAACGGTAGGCGTACCCGTGACGCCGATCGCTGCGGCTTCCTGCGTAGCAACCTTCACCCAGGGGCGGTACTGCTTGCTGTCGACGCAGGAGTCGATGTTTGCCGCACCTACCTCGGTGGCCATGGCCTTCAGGTCCTTGTCAGAGATGCCTGCGCTGCCTTCAGCCGGCTGGCGCTCAAAGAGGAGGTTGAAGAAGTCCGCGTACTTTTCCGGGGAAGAGTTCACCACGCAGGCCGCAGCGTTCGCCGCGCGCGAGGAGTAGTTGGTGGTGGACTGCTGGTCCAGGAAGCCAAGAGCGCGGTATTCGAGGGAGATTTTTCCATCGTTGCGGAGCTTGGTCAGCGAGTCACCGTAAGTGGTCTCGAAACGCTTGCAGACGGGGCAGATGAAGTCGATGTAGGCGACCACCTTGACCGGCTTTCCGGCCTCAGCCTCGCCACCGGGAACAGTCACGGTTGCGGGCTTGCTGGCCAGCGGAGCAGGAACATCGGCCACGTTGACGCTGGCGGGTTCGGACTTCACAACCTCGCTGTTGGCCAGCAGGGTGACGCCACCATGGACGTTGCCGTTGGCGGGGGTGGGGCCGTTGTCGGCAATCGGCGCGTTGTTCTGGACGTTGCCAACAACCACGAACGCCACCACCGCGATGATGACAACGATGGCAACCACGATGCCCCAGCCGACCAGAAGCTTGTTGCGCTTCTCTTTCTTCAACTGCTCTTCGCGGATTGCGCGCGCTTTTTCCCGTGCCTGGGCGGTGCGCTCAGCCTTGGACAGGCGGGATTCGTTTGCGGGGCTCATCAGTTCCTCGGGTTACTCGACGTCGTAGTGAATATCTAGGGCAACGGGGACAGTTTACGGGAGCGAACTTGGAGCTCTACCGCACACCCTCCCGCCCGGTTGTTGAACGATCAACTGCCCGTGAAGATTCCACTAGTAGGCTGGGAGTTGAGTCACAGCAACCCCAGGGAGCGTTAATGCAGGAACCGGCAAGCGAAAAACTCAGTACCGAACAAGCCCCCAAGGCTTCTCCAACCAAGAAGCCTACGGCCAGCACGTTCGATTTCATGGTGGTTTCCAACCGGCTGCCCGTAGACCGTTGCAGCAGTGACGGCGACGGCGACGGCGGTGACGGCTGGCGCCGTTCGCCCGGCGGCCTGGTCACGGCCCTGGCCCCCATGATGACAAAGTCCGACGGCGCGTGGGTGGGTTGGCATGGGGCCCCCGACGAGACGGTGCGGCCCTTCAGCCACGAAGGCATGGACCTGGTCCCGGTCCAGCTCAGCAGCCACGAAGTTGAACTGTATTACGAGGGCTTTTCCAACGCGACCATCTGGCCGCTTTACCATGACGTCATCGCCCCGCCGGAGTTCCACCGTACGTGGTGGGACTCCTACCGGACGGTCAACAAGAAGTTCGCCGACGCCGTCATCCGCCACGCCGCGGACGGTGCCACTGTGTGGGTCCAGGACTACCAGCTCCAACTGGTTCCCCGCCTGCTGCGCCAGGCCCGGCCGGACCTGAAGATCGGCTTCTTCAACCACATCCCGTTCCCTCCGCCGGAAATTTTCGCGCAACTGCCCTGGCGCCGCGAGATCATCGACGGCCTGCTGGGGGCGGACCTTCTGGGCTTCCAGCGTCCCAGCGATGCCGGCAACTTCATGCGCTCCGCACGCCGGTTCCTGGGCGCCAGCGTCAAGCAGCAGCAGGTCCACGTGAAGGGCCCCGACGGCGAAGTCACCCACATCGCCCGGGCCCAGGCCTTCCCGATCTCCATCGACGTGGACCAGATCCGGCAGCTGGCAAGCAATCCGGACATCATTGAGCGTGCCAAGCAGATCCGCCGGGACCTCGGCAACCCAAAGACCATCCTCCTGGGCGTCGACCGGCTCGACTACACCAAGGGAATCGGGCACCGGCTCAAGGCCTTCGAGGAACTCCTCGCCGACGGGCAGATCAAGGTCGAGGACGCCACGCTCATTCAGGTGGCCAGCCCCAGCCGCGAGCGCGTGGAACAGTACAGGCTGCTGCGCGAGGAAATCGAAGGCACCGTCGGTCACATCAACGGCACCTATGACACAATCCAGAACACAGCCGTCCGCTACCTGCATCACAGCTACCCGGTGGAGGAGATGGTGGCGCTGTACCTGGCCGCCGACGTCATGTTGGTGACCGCACTGCGCGATGGCATGAACCTGGTGGCCAAGGAGTATGTAACCGCCCGGGCAGATGACGACGGGGCGTTGGTGCTGAGCGAATTCGCCGGTGCCGCCGACCAGCTCAAGCAGGCGTTCCTCATCAATCCGCACGACATCGACGGCCTCAAATCAGCCATCCTCCGCGCGGTCAACCTCGAGCCCAAAGAGGCCCGCCGTCGCATGAAACTGATGCGGAAGCAGATCCTGGATCACGACGTCGATCACTGGTCGGCCGAGTTCCTGGCCGCACTTGAGGAAAAGGTGGTCCGCGATGACAGCTGAAAAACTTTCCTTGAAGCCCGAACTGCTGGACGCCATCCGACGCATCGCCGACACCGAGCATCTCTTGGTGGCCCTCGACTTCGACGGCACGCTCTCCCCTCTGGTGGACCGCGCAGAGGACGCCCGGCCGCTCCCGCGGTCCGCCGCCGCTTTGGCGGAACTCGCCGAACTTCCACGCACGACGACGGCACTCATCTCGGGCCGGGCATTGGACAGCTTGCGGCTGGTCGCCTCCCCTCCGGCCGCCACGCTGCTGGTTGGGAGCCACGGGGCAGAGGTCTGGCTGGGGGAAGGCTCCCACGGTTTGGAACTGGACGACGAACAGCGCACAACGCTGGCTGCAGTTCGTGATGTGCTCCAGGAAATCGTGGAGACGGCTCCCGGGACGGTGCTCGAAGACAAGCCTGCCGGTGTCGTCCTCCATACGAGGATGGCAAAGGACGACGTTGCCGAGGACGCTGTGGAAGCCGCTACGCGCGTGCTCCGCGAATATGCAGGTGTCTATTTGAAGACGGGCAAGCGGGTGCTGGAAACCTCGGTAGTCCACGCTTCAAAGGGTGAGGCTGTGGAGTTCCTCCGGCAGGCAACCGGCGCGACGGCCATACTGTTCGCCGGGGATGACGTCACGGATGAGGATGCTCTGGGCCGGCTGATGGGTGATGACGTGGGCATCAAAGTCGGCTTGGACTTCACCCAAGCGCAGTACCGCGTGGAGGCTCCAGTCCACATGGCGGAGCTGCTGGAGGCGCTGCTGAGGGAGCGTCGCCGCGTGGTCGCCACGCCCGACCGGTGACCAACGGCACATGTGAGCTTTGTAACATTTAGGTCTTTCATCCAAAAGTCTGACATACTCTTGGATGTGATGTGACGCACAGCACCGTGCGACGTCACACGATCCTCCCCGGCCAATGGCCGGGGAGTTCAACTGAAGAAAATGAACCATTCACAACGGATCGTCCGGCACGTACCTGCCGGTGAAGGGATTGATAACTGTGGCTACAGTTACTTTTGATAACGCTACGCGTCTGTACCCGGGCACAGATAAGCCCGCCGTCGATAAGCTCAACATCGACATCGCCGATGGCGAATTCCTGGTCCTCGTTGGACCCTCCGGTTGCGGTAAGTCCACCTCGCTGCGCATGCTCGCAGGCCTTGAGGACGTCAACGCAGGCCGCATCCTCATTGGCGACCGCGACGTCACGGACGTTCCGCCGAAGGACCGCGACATCGCAATGGTCTTCCAGAACTACGCCCTCTACCCGCACATGACCGTTGCGGACAACATGGGCTTCGCCCTGAAGATCGCCGGCGTTTCCAAGGAAGAGCGCGCAGAGCGTGTCCGCGAAGCCGCCAAGCTCCTCGACCTCGAGCAGTACCTGGACCGCAAGCCGAAGGCACTCTCCGGCGGTCAGCGTCAGCGTGTTGCCATGGGTCGCGCAATCGTCCGTAACCCCCAGGTCTTCCTCATGGATGAGCCGCTTTCCAACCTTGACGCCAAGCTCCGCGTCCAGACCCGTACGCAGATCGCGTCCCTGACCCGCCGCCTGGGCGTCACCACGGTTTACGTGACGCACGACCAGGTCGAGGCCATGACCATGGGTGACCGCGTGGCTGTGCTGAAGGACGGCCTGCTGCAGCAGGTTGACACCCCCCGCAACCTGTACGACCGCCCGCAGAACGTCTTCGTTGCAGGCTTCATTGGCTCCCCGGCCATGAACCTGCTGGAACTGCCGGTAGTCGACGGCGGCGTTCAGTTCGGTGGAACGGTCTACCCCGTGCCGCGCGACGTCCTCCAGGAAGCACACGGCCAGACGGTTACCGTTGGCTCGCGTCCGGAAGACCTGGAGACGGTCGGCAACGGCGAAGGCCTCCAGGTCGAGGTTGACGTTGTTGAAGAGCTCGGCGCCGACGCTTACGTCTACGGCCACACCATCCTTGATGGCAAGAGCCACGACATCGTCGCCCGCGTCGATGGCCGTCGCCCCCCGATGAAGGGCGAGTCCATCTTTGTTCGTCCGCAGTCCGGCCACGTCCACCTGTTCGACACCAAGACCGGCCTCCGCCTGGGCGACTAATCCCCCGCCCCTAGGCGCTGACGCGTCTGTACGTTCCGCATTGTGATAGCGGCCCGACCCCTCACGGTCGGGCCGCTCTCGCGTTAACCTAACTCCTGTGAAAGAACGGCATGAACACGACAGATACCCTGATCCCCCGCCCCTCGCACGTCGAATCCCTGGACAGCCCTGCCTTCACGCTCGCCCCCAACGCCCGGATCGTGGCCAGTGATCCTGCCGTGCCCGTCGCTGAGCAGCTCGCTTCGCTTCTGCGCCGTGGCACCGGTTTCGAGCTGCCCATAACGGAGGACACCCGCCCCGGTGACATCGTCCTCGAGCTGGTGGACATGTTCGACGGCGGCCCGGAAGCGTACTCGCTCACTGTCACCAGCGATGCCATCCGGCTTTCGTCCTCCACAGATGCCGGCCTGTTCAACGGAGTGCAGACACTGCGCCAGCTTTTCCCCGCATCCATCGAGGGTACGGAGCCGGGCGCCGATGGCGCCTGGGTGATTCCCGCCGTCGAAATCGCTGACGCGCCGCGTTTCGCCTACCGCGGCGTCATGCTGGACGTTGCCCGCAACTTCTTCACTGTGGAGGAGGTGAAGGAGCAGATCGATGTCATGACGCAGTTCAAGCTGAACGCACTGCACCTGCACCTTACCGATGACCAGGCGTGGCGCATCGAAATCCTGGAGCCCAAGGAGAATCCGTCCGGTCTGGACTACGCCAACCTCACCCGGCTGGGCGGCACGGGCGCCGTCGAGGTCCCCACTGCCGTGCCTGCGCGCGGCAACTCGGGCTTCTACACGCAACAGGATTTCCGGGACATCCAGGCGTACGCCGCCAGCCGCAATGTCCTGGTGGTGCCGGAAATCGACCTCCCCGGGCACGTCAACGCCGCCCTCGCCGCCATCCCTCAGCTCAATCCGGACGGCAAGGCCAAACCCATGAGCACCACGGCCGAGGTTGGCTGGTCAACCCTGAGCGCGGACGTGCCCGCCACCTACGAGTTCGCCCGCGAAGTCCTCGGACAGCTCGCCGACATCACAGTAGGCCCGTACCTGCACATCGGTGGAGACGAAGCCCACGTCACGGCCCACGAGGACTACGTCGCCATGGTGCAGCAGTTTGTCCAGATAGCCGCCGCGACGGGCAAGGCCGTGGTGGGTTGGAACGAATTTGCCGCCGTCGAGCTTCCGGATGGTGCGGTGATCCAGTACTGGCACGGCGATCTGGAGGCCACCGTGCGACAGGCCCACAACAGCGGAACACCGGTCATCATGTCCCCCGCAGCGAACACCTACCTGGACCAGAAATATGATCCGGAAAGTCCTGTTGGGTTGTCGTGGGTGGAGGGCGGCCCCTTTACCTGGTCCGAGTATTACAACTGGGACCCGGTCCAGGGCGGCCTGCACGACGAACAGATCCTCGGCGTCGAAGGCCCCCTGTGGTCTGAAACGGTACGGAACAACAAACAGGCCCAATGGCTCCTGTACCCACGGGCGGTCTCACTGTCGGAAGTGGCCTGGTCCGGTCAGGAAGTCCGCAACGCCGGTGACTTCCGACGTCGGCTCGGCGCCTTGGGTGAGCGGCTGGCGCGGCAAGGCGTCGTCTTCCAGGAAGCGCCCGACGTCGAATGGTCGGCGAAGCCGGAGTATCCCTTTTCAGGCGCGATGACCGCCAGCGACCCCAAGTACGGAACAATTGAGGCATGAGCGAGCAAAACGGAGCCCAGTGGCACGACGAACCCACCGACTACGGGCAGATCGGCAAGCTCCCCAGGACTGAGGCAGCCAGCGCGCAGGACACCGCACCGCCGGCCAGCGTGATCGGTTCGCTGAACATCACTGCTGCGGCAGCCGATCCCGAGCTGCTGGACCTGCCGTGGCACATCGCCCTGGAGGACTGGCCAACCGAGAACCTCGCCGCCCTGCCCCGCGGTATTTCCCGGCACATCGTCCGCTTTGCCCACCTTGGCGGCTCGGTCATTGCCATCAAGGAAACCTCAGAACACGTCGCCCGCCACGAGTACCACATGCTCCGTAAGCTGGCACGGCTGGACGTTCCCTGCGTGGAACCGGTGGCCGTCATCACCGGCCGCACCACCGCGGACGGGCGTCCGCTGAACCCGGTGCTGGTCACCCGGCACCTGAAATTCTCCATGCCCTACCGCGCGTTGTTCTCCCAGATGCTGCGGAAGGACACGCTGACCCGCCTCATTGACGCGCAGGCGCTGTTGCTGGTGCGACTGCACCTGGTGGGTTTCTATTGGGGTGACGTGTCACTGTCCAACACGCTGTTCCGCCGCGACGCCGGCGCTTTCGCCGCTTACCTGGTGGACGCGGAAACGGGTGAGCTTTACCCGGACCTTTCCATGGGCCAGCGTGAATATGACCTCGAAATCGCCCGGGTGAACATTGCCGGTGAACTGATGGATCTGTTGGACGGTGGGCTGATCGAGGAAAAGGTTGACCCGGTAGCCACCAGCGAGCTGATCATGGACAGCTACCGCCGGCTCTGGACCGAGCTCACGGAGAAGGAGTCCTTTGAGCTCGGCGAGCGTTGGCGCGTGGGTGCGCGCATCCGCCGCCTCAACGAGCTGGGCTTCGACGTCGAGGAATACGCCATCAAGACCACGGCGGACGGCTCCACCATCCAGCTCCAGCCAAAAGTGGTCGACGCCGGCCACCACCAGCGGCGGTTGCTTCGCCTCACGGGTTTGGACGCCCAGGAGAACCAGGCCCGCAGACTGTTGAACGACATGGACCAGTTCCGTGCCGACAACAACCCGGAACTGGATGAGGAGATCAGCGCCCATATTTGGGTCAGCCAGATCTTCGAACCCATTGTCCGTTCCATTCCCCGCCACCTGGCCGGGAAGCTGGAACCGGCAGAGGTCGTCCATGAAGTCCTGGAGCACCGCTGGTACATGAGCCAGAAGCAGGACAGGTACGTTCCGCTGGCCGAGACGGTGCAGTCCTACCTGGACACCGTGCTGCAGCACCGCCGTGACGAGGCAGCCATCATGCTGAATCCGGACACTGAGTTGTTGAAGATCCTCGAGGTCGAAGTGGAGGAATCCGGCCGCTACGACGACGAGGATGAAGACGAGTACCCGGACGCCGACGACTAGTGGAGCTTCAGGGCTCCAGCGTCTCGGCGAGGCCTGACAGGACCGGTTCGCGGCCCAGTTCGATGTGCGAGTACGCCAGGGAGTAGGCCAAGTCGGGCCGGCCTTTCAAGATGGCGTTGCAGAGCTCGGTGTGCTCGTCGCGTTGGAGTTCGTTGCTGCGGTTGTGCGCCAGCCCGAAAATCCACCGCATCCTGCCGAACAGCGGCTTCACGGACTCGATCAGCAGGCGGTTTCCGGACAGGCGGACGATTTCGGCGTGGAGTTCGGCACTGATCACGGCGACGTCCTCCGTCCGGTCCTCATCGATGGCCGAGGTGGAGGCCTGCATCAGCTCCTCCAACCGGCCGCCGTCGGCACCTTCTGCCACCCGAGTGGCAGCCCTCCGGGCGGCGAACGTTTCCAGGCACAGCCGGATGTCGAACAGTTCGTTGACGTCGGTGAGGGTCAGCTGCCGGACCACGGCACCGCGGCGCGGGAACGTCTGGACAAAACCGTCCTGTTCCAGTCGTTGGATGGCTTCGCGCACCGGAATACGCGAGACGTTGTAGACCTCGGAGAGTTCGCGCTCGCGTAGACGCACGCCCTGGGCATACGTGCCTGTGACTATGCCCTCGAGCACCAGTTGATAGACGTTCTCGGCACGGGCCTCATCGTCGCGGCCAGTTCCGGTTTCCGGCATCGCCTCAGCCACTGTCAAACCTTCCCTCACACCCTTGCACGCCTCGTGTGCCGGACGGCGCCGGTCAGCGTTCCAACCGAGCATACACGGGAGGAAACAGCTCATTGGCCGGGCGGTTCAGGGTGTCCCGAACGGTGTAGGCCTGGCGCATCTTGTCGAACAATTCCTGACCCTTCAGGCGCCAATAGTCCAGGTCCACCCCGTCGATCACACCGTCAGCCATGATGGTTCGGCCGGCCACCACGGACAGCACAGCCTGGCGGGCTGTTCCGTTCAGGACGAGCGTCCGGAGTGGATCGTCGTGGACGCCGTCACGGATGTCTCCCAAGGAGAAGGATGTCCCTGTCCGCAGATGCCACCGCCGTTTCCTTCAGCAACCCCTTGCACCCGTACACCAAGGCGCTGTTGTCAGCTGTGCCATTGCAACCAGATTCCCACACCAGCCACACCGGACGCACCCGCCTGCCACCACGCAGGTATGGCTGCCACGGTGCTGTCCGGTGTGCAATAGATTCACTACCAAAGGAGCAAACATTGAACACCCTGATCCGCGCCGTTCGCCCGTGGGGGCATGAGCTCAGCGACGTCAGCATCGTTTCGGGCCCAACGGGCGGCCAGATCACCGCCGTCGAACGTCACGACCATGCCCGCGCAGTTCCGGAAGGCGTCACAGTGGTGGAGGGCCGGGGACGGCTACTCCTCCCGTCCTTTTCCGATGTCCATGTGCACCTCGATTCGACCCGGATAGGCTTGCCGTTCCGCGAGCACACCGGCGGTCCGGGCGTGTGGACCATGATGATGAACGACCGCCTCAACTGGCGCAATGCCGAGGTCCCCCTGCAGGACCGCGTCAACGACACCCTGGGCCGGATGATCGCGCGCGGCACCACCCGCGTGCGCTCATATGCGCAGGTGGATGTGGACTGCAGGCTCGAACGATTCGAGGCGGTGGCAGCGGCCAAGGAGAAGTTTGCGGGTCAGGCATCCGTGGACATCATCGCTTTCCCCCAGGCCGGGTTGTTGTTGGAAGAAGGCACAGTGGAACTCATGGAGGAAGCACTGAAGGCCGGTGCCAACGTCATGGGCGGCATCGATCCCTGTACTCTGGACCGGGATCCGGCCAAGCATCTGGACATCGTGTTCGGCCTGGCCGAGAAGTATCAGGTGCCCATCGACATCCACCTGCACGAGCCAGGCGAACTGGGCGTCTTCAGCACGGACCTGGTACTCGAGCGCACCCGGGCCCTGGGCATGCAAGGCAAAGTGACCATGTCCCACGCCTACCAACTGGGCAGCGTCAACGAAGCCACTACCCGCAGGCTCATTGACGCCTTTGCGGAGCTGGACGTTTCCTTGGCTTCGGTAGCTCCTTCCGCCGCAGGACAATTGCCCATCCCGCTCCTCACCGAGGCCGGCGTCCGTTTGGGGCTGGGCGAAGACGGCCAACGCGATTACTGGTCCCCTTACGGCAACACGGACATGCTGGACCGTACATGGCAGCTGGCGTTCACGCACGGTTTCCGCAAGGACGAGCTGATCGAGCACTGCCTGGCCATTGCCACCATCGGCGGCGCAAGCATCCTTGACCCCAGCGCTACCCGGCTCAAGGACACGGCTCACCGTCCCGGCGTCGAAGTTGGCGATCCTGCCGAACTGCTCCTGGTGGACGGCGAAACGGTGGCCTCCACGGTGATGGACCGCGGCAAGGACCGTACCGTGATCCATGCAGGCCGTGTGGTGGCTGACCAGTTGGAACTGGTCTAGCCGCTACGAAACCCGCTCTGGTTGGTTCTCCTCACCGTTGAGCGTGAGGAGTGCCGAACCAGGGCGGGTTTCGTTGTTAACGGCTACTCGCTTCGCGCAGTTGGCGCGTCATCCAGCGGCGTCCACCACGTCACAGCCGGAGTGACTGTGAAGCGACGGCCTGTGACTTTGCTGGGTGTGATGCGGATGAACTGGTCCTTCTGGCCGGCTTCCCACGGAAACAGCAGGAGCCCGATCGTGTCCAGCACGTCCTGGGTCAGCTTCACCGCGGACGCCTGGCCCCTGACCACGACGCTCCACGCCACGCCGGTTTCAGCGTTGACCCCGTCGGCCTCGATGGCCACCGGGGTGTCGCCAAGGGCCGCGTGGAGCTTGGTTCCTTCGCCGGTCCTGAAGACCAGGGTTCCGTGGTCCACTTTGTAATTCACGGGGAAAATATCGGGGTGGTCGTCCACCCACACAGCCAGCCTGCCAACTGATACGCCGCGCAAGAGCTCCCAACACTCGTTGGTTTCAAGGATTTCCGTAGCGGGGGTGGCTGGCTGATTCGTCCCTGATGCTGAGGTCGTCATATCGCCGAGGATACGCCGCAGAGTGACCCCCCGAAAGGCCCAGCCTGCCACCGGAAAGGCTGTCTTCAGCGCTAGGTGGTTCCACCGACGTCGGACAACGCCTCAGCGAAGAGATCCAGCCTTCGACGCGGGTTGCAGGGACGCCTCGGCCGGTTCGACGCTCACCAGGGGCCCACGAATGGCAAGGAAGCCTGCCCCGGCCAGCACCAGCGCCTCAGCCGCGAGCGCCCAGAACGTCACTTCCCAACCGCCCGTCATGGTGTGAAGCAATCCGGCGCCCAAGGGGCCCAGCGAAGCAAGCGCAAAGCCGAACCCTTGACTCATGGCCGAGAGCCGACCCGCTGATTGCGGCCCCGCCGAGCGGATCACCACCAGTGCCATGGCCAGGCCAAAACCAGCGCTTTGCACAACCCCGAGTATGCCGACCATGAGGAACTGCAGCCCTACAGGTGCAACCAGCACTCCCACGAGTGCGAGGGCCACGGATATTCCAAGTCCGGGCGCCATGACCCGCAGTATCCTGGGCCGGCCCGCCAGGACAGGAGCAAGGAGGCTGGCCGGCAATCCAGCGAGGCTGAACCATGCCAGCAATGCCGCAGCTTCCGAAGGCGAGAGCCCCCGGGATACCAGGTACACAGCCAGCCATGAGGTGATGGCGAAGTAGAGCATGGCCTGCAAACCGAAGAACGCCGTGACCGCCCATGCTGTGCGCTGCTTCCTGAGTGGGTTGGCTGAGCCAGGTACTGGGCTGGCCGAACCAGGCACCTGGCTTGCCGTTCCCGGCGACGGGGGTGTCGACGTCGTGCGTCCTCCGGAGCGGTGGATCAAGAAGGCCCCCAGCAGGGCCGGCACGGCCCAGGCGGCAAGTGCCGACGGCAGGCTTCCGCCGAAGGCCTGCTCCAGTGGCTGGACCAGCCCGGCCCCAAGTGCGGCACCTAGTCCAAATCCCATGGTGCAAAGGCCAGTCCACCACCCCGTTCCCCTGTTGGATTTGACGATCTGCGGAACCAACACGCTGGCGCTCATGATCGCCATGCCGGCCAGGAAAGTGCCCGGGAGCAAGAGGGCTGGCACGGTCGCACGGAGGATCAGCGCTGCAGCCAACGCCAGTAGTGCCACGGCTACGGCCCGTCCGATTCCCAGTCGGCGAGCCAGCCACGGCCCAACGGGTCCCGAAATCCCGAAAGCCAACACCGGCAACGTTCCCAAGAGCGGAAGCAGCGAAGGATCGAGTCCATAAACCCCGTGCACCTGATTCATCACCCCGGCCACCGTAGTAATAGCCGGCCGAAGATTGATGGACACCATCACAAGTGCGAGCAAGATCAGGCCCGTCGTCGTCCTCGAACCCAGCCCCGCCCCACCCACCCGGTTTTCACGCACGCAATCCTCCTCATAACATCTTTGGTATACCAAATAAGAGTATGGGCAGAACCCAAGAATTGTAAATGTGTGTAATTGATGCAGCCAGGGGATGGGATAGTCATACTTTGGAATACCAAGGGCGGGGCGTGCATCCAACGGCGCCCCCAAGGGGCCCGAAGGGCCGGAACGCGGCAGCGCGCGTCTAAGGGAGGAACGACCGAGCGCGCAGAGCGTTCCGGCCCTTCGGGCCCGGCCCACCCAGATGTCGGACCTAGATAGCCTTCCCCGGGTTCAGGATCCCCTGCGGATCGAACAGCTCCTTGATCCGGCGCTGCAGCTCCCGCACGGGCTCCGGCTGCTCAAGTCCCAGCCAGCGCAGCTTGTATTGCCCTACGCCGTGCTCACCGGTGATGGTTCCACCCATCTGGAGCCCCACCCTGATCGACTCGTCCAGGGCTGCGTTAAGGCGCTGCAGGGCGTCGGCGTCGGTGGCCGGGTCCACCCGGTCCATCCAGAAGGTGGGGTGCAGGTTACCGTCGCCGGCGTGGGCCACTACCTTGAGCCGGACCTGGAACCGCTCGGCCATCGCTTCAAGGGCGGCTACGAAGTCCACCAGCCGCGATCGTGGGACGGCAATGTCTTCGCCTACCCGGAATTCGTCGTCGACCTCGACGCCGCGGCTGTTGCGTCGCAGTTCCACCAGCATTTCGGCTTCGGCGCTGGCTTCGGTGGTAACGGTGGCGCCACCGTCGGCGAGGACCTGCCGTACGACGTCGGCCTCCGCAGCAGCACCGAAACCGTCGGTCTGGATGAGCAGCAGGGATTTGCCGCGTTTCTGGAGGTCTCCCCCGTGCAGTTCGTCCAGTTGCACCAGCGTGCCGTTGTCCAGAAGTTCCATGATCGCTGGCTGGACCCGTGCCCGGCCTACAGCGAGGACGCCCGCGGCGGCGCTGCGGAAGTCCTGGTAGAAGGCGGCGATGGTGTGGATTTCGCGCGGCAGGTATTTCAGTCGTACTGTCACGCCCACCACGATTCCCAGTGTTCCTTCGGAGCCCACCAGCAGGGCGGTCAGGTCGTAGCCCGCGACGCCCTTGAAGGTCTGGTGGCCGGTGTGCATCAGGGAGCCGTCAGCCATGACGACATCCAGTGCCAACACGGAATCACGCGTTACACCGTATTTGGCGCAGCGCAGCCCGCCCGCGTTCGTGGCCACGTTGCCACCGATGGTAGACATTTTGTAGCTGGCGGGGTCCGGCGCGTACATCAGTCCGTGTTCGGCGGCGGCGGCGTTCAGGTCGGCATTGATGACGCCGGGTTCGACGACGGCGGTCTCGTCGTCGGGGTTCAGGTCCAGGATGCGGTTCATCCGTTCGAGGCTCAGGACGATGCACCCTTCGGTGGCGTGCGCACCACCGGAGACACCTGTTCCGGCGCCTCGGGCGACGATCGGAACCCGGTGTGCGGCGCAGGTGCGGACGACGTGTTGCACGTCCGCCACGGACTCAGCCCAAACGACGGTAAGGGGCAGGTGCCGTTCCAAGAGGGGGCCCTGGTCGGCTGAGTAGGTGTTGAGGGTTTCAACGTCCTGGGCCAGATTGCCGGCGCCCAGGCCTTCTGCAAGGTCGCGCAGGAAAGCCCGCTGCGCTGGTGATGGCTGGGCTGCTTCGCCTTGGCCGTGTGTGCGTTTCTGTGGTGTACCGGCCATGGCCATTTCGTCAGACAAGGTGTTCCCTTCACACGAGCACCGCGGACACGCCAACCCGGCAGTCTTCGCAGTGTTTTCCGTGCTCATAGTCTAGCCAGCGGACCCGTGGCCTTTTTGGCACAGCCAGGCTAAATCCCTCGGCCTCCCACGATGACATCTGTAAGCGTTTCCATACATAGCCCCGAACTTACTCCTGTGAAAATCCGCGCTACTGCGCCTTGCTGTGGGTGACGCGTTCATAAAAGTGGAAGCGCTTTCAATATTCCGGGCTGTCTCCTACGATGTGTCCATGTCCGTTGATTCATTGCTCTCAGTTGAGGCCTACGAGCCCACTGCTGCATTCACGCAGGTAACCCCAGTCCACAACGCCTCCGACGCCCACGGTTGGTGGCGTTCCGCCGTCATCTACCAGATCTATCCGCGGTCCTTCCGCGACCTCAACGGGGACGGCGTAGGAGACCTGGCTGGCATCACGGAAGAACTGGGGAAGCTTGCAGCTTTGGGAGTGGACGCCGTGTGGCTGTCGCCGTTCTACCGTTCGCCCCAGAGGGACGCAGGTTACGACGTGAGCGACTACTGCGACGTCGACCCGCTGTTTGGCACCCTGACGGACTTTGACGCACTGATTGCCGAAGCCAACAGGCTGAACCTGCGCGTCATTGCGGACCTGGTTCCCAACCATTGCTCCGACCAGCACGTAGCGTTCCAGGCGGCACTCCAGGCCGGACCTCATAGCCCCGAGCGCAACATGTTCATCTTCAGGGACGGGCTTGGTCCCGACGGCAACGAGCCGCCCAACAACTGGCAGTCGCATTTTGGCGGCTCGGCCTGGACCCGCATCATCGAAGCGGACGGGCGGCCAGGACAGTGGTTCCTGCATCTTTTCGACTCCTCGCAGCCGGACTTCAACTGGGACAACCCTGCGGTCCACGCAGAGTTTGAACGCGTGCTCCGTTTTTGGCTGGACCGCGGTATTTCCGGCTTCCGTGTTGATGTTGCCCACGCCTTGGTCAAAGCCGCAGGCCTTCCCAACTGGGGCGGCCGCGCTGATGGCAACAGCTCGGACGGCTTCCCGGGCCAGGATGCTCCCATGTTCGGCCAGCCCGCACTGCACGACATCTACCGGCGCTGGCGCTCCATCCTGGAGGAATACGGGCCGGACCGCATCCTCTGCGCCGAAGCCAATGTGGACCCGCTTCCGCGGCTGGCGCTGTGGGTCCGCCCCGACGAGATGCACCAAGCCTTCAACTTCCCGTACCTGCATGCCGGCTTGGACGTCTACCGCCTTCGCCACACCATCACTGACTCCCTGGTCTCGCTGGATGCTGTCGGGGCCCCGAGTACTTGGGTTCTCTCCAACCACGATGTTGTCCGGCACGTTTCCCGGTTCGGATACGACGGACCCGGCCCCCGCGATGGTGATGGCATAGGGCCTGACGACGTACAGCCCAACGAGGAACTCGGACGACGGCGGGCTGCCGCGGCCACCATGTTCATGCTCGGCCTTCCGGGCGGCGCCTACCTTTACCAGGGTGAGGAGCTGGGCCTCCCCGATTCCACCACCATCCCCGCCGCGCTTCGGCAGGACCCCACGTTCAGCCGGACAGGCGGGGCCCGCATCGGCCGCGACGGCTGCCGTGTGCCGCTGCCGTGGCGAGCGGCGGACGCCAACGCCGGCTTCGGGGACGGCAAGGATCCTTGGCTGCCCCAGCCCGAGTCCTGGCCCACACTGGCGAGGGACAAGCAGGAGTCCGATCCGGCGTCGCACCTTAACCTGTACCGTGAATTACTGGCCGAAAGGGCCGCACTCCGACTCGGTGAAGGATCTTTGGCCTGGGTGGAGGATTACTGCAGCGGCTCGTCACTCGCGTACCTCAACGGAAACATCCTGGTGGTCATGAATACGGCACACCAGCCCATGCCGATGCCGCCCGGAGAGCTAATCCTGCGCAGCTCCCGGCATGTAGGCACGGAACCACAGGCTGCTGATCAAATAAGCTCGGGAGAGACAGTCTGGCTCAAAGTCAGCTAAATCTTTTTCAAGGAGCGGGATGACCGGTATCAAGGACGTTGCCGAGCGCGCAGGTTTGTCCGTGGCAACAGTTTCCCGGGCCCTGAGCGGTAAAGGCAGCGTATCCCCTGCCAGCCGCGAACGTGCCCGGGCCGCCGCCTGCGAGCTGGGTTTCGTTTTGTCCTATCCCGCGTCCAGCCTGGCGTCCGGCCGGACCCACAACGTTGGCCTGGTGGTGCCCTCCGTCCATCGCTGGTTCTTTTCAGCGGTGGTGGAGGGCGCATCAGCAGCCCTGTTGGAGGCGGGCTACGACCTCACGCTCTACAACATCGGCGAGAATGCGGCCCACCGGCAGAGTGTCTTCAACGATTTCCTTCTGCGCAAGCGTGTGGACGCGGTCATTGCGGTCTCCTTGGAACTGAGCGAGAACGAACTCCGGCAACTGCATGCCGTGCACCGCCCGATCGTTGGCATCGGCGGGCCATTGCCTGGAGCCTCCACCATCAGGATCGACGACACGGCCATTGCGCGCCAGGCCACCAACCACCTTCTAGGCTTGGGGCACACCAGGATCGCCCACATCACCGGTCATGAAGCCTACGATCAGGACTTCCATCTGCCCGGAACCCGCCGCACCGGTTTCGAAAAAGCAATGAACGACGCCGGATGTCCGGTCAGGCCCGAATGGATCGTTTCTGCGGACTTCACCATAGAAGGCGCCTATGCGGCCGCCCGGCAGTTGCTTGCCGGCGCGCCGGAACGGCCAACCGCCGTCTTCGCAGCATCTGACGAAATGGCGATCGGCACCATCCTGGCTGCGCGCGACTTCGGGTTGCGCGTCCCGGATGACATCTCGGTCATGGGCATCGACGGACACGACCTTGGGAACGTCCTGGGACTGACTACCATCGACCAGGATGCCAAGGGTCAAGGGGCACTTGCAGTCCGTACCCTCCTTGGGGCGATCACCAACGGCACCCCTCTCGTCGCAGCGGACACGCAGCACCCCACCAGGCTCGTTGTGCGCACCAGCACCGCTGTTCCACCGGCCGACGCGAACTAGCTGTACTAGCCCTTTGTCCCGCCGTCTACAGCAGCCGTTCCATCACGAGCTCCAGCTTGGCCGGATCCTGCGGATAGGGCCGGCTGGCACCCGTCAACTCGAATCCATGGCGGCTGTAGAACGCTTGAGCCCGGGCATTGTCCTCATGGACTCCCAGTTCAAGACGATCGGCCCCCAAGGACTCCCCTGCGACCCTGCACGCCGCATTCAAAAGCTCATCAGCCAATCCCAAGCCGCGATGCTCAGGGGCCACGTAAACGCTAATGAGCATAGCGACCGGCGCCAACCCAGGATCCTGCGGGTGCTTCAACACCACCCTCATCAGCCCGTAAAGTCTGTGATCGTCTTTGCCCCCATCCGCAACCAGCGTGACGTTGCCATCCCCGCACATTGTGGCCGCTCGTTGCTGCCATTGGGTATCCGTCTGCCGACGTGCCGCATCCAGGTTTTCGACGTAAGCCATGGGGGTGTCAGCAAGCATCTCCAAGCGAATGTTCTTCAGCAACAACCAGTCATCGGCGTGGAGCCGGCGGACCCTAGGCAACGGCTCCGCCCATGAATCTCACGTAGCGCTGCAGCACGCGAGGCCAACCCTCAGCATAGGAAGCCCGTGAAGCCGCAGGGTCCTCGGCGCCTTCCCAACCGTCGTGGACCAGACGGACCTCTGTCCCGTCATCAACGGCACGGAACGCAACACGGATCTCCGTGGACCACAAGGGTGTGCTCGCCGGATACCAGCTGGCATGGAAGGAGAGGGGAGGCTGCCAGTCGTCAATGGTGCCCCAGACAGAGGTGCGGCCGTCCTCGGCTGTCTCCAGGATCAGGTTCTCCTCGAACTCCACATGGGAACCGAGCCCAAAGACGCTCTCCTCCTCCATGGGCCACCACAGGTGGGGGTGGTCAGTGAAGCCTTGGAAAGCATGCGATACGTTCGATGGGACCACCACGGTCACTACCAGGGGCTCAAGCTCATTGCCGGACTGCTCGGAGGGCTCGGGTTCGGACGCGGGATGGCTGAAGAGATTTTCCATGACCACCTACTTTACCGGCGGCTCGAACCGGGTTGTTAAATGGGGGGAGCCCCGACCGTCGTGGTCGGGGCTCCCCCTTGTTAATGGT
>NZ_JARVTB010000026.1:0-3077 GCF_030208885.1 Arthrobacter sp. fls2-241-R2A-172 | reverse complement strand
CGGCTAGTTGCGTTTGAGGAAGAGGCTGACGTCGTCGTTGTTGATCAGGTCGGGAACGGTCCAGCCATCGAGGTTGTATTCGGACATGCACAGGTCCGCGAAGCCCTTCATGGCCCCTGTGGTTCCCTGTGCCTGGGCTGCGAAGAGGATCTCTGCCTTCACGTTCTCGTGGTTGCCGGAATAGTTCCGCTCGTAGAGTTCGTGGCGGCCGCCGAATTCGGTGCCGATCGAGTCCCACAGCAGCTTCATGAGCTTGACCCGGTCCACGGCCTCCACACCATCGGATCCCCGGACGTACTTGTCCAGGTAGGGCCGGATTTCGGGGGTTTTGAAGTCCAGTGCCGAGGAGTTGAGGTAGATCAGCCCGGAGGCGACGTCCTGCTCGATGATTTCCTTGATCCGCGGGTATCCGATGGCCATGAACATCCGGTACGCGAGGCCGTAGTCCAGTTTGGGCAGCACCGTGCCGTTGGGGCCTTGGTCTGGGTTCAGGGTCATGCCGTCGATCAGGGCGTTGAACATGTTCCGCCAGCCCAGGACTTCACCGACGCGGGTCTGGACGCCGCGGAAGTCCTGCGTCCCGGCCACTTCGAGAGCCTTCAGCAGCAGGCCCGCGATGAAGTCCAGTTTGGTGGCCAGCCGGATGACGCCCTGGAAGGTGAAACGGTTGATGAACCCGGTCTGCGGGAAAAAGTTGTTGACCTTCTCCACGTCCCCGTACGCGAAGACGTTCTCCCACGGGATCAGGACCTTGTCGAACACAAACACGGAGTCGTTCTCATCCATGCGGGATGAGAGCGGGTAATCGAACGGCGTGCCCATCACGGCGGCCTGGTGAGAATATGAAGCACGGCTGATCAGCTTAACCCCGGGCGCGTCCATGGGGACGGTGCAGATCAGCGCGAACTCCTTGCGCTTAATGGGCAGGCCGTAGTGGGCGATGAAGTTGTAGTTGGTGATGGCGGACCCGGTTGCCACTACCTTGGCGCCGGAGACGATCAGGCCCGAATCCGTTTCCTTTTCCACCTTCATGAACACATCGCCCACCTGGTCCGGTGGAAGGTGCCGGTCTACCGGCGGGTTGATGATGGCATGGTTCCAGTAGAGGACCTTCTCCTGGGACTCCTTGTACCAGCGCTTCGCGTTGTCCTGGAACGGCTCGTAGAAGTCGGGCATGCCGCCCAGGGTGCCCAGGAACGCCGCCTTGTAATCCGGGGAGCGGCCCAGCCAGCCATAGCTCATGCGGGCCCAGGTCTCGATGGCGGTGCGGTCCTTTTTCAGGTCCTCCACGCTATGCGGCGTCCGGAAGAAGGACATGGTCTTGCCCCCGGAGCCGGTATCGGTGGGCACCATGAGCTTGTCCTGCAGCTCGGGCTTGTGCATGGCGTCGTAGAGCCGGGCTGCCATGCGGATGGAGTTGCGGAAGGCGGGGTGGGTGGTGACGTCCTTGACGCGTTCCCCGTAGATCCATACTTCCCGGTCATCCTTGAGCGAGTTGATGTATTCATCACCCGTCATCGGCATCTTGGGGTTCGCGGGTGTGGTCCGCTCGTCCATGGTGGAGGCAGAGGCGTCCAGTATCTCGGTCATATTTTCTTCCTTTTAGGGAAAGCTTGGATGAGGTCTAGCGGCTGCTGAAGGGTTTGAAAGAGTCGGCCCCGGAGAACCAGCCGGAGGCGGGGCCGTCACCGCAGTGATCCCAGGGACTGCCGTCCAGGTGTCGGCCGATTTCACGGAACTTCCCGCCAAAGAACAGCAACGGCGGTCGTGTGGTGGTCTGCATTTTGATGACCTCGCCGATCACGATGATGTGGTCGCCACCGTCGTAGATGTTCCAAGGGCGGCATTCGAGGGTTGCTGCGTTCTTCGTCAGTATTGGAACAGGTCCGTCGAGGGCCCACTCCGGCTCTTCCGCCATTGGCCTGCCGGCGAAGTGCATCGCCACGTCCTGCTGTTCAAGGGACAGAATGTTGATGGCGAAGGGCGCTCCGTCCAGGTACTTGGCGGCCCGGGAGGTGCGGGTTAACGTCACCTGTGCCAGGGGTGGATCGAGTGAGACCGCGGTGAAGGCGTTGACTGTGGCGCCGTGTGGGATTCCGTCGCTTGAACGGGTAGTTACTACCGTGACGCCGGTGGCGAAGGTGCCGAATGCGTTCCGCAGTTCGCGGGCGTCGATGGGGGCGAGAACTGCCTTCTTAGTCATGGTTCTCAGTTACTCTGTCGGGTCGAGGACGAAGTTGTAAGTGACTTCGTGGCCGTGTCCGTTGCTGCGGTTGATCGGTGAGAGGACCAGTTCGGGTTTCACGGCTGAGGCGATGTCGTCGCCGACGTGTTCGTCGCCTTCGAAGTACAACTGGGTGGTGACGAGCTGGTGCCCTGGGGCGGATACTTTCAGATGGAGGTGGGCCGGGCGCCAGGCGTGCCAGCCGGCTGCGGCGATTAGCTGTCCGCAGGCTCCGTCCGTGGGGATCTGGTACGGCGCGGGTTGAATGGTGTTGATCTGGAAACTACCGTCCTGGTCCGACACCACAGTGCCGCGAAGGTTCCATTCAGGAATGCCCGGAGCAAACTGCGAGTAGAAACCCAGATCATCTGCGTGCCAGATCTCGATCCTGGCGCCGGGAAGGGCTTTGCCGGCGACGTTCGTGACCTTCCCTTGGAACAGCAGCGGAGTGCCGGGTTCATCGTCACGCATCGGAAGTGTTGCCGGGGAGTTCAGCTGTGGTGAGTCCGGCAGGTAGTACGGTCCCTCGATTGCTCCCTTGGAGCCGTGGCGGCGAGAGTTCGCGACTTCCTCCACGGAGTGCTCAACCCACACATCCAGGAACAGCGGCCATTCGCCGTCTTCACCTACTTTGATGAGCCAGGCCTTCAGTGCGTTGTATTCGTCGTAGGTGACTTCTTCTTCAAGCACGGTGTCGTTGATGGCTTTGATAACGCGCCCGGCGAGTGTGCTGACGCGTTCCTGGCTGGTGGCCGCGGCGAAGTGCTTGTTCTCGCGGAACCTTGCGGTGGCGCCGGCACCTGAAGCGGCGGCGGTGGCCTGGGTTTCTACTGTCATGATGACTCCTTTGTCT
>NZ_JARVTB010000027.1:0-1040 GCF_030208885.1 Arthrobacter sp. fls2-241-R2A-172 | reverse complement strand
TGTGTGGTGTAAGTTGTTGGCCTATTAGTACCGGTCAGCTTCACGAGTCTTTAGTCCTCGCTTCCACATCCGGCCTATCAACCCAGTGGTCTGGCTGGGGGCCTCTCACACATAAATGTGTATGGAAATCTCATCTTGAAGCGAGCTTCCCGCTTAGATGCTTTCAGCGGTTATCCCATCCGAACGTAGCTAATCAGCGATGCACTTGGCAGTACAACTGACACACCAGAGGTTCGTCCGTCCCGGTCCTCTCGTACTAAGGACAGCCCTTCTCAAATTTCCTGCGCGCGCAGCGGATAGGGACCGAACTGTCTCACGACGTTCTAAACCCAGCTCGCGTACCGCTTTAATGGGCGAACAGCCCAACCCTTGGGACCTACTCCAGCCCCAGGATGCGACGAGCCGACATCGAGGTGCCAAACCATGCCGTCGATATGGACTCTTGGGCAAGATCAGCCTGTTATCCCCGAGGTACCTTTTATCCGTTGAGCGACGGCCATTCCACAATGTACCGCCGGATCACTAGTCCCGACTTTCGTCCCTGCTTGAGATGTCTCTCTCACAGTCAAGCTCCCTTGTGCACTTACACTCGACACCTGATTGCCAACCAGGCTGAGGGAACCTTTGGGCGCCTCCGTTACTTTTTAGGAGGCAACCGCCCCAGTTAAACTACCCATCAGGCACTGTCCCTGACCCGGATCACGGGCCGAAGTTAGATGTCCAAAGTGACCAGAGTGGTATTTCAACGATGACTCCACCCGAACTGGCGTCCGGGTTTCAACGTCTCCCACCTATCCTACACAAGCCACTCCGAACACCAATACCAAACTATAGTAAAGGTCTCGGGGTCTTTCCGTCCTGCTGCGCGTAACGAGCATCTTTACTCGTACTGCAATTTCGCCGAGTTTATGGTTGAGACAGCGGGGAAGTCGTTACTCCATTCGTGCAGGTCGGAACTTACCCGACAAGGAATTTCGCTACCTTAGGATGGTTATAGTTACCACCGCCGTTTACTGGGGCTTAAATTCTCAGCTTCGCCA
>NZ_JARVTB010000025.1:0-18295 GCF_030208885.1 Arthrobacter sp. fls2-241-R2A-172 | reverse complement strand
TCCCGACCTGATCAACAACGACGACGTCAGCCTCTTCCTCAAACGCAACTAGCCGTAACGACCTCCAGCTGCAGGTGCGCCAGCCTCACAAGCGCACCTGCAGCAGTACCCATCACAGCCACCACAAGTTACAGGGGGCCGAGCCTCCAATGTCAGGCCGTGGCGGCTTTCTTCCAACTTTGCAAGCTTCCGTCGCGCGCCGTTACGTATTCGGGAATCACCTCCTTCCGCCAGGTTTCGGAACCCGTGACGGGAAGTTGGATCGAACGTGCTGGAGGGCGACGTAAAATGCGGTCGCCTCCCCCAGGTGTACTGGGTCATGACGTCGTTTGCATCGTTAATAAGTGAGGACCTCTTAAGTTGGTGGCTACCACAAGTAGGCAACGACTAAGAGGTCCTCATGTCCCACCGTAACGCCCGCCTGACTCCGAACGGAAGAAAGATCATCATCGAACGCATCCTGGACGGCCGGTGGCTCATGTGGTCAAGGAAATTGGCATCTCCAGGACCTGCGCGCACCGGTGGCTCAGCAGGTAAGCGCCGCGAAGTGTCTCACCGCTGCAGATAGCTTCGGTTGGTACTCCTGGTCTGGGTAGTTGGTACCAAGGTTCTGGGAACTTGGTACCGGCCCTTTGATTGTCTGCTCGGGGCCGGCACCTTGTGCTGGGTAGGGTCTATTCCCAGTGGTCCGAGTGTGCCGGGCCTTGTCCTCGCGGAGCTGTCGCATGTCCACGTGGCCGAGGTTGAGCTGGCGGGCGTTGTTGGCCAGCCGGTTCACTATTTAGTCCGCGGTCACCCGGTACGGTAGGGCCTCAACCCAGTAGGCTGGCCCGGACTGCGATGCGATGAGTGTGGGCAGGCGGTGTTCCCGGTTGGCCAGAACCGCGAAGAGGTCGTTGGCCGCTTCGGGGTCGAGGCCGACGGTGAGGAAGTCATCGATGACCAGCAGGTCCACGTCCGAAAGTTCGTTGAGTAGCTTCTGGTGGCCGATGCCGTCACCGCGTGCGATGACCAGCCGGCGCGCGAGGTCGTCCATCCTAGTGCAGGCGACCCGCGTCCTTCCTGGTAGCTGATCTCGGTGACCGAGCCTGCGGGATGGGGAACCTTGCGGCCCGGATGAGCTTGTCGATCCGATGGGCACGACGCTGTTCAAGGGCGTCGTCCACGGCGGAGAAGAAGATCTGCTCGGGGTGAGCTGGTCATTGGCCTCGTCGGTGATCAGTTCCTCGAACCGCACGGCCAGGTGCGCGATGCGCAGGGTCCGGAATTTCTCATGGTCCTCGCTGGTTAACATCAGCCCTGGCCTCCCTGTCCGCCGCGCCGGTCGTGCTCGGCAGAGCGCACATGCACCGTGGCCGCCGCGCCTGCCGAGGGGTCGGAGCCGCCGGCAGGTTTACGGATGGCCGCCGCCGGTGTGATTGTTCTGGGTCTCGTGGCGTCGGAGTCGATGGTGGCCATGATCCGCTTCATCGTGCTGTGGGTTCCAGGGCCTCCAGGATGTTCTGGGAGTCCAGGTACCCTTGGGCCTCCACGGCGTGCCGGTCGATGATCAGTTTCGCCAGCCCGTAACGGGATAGGACCCGGTGCACGGTCAATGGGTGGAGGCCCAGCAGGTACCCGATTCTTGCTGGCCCCCATCGGCGGTTCACCCGCATGGCGATGATCCGCCGTTCGCATCGTGTTGCCAACCGCCGCGGCGAGTTATGTGGGCGGCTGGACCGGTCGTTCATCGCCTCGGGATCCTGCTCACGGTAACGCCGCGCCCAACGGGCCGCCGTGGGCACCGAAACTTGAAACCGTTCAGCCGCGCGACGCAGACTCCAGCGCTGGTCAACGACACATTGAGCAAGCTGCAGCCGGCCCCGAGGCGTGAGGAAAGCATTAGGGTGGGACACGAAGACCTCCGTGCGTGGAATTGGACTCTAGACAAGCCCCACTCCACCTGGAGGTTTTCTTCATGTCACCAAACCACGCCGAGCGTCATTAACGTCCATGGTCAATACAGCAGTGAGAAGAACGACTCCATGGCGGCGTTGTCCGCGCATGCATCGACCCGGCCCCTGGACCCTGTGAGCCCACGATGGCGGAACTATTCAACGAAGCGGGCGGACCGGAATTGGGCGTATTCAACCGGTCGGAGTGCACCACGGTCCCTGTTGGGCTGCGTGGACGCACAGCATTCTCCAGCGCGGCGACGGCCAGAGAGCACTTCGTCCGGGAGCCCAGCGAGTATCCGACGATCTTCCCGGAGTAGACGTCGTTCACCGCGCAGAGGTAGAGCTTCCCCTCGGCGGTCGGGTGTTCGGTAATACCTGTCAGCCACAGCTGGTTCGGTGCCGTGGCGGGAAAGTTACGGTCGAAAAGATCGTCATGGACGGGTGGCCCTGGCTTCCGTCCCAAACCGCGTTTCTTAGAGAACACTGACCAGATACCATGGTCCCTGCACAGGCGCTGGACGCGGTTCTCGCCGGCCAGGATGCCCTTCCCGGGGAGCTCGTCGGCGATAAACCGGTATCCGAATGCCGGGTCGTCGGCGTGGATGTCCAGGGCTGCGTTGACTAGGAGGGCATCACTCCAGTCCCGTTCCGTCACCGGGTTAGCCTTGCCTTCCACCGGTAATGGCCTTGCCTGCTTAATCCCAGTACCCTGCAGGTCACCGCCACGGGAACACCGTCGGCGGCAAGATCCGTGACCAGCGGTTAGATCATTTTGGGTTGATGTCCCTGACCAGGTAGGCGGCGGCCCGGCGCAGAATGTCATTCTCCTGCTCCAACAGGCGGCTCCGTTTCTTCAGCTCACGCATCTCAGCCGACTCCGCAGCTGCTTGACCGGCCCCGGATTCTTTACGTTCGGCAATGGCAATCCAGCGCTTCAACGTCGTGACCGACAGCCCGAAATCCTTGGCGATCTGCGCCAGTGGCGCCTCGCCCTTGCCGGCCACATCAATAACATCTTGGCAGAACTCCGTCCGTAAGGCGTGGGCATGGTCAACATCCTTCCACGACCACAAGATCGCTAGGTCAAGGAGTCAACAAGACCGGGGGCAGTACCCAAAGCCATCCTCCAAGCAGCAGACCGACCGCGTGCCCAGAACGGAAGCCGTCCGTTTTAACAAAGCAGGTACTCTCGCTGAAATGGTCCCCGAAAGTTGGACCGTTATATAGATGTTAGGCCGCAAGGGTCTGGGCACGGTATTCCACCGCGCTCAAGCCCTTTAGCTTTGTTGAGATTCTTTTGGTGTTGTACCAGCGGATGTACTCGTGGAGTGCTGTCTCCAAGGCGGCGGTGTTGAGGAATCGGACGCGGTGGAACAGTTCTTCTTTGAGGTGTCCGAAGAAGTTCTCCATCGCGGCGTTGTCGTAGCAGTTGGCTTTGCGTGACATTGATTGGACCGCGCCTACGCTGGCCAGGAGAGTGCGCCAGGAGTTGTGTCAGCTCCAGGTTCGGCGAGGTCCCGATCGCGTAGGAGATGATCTGACGGTCAAAGAGGTCCATGACCGGTGAGAGGTAGAGCTTCTTGCACCGACGCTGAACTCGGTCACGTCCGTAACCCATTTCTGGTTGGGGGCATCCGCTTCGAACTGGCGCTTGAGCAGGTTAGGGGCGACGAGGCCTTGCTCGCGTCCGTACCGGCCGTGGTTTTCCTTGAAGATCTCCGAAACAGCGGTCTTCAGGGCCGCCCGTGGATCCGGGCCTTGAAAACGGGACTGGTGATAGAAGAATGTGGACCTGGCCAACCCGGCCACCTCCAGGAGAAGGTCCATCCGCTGCTCAGCCTTGAGAGCGATGACAGCGCGAACCTCTAGCGCCGTTCCTCGTCCCTCAAGGCTTTTACTTTTCCCAAGAAAGCCACCTCGGCCCGCAACCGCTCGTTTTCGCGGCGCAAACGCTCCAGCTCCGATTCCGGCCCGGTGACCTCCAAGGTCTTCCGTGGCCTTCCTTTCGCTTGGGGCGCAGACCCTCTTCACCCTCTGCCCGGCACTTTCCCGTCCACACGGTGAGCAGATGCGGTGAGGAAAGGCCCAGCTCCTTGGCCAAGGCGCCTCTGTCCTCGCCGGCGAGGTACTTCTGCACCGCGTTGAGTTTGAAGTCCAACGAAAACTGCCGTTTGTCAGGTTTGGTCACCAATTCAGTATCTCCGCGGACACGCCACATGTCATGCAACCGCCTGACTGCCTTCCAACCCACCCCGAGCCTCGTGGCCACCGACTTGGCACCCCACCCTCGCTCGAACAACGCCACCGCGGCAACACGTTGCTCACCGGACAATGAACTGCTCTTAAACACGAAACTGCTCCCCGTAAGTCAGAACTGAATTGTCAGTCCAACTTTCGGGGAGCAGTTCACGCCCGGGGGTCCCCCTAATTTTCGTGAGAGCCTGACACCGAGAAAGACTCGCCAACACCCAGTCGCCTCGACCGGCCGGCACACGATGATCGGCCCCTGGAACCACAACTCAGGAGCCGCTCACCTAGGCCTCTTGACAACCGGACCTACATGTCAGCCCGCTCCACAGGATCAGCGAGATACCCTGATATCCTCCAGTCGCTGCATCGCTATGGCACTTCTGCCGAGGTGGCCAAAAGTGGTTTTGTGGCTACCTCCGAAAAGAGCTCCCTTCGTTCCGGGAACCATTCTGGAGATCGGCGGCGATTAACGGCAGCCGTCCAGTCGTAAACCCAAAATGAGCAGCCCCTCTGCTCTCCGACCTTCATGGTCTTCCTTGAGTCCCTTCGACGCGCCGCGTACTCAGGAACTCATCTCTTCCTGACGCTCCGATCGCACGGATCCGACGTGACGGTCGAAGAATGTCGCGACGCTCGCGTCAATCTCCTGAACTCGCGGGATCATTGCGCTCATGCCGAAGACCCCATGGAATAGGCCGTCAAAACGTTGCTTTTCCATAGTTACGCCCGCTGCGGCCAAGAGATCGGCGTAGTTCTCTGCTTCTTCATGAAGCAGGTCAAGCTCCATGGTGAGAACGAGCGCCGGGGCGACCCCGGCCAGGGACGTTGTCCGGTTCGGTGAGGTTTGCGCCGTAATATCCGCACCATCGAGGTACATCGCCCAGAACTTCTCACACGCTGCCGCGGTGAGGAATGGCCCGCCCGAAAGCTCGGTCCTCGATGGTGAATCTGCGTCGGGGTCGATGACCGGATACATGAGGATCTGAGCCGCGACGGGAATCTGCTCGTCACGAGCACGAATAGCGGTTACGGCGGCGAGATGAGCCCCCGCGCTTTCGCCCATGAGGGCAATTCGATCTGCATCTCCGCCATACGCCCCGATGTATTCCCGAACCCACAACAATGCCGCGAAGGCATCGTCGGGCCCGGCAGGGAACGGATGCTCGGGTGCAAGTGCGTAGGTGGCCGAGACAACGATTGCGCCCAGGCTATCGGCGTAGCGCCGGCAGGTGGGGTCAAGCGTCTCGAGCGACCCGGAGACGAATCCACCGCCGTGGTACATGATCAGCACAGGAGCATTCTCTGCTCCTTCGACCGCGACACTGTCAGGAATGTAGATCCTCATACGTGGCACATCGATCTCTTCAACGCGCATATCAGGACCCGTAATCTGCATGCCACCCATGGCATCCATCAGTCCGCGCATCATCTCCGGAGTCAGCTGCTCCATGGGGGGTGTGCCGCCGTTGAGCATGCCCGCTACGACGACCGCGGCAGCCGGGTCAAGCCGCACCAGGGGCGGCACCTCCGTTGCCACCCCGTCGAAGGATAGGCCAGCGAAGCCGTGTGACCGCGCCTGCTCGATGATGGCGTTGTACATTGGCGCACCGAGCATAAAGGTGTAGCCCGTGACAGCTTTGCCCTCGACATTCCCACCGACGTGCCAAGACTTTGGGGATGCCGAGTAGAGTGACATCGCTATAATCGCGCGGCACAGGTGCACCCAGCGTTCCTCAGCGTCAGCCGTTGCTTCAACTGTTGTAGCGTGGCGGGATTGCATTTCACTCACTAGCGCTGTGGCAAACTCCACTTGCTTTTCGGTCACCATGGTGGTGTTGACAACGCCAGCTGCGCTGAGCGGCCCGACGATCGTGAAGAGGTTCGGAAATCCTGCGCCGAGCATACCCAGATAGTTTCGAGGCCCATCTTGCCACGTGGACTGCAGCGTCATGCCAGCCCGCCCGATGGTGGGGATAGCGAGCTGTGCGCCGGTGAATGCATCGAATCCGGTGGCCAGGACGATCATGTCGAACTCGTATGTGGCGTCGGCCGTGCGAATCCCGGTCTCCGTGATTTCCTTGATTGGCGCCGCAGCGGCGTCTACCAACTGCACATGGGGCAGATTGTAGACGTCATAGTAGCCATCGACGAACGGAGGACGCTTCGTGGCGTATGGATGATCCCGCGGGCTGAGGAGTTGGGCGGTTGCTGGATCCTTGACCTGTTCGCGGATCTTCCCTCGCACATACTCTGCTGCCGTTTCATTGGATTCCGGGTTGAACAGCAGGTCGTTAAAGGTGGACGTAAGGAGTGAGAAACCTCCGCGCTCCCAGTAGCGGTCATATACTTCCCTGCGTTCTTCAGGGCTGGCAGCACTGGCTGGAAGCAGCGCCCTGTCGTACGGGAGCCCCATCAGGTAGCTCCCGGATTCGCCGCGAATCTGCTCGTGGTTCTCGGCGTTCCAACGACGTTGTTCAGGAGCGACAGGCTCGTTACCCAGCCGGCCTACGAAATTCGGGGTTCGCTGAAATATGGTGAGGGCCCCCGTCTTCTCGGCGATCGCCGTGACAAGCTGAATTCCCGAGGCGCCAACTCCCACCACGCCGACTCGCTTTCCTGCGAAATCCACCTCGTGCTCGGGCCAGGAGCTTGTCCGATAAAGCTCGCCGGTGAAAAGATCGGCCCCAGGAAAATCAACGCTCTTGGGATGCGACAGGCCGCCCACGCAGGAGACCACGTAGCGCGCGCTGCAGACTTCGCCATCGGATGTTCGCACGGCCCAGGTGGCAGAAGGCTCGTCCCACGTGAGCGACTCCACGCGCGTTCCGAACTGGAACGAGCCGCGGAGCTCAAGTCGATCGGCCACCCATTCCAGATACGATCGGATCTCTCGTTGGGGGGCGAATTTTTCGGTCCATTCCCATTCACGCTGGATCTCGTCGGAGAACGAGTAACTGTAGTGCACGGATTCAAAGTCGCACCGCGCTCCCGGATACCGATTCCACCACCATGTTCCTCCGATACCGTCAGCGGCTTCGAATGCCCTCACTGACAGCCCGAGTTCGTTGCGCATCTTGTGAACCGCGTATAAGCCAGAGAAACCGGCACCTATAACGACGACGTCATGGTGTCCATTCATTGAAAACTCCCTCGTTTCCTGAACCGGACTAGCGCCCGGAAAAACTTTCAATGCAGGGAACGATCTGATCCCTCATAATCTAAGGGTGTCGTGGCGGGGAGGCCAGGTCTTCGGTCCGTTGGCCGAGAAAAGCCCTCTCTATTGACCAATCGACCAAATGGGCCAGAATGAGAGGAAAGTGATATCGGTGAGCGGTGTTGATCCTGAGGTCCGGGAGCGGGCACGTCGCGTGGCGACAGCCTTGCTGCCCCGCATCGACGACATCGGAGACGCCACGGCGGGCTACATTGTCGAACGGATTCCCGAGTTGTCCCGGCTCGGCGTCCGTGAGCTCGCCAAAGCATCAGGTCGGATTGGCTCGGCGGCGTTGATCCACGCCCTTTCGCGTGGCGAAGACGCCACAGAGATCGTGCCCTCGGCAGAGACGTTGCGCATCGCCCGCGACATGGTCCAGCATGGCGTCGACCGCTCGGCCCTCACTCGCGGGTACCGAGTGGGGATAGCGTTTTGGTGCGATGAGTGGGCCCGTGCTGTAGCAGGGTTTGAACCCGAAAGCGAGGCGCAGGTGGCGGTGGTCCAGTACGGCACGTCGTTCCTCCTGACATGGCTCGAGGTCATATTGGAACGTATCGAGGCCGCCTACCGGGACGAATCAGACCGGCTGGTACAGGAAGGGACTTTGGAAAGGGCGGCGTATGTCAGCAGCGCGCTCGATGGCGGCGATTTTGATCCCACGGTCGCAACTATGCGGCTCGGGTACAACTTCGCCGGATGGCACGTCGCCCTGGTCCTGAGCCGGGTCGAGGACGGGCAGCCTTCCGCGCCTCTCGATTCGCTGGCCAGGGCGCTGGCCGGTTCAATTGCCAACGCCAGGCCCCTGGTCGCCCGTGTCGACGTCAATACGACCTGGTGCTGGGTTCCCACGAGGAAGAACGATAGGGCATCCTTCGAACAGGTGTCCGTCCTCGTCGGGCAAGGTCAACCCGGTTTTGGGCTTGAGGGCTTCCGCCGAAGCCACCAGCAAGCGCTCGAAGCCCTACGCGTCGGACGAAAAGCTGCTAAGCGGCCCGGGACGGTCACCCAATTCGATGAGATCGAGATCGCGGCAATGTGCAGCGAGAACTACGAGCGGTGCAGGACTTTCGTCTTAGAGCAGCTTGGCACTATTGGCGACGCGACGCCGGAGATGGCGGTCCTGCGGGATACACTCTGGGAATTTTTCGCTACAGGCGGCAGCTTCCGGGCAACCGCTTCGGTGCTGGGTATCCATCACAACACTGTTCGCTATCGGATCGGCCGGGCAGAGCAGATCCTGAATTGCCCCGTTGGTCAAAACCGAATGAAGCTGGAATTAGCGCTATATCTAGCGCACTCGTTGGAGCTAATAGGCAGACCTTAGCGACCGGAACGACCGATGACACCCACCCCTTCATAGAAACCACTTTGACAGGCCAAATTCTTGGCTTGTGCCAAAAATAGGTGACGCAAACGAACGGGTATTGGGACTGCTAAAGGTTTGATTGACACTTCCCTGTAAGGATTTGATGGCAAGTTCATGGGTTGGTTGCAACGCTCTGATTGATGGAGCGTTTCATGGTCAAGTTGTTTCCGCCGGCCGCCCGTACTGAGTTTGTTGATTTGGTGTGCGGTGGACTGTCGATCCTGCAGGCCTCCCGGCGTGCCGGAGCGGCGCACCCGACCGGGAGTAATTGGTGGGCCCAGTCTGGCCAGATAATGACTGTGAATATGGCGCCACTGGGGGCTTGGCGGTTCCGGCGCCCTCAGTGGAGGGGCCGGGCCGGGCTTTGAACCTGGCGGAGCGGGGTATGATCCAGATTGGCGCGCGGAGCGGACTGAGTTACGCCAGGATCGGTGCGGCGATCGGGCGGAACAAGTCCATGGTCTGGCGGGAGGTGAAACGCAAACCAGAGCGTACGGTGTGTATTAGGCCTCGGCCGCGCATGCGAAGGCGCATGAGGCCCGGCGCCGGCCCAAACCGTTAAAGCTCATCGAACGGGAGGCGCTATGCCGGCTGATCGGAGTGTGGATCGTGACGGGCGGAGCCCCAAACTGATCTCGGCGATGTTGGCCTTCCACTTCCCGGATGATCAGACTATGCAGGTGAGCCACGAGACGATCTACCAAGCCTTAGACGTTCAGTCCCGCGGCGCCCTGCGGGCCGACCTGGCCGGCAAGCTCAGCCTGAAACGCAAGCAGCGCGTCCCCCACACCGCGGACCGGACCAGGAACAGCCCTTACACGGAAGCCTTCAAGATCAGCGAACGGCCCGCAGAAGCCCAAGACAGGGCCGTCCCCGGCCATTGGGAATCTCAAGGTTTCTGTCAAGCCGCCTGAGCGGTGACGCGTGACATTGGTTTCTGGTAGGCGCCTCGCCAGTGCGATGAGGGGTGAATTCCAGTGGTGCCTGCAACCCCGGACTTAGTTGACTGGATTCGAGACTAGCTTGGCGAGGACTTTTTCGGGCGTACGGTAGCCGTGTCGTTTCCGTGGCCGACGGTTGAGTTCCGCGGCGACGTTTTCGAGGATTCCGGGCCCGTGAAACGAAAGATCGGTGCTTTTCGGGAAGTACTTGCGGAGGAGCCCGTTGGTGTTTTCGTTGCTGCCGCGTTGCCAGGGCGAGTGTGGGTCGCAGAAGTAGATCGGCATACCGGTCGCCATCGTGATCTCCTGATGCCGTGACATCTCCGCTCCTTGATCCCAAGCCGTCGAAGGGCGCAATTGCTCGGGCAGGCTATTTATCGCGGTGATCATGGCATCGGCGACAGTGCGGGCAGTGTGATCCCCGGGCAGATGCAGCAACATCACGTAACCGCGGGCCCGTTCGACAAGGGTCCCGATCGCGGACTTCGATGCCGTCGAACCGATGATTAGGTCCCTTTCCCAATGGCCGGGAACAGCGCGGAGGGACAGGCCCTGCTCCTTAGCCATCCTCACCAGCTGCGGGCGGCCTCGGCCTCAGACTTCACTGTGAGGCTTTTAGCGGTTTTCGTAATCGGCACAGCTCAAGTGTCGCGGCCTTATCGGGCTCCTCCCCGCCTGGCTCACAGCCCAGCGTATCGAGCCGGATAGCCGTTATTTCCACAGTCCCGGTGAGACGAAGTCGTGCTGCAGGTGGACGACTAAGAGTGCAGTTGAAGCGGGGTTAAGGGTGTTTTTGGTGCCCTTCCGGTCTATTGGTTTTGAAACCCTCGGCGCAATGAGTTGCTGCGTCGAATGGCTTGCTGATCGCTCTATTTCCCTGCTTGCGGTGTTAGACGTAGAAGCGTGCCAGGAGTTGAGCCACGGCGGCGGGGCGTTCGATGTCCTTCACTTCAATTATTGCTTTCACCTTGATCGTTGCGCCGCCTTCGACAGCACTGACGTCGGTTATGGCTGCGCGAAGCCGGACCTTAGAGCCTACCTTGACCGGTGAGGTGAAGCGTACTTTATCGAGGCCGTAGTTGAGCTTGGTTGTCACGCCCTCAACGTCAAAGAGTTCACTCCAGAGTGGAATGATAAGAGAGAGTATGAAGAAGCCGTGCGCAATCGTAGCGCCGAGTGGGCTTTCTTGTGCACGTTCGGGGTCCACGTGAATCCATTGCCGGTCACCGGTGAGGTTGGCGAAAGTGTCAATATCCACTTGGGTTATCTCCCTGTAATCACTAGTTCCGAGATCGGTACCTGCCATATTGGGGAGGTCCTTGAAGTCGACTACGAGGTTCGGCATTCCTGAATCTTTCATGGGTTCGATATCATCGGGCATTTGTCGCTATGTGGACGACAAGCTCTCGGAAGCGTTCGTCGTAAGATAGGCCGGAAGGCACCATCTATTCACACGCGGTTGACAGGCGTGCATAACGGACATTGAGGGAAGGCAGCCCATTTCGCGCTAAGGTGGTTCGCCGTCGTTGTCGCCATCCGATTTGAGCTATGAGGTCCCGGGTTGGAGTTCTGGTGGCAGCTGTGGAAACGTTGCGCCGACCTGTTGCAACTTCTCCGGCTTGAACAATTCCGCTCCATGTTGTTGAAGGTCCTCATAGCCCCAGCCGCCGTCGTGATATTCGCTGCTGAGGGGCGCCGGGTGCGCCCAGAGTTGCAGGCGGTCGCCCCCGACACCGATGACCTGCCCAGTTATACCCGCTGCATCATCAGAAACAAGGTATGCGATAAGACCTGCGACGTCTGTAGTTCTGCCGAAGCCAAGTTCACGGCGGAAGAAGGAGGGCATAGCTTCGCCGCGTTCCTCCGCTTCAAGGGCCTTCTGGAAGTATGGAACGGCCTTGGTCATTGTCGTTGCCGCGACGGGAATAACGGTGTTCACGTTGACACCTGAGTTCTTCATTTCCAGGGCCCAGGTTCGCATCATCCCTACGATTCCCGCCTTGGCGGCAGAATAGTTTGTCTGGCCGAAGTTCCCGTATTGCCCACTGGGGGAACCGATTGTGATAATTCGGCCGCGAATGCCTGCGTCTTTGAAGTAGGAAAAGGCCTCCCGTACACACGTAAATGTTCCGCGTAGGTGAACATTCACGACCACGTCGAAGTCCTCGTCGGACATGTTCAGTAAGCTCTTGTCCCGCAGGTTGCCGGCGTTTGTCACCAATGCATCGAGTCGACCGAAAGCGGCGATTGCACCGCTAACGAGCGCCCTTGCCGCTTCGCTGGTGCCGACATTGGCGGCAACGGAGACGGCGCGGCCACCGTCCCTTCGTATCTGGGCTGCGGCACGCTCGGCCCGTTCCGCGTTCACTCCGTTGATGACGACAGCACAACCACGGCCTGCAAGTTCCTTGGCATACGCAAGTCCCAAGCCCTGCCCGCTGCCCGTAACGATCGCTACTTTGCCGGCCAGATTCACTGCGCACCTCCATTTCACGGGGTAGCAACTTCGTGCTCGTTGCCGACCTGGCAACACCACACAACCCAGAAACAGGAGTCGTGTGTACCTGACTTATCAAAGCCGACGTCGGCAAGGCGGCTCTACCCGGTGTTCCGATCCCCGGAACAAGGTTCAATGTCAATCTGCAAAAGGGCTACCCGCGGACGACGCCAGCCTCGGTTAAGCTATGTCAATCCATGACGCCCGCTTGGGTGGTTGTCGGATTGCCTGCCATAACCCTCGGCATTGTGCGGGAAGGTGAGGTTTGGCTGGGAGCGACCAGTGAAGCGCCTGCGGACTGGAACTCCGACAACATCTCGGGGGCGTCACTCGTTCCTTGGACATCGATCCTGTTGACTTTAGCAGAAATATATGTTTACACGCTTTCCACATTGTGAGTCGGCACACAGTTCGAAGAGGACGCCCACGGTTTTGTGACCCCTTGACCTTGCGGGCTTTTGCTCGTGGAAGGAATGTTGACCATGCTCACGCCGTATAGGGCGGAGTTCCCCAGGATGCTATGGATGTGACCCGTAAGGGTGAGGCGCAGCTGGCGCAGATCGCGAAGGATTTCGGCTTTCGATCACGACGTTGAAGCGCGGGATTGCGATCGCCGAACGTAAGGAATCTGGGACGGCAGGATGTGTCGGGCTCCCCCACACCCGTTCAGGGCCCAGCTCGAGCGGGCAGGCCGTGATGGAACAAGTACCTCACTTCCTCGCTTTTCATGAGAGGAACGCCAACGCATGTACGCAGCAGTGATGCTGGCATTGATGCTGAAGTTCCTCATGGAGGACATTTCGCTCTGGGAATAGGAGCTTGAGGGGACCGATATGCGAATCAGTTTGGCGCCCAGGGAGGGCTGGTGAGAAGAGGAAGCTGCCCCTGAGGGCACCGTTCCTGTGTCGTATCGGCTGCATGGGCCGCACTTGGTCCGGGCGAATGGTGCCGGATGCTTGCCGCTTTTTCCTCCAGTTGAAGGCCCAGGAAGGCGTTGATTTCCTGACTGAGGCTGTTACTCGCGGGCAGGAGCATGAACGATGTCAAAAACGAGTTCGGGTCCAAATTTGACCTATAGGTCGCGCCCGTCCGGCGTCGGCGCACGCAGAGCCTGTGGCTCGAAGCGTTTTGGTAACTCAGTCCTTGATACCGAAAACGAAATCGCCGATGTCTAGCTGCGGGTCGCCTCTAACGAAGAAGTGGTCACAAGGGTCCGGTACCCTTCAGCGGCAACCATGAAGTGCAAGTGCGACGCACGTACAGGGAACGGCCCAGAGCGGCCAGCATTTGACCAACCAAAATTTGAAGCTCGCGATGCTGTCGGCTTGAAGCGGAGCCGGTCCAGTTGTGCACGCGGCGAGCGTATTGCGCGTCGTAAAAGCCATCTTCGTCTGCTTCCCGTACCTCGCGCGGGCACCCGGCTCAAGCAGGCCTTCAGTGTCAGCCACCGTTCCTTCAACCCAGCATGGTTCCCCGCGTGCGCTGGCCGCCGTGTCACCACCCTGTTCACTTTTTTGGGCGCGTCCTCGGCTAAAAACGGGCCGAATACCGTTGCTTCAGTTGCGGTGTCCTCCACGGCGTCGCCGCGGAGGATGACGAACGCGACGACGGCCTGGCTGGTGGTTTCGTCTGTTGCGCCGACGACGGCGGTCTCCGCGACGGCGGGGTCGCTTACCGGGGCGGATTCGATTTCCGTGGTGGAGAGGCGGTGGCCGGAGACGTTCATGACGTCGTCCACGCGGCCCAGGAGCCAGATGTCGCCGTCCTCGTCCTTCTTGGCGCCGTCCACGGGGGAAGTACATGTTCTCGAACCGGGACCAGTAGGTGTCCTTGAACCGTTCCGGGTCGCCCCAGATGCCGCGGAGCATGGAGGGCCACGGTTCACGGATGACCAGGAAGCCGCCGTGCCCGTCCGGGACGGAGTTGCCGTTCTCGTCGACGACATCCAGCGCGATGCCGGGCAGCGGCACCTGCGCGGAACCGGGCCTGGTGGCGGTCACGCCGGGCAGCGGGGCGATCATCTGGGCTCCGGTTTCGGTCTGCCACCCGGTGTCCACGATCGGGGCGGGGTTTTGCTTGCCGCCGTTGCCGCCGATGACGTCGCGGTACCACATCCAGGTTTCGGGGTTGATGGGTTCACCGGCGGAGCCCAGGACGCGGATGGAGGAGAGGTCGTACTTGTCCGGAATGTCCCCGCCTCATGTCATGAACGTGCGCGGTGGGGGCGGTGTAAGGATGGAGACCTTGTACTTTTCCACGTTTTCCCACCAGCGGCACTGGCGGGGTGAGTGCGGGGTGCCTTCGTACATGGCCTGGGTGGCGCCGTTGATGAGCGGCGCGTAGGCGACGTAGGAGTGTCCGGTGACCCAGCCGACATCGGCCGTGCACCAGTACACGTCCGTCTCGGGGTGCAGGTCGAAGACGGCCTTGTGGGTGAAGGCGGCCTAGGTGAGGCAGCCGCCGGTGGTGTGCAGGATGCCCTTGGGCTTCCCGGTGGTGCCGGAGGTGTAGAGAATGAACAGCGGGTGCTCGGAGTCATGCCCGACGGCGGTGTGGTCGGCGGACGCTGATCCGACGGTGTCTGCCCACCGGCGGTCCCGGCCTTCGGTCCAGTCGACGTCCTGGCCGTTGCGCTTGACCACCACGACGTTCGGGACGGTGTGGCCGTCGTTCGCGAGGGCCTCATCCACCGCGCTCATGAGTGCGCTGAGCTTGCCGCGGCGGTAGGTCCCGTCGGCGGTGACCACGAGCTTGGCCTCGGCGTCCTCGATGCGGGAACGGAGCGCGTCGGCGGAGAACCCACCGAGTGCACGGCCCCGATCCGGGCGCAGGCAAGCAGCGTGATGACGGCCTCGGGGATCATGGGCAGGTACACGGCCACGCGGCGCCCTTGGCAACGCCGAGGGATTCGAACGCGTTCGCGGCGTTCTTCACCTCGTCGGTGAGTTCCGCGTAGGTGTAGGAGCGGGAATCGCCCGGCTCGCCCTCGAAGTGGATGGCCACCCGGTCGCCGAGGCCGTTCTCAACGTGCCGGTCAGGGCGTTGTACGCGGCGTTGACTTCGCCGCCGACGAACCACTTGGCTAACGGCGCATCGGAACAGTCCAGCGCCTGATCGAAGTCCTTGTCACAGCTCAGCAGCTCAAGTGCCTGCTTCGCCCAGAACGCCGGCCGGTCAGCTGCCGCCTCCTAGTACTCATCCGCCGTCACGGCGGCGTTCGCAGAGAAATCCTCGGACGGGGCAAACTTACGGTTCTCATGCAGCAGGTTTTACAAGCATCACCCTGCTGGGCGTGGCAGCGGTGGCCGTCGAGCCGGATGCGGCCGCTGGATTGGGAATGTCCGGGGACACGGTGGGGCCTCTTCGGGTGGTGTGTTCGGTCGTCGGGTAGTCGTCGCGGATGCTGTGATGGCTTATCAGAGGAGACGGGTGAATTCGTGGTTTTGGAAGACGAGGGGTCGTTGGTGGGGACGGCGTTTAGGCCGAGTACCGGGCCAGGACGAAGGTGTGGTCGCCGGCGGCGGTGACGTTCTCGATCTGACATTCCATGGAGGCAATGGAGCCGGCGACCAGCGGGGCTCGAATCGCCCCGGACCCAGAATCGTTCGTCCAAGCGGTCTGCTTCTTTCTTGCCGAGTTTGCGGCAGAACTGTCTGTGGGTTGCCGCCAGGGCGCTTAGTCCGAGCACTGTGGCTTTGGTGAGCTGGGGCCAGGTCGTCGAATGTTGGGAGACGAAGAAGCCGACGAGGTAGGAGTCCAGGGAGACGAGCACGAATGATCCTCGATCATGGCGTCGCATTCGCCGGTCAGTTCTGGTGCCCGGCGATGACTATGACGCTGGTGGGGACCTTGGACATGACGTCCCTGACCTGTCCGGGTTGATGGTGTTTGGTTGTTCGGTGACGTTGGTCGTGGCTGTCTCCGTTAGTTATTCGTGGTGTTCTGCCGGCTGGAGTTGCCCGGGTTCGATCACACCTCGTAGCCGTCGTGCTTGTCGATGAGCATGCGTCGTTCGACGCCTTCCTAGCAGAGCCAGAGCATGCTTGAGTCCGGTGTTTCGGCTTCCACACGGCCGGTTCTGGTGTAGGTGCCTTAGCGGTGGATTTCTACTGTTGCTGCCGGAGGCGGAACCAGTCATCGACGCGGAAGCGCCGCGATGCCTGGGGTTCGTGGATTCTGTGTTCGATGGCGAATGATCCGGCAGCGGTCTGCGCTGTTGGTGCACTCATGGCGGTTCCTCGATGGTGGTGTGGGGACTCGATCTGTGGACGGGTGCGGCCTGTTTCTTGCCGGCGTTGGTGAGAAGGCCGGCCGTGTACTCGAAGAGCCGGCCGAGGCCGGCTCCCGCGATGAGGGCGATGTGCCGGCGGCGTCGAAGGTGGTGCCGAAGTAGGCAGCGCATCCGGCGAATGTGCCCGGGATGAAGGCCAGCACGCTCCAGCGTGCCTGGACGCCCATATGGCCAACGCCGGGGAACGGGCAGGTTCGCTGCTCCCCGGACGATTGCTGCGCCCAAGAGAACGCGGAGAGGTTGGCGGGGATGGCTTTGGGCAGTCCTGCCTTTTGCCGCCGAGGGCGAAGAATCGTGCCCATGAGAGGAATCCGACCCAGGTGATGTGGCCGAAGGAGTTGGAGGTCGCCGCCGAAGCCGGGGCGCCTCTGACGGCACGTACACGGGGCGCGGCTGAAAACTGGACCGGCCTATTTTGCCGAATTCAGTTTCGTAAAGTTGAGGTGTCCTCTTCGTACCAGCCCGCCCAGGCGGACGAGGTGAACCGAAAGCTGGGCGTTGCCAGCTCGGCCTCCCACAACGCGAAGTCCTGCTTGCTGTTGAGGCGGGACAGCAGTCCGAGCTGGCATGCCAGAAAAATCATGGGGTGTTTCCTTTCCAAGCGGAACGCAGCAGCCGTTCCAGGTCGGCAGCATCGACGCTGCGGGGATTCGACGGGGGTATCTGCGGCAGTATGACGTGTACGGCTTCGGGGACTTGGTCTTCGCGGAATCCGAGACTGCCAAGGCTGCGTGGCGCGTCAAGTTTCTCGTAGAGGTTCGCCAGGCCTGTCCCCGCATCGGCGCTGCTTAAGGCGTCGGCGATGCGTTTTTGCGCTTCCGGTGCGCCTGCGGCGTTGAATGCTGTGGCATGGGGAAGGATCGCCGCATGCGTTTGGGCGTGCGGAAGGTTGAAGGTTCCGCCCAAGACGTGGCAGATTTTGTGATGCATACCTGCACCTGCTGATGCGAATGCGGTTGCAGCGAGGAATGCGCCGCTCAGCATTTGTTCCCTGCCTGCAACGCTTAGGGGGTTTGCCTTCACGGCTGGCAGTCCCTCGGCGAGCAGGTGGATGGCTTCCGTGGCGAGTGCTGCGTTCACTGGGTGGCGGCGTGGTGCCCACAGGGAATCGATGCAGTGCGCCAGCGCGTTCAAACCCGAGGCTATCGAGAGTGCCACGGGCAGCGAAAGCGTCAAGCCGACGTCGTAAATTACGGATGCGGGCAGCACGCGGTCGTCCACGCCAGTGGTCTTGCGGTGGTCCGCTGTGATGCCCCAGATGTTCGTGGCCTCGGAACCGGCGTATCCGGTGGGCACCGCAACGATGGGTAAACCAGTGGTGAGCGCAACGGCCTTGGCTAGTCCGATGGCCGATCCGCCGCCTACGGCTACCAGAAGGTCGGCGTTGTGGAAGGCGGCAGCCATGCGGGCTGCTTCCGCAGCCGCGGCGGGGACATGTTCCACCACGTCGTGATAACGCAGGGCGACTTTGGCGCCTTGGGTGATGGTCTCGGCCACGTCCGCATACCTGCGGCTGGAGATTACCATCGCATGTTGGGTTTTCAGCCGTGCAGCTTCGGCAGTAAGGGCCTCTGTTGCGTTGCCGTTGCCGAAGAGTACCCGCTGATGGGGAGATGCATGCTCGAACTGGAGTGTCATAGATGCTCCGGGTCTTCGGCCTGGGGTAGGTCGGGGCGGTGGAGGTGGAAGCTGCGGGTCCGGTGCGGATCCCGGACCGGACCCGCAGCCTTTGGCACTAAAGTGCCGGCTAGTTGCGTTTGAGGAAGAGGCTGACGTCGTCGTTGTTGATCAGGTCGGGA